>JBHIFL010000017.1:0-57975 GCA_046761065.1 Candidatus Heimdallarchaeota archaeon
ATAGGCTTAATTCTATTTACCTATTTGGTTTTTTAGGATTAATTAGCCCAATGGGCAACAGCAACTGTGAAAATGACAATGTAAAAATAAAATTAAGAGGAAAAATTTGAGTATTAATGGAAACTAATGGAATAGTGAAAGATTTGTCCCAAAAGATCATCATAATCGGATCCGGACCAGCAGGATTGACTGCTGCGATCTATTCAGCGCGAGCTGGACTTAACCCTCTTATAATTGCTGGGTTCCAAGCAGGAGGGCAGCTAATGCTAACTACCACAGTAGAAAACTACCCTGGATTTCCCAATGGAATTGATGGCCCAGAACTTATAAAATTGATGCGTATACAAGCAGAACGATATGGAGCCAAATTTATTGATGAAGATGTGAAATCTGTAGATTTCACCTCACGTCCTTTCAAGGTGACATCAAGTGAAGAAACGTATGAAGGAAAAGCTATAATTATTGCTACAGGCGCATCAACCCGTTGGCTTGGGCTTGAATCAGAACAAAGGTTAATTGGACGGGGCGTTTCTAGTTGTGCTACTTGTGATGGTTTCTTTTTCAAGAATAAAGAAGTTGTCGTAGTTGGGGGAGGTGATGGCGCGATGGAAGAGGCGCTCTACCTAGCCAACCTCGCTAGTAAGGTTACTGTGATCCACCGACGGGATCAGTTACGCGCAAGTAAGATCATGCAGGAACGAGCTTTCAAGAACTCTAAGATCCATTTCATCTGGAACTCTATTGTCACTGAAATAATTGGTGAAAATCGAGTTGAAGGAGTGATATTAAACAATGTAAATACGAGAGAAGCCACCAAACTCAAATGCGATGGGATTTTCATTGCCATTGGTCAAGAACCGAATACAAAACTTTTTGAAGGACAAATTGAGCTGGATGAAAAAGGTTACATTGTAACAGACGGAACACGAACAAATATTGAAGGTGTATTTTGCGCAGGAGATGTCTTCGATTATCGTTATCGCCAAGCTATTACTGCTGCAGGAAGTGGATGTGAAGCTGCTATAGATGCTGAGAGGTGGTTATCCGAACAGGAATAGACAGTTCTATCTTACCAATTTACAGATCTTCTTCCTATTTTTCCTATTAACTAAACTTAATAGCTCCTTGCATTAATTCCACTTCTCCACTCTTTAACAAAGATTTTACTGATCCGCTTAATGGAATTTCATTTGTTTCACAAGTATGGTAGTAATTAAATATCTCACTACTTTATCAATTTCTTCGGGTCAGTAGTACTTTTATCAACAATTCAATGAAAAATGGTAACATTTCAGAATAACTGTGAAGTGAGGACTTCTTACGAAGATGGGAGAATAATTCAGAGAGAATCTTGTTATAAGTTGGGAAAGTTGGAATATATGGATGGAGAGATTAGTATGGAATGTTTCGATGAATTTAGTAAAGAATATGATCTTATGATCAATTGGCCAGAGAGAATAAGTCGAGAGAAATCCTTTTACAGAACTATTTTCAAACGATTAAATGTTTCGAGAGTTCTTGATGCCGGATGTGGCACTGGAAAACATGCTATTGAGTTTTCAAAATGGGGATTAGAGGTTGTCGGGTGCGATATTAGCCCAAAAATGATTGAACGCGCTAAATTAAACGCTCAAGCAGAGAGTGCCATCATCCAATTCGAAACCGCAGCATTTCAAGAATTAACAAAACGACTCAATGGAACATTCGATGCAATAATTTGTGTAGGCAATAACTTGGCTCAAGTGACTGGAGAAGCTGATCTTCGGTTAGCACTTCAGGAAATGCATAAAATTTTATCCTTGAAAGGCGTTTGTATCATTCAGCTTCTAAACTATGAAAAAATACTCAAAAACCAAAAGCACTTCATGCCACTAAAAGCCTCCACACAAAAAGGGAAGGAATTCCTCTTTTTTCGCTTTTTAGATCTTCATGAAAAGCTGATAACTTTATACGTTGTAACTTTTATCAGAAATAAAGGAGAATGGACTTACTCAGTGAGGTCTACAAAGTTACAACCATGGAGGAAAAATCAACTCCTGACCTTCTTATTTGAGGCAGGCTTCACAAAAATAGAATTGTATGGCACTTATACATTTGAAGAATATGAACCTAATAGATCTACTGATTTGATTATAATTGCGTATAAAGACTTATAGGATCCCAACAAGCTCTGGAGCTAGGCCTACCGAGACTAGCACAATTCCCATGATGATACGCCGTCGCCCATTGCTCCAATCAGTTAACTCTACAATTGTTCCCCAGATGATGGAAATAATCCCTCCGATTATACACAATCTAACTAGATAAAAAAAAGCACGATCCAGCCATGTAAAAAAGAGCTCAGGAAGTTTTGCCCATGCATGTATATAATCGGTTGGCTCAGACATGCTAATCACTCTCTCTTATTTGTATTATTAGTAGCTTAAAAACCTCAAAAATGAAATGTTATCCATTTTCAATCAATACTCTAAAACTTGCATGATTCCCCTTTAGAGCGTCTTATAGGTCAATGTGGAGTCTTTAAGAAAAAAGAGCGATATTTCACCCATCTTCATACCAATAATATACAACCAAATAATATTCTCCGTCTTGGGGTTATAATAACACCTCCATATCTATCAAGATTAGTAGAAAAACAATTAAAATCTTACACATGAAAGAGGGAGTAAAAAAGCCAGAAAACGGTTCAATTCAAGTTTATTGAACTTTTAACATAAACGGTTGAAAGTATCTTAACAGCTATTAATTTAAATAGAGAGTTGCTTACTTTTTATATTTACTTTTGAATTTCTTCAGATCCATAATTTATTTCAATTTTCACCGTCAAAGTCGCAGGGCAATTCCCGCATTTTCATGCTTGAATTTTGAAAAAAGAAGATTTACTAAGTTTACTTTATCTTCTAAAGAAATAAAGATGGTAAATCTAGAAAAACTAGAAAAAACTGTTTTAGGAGGAGTATTTCCTTCAAAGAGAGAATACAATGATCCTAGTAATTTTATGTGAATATTTCTCAAACCTCTGTATTGGTTTTAAAAACATTCATATAAAATGAAAGATTCTATTCATAGTGTGCTCGAATTGTGGGAGAGAAAAGGCCGCCAGTTCTGACCGGATTTTGGCCCCGCGGGGTGGGTTGACCCCGCCCATTAAAAGTCCGCTCCTGCCACCTTCATAGCCTTTTTTTACGCCTCCTGCAAGGCGAAAAGTTTATATAGGGAGGTGGATCCCGTTCCTCCGATGATAACAATGGACGTACCATTAATTGTGGACGAACAGGATCCGAAATGGAAGTTGTTAGGCCAGATACTTAAGATTTTCGTCTCCCGCCGGGTCAAGCAGCCGCGGGCCCGCCAGGGCCTGACCCCCGTCCCCAAGGCCGCGCTCATGCTGCGCGCCGTTCTCGTTGCCATGTTTTTCTCCCTCGAGCTGGCTTATGTGTTAGACGAACTGGAACTCAAACAAGTAAAGAGTCCCCATGAACCAATAAAGGTGTATAACTTGGATCCATTTGATGAGAAACGGTGTTGTCCAAAATGTGGAGCTCCCATGATAAGAAAACAAATTAACCATACGATCGAAGTTGGAGATATTTTACAACAGTCATATGGAACACCCATACCACTTCCCACTCACCACGCCTATTGGGAATGCCCAAATTGTTCTCCTGATCTCCCACCCTTACATCCTGGGCCCCCATCCGATTTCTTCTAGAGTTAGGTTACTCTACGAAATTGCGAAATTGCACTAACTGTGCGAGATAGTTGTACCAAAGCTGCTTCTTGTGTTGGCCATTTCCCGAATCCACAATCAGGACCAGCAAAAAAGAGCCTATCTCTAAACTGCTTATAAACCATCTTAAGTCGTTTTATCATAATTGATGGGTCCTCAACAATGATGGAAGCTGGAAGTTCTCCCTTTTTTATTCGGTTGAATCCATTTTTAATTCCTTTCTCGTGCAGCTCTAGATTAATCGCATCAATGTCTGTCCGCGCTATCCCAACCCGAAGAAATTTGTCATATTTTTCAAATTCTTCTTTGCCCACACCTTTCAGCTGTGTTGGATTGCCTGCGTATTCGCAAGTAAGAACATTGATCCCCTCCACTTGTAATGGAATGTGTCGGGAGTTGAGCGAGTGCATATGGATCTGGGTAGTAATATTTTTTTTAAAATCCGTGGCTTTTTGTAATGCACTGATCAATGTGTCTTCATCCCACATCCCAAGATCCCTAAGCCCTAAGGATGGCTCATCTATACTTACAACATTTATCTCTGCTGACTCGACTGAAATAAAGGCTTGTTTAACAAATGTTCGCACACTCTCAGCTATATTCATTAAAAGATCCTCAGAAACGAATCGACCGACTTCTGTATGAAGATAGAGTTCAATAGGTCCTGTAATGCATACTTTTAACTTTGGGATTTCGCCATGCACTTCTGAAAAAGCCTCGAGTTCGGGATTTATGCTCACCAATTGTGGTATAACCGCATATTTCTCATCTATGAGATATGGAGGACTAGATTGTCGTGGGTGTTCTCGAATAGGTTTTAAAAACTGAGTGATCATGTCTACACCCATCTGTGGATAAGTTACTATGTCTAACCCTGTTTCTAATTTACCCCGCATTGTTTCTCTACAAATCTTATTGAATGCTATGTGTGATGATGAATCATTAGTAAGCTCAGAACCTTGGCCTATCTTTTCAACGGCATGAAAATAGCCAGTCGTGTATGTGTTCTTATTTACATCGTTTGGGAGGGGTATGCTACCTAGATCATCTGATAATATGATCATATAAGCACCATTTTTGTAATCTTGATAGGGCATTTAAATATGTCTTTTTAGGTATAAATTCTCAAAAATTATGTCTTTTTAGGTATAAATTCTCAAAAATTAAAACAATTCATTTTCTACTATTATTATTGATGGTTACAATTCTTCAACTCCTAATCGTAGTTATTGAGGATCTAGTTTCCTACAAATGAGTAAGTTCACCTACCACTCATAAATCCCTAAATCGCTGTTTATCATGTGTAAATATTTATCGTTAAAGGCAGAAATCGCTTATCGTTACGATATCTAATTAAATTAATAAAAATCAATTCAAAATTTGACCTTTTTTTATTTTGTGTCAAATTTTAAAAATTGCAAAATTGTTTATCGTATATGGATTTTATAAACTGTGGAACCTACCCTCCATTAGAAATTTTGCTTCTAAAACAACAGGTGGTTGATCTAAGCCAGATGTTTCCTCGTCTGAACCCAGAAGAGATGATAGAAGTAGCTTAGGCGACAGTGCAAATGTTCCAACAAGTAGCTAAACCATTTGTCCTTATGAAGGGTATCAGCTATCTCGAATCGTTAGAACAAGTGGTACTGACACATTTTGAGACGATGAGTCTTATCGAGATGAATAAACATGATCAATCGAGATAAAGTAACCAAGTCTTTCTACCAAAGATGTAAATGGCTCATCAACCCACAACTAAATTTTGAGTTATCTTAGTTATATTTTCAACTTATAAATCTCATTGGAGCAGTAGCGAGCTTTGAGTTTGGTAACAAATGGAAGCGAGAAAAGATATGGATCTTGTTATAAAACTATTGGGAGACGATCCAATGAGGTTGTTTACATTATTGGAGGAATAGTTTAATATGTTTAGGAAATGATTACTGGATTTATGAAAGATTTGGAGTGTGGAATTCTCATGATAATATTATTTCATCCCTTATAGGGCAATAGTAACTATTGTTTACTAGGATTCATTCAATATCTATATTATGGCCAGAAAAATCTTCTTTGATTTTTGGATGACGAACTTTGAGAGAAACTTCTAATACTCCATTGTTATAGCGAGCTTTAGCGGATTCAGGTTGAACTTCAACAGGGAGGTCTATCTTCTTTTGATAATTATAGTCACCGTGTCCAGCTGTGATAAGCATTGTTCGTTCGGTCGTTTTCAGGTTAATATCTTCTTTCCGAACCCCAGGAAGCTCAGCAATAATTTTTAACTCGTCAGGACCAGTTTTCATAATGTCGACAAGGGGTTCGCGTCTTTCACGAGTTATTGCTCCCTTTGGACTCGGTTTAATGTTCCCAAATTCTTCGAATTGAGGTTCTCCATCAGGACCTATAGTATATTTGAAACCATAAACAAAAGGACCGAGAATATCGGCTTTTTTATATTCAGTTTTATCATTTTGCATGAAAGGACGTATTTGTTCTGGGAAGTCAGGCCATCTAGCGAAGTCTCGAAACATTGCATTAATGTCCTCGAGCATTCTGTCAAAAATGTCATCCCAATAGCCTCGTCGTCCTTTTTTCTTACGGGATCGCCAGTCGTCGTCCCACCAATTCATATGAATACTCTCCACCTTAGATATTTTCTTAAGATTTATTTAATATCTCTCTTTGCGACAAGAGTTTTGTTTTCAGAGTTTCATAGATAGGGCCTTTTGGCATAAGTATACTCTTTTTAAGGACTACTTCTTCAACGAAAAAAGTGCCAACCTCGATATTTTGCAACTCTCTGAGTTGTCGAGCAAGTTGGGAGTCAATTCGTGAATCTTTGATCCGTGCAAGTGTTAAATGTGCTGAAAAGGGCCGTTTTTCTCGTTCGAACCCAAATGAAAGGAGTTCTTCGTCTAGGAACTTTGCAATCTTTGCGAGGCGGTCATATCCCTGGGAAAGCCCTAACCAGATAATACGAGGACGTGAAAGGCGCGGAAAACATCCTAATTCAGCAATCGTAACAGGAAACCTTTTTACATCAATTTTCTGCATGATTACGAAGATTTCATCGATGAGGGCTTCCGGAGTGGCTCCCAGAAACTTTAGGGTGAAATGCAAATTTTCAGGATGAACAAGTTTCATTCTAGTCTTTGTAACGCTTAATTTGCTTTGTATGTTTTTGATTTTTTCAAGAATCGTAGGATCTTTCACTTCAACTGCTAAAAAAAGTCGAAGAGTAGTCATGTAAAATCACATTTATTTTTTGAATCCTTCTTACATTATAAAAATATAATATAAAGGTATAACTTTAACAAAAGGAAGTATTGTGAGGTGGAAAATAAGGATCCACAGTGATTTTTAACCAAATTAAATCATAGAAGGCTTCGTAGAGATGGTTGTAGAAATTGAAATATTCTGTCCACTTTTTGAAACTGAAGATAGAATAAAAGTTGAGCAAGCCTTACGAAATTTGATTCCTCTTCCAAAATATTCGATCAAGGAAATTGCGGGTCAATCCCACCTCTATGGGAAAACATCCGGAATAAATGCTCTTAAATTGCTCTATAAGAAACTTCGCGAACAAAGGATATTAGATGCTAGTCGAAAAGTAATGAAACAACGAGACCTGGGGAATTTGGTAAGTTTTTGCGTTCATAAGCAAACAGCCGTAGTAGGAAAGATCAGCTTTTGTCAACCTGAAGGTGAATCCCCATTAGGTGCAATTACTATCAAAATTACTTCACCACAGCTTGAAAGCGTCGTAAATTGGCTTGCGCCATATACACGAGAGGGGAAAGAAGTAAAGTTGAATAACTCAATCACGATGATGGATGAATAGGGTTAACCCATCATATGCCACTCTCGAATTTTCGAAAACCTCTTCCGCTTCACGGAGAAGAATCTCATCAGTTTTAAATCTTGCACTAATATGGGTTAACACCAATTGTCGGACTTGAGCCTTTTTAGCAAGTGTGGCTGCTTCATAAGCGGTACTATGGTAGGTTTCGTTTGCACGGCTTTGTTGTTTTATACTAAAGGTTGCATCATGGATCAACAGATCTGCATTAGTAGTAAGTTCTTCTATATCCCGATTTGGGCGTGTATCCACTGCATATACGAGTTTTCGTCCGAGCCTTGGGCGTCCTAACACCTGATCGGGAGTGATTACCCGACCATCTAATTGGATTGTTTCACCTTTTTGGAGTTTTCCCCATAACGGGCCTTCTGGGATTTTTTTAGCTCTTGCACGGTTAGGGTAAAATTTTCCCCGCCTTTTATTTTCAATCAAAGCAAAAGCTAATGTAGGGATGTTATGGGTTCCTTCACAAGCAACTACGCGATACTCCTCAGTTTCATGAAGTATCCCTGGGCTACACTCCATGAACTCAATGGGAAAATTGCCTATTCGAAGGATCTTGGAAAAACATTGAAAAAGTGTATGGATACCTAGAGGACCATAGATCTTTAGAGGATTCTTTCGCCCTTCAAGAGTCATTGATGCGATTAGGCCTAGGAGACCACCCCAATGGTCATAGTGAAGATGGCTAATAAAGATATATACAGGTCTATGCCAAATTCGTATTTTTTCTTGGAACAAGCGATATTGGGTTCCTTCTCCACAATCAAACATAAAATACTCATTTTTTCTCTGGACGACTACACAGGAGAGCCAACGGATTGTGGTAGGTCTTGCAGCTGAAGTGCCAAGGAAAATAACTTTCATCGTTTGAAAACTCCTATTTTTCGAGTTAAGCTGCGATGAACAAATTGGAGAAACATGGAAAAGAGTTGTAGATTAGCATTTTCCCCTAGTTGTTCTAAATTGATTGTATTAGGCGCTGCTATACAAATAAAGCCCCCCGGGGTCAAGATTTCTCGTGAAGCTAATAATGTGTCTTGAATTAATTCGGATACAGTTAATCCTTTAGTTGAGGAGGATGTTCCGTAGGGAGGATCTGTTGCTATCGCTTCAACGGCTTTGACTGGGGGTGTACGAGCATCACCGACTATTAGCATATAATCATTTATTCCAAAATAATGTAGATTTTTTTGAGCGCCTCTAATCATCTTTAGATCGATCTCAATACCCAAAGGTTTGCATCCAATCATTCCTGCTTCAATAAGCATACCACCGGAGCCTGTAAATGGATCAAGAAATTTTTTTTGAGGAGATGCTCTTGAAAGATTGACCATTGTTCGAGCAAGTCGGGGATTTATAGCACTCGGGTGCACAAACTTTCTAAAATGAGCTCGACGTGTATCAAATGCACCTCGATTTATTGAAAAAAGGTTAAGTCCTAAAACTAGAGATTGTTCGGTAAGGATTCCAAATATGATATGATCTGGGTGTTCAAGGTCAACATAAATCGCTAGGTTTTGTTGTTTCAAGCACTTTCCAATCATCATTTCTAATGTGGGTATTGTGATGTTAGAGCAACTAAGTTTTATACGTCTGCCTCTTACAGCAAAAGAGTTCCCAGCTCGCAGTGGTAGGTTAATTGCCTTTATAGCAGTCTTTAGTTTGTGCTTCCAGTCGTGATGATCAAGTCTGATTGTTAAGAGGTGAAGACCACCTCCATGGACCATGGCAGCTCGATCTGCAATGTATTTTAACCCCTCTGAGGTTGTTTCAATCAGCAATACTTGATCCAGATATTCTTTTTTGCCAGTAATGATCTTTTCACTTTCCAAAATCGCTTCTATCTCAGCTTTAGGCAATTCGGAGTGTTCCCCGGATAAAAGGAAAAAGTAACGGTTTAGCAAGATCATATTTCCTCAGAGAGTATCAATTTATTCCTGTGAAAAGAATAAATTGAGCAGAACAACAATTCTTCAAGTCTCTTAGGGAGAGAGGAAATACTTTAAAGATTTTGGGAACACTGAAAAGGTTCTAAATCCCAACTATTTTCAAAAACCGAATGTCTATTGATTGGGCTTAACGATTCTTTTTTAGGACAATAAATCTATTTTTCTTAGAAGTCTATAAATTAAACAAGCCAATAATTCAAAGGGAAAATGATAGAAATTTTTGTTATTGTTTCACGAAAAATAAGAGTATTATATTCGGGTGCCTAAAAGATTATGGGGTAGTCTTAAAACCAACAAATTATTCTGTTTTGGAAGTGATATCTGCATGGAAAAGAGGTTCTCTGAGGAAAACGTTGACCAAACTAATTTTGAAACAAGCCAAACAATACAATTGGAAGAGTCAGATCTTGGGATAGAATTTGAGACCACTGAAAACATTGCAATCCCAAAAAGACTCATAGATCAAGTGATTGGACAAGATGATGCTGTCAAAGCTATCAAGAAAGCTGCAATTCAACGTAGAAATGTACTCCTAATTGGAAAGCCAGGGACTGGCAAATCAATGCTAGGACAAGCCCTTGCAGAACTCTTACCTAAAGAAGAATTGCAGGATATTCTTTGTCTGCCTAATCCAAAAGATCAACATCACCCAAAAATAATGACTGTCCCAGCTGGAGAAGGGCGTCGAATTGTGGAACATTATCAGTTACAAGCCCGAAAATCTGAATCTGTTCGATCATTTCTTGCAATTGGTATTCCCTTGATGATTCTTCTCATAACTTTTATCTATGCCCGCGAGGACATCTTGATGGGGATTTTTGTTGCAATCATTACGTTTTTCATCTTTAGTCAGATGCGGGCACGACGGGAAATGCTAGTACCCAAACTAATAGTAGATAATGCTGAAACCCGCCACGCACCTTTTAATGATGCGACAGGTGCGCATGCTGGTGCATTGCTAGGGGATGTCCGCCACGATCCATTCCAAAGTGGAGGGCTAGGAACACCGGCTCATGAACGTGTGGAATCGGGTTTAATTCACAAATCCCACAAAGGGGTGCTCTTTGTAGATGAGATTGGAACCCTTAAACCAAAAACTCAGGTCGCACTACTGAGCGCGATGCAAGACAAAAAATTTCCAATTACTGGGCAATCAGAATTATCTAGTGGAGCTATGGTTCGAACCGACTTAGTGCCATGCGATTTTGTGCTTGTTGCTGCAGGGAATGCAGAAACTATCGGGAGTATGCATCCTGCGTTAAGATCCCGAATTCGTGGGTATGGTTATGAGGTCTTTGTCTACCACACAATGTCTGATACTTACGAGAATAGGAGAAAGTTGGTTACTTTTGTGGCGCAAGAGGTCGCCAAAGATGGGAAAATCCCACACTTTGAGAAAATGGCCGTAGAAGAGGTTATCAATGAATGCCGTCGACGTGCAGGGAGGAAAAACCACCTAAGCTTGATGTTACGAGACTTAGGTGGGTTGATTCGAGCAGCAGGAGATATTGCCCGAGAAGAAAACATGCGTTATGTCAAAAGAGAACATATCATAAAAGCAAAACGGCTTGCGTGGACCCTTGAAAGGCAGATGAGTGAAAGAGAGGCTGAGCGTCGAAAAGAATATAAGATGATCCTAGTTCAAGGAGCAGAGATTGGTAGAGTGAATGGCCTAGCGGTGATTGGCGAAGATACAGGAATTGTTCTTCCAATTGAATCCGAAGTTGTGCCAGCGATCTCTCGGGGTGAAGGAAAGATTGTTGCCACGGGTCGTTTACGAGTCATAGCAAAAGAAGCAATCCAGAATGTTTCCGCTATCATAAAGAAGCATATCGGGACAGATATTTCAAATTATGACATTCATGTCCAGTTCATAGGAACCTATCAAGGTATAGAAGGTGACAGTGCCTCGATTAGTGCTGCAACTGCTGTGATCTCGGCTTTAGAAGGTGTTCCAGTAAGACAAGATACAGCCCTAACAGGTTCAGTCACAGTTCGTGGTATCGTCCTTCCTGTAGGAGGCATTACCGCAAAGGTAACGGCAGCAGCAGAAGCCGGGATGAAGCGCGTTATTATCCCTCATGCAAATCTTGGTGATGCAATGTTATCAAAATCCTTGAAAGGGCAAATAGAAATAATTCCCGTTAAGACTATTGCAGAAGTTTTAGCTAATGCTCTTTATTTGGAAGATACGAAACTCTTAGAAAAATTTAAAGGATTTCCCGAACTAACTCAAGAAGACGAGGTTACAGAAAAGTCCAAGTTATCGGATTTAATTCTTAGAAAAAAGCCGCGCCCAACCCTTTAACATTTTAAGAATATGAGGAGCTAGGAGCATATTAACAGGTCTCCATATGGCGCTTTTATGTGAGTAAAGGGTTTCTCATTTTCTTCCAATAATAGGTTTTTAAAATAGATTAGAAATAGAAACGTTCAAAAACAATTCTCACCTGTGAACATCTAGGATGAGAGAATTTACTAGTAAAAGCTTTAAAATTACTTGTTTGAGGAATTCAATTTGAATTTTGAGCTTATCGTAAATCGCTGTACTTCACTTGAACAATTCTTCTGTAAAACTAAAGGGATCGAGTTCCCCTGTGTTTTCTGCGAAGATGATTGTGTTGAATTTGAAAAAGAGGTTATGAGGTTTCCAAATGGGACTGCTATTAGAACACCAAATTCTGCCCTTATCCACATGAACCTAGCCTTTCAAGATGATGTAGATAACTTCCTTTATTCAAAACTTAATGCAGAAATCGGAAGAATGACCAAAATTGTAATGAAGGAAGCAGAAAAAGGTTTCGATGTGAGTTTTTTCATATCATATGATGATACCAAAATAGAGAGTAAAAAAAAGAAAATTCAAAAGTTCTTACTTGATTATCACGAAAAAATTAGTGCTCTAATTGTATCAGGAAAATCTCAGATTAATACTTGGATGCGGAAGGCCGCAACTGCATTATTCAGAATGCTGCAATAAATTTATTCCTTCTTTTTGAGTTTACCTATAATTTCCTTTTTTAATTGAGGATGATCATCATTTAAGTTGCTACTAAACACAAATAGTGAAGTTTTTCTACTACATTTTTTGAATTAATAATTTTTATAGGAAGTTTTACCATGTAGGTATCTTATTTATCTAAAAATAATAGTGACAGTTATAATGTTTCTATAGACCGCTAATCAGCCATATTCACGCCAAGTATAGCCACATTTCTTGCAGCGGAAGAATGTGGTCATCGCCTCATCGGCACTCCTAGTTTGTACCATCCAATAATATGCGATAGTATTATGGCATTTGGGGCAGACTACACCAGTAGTTGGAAGGACATTGATCTCTTGTTCACTATCGATAATAATGGTTTCATCTTGGGGTGTGTGATGGATTTCATTTATGACACGATAACCTCCACCTGATGATTTATTAGGATCTTGAATTGCCCCACAGCGGCGACATTTGAGCACTGTTTTAGATTTCTTTTTTTCAGGGAAAAGCAATGCACCGCATTTTTCACAAAATTCAACCATTCTTTTTCCCCCACCTGTCTCTTTTAGGCACTCTATGAGAACGAGTGAGATTTTGTAGGGACGCGAAAATATGAACTCATAATAAAGGATTTCCATTTAGGCGTATTGAGGAAACTAAAGATGTAAGCTCTTAGGAAGATATTTAAGAATTATTACACATATCATATTGATTAAAATTACTAATTATTCATAATTCAGTACTAGTTGATATGTGAAGATTATTTGTTTTATAGAAACCTTCCACATGGGGAATGGAATTTTTATTAGTGATATCATCATAAGATATGAAATGGAATAGTATTGGGACCTGAAAGATGTGTTATAGTTACTTATGAGGTGAATAGGTAGATGCAGAGAACCCCATACATCGAAATGACTATTGAAGATATTTCCAAAACTGATACACGAGTGCGAATTGTTGGTGTATGTGTGTATGTAGATTTAAATGAACAATACATAGTTATTGACGATAAAACTGGGCACATAAAAGTTAATTTGCGGGAAGGGGTTGAGAATCTCGAGGATCTAATGGGTAAAACGATTCGAGTCTTGGGAACAGTAATTACATATCCGGACACGGGAAAACTAGAAATAGGTGCAGACATACTTCAAAATTTTCCTGTGGATTTTGAAAATTATCTAACTTTCAGACAGATCGAACGTTTGATATTTAAGGGATCCGACATTTGAATATAATAAACAATCAATAAGATTTCTCTAAAGGATATTCTTGGTAACATGAAATCTCAGTTATTTAAGGGATTAAGAATTATACATAGGATATAATTGACAGCTATTTAAGACTCAAGTTTGACTTTTTGGAACGCCGGAAAAAATAATGGGAGACGCCCAAAGCGGAAAGGAATGCATTCGAAATACTAATTAACGCTTTATCCTTGCGGAAAGCCCCCAGTCCACTCTTAATCCCGGGGGAAGTCGGCGTCTTCTGGATGTTCCGAGTTTCCTGCACCGCCTTTTCTGGGGAGAGCCACCCCCTTTCCCCGCTATTTCCAGCTCCTTCAATGGTCCAAGGATGCCAATATCCGTAAATCTACTACCCGTTCTCTAGAAGAGCTCGACCGCTTATCTTATATGCGCAAAAAGCACGCAAGTGTTCGTTTCAAGAAATGACTTGCGCAGTGGGTCCCGACCGGGCTCCCCCTGACCGCTCATTTGCCTTTCCTGCAAATTAAACGGCATGAAGAAGAGCGGAATCCCTCTGAAAAGCAGGAGAAAAGGTCACGGGAGGAGCAACCCCGGCCCCGATCAGATGTTTTGGACCTGAAAAAGGGCCGTCCCGCGAAATTCTTACTGTCCTATCAGGGACCGAGGAGGGGCCAGTCGCGGTCACCTCTCGATGTGGGCGGTGTAAGTCGTTTGCTTCCCTCCGAAGTACCTCTGGCGGGTGTTAAGCCCACAAGAGGTAAGGTTTATGTTGATTAGCAAAAAGACCCACCCCGCGGCTCTTTGGTTGCGAGGAGCGGATGGAGAGGAGGAGATGGAGCTTTTCCTGCATTAGGAGAGAAGGCGTGGCCGGGATTGGTTATAGCGCAGAAGGCGGCCAATGCGGTGGATGAACAGGAGTGCGGCTCTCCTGCGATCGAACTGCTCCGGGTTCCGCCTTGGAGAAGGGTTGTAACCCTCACTTAAATGGTGTCAAACATGAGTTAAGATTTATTTATAATTAAGATTTAGCACTCTTAAACGATATATACGAAAGTAACTCCTAACTTTTTTATATAAGGGTATTCTCCACTAATACTGTAATCGTTTTTAACGAGGATTAGGAGTCAAAATAAATGGAACATAAAAAAAGTTACTCCTGGGTCAGATTGAATGACATCCTTAAGGCTCAACAAGTTATCGGTGATTATATCCATCGAACTCCCATGACCTCTTCCACAAATTTAGGACAACGAATTGGAGTGAAACTTTATTTTAAAGCAGAAGTCTTTCAAAAAACAGGGTCTTTCAAACCTAGAGGCGCATTAAACAAACTTTATCACATGACGGAAGAGGAGAAAGAACAGGGCGTCATTACAATTTCAGCAGGAAATCATGCGCAAGGTCTTGCCTATGCTGCGTCCCTGATGGGGGTCAACGCTACAGTAGTCATGCCCCTAACTGCAGTAAAAAGTAAGATAAAAGCAACAAAAGGCTATGGAGCAGAGGTGATTCTTCATGGAACCGGTAAAGACCTCATAGCTAAATGCCGCCAGCTTCAACAAGAACGCGATCTGATACTAGTTCATCCATTTGATGATCCTTTTATTATCGCTGGACAAGGTACAATGGGATTAGAGATTCTGGAAGATGTCATCACCCCCGATATGGTTGTAGTTCCTGTGGGAGGTGGTGGCTTAATTTCAGGGATTGCGACCGCTATAAAATCAAAGAACCCAAATGTTAAGATCATTGGCGTGGAACCGATTGGAGCAGCTGTAATGACTCAAAGCCTTAAACAAGATATGGTTATTTCTTTAAATAATATTGATACTATTGCAGATGGCTTGGCAGCCCCTTTTGCAGGTGAATATACTTTAGCACATGTTAAGAAATATGTAGATGAAATAGTACTTGTTTCAGATAAGGAAATTATAGCTGCTCTTCGTTTAATTCTAGAACGATGCAAAATATTAACGGAACCAGCAGGAGCAGCGGGATTTGCCGCTCTCCTTTTCAAGAAAATTGCCATTCGAAAGGGAACACAAGTTGTTTGTGTCTTGAGTGGAGGAAATATTGATAGAAGCTTCCTTAAAGAAATTTTATAAAGAGATTTCATAATCTCCAAACTGTATAAAGGGAGTTCTACAACGCAATCCCTAAAAAGAGAATAGTAATTTAAACATTTAAGATGATCCATATACAACAAATCCTATCAAAGTCTAATGCACGTAATCCAGAAGATTTAAGATATGAAAGAAAAGTTCTTTAACCGGTCCTTTTGGCAATGTATACTAAAATATGTAAGGAGGAGCAGTCGTGGCAACTTTCTCCTGTCGTGTGACAGATGCTAAATTATTCCAAGCGTTAGTCGAAGCGGTATCAGTTGTGATTAGTGAAGGAAACATTTTGGTAACAGAGAATAATCTCGGAATGCGTAGTATGGATCCTGCACGTGTCGCGCTTGTGGATTTTGAATTGCCTCAAGAGGTTTTTGAAGATTATTCATACACCGAAAACCTAAGCATCGGAATTAGTATGGATGAAGTGAAAGAAGTCATTAAACGATCAAAACGGGGCGAAGCACTCGATATCGTATATGAGGTGGAAAAAGGTCGATTAGTTTTCAAGTTTTCAGGTCTTGGACCAGAACGTCGCTTTTCAATTTCGACCTTAGATTTGGAGGGTGAAGATACCCCAATGCCCTCTCTTGAATTTGCTACAAGGATTAAACTTGGATCAGAAATGTTAGCTGAACTTGTGAAGGACGTAGAAGTGGTTAGTGATCATATAGAATTTCATTCTGATTCTAACACCCTTAAGGCAAGAGCAACAAGCGATACACGTGAAGTTGAGGTGAAAATTAACAAGGATGATGAAGCTGTCTCAGATTATAATGTTAAGGAAGAGTCTCGTGCCGTCTATACCTTGAGATATCTTAGAGATATGGCACGAGCTGCTAAAATGGCTGATGAGGTCTCTATTGAATTTTCCAAGGATATGCCACTCCGCTTAGATTTCGCAATCCCTAATGGAGGTCGATTAACATACTTTTTAGCACCACGAATTGAGGAAGGATAGGATCCGAATACGGTTGAGACAATGACAAAGGACCTTTATAGGCAACTATTCAATGTTTGGCATGATAACAGAACGAATGAGGTACTATCAAAGCTCCCAGAAGATTTTTACACACAAAAAAGTGTACTTTTTAAAAATTTTCAGAAAATCATAGACAATCCTCTAGAAAATGCGATTCAAGCGGCTATTATACTTCGGATGCGATTTCTCCTTCAAGATATATTGCTGTTGCGTTTGTCAATGATCTTAGAGATAGTAAAAGAAAGAAAGCCACTGGATCCCTCTTTATTGTCTCCTGAAGAATTAAGATTTCTTGCTCTTATTAAAGAAGGTGGCTTGTTCGTGGAAGGTGTTTCAGAGGCAATAACTGGAAAAACACAAGGTTTGAATATAGATGGAAAAAAATACTCTTTAGTTCGTATCCTTAAAAACCTGCCAGCTATCATCGGAACTGATCTTACAACCTATGGACCATTTAAGAAGGAGGATGTCGTATTAATTCCCTATGATAATGCTCAAATACTTATTGTAAAAAAAATTGCAAATGAAATTCAAATGACTGATTTATGTAAGGAAGCATGGATTGATGCGTGAGAGTATAACTAAACCTCGAAGTTGTTTTTTAGAAGTTCGTTGTGAAGATTGTGGAAATACTCAAATCATCTTTAATAAGCCCTCGACGGTGGTTCGGTGCCTTGTATGTAACACTGAATTAACTGAACCCGCTGGAGGTGTGGCAAAGTTCCTCGGTACTGTTCTTGGGGAAGTGTGGTAGCAATACAAACTTAATAATCTATCTACTCAAGAATTTTTACAAGATTGATTTTCTGAGAGGGATTTTTTTTGGTTCGAAAAGAAATGCCTGAAGAGGGGGAATTGGTTCTCTCCACTTGCACAAATGTAACAAGTCATGGTGCTTATTTTACTTTAGATGAATATCCAAACTTAGAAAAAGGGTCTGCTTTCGTTCACATTTCTGAAATCAGTCAGAGATGGGTACGGAATATCCGAGACTATGTTCGGGAAGGAACAAAAGTTGTTGCCCGAGTGACACGAGTAGATCCTGCAAAAGGCCATGTGGACATGTCTATCCGCCGTGTAGGAGATTCTGCTAGACGTCAAAAGATTCAGGCGTGGAAGAATAGTCAAAAAGCGGCCAATATATTACGTTTAGTAGCCGAAACTCTTGGAAGAGATTTGGATTCCGCTTACAACGAGGTCGGGAGGCCACTTGAAGAAAGGTACGGCTCGATTTATGCAGGGCTCGAGAAGATAATTGAAGAAGGGGAAAAGATTTTGAGAGACGCCAAGATCCCGAAGGAATGGATTGAAGTCGTCTCTCGGTTTACGCACTCTTCCATAGAATTACCATTTATTACGATTTCTGGCATCTTGGAATTGAGTTTACCGGCATCTAATGGGATTCAAATTATTAAAAAAGCTTTAGAAATGGCTGAAAAAGCGGATGGTCCTGATATTGCAAAAATTGAGATCACAGCGATCGGTTCCCCCCATTACCGGGTTGTAGTCGAAGCCAAAGATTATAAAGCAGCCGAAAAAGCGCTAGAAAAAGCTGTTAATCTTGCTATTACTACTATTGAAAAAGCTAAAGGAACAGGGAAGTTTGAACGTGCAAAATAGAAAAAATTTTTCTCTGTTTATATCTATTTAACAGTTATATTATTTCTTACAGCATTGATATGAAAATAACACCTACATTTCTGCAAAAGGTTCTATCACTGAACCAATTCTTGAAAAAGCAATTTTTCAAGTATCTAATCGTTTAGAGGAATGTATCACACGTCAATCATAACTTCTTAATAAGGGATAGTACAAATAATGAAACTCCTTAGAAAATGTTCTGTATGTGGGAGATATACCCTCTCAGAGAGTGATTGTCCTGAATGTGGAGGAGAAACTAGAAGTGCCCATCCTGCAAGGTATTCTCCAGAAGATAAATGGGGCAAATATCGAAGAAAATTGCATCAAAAAAATATGAAATTTGAACCGCTAGATGATTGAATCGCTTATGAAAAAAGAAATTTTATAATATTGATTATAAAAGAAGCATTGGTGTTCGACGTGACAGAACAACAAGAAGCTACAGAAGGAGTTCAAGAGCAAGTTATCATCGGAGATATCTTACAAATATCTTGGAAAGGTAAAATTGAAAATTCTGATAAAATTGTTGATGAAACTGACGGACCTACAGTTGTGGTTGTAGGAAAAGGCCATGTAATCCCAGGAATAGAAGAGATCCTCCCTGGAATGAAACCCGGAGAGTCTAAAACAGTAGTAATTCCTCCTGAAAAAGGGTTTGGTACAAGAGATCGATCTAAAGTTCAAGTAATGTCAATTCGAAGATTCAAAAAGCAAAATATTAAACCCGTTCCTAATATGCGTGTAAGGATTCAAAATCGATTCGGCACCATTCGGAGCGTCCACGGAGGTCGAGTTACAGTTGATTTTAATCCTCCCCTCGCAGGTCGAACATTAGTTTATGTAGTGTCAGTAGATTCAATATTACATAACCAAGAGGACATCACAAAAGCTTTCATTAAAAAACATCTACCAAAAGCAAATCCCGATGAATTCTCAATTTTAATTGAAGAAGAAACTGTTACAATCCAGCTTCCAAGGGAGGAAACATTACTTTTCGGTGAAGGTCTACAATTTATTAAATCCTTTATTGCGAGCGAACTTATTACAAACTTGGATGGTATCTCTTCAGTAAAATATATCGAAACTTATCCTGTACCTGCGAACGCACAAGAATAGCAATACCCCCTCTCAATATACAAGTGGCATTTATTCTTGGTAATCAAAAAAATAATTGTGATTATATCCCAAATTGTCCTTCTTAGAAAATGTCTTCTCCGAAGAGATTACTCAATAAGAGTAAATATTTCATAAGAATTCAATTTTGTGTTTTTAATTCGGATTCATTCAAATGGATCTCTACATATCCGCATCGCTTGCAGCAGTCCACAAGAATTGGGGTCGCTACGGATCCAACGATAAGGATTACCGAATTTTCTCCAGCTTTTAAGGGTTGGTTGTATAAGATATCCGAATTCAAACATTTAGGGCATGTTTTCATCGGATGAAAAATGCTAGGGTGGGATTTGGTGATTTCAGGATGGACTATTGGTTGAACTTCCATTTGGGATGGATCGGGTGTTGCGAGAAGCACATGCCCACATTTTGGGCACACCATATTCCATGCCTCTAACTCGGTATTACATTTTGGACAGATTCTCTCGGCGATTTTGGGCATTTTAAGAAAGCCTCCCTCTAGTTCTTGATACTCTAATCATAAGTGTTCTCTGGAAGTGGACATTTAATATTGAATACTATGTCTATACAATTTATGTCCAATGTTATTAATTGAGTTTGTTTCCTTATTTAGGAGACATTACAATAAATTAAATATGTTTTTAAAAAGTATAAACTGCACCACGCATCTTTGCCACCACACCGCGCAGTTTTCCCCCATTTCCTGAGATTCACCTTTTAGCGCCAAGCAGTCTCCGACACGCCTCGCACGATTAGTAGACGCAGGCTAAACGCCTCGGCCGAAGCCTTGGCGCGTACACCCCGTCCCTATCAACCGAATCTTCTATTCGAGTGCTCGTCTACCCCCATCTCCTCCGTCGCCGGAGGTGATCCGTGGGGGCAGAATGGAAAGCTCTTTTCGGGAAGGGCTTCGAGCTTAGATGCTTTCAGCTCTTATCCCTAGGCGCGTGGCGGCCCGGCAATGCCTTATCAGACAACCGGTAGACCAGAGGCGCCCACCCTTCGTTCCTCTCGTACTGAAAGGCTGCTACCCTCAGCTTTCCCACACGTCCAGCAAAGAGAGTCCGACCTGTCTCACGACGGTCTAAACCCAGCTCACGTTCCCTTTTAACGGGCGAACAGCCCTACCCTTCCCGGCTTCTGCACCAGGAGGATAGGAAGAGCCGACATCGAGGAAGCAAGCCGCGAGGTCGATGTACTCTCCCACGCATGGAAGAGAGAAGATGTCACAGGCACATACGAGAGATGTGAGCTCTCGCTCGCGACAACTCTGTTACCCCCGGGGTAACTTTTCTGCCGTGGCCGACCCTCACTGAGAGGGTACGACCGCTCGCTAGGCCACGCTTTCGCGGCAGGATTTCTCATTGTTAGAAATCCTGTCAGGCCAGCTTCTGCCCTTGCACTCTACTCCGGATTCCTGTCCCGGATGAGCTGACCGTTGGGCGCCCTTGTTTTCTTATCGAGGGCGTGCCGCCCCAGCCAAACTGCCCACCTGGCGTTGTTCCTTCTTTCGAGGGTTAGAAACACAGTTTAAAGCGGGTAGTATTCCACGGGCGCCTCCACCTAGCCCGAAAGCTAGGCTTCGTTGGCTCCTACCTATGCTCTGCACCTAAAACCATGCTCCAGCACCAAGCTACAGTAAAGCTCCACGGGGTCTTCTCTTTCCGCTGGACGAGACCAGACTGTTCACTGGTCTGGAGGTTCACCAGGCTCCGGGCTGGGACAGTGGGGACCTAGTTGATTCGTTCATGCACGCCGGAACTTACCCGGCAAGGCATATGGCTACCTTAAGAGAGTTATAGTTACTCCCGGCGTTTAGCGGGGCTTAGCCACGTTGTAACGCAGTTTGACGACCCGCCACTGGCCAGAACTCACGTCCCGTGCTCAGGCTTTCGCCCTTGCGAGACGCTATGTTTTTATTAAACAGTCCGGCCCCCTTAGTCACTGCGACCAGCGATCCCAGGGGTCTCCTAGATCGCTGGCACCCCTTCTCCCGAAGTTACGGGGCCAATTTGCCGATTTCCCTAGCCCGAGTTACCCCTGACACGCCTTAGGCTACTCACCTAGGGGCACCTGTGTCGGTTCTGGGTACGAGCGCGCAAGATTCTTCCCAAGTCCTTTTTCAAGGGTTCCAGGGCTCGGCTGTAGCCAGCACTAGTGCTAGCCTATTCATGTCTTCGCCTGGTTCTCACCATTACGGTACTTCCCAGAGTTCGAACATTTAAATAGGGCGACAGCCCTATACAACCTACCCCAAAACGTCAGGACTTGAGCATAGCGTCGCCGCGTGTACTTGCGCGGTAACGGAATGTTAACCGTTTTCCCTTTCGGCCGCTCACTGGTTAAGTGGGACCTTAGGATCGACTAACCCTCAGCTAACGAATATTGCTGAGGAACCCTTGCCCTTTCGGCGGTCGGGATTCTCACCCGACTTTGCTGCTACTACTGCCGGGATCTGCATTCCTGTCCGGTCCACAGGGTCTCACGGCCCTGCTTCGGTCCAAACAGGACGCCCTCCTACTAATTCACCCGTCTCCGGGTGTTCCGGGGTATCGGCGGCTGGCTTAGCCCCGTCCATTTTCGGCGCCAGAGAGCTCGGCGAGTAAGCTGTTACGCACTTCTTAGAGGATGGCTGCTTCTAAGCCTACCTCCTCGCTGTCTTCGCCCTATGACAACCTTTCGTTTAACACTTAGCCAGCACTTGGGGGCCTTAACCTCGGTCTGGGTTGTTCCCCTCTCGGCCATGGGGCTTACCCCCATGCGCCCGTCTCCGGTCTTCTCAGATGCCTGCAGATTCGGAGTTTGACAATGGTTTTACGGCTTCCGCCTTTACGCCACTATCAGTGCTCTACCCCACAGGCCATCTCCAACCAGGCTGGACTAGGGCTCCACTTCGGAGGGAACCAGCTATAACCGGTCTAGATTGGTCTTTTGCCCCTACACCCAGGTCAGAGAAACGAATTGCACGTCAGCACTCCTGCAGGCCTCCACCGAGGTTTCCCTCGGCTTCACCTTGCCCAGGCGTAGATCGACCGGCTTCGGGTCTCACCCTCGTGACTCCAGGCCTTTATCAGACCTCGCTCCTGGCCCCTCGAAAGGTGTTATGAGCATGTTGGTTTCCCTACGCCTCCAGAGTTTGAGGACTCCTTAAGCTTGCCACAAAGATGAACTCCCCGGCCCGTGTTTCAAGACGGAAGATGCAACCCTGCTCCTCTCCTCTCGTACTATCCGGTTGCCCGGAGCTCCTTCGAGGAGACTCTTCGCTTTCAGGCCGCATCCATTATTACTAACAGGTTTCAGGCACTTTTCACCCCCCTTCCGGGGTGCTTTTCAGCTTTCGCTCACGCTACTAGTGCGCTATCGGTCTCGGGGTATATTTAGGGTTAGCAGTCAGTGTCTGCTGCCTTGGCGCAGGATTTCCGACCTACGCTACTCGGGCGTTGCTCCGATCCCTATGATTTACGCTTAAGGGACTATCACCCTCTATGGTTCGACTTTCCAGACGAATTCAGCTTTGTCATGAGGGATTAGTGAGCAAGCCACACACCACATCCCCAATATCTTTCGATGATGGGTTCAGTTTGCCCTTTTCCCTTTTCACTCGCCGTTACTTAGGGAATCCCAATTGGTTTCTTTTCCTCCCGCTACTAAGATGTTTCACTTCGCGGGGTACCCGTCCCCAATAGGGGACTCACGGGCTTATTAGACCCGTGAAAGAAGTCTTATTCGGTGATCCCCGGGTCTTCGACTGCATGCATCTAACCGGGGCTTAACGCAGCTTGCCACGACCTTCATCGGTACCCGAGCCAAGCCATCCACCTGTCAGCGTCAACATGTCGGGATATTGACTACCTTGGTATCGCCTTGGTAATCTCTTTAGTTTTCAATAAGGTTGAACCTTACTGTAAATCCGTGGTGACGTATGCGTGGTGATCATCGTGTTCCGGGTAAAATTATGCCCGTTAAAACCTCCGATGAGGTTCACTACACCCTAGGATCATAATTGATTAGTATTATGATCCAATAATTATAGAGTTTGAGATATTAATAACTCTATACGTAAATTTTTAATTCACAAGCGCGGGATTTAAACATTACGATTGGATGTCATTTCCTGTGGTAGTCAGGAATCAAATAAAAAGTATGGGAAAACATCAAAAAAGAACAATGCGAAGTAGTCTTAAAGGATTTGTATCAAAAAATTGACATTTATTCTTTAACCCTTAGCTAAGTATTACAAATAGGATATAAAAACCTTTAATGTGGTTGGATTCTGGAACAACAAGTAGCTGATTTTCAAGCATGTACCTGATTTTCTAGTTCTAGAAGCACCATTTTACCTAAATTTCATCTTAAATCTGTTTTTTCTAATAATAATTCAATAAGTTTCTTAAAGGCTTGTTTTTGTGCTGTTTTTTCGGTCTTATGATAAGACAGATCTTGTCCTTTAATTACATTGGCAATGATAGTAACCATTTCTTCTAAGGAACTTAGCTGTATAAACCAAAGATAGGCACAAAACGCTTCAACAGCATCGGCTTGTTCATTAACAGTACTTCGTGGACGCGTTTTATTTTTAAGAGGAGTTTCGCTGAGTGCAGAGGCTAGAGCTTTGTCCGAGACTTTTTCGCCGCAAAAAACTCCAACAACCACAGATTTTGCGATTGAATATATAAAGTTAATAAGAGAATCTCCGAATTTAGCAAGGTTTTTATCAGTTAAGATATGTTTAAAATCAGTTTCTTCCGATATAAATGTTCTTAGGGTATGTTGGAATGAATCCACTATTATTTCACTTCATTTAGAGTATTTTTTTTGTTCGACTTTGAATTTTTCCTCAAATTCGTTTATGTTATTGCGAATCTCTTGAAGGGTAGTTAAAAGTGCAGTTTTAGCTGAGGTATCCTTAGCTTTGATAAACACATCAGATCGGGGTTCCAGCGGGTGGCGCATGGTATAGCCAGCATAATCGATTGTATCATGCATAGTTAAATAATAACGGAGAAGATTCAGAAAAGTATGAGTTTCTCCGGTTATGGTCATTTTTAAAATAGATCCATCGTCCTCGATTTCATAGGACTCAATTTCCAAAATACTTTCCTCCTATATGAGGTAAGGTCTTAAGAAAATCGTTTTTATTTTTAATGATTCCTGATAAATTATTCCGTAATACTAATGTTTGAATAGTGTGTAGCAAGTGGATTTTTCAGAGTTTTCGGTTTGTAGAATATTATTTCCCTAAAAGTAACTTCAGAGCGTGCTCAGAATTGACTATTAAACGGTTCTCTTGTTCAGAAATCACTCCTTTTTCAATTCCTTCAGCAAATATTTGCAACGGATCTTCGTTTCGGATCACGCTAACAAGAGTAACGACACGTTTTAAGGCGCGAGATCGGGTTTTATAACTCAAATCCATCCAAATATGTTGAATAGATCCAGCAACGTCTTGGACTGTATTAAGGTCTGCTGT
Organism: Candidatus Heimdallarchaeota archaeon; assembly: GCA_046761065.1. GTDB lineage: Archaea > Asgardarchaeota > Wukongarchaeia > Wukongarchaeales > JBHIFL01 > JBHIFL01. The sequence continues at coordinate 25,080 of JBHIFL010000017.1, forward strand.
TGTAAGAAAATAGTCTTCATGAAGTTCTACTTCATGTCCTTTGATCCGTATTGCTTCAAGAACCATGTCCGGGGATATTGTCCCTATTAAGCGTTTGAAATAATAAGAATTCCACCGAAACCGGTTTTGTGGATCCTTATTTGTGACACCTAGAATACTTTTCTGTAACCATTTAAGGGTTCTACAGGCGTGTTTAACAGTTTCTTTTTCACCGCGCACTTTAATTTTCAGACGTTTTGGGACTCCTACCATTAAAATTTCTACAAATTTTAATTCGTCATGAAGATTATCAACAAACAATTCCATCTGGGGTCTGTTATCAAAGGTTAGAAGTAATTCGCGTTCATAAGTGTGGAAAGTGCGCCTCAACTTAGATTACGCCTCAATAACTTTAGATGGATGTTATACTAGAAGAGTTATTTCGTTCTCAAAGGCAGCGTTGCTCGCCCATAGTCTCTTGCAGTTTTTCGTGATTCCACATGATCACAAGTAGAACATTTCAACAAGTTAGGACGTAAATAGTTTAAAAAGCCTCCACACTTCGAGCAAAGAGCAAAAATGACTCCAAAATCCCGACCTGTAGTGGATAGCTGGATCGGGATTCGCTGAGTGTTGAGAATCCGGGCACGAATAACATCACCTGCAAGCATAGCCTTAAACATGTCCTGGACATATTTTGCTGAAACCTGCCCGATATGCAGGCTGCCTGTGTATGGGATTGGTAAATAGGTTCCCCGAAGGAATTTGATATTAAGGGAAGCAACTTGCTTCTTTGTCATATTAACTTTTGCGATACATTTATCCCCAATTTGTGGAAGGAGTAATTTTTTAACGACTGGATAAATGCTTATTAACTTCTCCTCGAGATCTACCATCACAATGCCAGGAACATCTGCGCGAAGTACTCCATCCTCAATGAAACAATTTTGTCCGGGTAGAAATTCTTCAACTACACCTAAGTAGTCACCAGGCAAGACAAAATCACCAGAAGAAGGGGATCCTTTGCTCATCAAGACCACTTCTATTAAATATACGCATTCCATTTGATTCTTCGAAGATTCATATTTATTTATCTGGTGGAGGAAATGTTAAAGCCATAAGCAAGCATTAAGGATCATTCTCCAACCCCTAATTATTCTAGGAGCAGTATCATAATAAATATTCCCATAGTGCGTTTTTCGAACCTTTTCATTAAAAGTTGCATGAGTCAATGATTTTTGTTATTAACTACCAATTTTTTGACTTAACGTTTTAAAAAATTTCTTTTTTTAATATACCTCGTAAATAATATGCAATAGGGGTAGAATAACTTGAATTGAGTTATAAAATGGAGATTGAAAGGTTCTAGGTCTCATGTTGTAGCAATCCGATTTCTTGCTTTGATGATCCTGTAAAGATCAACTGCAATCTGATGACTGCGTTTTCGATGATAGGAAAAAAGATAAGGAATATCCATTGACATTCTAGTAATAAAATCAACAGTAAATCCTTTCTTTGTCACAACATCTGAGATATAGGCACGATTCTTCAATCTACTCAAATGAAGTGAGTAAATAACAGGGCCAATTCGCATAGCATGGTTGAGAAATCGAATATCTGTTCCAGGTGCTCCTCGGACTCCAAATGGTGGATTCATCACTATAACATCAAATAATGGGACAGAATCGCGAATAACTTTTATATCCCCACATATCCAAGATATACGATTTTGTAAGTCAAGTTGTTCAGAGTTTATTTGTGCAGTTTTTATAATAGTTTGGTCTATATCAATACCAGTCACATGGTAAGCATTTAGCAATGCACATGCAATTGAAAGTTTTCCGGATCCACATCCAAGTTCTAATACATTTCGTCCAGCTATATCATTTTTGTAAAATGCGATCCATGCCATCTCTGCAGCAACATGAGTCGAGATAGGGTATTGTTCTAATCGTTGACTAGGCTTTTCAGGTACTATTAAACGCTCAAGACATATCTCTAAGGCTCTTTTCTTCAACATAAGCTTTTTGTCCACAATGATCCCTTCGAAAGTAGTAAACCCATATTCCTTGTAAAAACTAATTTGGGGTTTTTATTAGAAGAATTCATATTTTGACCATTTTTTCTTCCCCAAAAGAACCCCAAGCTCATAAGAGTTGAGAACCGGTTTTATAAACTGTTCTGAATCGTCAATGGCAATTCGTGGACATGAAGTGACCACAAAAGCATCTAAGAAGTTAAAAGCCATAATTCGCTCTCCAGTGACATCACGAAGGATTAAGAGTAGTGTTTCCTTATTTTCGGCTTCTAACCATTTCTGCATCTTCTGAGCAAGCTTAAGCCTGAATTGAGCAGAGCGTAATCCAACAATTATTCCCCATTTTTCAGCATTTCGAGCAGCTTCAATGATGGCATATCTTTTCTTTAATAGACGATTAGTTTCTTTATCCAACCATTCACAAGATCGTTCAAATGGGTCGGCATGAAGAACTGGTTTACCTGTTGTTAATCCTACACTCAACCCATGAAACTTTCCGCTACCAAGATAAACATAAGTATCAATATCATCTTGGGTCAGGATTGCTGTAGTGACATCACAACCAAGAATTTGTCCGGGATGACTGGTTTTACCCTGGGGGTGGCTTACATATGTGGTTATCCCTCTTTTTTCAAGAAAATTTTGCATTTCAGCAAGTTGATGGACATGTTGAATGTTTGTTACGAGACTTACCGCAGTTCTGTTTCCAAAACGTGTTTTTATCTGCATAACAACCTCTTCTAAGATGTTCTGAATTGGTTGGGTGCTTTGAACTTCCACCCACACCACAGTGATCGCTTTTCTGTATCGATCCTCCGATCTGTCCATAAGGACTGGATACGGGTGTGGATATGGACTATGCCCATAATGAACTACAAGATCACATTTAAGTCTGTATACTTCCTCTAGGGGGAGATCACATCCACCCCAACAAGCATTACCGGAAATAAATACCTCAATTCCTTTATTCTGAAATGTATTAACTAGGTTTAATAATTCAGCATGTATTAGCCCTTCAGGAAATTGGAAAAGTACTCGTTTCGCATTTAATTCGCTTACCTTCTCAATGAGGGCAGGAAATAGCAACTTATCCCATGATTTGAGCATAATATTATGAATAGACATAAGAAATCACATCATTTTAACTACATTCAAGTCAAGGCTATTATTCTCCAACGTCAATTAATAAGGGAGGTAAGATAATCTGTTCGAATCATTAAAAACACTTTATGGCTTATAAAAAACTATAATTAGGGTCTATCTTCCTGTTAATTCAGGAATCACAAAGTATTATCTGCATTCTGTATAGTAATATATAATTCTTCTACTTCTTCTCAATCAGCAAACAGATCTCGAAAACCATGAAGTAATTAATATTGTTTTGATTTAGAGCCCGAAAAAATAAAAATTGTGAAACAGATATAAAATATAAGTGGGATTTCTCAAATCTGCAGGCAGGAATGGAAAGTGCCAAAATTTGAAATTAAAAAAATCAAAGCACGCTGGGTTCTAGATTCAAGAGGATTTCCTACAGTGGAAGCTGATGTTTGGTTGGATGAAAGAATCTTAGGCCGCGCCATGGTGCCAAGTGGTGCAAGTACTGGCATTAATGAAGCAATTGAACTAAGAGATGGAAATCACGCATTCGGTGGTCGCCATGTCACAAAAGCCGTGAAAAATGTGAATACAAAGATCTCATCTGCCCTCCTTAATATGAATGCTATTGATCAAGCAAGTATTGACACCAAGATGATCGAACTGGATAATACTCCTAATAAATCAAACTTAGGAGCTAATGCCATCCTTTCAGTAAGCTGGGCTGTTGCTAAGGCAGCCGCAGCTGCCAAAGGGGTACCCTTATATCAACATATTGCGACCCTTGCTGGAAGACCTCCGACCCGATTTATTATGCCATTGCCCATGTGTAATGTAATTAATGCAGGAAAACATGGTGTGGGTCCCATTGCTGTTCAAGAATTCATGCTTCAACCCTTTGGTGCAAGTTATTTCACTGAAGGCATTCAATGGATTTCAGAAATCTATCACATTTTGAAGCGATTATTGAAAAAAACCTTTGGAGAGCATACAACTCTTGTAGGAGATGAAGGAGGTTTTAGTGGTATCGAAGGTGATGTTCGAGATGCTTTGAACATTCTTTCAAAGGCGGTCGAAGAGGCTGGCTATCAAATCGGATCGGAAATCACATTTGCGCTTGATCCTGCAGCAAGTGAGTTCTTCAATGAAAAAACAAGCACGTACTTCATTGACGGAAAAAACTTAACAGGTGACGAGCTAATGGATTTTTGGGCACAACTTGTGAAAGAATACCCCATTACCAGTATTGAAGATGGCTTCGCTCAAGATGACTGGGATATATGGGCGGTTTTCACTAAAAAACATGGGGATAAACTCCAAATCGTAGGTGATGATGCATACGTGACCAACAAAACACGTATCGAGTGTGCTATTAAACACGGAGTCGGAAATGCGCTTCTATTGAAGTGCAATCAGATTGGAACACTTTCCGAAGCCATCGAAGCTTTCAATTTAGAACGTCAAGCAGGGAATCCTACCATCGTAAGCCACAGATCCGGTGAAACAGAGGACACAACTATAAGCCATCTTGCTGTGGGTCTAAGTTCGGGTCAAATCAAGGCTGGAAGTGTTGCAAGAAGCGACAGAAACGCAAAATATAATGAATTAATTCGCATCGAAGAAGAACTCGGTGATAATGGATTTTATGCAGGCAAGGAGTTTCGAACAAGTTTCCTAAATATCTAGTTTGAAGAAAGATCTTGCGGCAACAAACATCTTCTATAGCTTAACCAAGGGAAATTGTAACTTTCTATTTTTTTATTTACTATTTATGTGATTAATTTATTTGAGTTCTCATCAGAAAACATTGACATATGAACAATCATTATTTTTGTGCGCTTCCATTGTATTTTTAACATGATATAGAATAGGAGAGAATAAGGAGAGATAACTACCTCTCGAAGTTTTATGAGAGTGAATAATGTGCCAGATCGTTCAAGAGCCTTTATTCTATGGTTTAACGAACTGAATAAAGCGGACATTCCTCTTGTTGGCGGTAAGACGGCTAATTTAGGCGAAATGATTAATAAAGCGGGAGTCCCAGTACCTGATGGATTTGCAGTAACTGCCTATGCCTACCGCTGGTTCATTAAAGAAAACAATCTCAGTCCACAAATTGCAACTATCTTGGATCAATTGAAAGATCCAAAAGACACTCAAGTTTTAAAAAAAGTAGGCATAGAAATTCGTAACCTCATCAAAGCTGCACCAATGCCTACTAAACTGAGAACCGCGATCGAAGCCGCGTATAAGCAATTGGCTGAGCGAAACCGAATTGAAAAGCCTGAAGTTGCTGTTCGAAGTAGTGCAACTGCCGAAGATCTCCCAGGTGCTAGTTTTGCAGGTCAACAAGAAACATATCTCAATGTTGTAGGCGTCGAATCTGTTGTAAAAGCTGTTCAGGATTGTTTTGCAAGCCTTTACACCGATAGAGCAATCTACTATCGAGAAGAAAAGGGATTTGCTCATGACGTAGTAGCCCTAAGCGCTGCCGTCCAACTCATGGTTCATTCTCTCACTGCTGGTGTCTTGTTTACTGTAGACCTTAGGAATGGATCTAAGAATTTGGTGACGATCGAGGGTGCTTGGGGCCTGGGAGAGCTAGTTGTACAGGGAAAAGTCACCCCGGACACCTTTTACGTCAAGAAAAACAATGGAGAAATCATTGAAAGAAAAGTCACCTCTAAGAAAGTGCAACTCGTACAAAAAGAAGGGGGAGGTATTGAGGAACAAGAAGTTCCGGAACCCCTTCAAAACCAACCAATTCTTACAGATGATGAAATTGTAAAGTTAGCAAAATATGGAATTCAACTCGAAGAACATTATGATTTCCCCCAAGATATCGAATGGGGAAAGGATAAACGAACCAATAAGCTATGGATTCTCCAGTCAAGACCTGAAACTGCTTGGATGGAAGGAACAGTCGCCACCGCGCGTCCTGTTACGACTGGTATGACCACTGCAGAACGTAACATTATTACTCAAGGCCTTCCCGCGAGCCCTGGAATCGCTTATGGGCCTGCACACAAAATTCTAAGTGCTGACGATATAACCGCCTTCAAAGAAGGCGAAATCCTCATCACAAAGATGACTGACCCAGACTGGGTTCCCGCAATGGTTAAAGCAGAGGCTATTGTGACTGACGAGGGTGGAATGACCTGTCATGCTGCAATTGTCAGTCGAGAGCTCGGAACACCCTGTATTGTGGGTACTGAAAACGCAACTCAAAAGATTAACAGTGGAGATACCATTACTGTGGATGCAACCCGGGGTGTTGTTTATGAGGGCATTCTGCATGAAGTGGCTGAAGCAAAAGAAAAAGCAGTCCCAGCTACTGCAGTAACAGCAGTGGGATCACCCGTAACTGCAACCAAAATTTATGTGAATTTAGGGGTTCCCGAAAAAGCTGAAGAAGTTGCGTTATTACCTGTAGATGGTGTCGGCCTCCTTCGTGAAGAATTTGTTTGGGCAAGCCACATTCGCCGGCATCCTAAACACTTGATCGAGATCGGTGAGGCACAAGTTGCCATTGATGCTCTTGCAGAAGGAATCAGGAAAGTCTGTGCGGCTTTCTATCCCCGCCCAGTAGTATTGAGACTCTCTGATTTCAAAACTAACGAGTATCGGGATCTTGAAGGAGGTGAAAAATTCGAATTCGAAGAAGCCAACCCAATGATAGGCTATCGTGGCGCTTCCCGCTACTATGACCCAGATTTCGTATCTGCTTTTCAACTGGAGCTTGAAGCTATCAAGAAAGTTCGTGAAGAATACCGTCTCACCAATTGTTGGGTGATGGTGCCATTCTGCAGGACACCTGAGGAAGGTCGGTGGGTTATAAAACTTTTAGAGGATGCGGGACTTCGTAAAGGACCGGATTTCCAGATCTGGGTTATGGCAGAGATTCCATCAAATATCATCTTAGCAGATGAGTTTGCCCAAATCTTTGATGGTTTCTCTATTGGCAGCAATGATCTGACTCAGCTAGTGCTTGGAGTCGATCGTGATTCTCGTAAACTTGCGCATCTCTTTGATGAACGTAATCCTGCGGTGTTACGCGCGATTAGAGGGCTGATCGAGACTGCACATAAGTACGGGAAGACAGTTAGCATATGTGGCCAAGCACCATCAGTTTATCACGAAGTCACTAATTTTCTAGTCCAAGCTGGAATAGATAGCATCTCAGTGAACCCTGATGTGATTGTTCAGACACGAAAACTAGTGGCACAGGTTGAACAACGAATAATGTTGGAAAAGGTAACGGGAGATAGAAAACCAGACCGAATTGGGACAATCAAGATCCAAAGCGGCGAAATAAAACTAGATTAGACTTGTAACTAACCCAACATCGCATCTCAGCACTCTTTTCCATTAGCAAACTAATAATTTACTGGAATAGCATATTACTTCATATCCCTAATCTGCAATTTTAAATAATTTCCAGCTCCTTATCAGATTAGAGAAGCATGCAATGGTCGTTCAATGAGGCTTTCCACCGTTGGCACAGGCTCCCTAAGAAATAATGACAAATCAAAATTCAACTAGTAATAGGGAGAATCTAAGTGGAAGGTATATTGTTAAATGAAGCTAACTTAATCAGAAAAACGTGCTTGTTTCTCTGCCTTAAAATATCTTAAACGTGTGAGTTCATTGCTTAAAGTAGCTAATTTTTGGGTGAAAAAATCTGATAATTCAGCTAGATGTCTCCTTTGTCCGCGGGTGTGTACGATAGCCTATGGCCAGAAAGGATGGTGTGGAGTTAGAGAGTATCGAGATAGGGCCCTTATAGCTCTTACTTATGGGAAAGTTTCATCAGCAGGACCAGACCCCATCGAAAAGAAACCGTTGTACCACTTCTACCCTGGTAGTTGTGTTTATTCAATTGGAGGAGTTGGATGCAACCTTGGGTGTCTGCACTGTCAGAACTGGAGTATTTCGCGTGCTACACCAGAAAATTATCCTTTAAGGGATATGACGCCCGAAAAAATTGTAGAACTTACCATGAAATTTGGATGTAACTCTTGGGCAGCCACATATAATGAACCGATCATTTGGGCTGAATATGTATGCGATATTGGGCAGTTAGCCGCTAGAAACAATATCAAAACTGTTCTTGTAACAAACGGCTATATCACACCTAAAGCTTTACAGGAGATTATACCCTATATTGATGCAGCTAATATCGATATAAAAGGAGGAGAAGAATTCTACAAAGAGGTTTGTTTAGCTTCGAGTGTTAAACCCGTGTTGAAAGCGACAAAGATTATGAAGAACCATGGGATTCATGTGGAAATAACAAATCTTATCATCCCTGGAAAAAACGACTCAGAAGAACAGCTCGAAGAATTAATTGATTGGATAATAGTAAACTTAGGTCCAGAGACCCCTACTCATTTTTCAAGATTTTCCCCACATTATAAGATGCGTAAATTACCTCTCACTCCTGTTGAGACCCTAGAGAAAGCATATTATCTTGCCAAAGAAAAAGGCCTCCATTATGTTTATCTTGGGAACGTTCCAGGACATCATGGTAATCATACGTACTGTCCTAATTGTGGAATCCGCTTAATAGCTCGTTTTGGATTTGATATTCATGAATACAAAATTACTTCTGAAAACAGATGTCCAGATTGTGGCACTCCAATCTTAATGAGGGGGAATTATTCTAAGAAAACAGAACGTTCACGTTTCTTTTGGTGATATTAAATAAAATATGAGATAAGTAATAGGAATCAAAAAATCTAAAAAATCTGTATGACTTGAGTAATTCTTTTGAAAGGGTTCTTCCTTTCCTAATGAATTTGTTCCAAACACTATCAACTATCTTTGCGATGTAATTAGTAGAACTGCAGATGAATTAAAATGTTAAAAGGTGAATGTTCCGCTAATACTCTAAAAACGCGTATAAATCTATAAATTTGCAGTTATTATTATGAAAAATGCCTAAAAAATTGACGATTCTTCTTGTTTCGAAATCTGAAGGTGATATTGTTTGTGGAGGCTTCTAAGACCAAATTCTACTCAAGTATGGCAGGATACGGTTGTAAGGGAGCGGTTTGCACGTTATTATAATATAATTGTTAATAAAAGAATAGCAAGGTATCTAATAGCAAAACAGGTAGATATAGGGGTCAAATCCCTCACAAATCAAGAAATAAGTGCTCTCTGGAAAATCCATGATAAAAAATCCAAAGACTTCAAACAATTGCTTCAAACAATTGATGAGGGGAAAAAACCTTTTTCTGGGTTAAAAACCCCCAAGATCTCCTATCTGGATCTAAAAGTCGAATTAGCAAAAAGAATGATAACAAACTGTGAATTTTGTGAACACAGATGCGAAATAAATAGAATGGCAGGAGAAACCGGAAGATGTCGACTAACCAGCGACTCCTACGTCTCTTCTGTGTTCCTCCATCACGGCGAAGAGAGCCCACTAGTTCCTTCTGGCACTATTTTTTTCTGTGGTTGTAACTTTAGGTGTGTATTTTGCCAAAACTGGAGTATTTCGCAAGGATGGATTAAGGAGAAGGTGGTAGATGGCTCACTAACCACCCCAAAACAATTAGCAGCATATGCCAAACACCTTGCCCGAGAGGGTGCTCGGAACATTAATTGGGTGGGAGGCTCTCCTACACCTAATACACACAACATTCTTGAAGCTCTAAGATTGATGGATGAAAATATCTGCATCCTTTGGAACAGTAATATGTATATGACTGAAAAAACGACAAACCTGTTGTTAGATGTCATGGATTTTTGGTTGCCAGATCTAAAATACTTTGATGATGTTTTTGCTAAGAAAATGTCAGGTATTGAGAATTACCGTGCTGTGGTAACACGAAACATCAAGGCAGCCTATGATAATGGCTCTGGTGAGATAATTATCCGTCATCTAGTCATGCCAGGTCGAATTAATAAAGACACATTACCAATTTTAGAATGGTGTGCAAATAACGTTCCTAATGCCCTTGTCAATATTATGGGGCAGTATCGGCCTGAGTACAAGGCTAGATATGATCCACGTTATAAAGAAATACGACAGCGTCCCTCTACAGAAGAAATGAAACAGGCTTTTCGAATTGCAAATCAATTAGGAATCGTTTGGGAACCAGTTTCATGAATTCTTTATTATTTTGATAAATAAAAGATTGGGGGAGCCCATTCAACTAAAGTATGATGTTAGTTTTATCTGATACATTGTCTATAGTAACTTCAAAGGCCAATAGTATGTATTTTTGGGCTTCCATCACCGAATGGAGCTAGTACTCATAGAAAAAACCTTCCACCGAGGACTTTACGCTCTTTGGATTCTGGTCTTCAATTTTTGTGAATGAATTGGCATTGACTTGAGAGCCCGTAGAATCAATCCTAATAACCTTAAACATTATTTTAAGCTATCTAATCACCTTTCAGATGACATCATTGTTAATATCTTCAACCAAGAAAGGATCTAACTTGAAAAAAACTTTGCGAAGCGAGAATAATAAAAGATATGGTCTTAATGGAGCCTAAAAGCTATAATTTATCTCGAATATCACCGAAGAAATTCTTCCAGAGCGTAAAACAGACATTGAAGGAAAGCATTAAGCAGTAGAGCTTTTAAATAGGCTAATTTACGAAATCCTGATCAAATCGTAGAGTATCCGTGGTTTAGAAGCTCGATCACATACTTAGAAATTTTTAACTAAACGATGAAGCTAGTTAATTTCAACCGTAACATTTCTTAATAAAAGATTTATTCATGGCTTCCTTCATCGGTTCATAACAATATAAAGGGAGTTATTCCCCATAAAACGGATTGAGTTTATATTCCTTCTGAAATCATTGAAAAATAATATCATGGAGGCCTTCTTATATTTCAGTTTTTAGGGCAACAAGCTAAAAGGGTAAACAAACGCCCTAAGAAATGCATATTTATGTCCCTAAAGTTCCCCACAAAGCTGGAATCCTTAAGTTTTAAAAGCCCAATTGATATATAATTTAAAGAAGTTAAATGGCAAAGAATTTCCACCCTGCAAATATAGGAATTTTTGCCGTTCTTTAGTCAAATTAAATAAGTTCGAAGAATTTGGAAGATAGCAAAATGCCAAAATGCCCAGAATGTGGTTCTACAATGGTTCCCCGACCTCCATTCTACACTTGTGAGATCTGTGGACTTTCTGTTAAAAAAACAGAAACTGGTAAACTGGATGAAATGAGGAAAAAAGATCGTCAATTTTTCGAAAGCGAAGAGAACGATAAGATTAAGGCAAAGAAGAAACATAAAGCCTATCTGGATTGGTATCTCTCAACAAAGAAATAATGTTTTTATAGGGGTTTGATCGAATTAAAGACGCTTGTAGGATTCTTTAGAAGACATTAGATAGATTATATGGTATATTTACCTATCTTAGTAATGAACATCCTTTGAATAAAGCTATTAATCGCTTTTCTTTATTGGCGGTTTTTAATTTGGGGGAAAATCAGCCAAATATCAATTTAACACGTTCATCATCAAAAAATTGACTTGTGTAAATTAAATTGGATTATTACAAAAACGCATTATAAAAACTAGTAACAAGCCTCTCCATTAGATTCGTGAGAGGAAAAATTATGACTACAAATATTCTTGAAGGTAAACAGGGGGTCTTGTGCCTAACAGGGAGTGTAGCCGTCTTTGAAGGTGTCCGATTGGCCAGAGAGTTGATTAAACATGGAGCAAAGGTTCAGACAGTCTTGACATCTGACGCTTGTCGATTTATTGGTTCAGATCTCCTCTCATGGGCAACAGAAAGACCTGCAATCACTAAAATCTCTAGTAAGGCTGAGCATGTGTCACTTACAGCCTCCGTAGATTTCGTTATAGTCGCACCAGCAACAGCAAACAGTATAGCAAAGATTGCTTTAGGAATCTGTGACACTCCAGTGACATTGGTCACAACAGCTGCCCTTGGAACAGCGATCCCTATTCTAATTGTTCCAGCAATGCATCTTTGTTTGTTTAATAACCCTTTCATTCAAGAAAGGATCTCTGCTTTAAAGGAGAAAGGAGTCCACTTTGTCTCACCAGAGATTCGAGAAGGGAAAGCAAAATTTCCTTCGACATCTTCAATCTTGGAAGCTCTTTATCCTATCTTGAGGAAAAAAGACCTGGCTGCTTATTCATTTCTAATTAATGCTGGTCCAACCCGGGAATTCATAGATAAGGTTCGTTTTATCTCAAATCCAAGTTCTGGAAAAATGGGAATGGCCCTTGCAAAAGCAGCATATCAACGAGGAGCACAAATAACACTGGTTCTTGGAGAAGGAAGCACAGTGGAAGCCCCTCCAGGCATCACCACAGTTCATGTAACTACAGGACAAGAAATGCTTTCTAATATTCTTTCCTTAACTCGAACCAAGAAATATGATGGATTTATAGCAGCTGCTGCGATCTGTGATTTTAGGGTACCCTCATCAGAGGCAACAAAGATCTCTTCTAAAGAAGGGTTTTTTATTCGTTTAGAACCCATTCCGAAGATAACTCGTGCTGTTCGAGAAGCGAACTCAGACTTATTTATAGCCGTGTTCAAGGCAGAATACACCTCAAATGCTGAGAGCCTAATAAGAGCTGGTCAACAAAAACTACGCGAAGAAAACCTTAACTTGGTGATAGCAAATGATCTTTCTTCATCAAAAACAGGTTTTGGGAGTGAGACAAATGAAGTTTATGTTATCTCAGAAAAGGATATCATCCATATTCCATTAGACACGAAAGAAAATATTGCACACCACCTTCTGGACATTATAAAGAATCTTTTGAGCAAATAATAAAACGAAATCTAGAAAAACATAGAATAAAGTCTGGAAAATAAAAATTTTCAAATTATGTTCCTCATCCTTATCAAAACCAATTCGATGTATAATTAAGAAAAGGTTAGTTTTACGGGATTTAAGACAGATAATTCGTGATTTCACAAAATTAGAATCTTTTATTGTTCAATTAACAACCAAATCTTTTCAAAATTCGATATTCTTGGACATCCCATCGGATAATTTTTGAAGCAGTTACAACTCGAATCAAATATTGGAGCCGGATAGAATGAAGGATAATGAAGAATTCAAAGGATATCATGGAAGAGTTTTGAATACTCTAAAGAAATTCGGAGTGAGGGTATGGAGTATCGTGAAGATAAAAACGTGCGATATGGTTTTCCAAGGCATAATCTTACCACGTTCTGCTTTTTTAGAGGACACTCATATCACTCTTAAACTGGATACAGGGTACAATACAGGGATACGTATTGATGATGTTGAATTTATTGAGGAATTGGGGTATGAGCCGGGAAGTTATCACCTCCCGAAACCAGAAGTAATACCTAACAAATCTAAGCCACGAATTGCGCTTCTAGGGTCTGGAGGAACGATTGCAAGTCGCCTAGATTACAGAACTGGAGGAGTGATTCCTGCATTAACACCGGAGGAACTCTATAGTGCGGTCCCTGAACTTGCAGATGTAGCTTTTGTTGATACACGCTTACTTTTTGAATTGTTCAGCGAAAATATCCAACCAAAGCATTGGGTACATATTGCAGAGGAGGTTGTAAAAGAGGTGAACGAACGAGGGGCTAGGGGAGTTATCATAGCACATGGAACAGACACCTTATCATTTACTTCTGCAGCGCTTGCCTTCGTGTTACAAGATCTTAGTACACCAGTGGTGTTAGTAGGTAGTCAACGAAGTAGTGATCGCCCTAGTAGTGATGCTGCCTATAATCTCATGTGTGTTGCAGTAGTGGGAGTCAAAAGTGATATCGCAGAGAGCGTCGTTTGCATGCACGGGGGAAGTGGGGACAATTATTGCTTGATCCATCGAGGTACCAGAGTCAGAAAGATGCACAGTAGTCGAAGAGACGCTTTCAGATCAATCGGGTGTACCCCACTTGGAATGGTGCGAGGAACTGAAATTAAGATGTTCACAAAAGCATATAATAAACGAAATGAAGGAACTGCCTATGTAGATAAGAGAATTGATCCCAGAGTTGCTTTGGTCTTCACATATCCAGGCATGCAGTCAGATCTTATTGATTCATGCATTGATAGGGGCTATAGAGGTGTTGTTATTGCTGGAACAGGATTGGGTCATACTCCCAAAACGCTATATAAACCCATCGAGCGAGCAATCGAAGAAGATGTAATCATTTGCATGACGACACAATGTCTCTGGGGCTTTGTTGGGATGCGGGTTTATGAAACTGGAAGGGAATTATTAGAGTGGGATGTTATCCCCTTAGCAAATATGTTACCCGAAACTGCTTATGTGAAGCTTATCTGCATTTTAGGGAGGACTCAAAATAGAAATGAGATAAAAGAACTCATGCAGAAAAACCTTCGAGGAGAAATATTAAATCGAGAGCCATTTAATGGATATCCTATTTTGCAAGGTGGCCTCCCGGAAGTTGATCGGGTTTTGAAAAAAATTGAAAGCGAAGGAGGAGACCCGCTTTAGAGACAAGGTTATGTATGTAGGTTGTTACAGAGGATTTTGAAATGATCAAGCATGATTACAAAAGTTTAGGGTTCAAGGCCGGAATAGAGATCCATGCACAGCTTAACACAAAGCAGAAGTTGTTTTGTGATTGCCCCGTGATTTTAAGAACAGATGAGCCCGATTTTGAAATTAAGAGATATTTCCGCCCAGTAATTTCAGAATTGGGGGAATACGATCGGAGCTCGCTCCTTGAATTTAAAAAAAATCTTACCATTATTTATGAGGGTCACTATAATACCTCGTGCACATATGAACTGGATGAAACACCCCCATTTAACTTAAATCGGGAAGCCCTTGATATTGCATTGTTTTTAGCACTCATTTTGCGGTGTTCGGTAAGGGATGAAATTTATGTGTGTAGAAAGAATTACTTGGACGGTTCTGTACCTTGTGGCTTCCAGCGAACATGCCTTATCGGAAGTAATGGGCTGATTCCAGTCTCAGATTTGAAGAATGTAAATATATGGTATGTATACCTTGAAGAAGATGCAGCACGAAAAAACACAGAAACAAGCAAAGGGAAAGAAGTTCATTACAGAATAGATCGACTAGGGTTCCCAATGGTAGAAATTGTAACTGGACCAGACTTGATGAATCCTGATGAAGTGGTTATTTGTGCGAAACGTTTAGGAATGATTTTGAGGTCCTTTGGACTCTCTCGAAGAGGACTAGGAACCATTCGACAAGACATCAATGTCAGTATCGCAGCTGGAGCCCGTGTGGAGCTCAAAGGAGTTCAACAACTTGATTTGATACCTGTAGCCATTGATATGGAAATTACACGGCAGTTGGCCTTGATAGAACTAATGAAGAAAGCTAATGAACTTTCTTCTAAGAGGAAAATAACTAATAACCCTGTTGATGTGACAGAAGTTCTTAAGGAGACTAAATGTGGCTTTGTTAGGGAAGCTCTAACTAAGGGACAGTATGCTTTGGCACTGAGAATTCCAGGATTTTCTGGGTTACTAGGTAAGGAAATTCAATTAAAACGTAGATTGGGCACAGAATTAGCAGATCGTGTGAGATCTCTAACAACACTCCAAGGAATCTTACATTCAGATGAGAATTTGATAAGTTATGGTTTTTCTACTAACGAACTAGAAAAATTGTATGAAATAAGTAATAAAACTCAACAGGATGCTATTATTCTTGTAGTAGGACCAAAGAAGGAAGCACAGCGAGCGCTAGCTTATGTTGTTGAACGGATTCTCCAAGTTTTTGATGGAGTTCTTAATGAAACACGAGAAGTGGATTCAGAAACAGGTACTTCTCGGTTCACAAGGGAGTTGCCAGGAAAAGCACGACTTTATCCAGATACTGACTCGGAACCCATTAGCCTTGCCTCCTCATATATAAAACAAATCCATTCACGGTTACCTGAATACCCTTGGAATTCTGTGCAGTGGATTATAGAAGAGTTTAATATCCCAGAACAAATCGCTAGCGAAATTGTTTATGAAGATCTTTTTTCCCTCTTTAAAGAGACTATTGCCGAATTTAAGTTGGATCCAACCCTTATCGCAATCACATTGACTCAAACTATAAAAGCGCTAGCACGAGATCATGTTCCAGTACATAATTTGACCGAAAAACATCTAAAAGCAGTATTTCGATTCCTTAGTAACAAGAAAATAGCAAAAGAAGCTATTCCGGATGTCCTGGCCATCTGGGCTTGTGAACCATCCCTTCAAATAGACGCAGTAGTCCAAAAGCTCGGACTCACTACTCTAGGGATTGAAGAGCTTGAAAACATCGTTAAAACAATCGTAGAAAAAAATCATGAACAGATTAGGGATCGTGGAATGAAAGCATTTGCCGCCATTATGGGTGATGTAATGAAAGAAGTTCGAGGTAAGATTGACGGGAAAACCGTCAGTGAGAGTGTAAAAAAAGCGATTCAGGCAAAATTAACAGATACTCGACAGGCTGCCGCCTAATTTTCACTAGTAATTTTTTGAAAAAAATAGGATAAAAGTTGTGTAGCTGAACTGGTGATCAAGAAGATCTTTTTTAAAATTATTAGATTAACCCCTCTAAAACCTTAACTAGGGCATCAATATATAATAACTCCCGCCATCCTTTGTTCTTACTCCAGATCCTGATTAACTTCCTTTACGATCATACCTTTCGCCTAAAGCTCCTCTTCCTCCTCCAACGCCTCCAGTTCCTCTTCCTCCTCTTCCTCCTCCAACGCCTCCAGTTCCTCTTCCTCCTCTTCCTCCTCCTCTATTTCGATTCGTCTATGTAGTATGCGATAGGCTGGTCCCCCAGCTGACACAACCTTTGTGCTTGGGCGGAGACCTTCGGAATACAAGAACTTTTTTGTAAGGAATCTAAGTTTACGCTTTGTTAATATGCCTTCTTCACCAGATACAAGGACAACGGATCCATCTTTTTTTACAGTTACTTGTTGCAATTTGCTTTCAATAAATTCGATTAATTTATCAACTAAGTGCCCACTGGGCAGTTCGTCTGTTTGAATTTCAAAAGTCGCCATTATCAAGTCCTCTATTAGAGTAGATTATCTGACTTTGAGGAAAATTGTGTTTAGAGTCTAGTATGCTTGAGCTCTGAAGGGTTTTATATCTTATGACCACATCAAATAACGTGCCAATGGTTTGATTTATCCTCCACCCAACTACTTGCTAACATGATCCTTCCTAAAACACCTAACTGGAGTGAATGTATGTATTCCATTTTGAAGAGAAATCATTATTCGCCAATGGTTTTAGATTCTGGCTTATCAAAATTAGTTTGTCTCGTAAAAACATTCATTCCTAATTTCATTTCAATCTTGGTGTAATTGTTTTATGAGTTAGATAAAATATTTTTTAGGCAAATCGTAGCCTCTCTTCCCCCACCAACTGAAATCAAATGTATTGGGACTTTGAGGAACTCAGAGATTCTCTTTAGATAATGTTTGATCTGTTTTGAAAGCGAATTATATCCCTGTTTCGCAATTTCCAGCCATTCATCTGGTTTTAAATCTGGCCAACCGTCCAATTTTTCGTAAATAGGTTTGCATTCTTTTAGGATAACTGAATTGGCTGGGAAATGTTCAATAATTTTTCCATCAATTTTATAACCAGTACAAATCTTTACTGGTTCGAATCCACCCAGAACATCTAGTTTTGTTACCGCCAAACCATTTGGAGCATTGAGTCGGACAGCATAGTTAATTGCAAAAAGATCGAGCCATCCGCATCTTCTTGGACGACCTGTCGTCGTGCCATACTCGTTACCTTTTTTACGTATTCTGTCACCAAGACTATTATCTAGCTCTGTTGGAAAGTAACCCGTACCAACTCGACTAGTATAAGCTTTAAGAACACCTATGATACCATCTATTTTTGTTGGCGCAACCCCTACACCCGTACAGGCGCCTCCTGCAATTGTATTGGAAGAGGTCCCAAACGGATAGATCCCAAAATCGATATCCAGCAGCGTCCCTTGGGCACCTTCAAAGAGAACTTTCTTATTGATAGTTAACGCTTCGTTTACTTCAAAGGAAGTATCTGTGATGAAATTTTGTAATTTTCGCCCGTATTCATGATATGTATCTATTAACCTTTTTTGGATAAAGTTTTCATCAAAGCTTGTACGTCCTTTCAGGAGTGGTGCTCGCATCGTAAGTAGCTTTTCGAGTTTTTGCGTAAGAACCGCCTTACTCAGTAAATCATGCATCCTAATCCCAAAGCGCGCGAACTTATCTGAATAAGTGGGCCCAATTCCCTTTCGAGTTGTCCCCGCACTCCAACTTCCTTTAAGGGTTTCTTCAATGCCATCGATCTCTACATGAAATGGAAAGACGACATGCGCTCTATCACTAATTCGGAGGTTAATAGGCATTCCTTGCGCTTCTAGAGTTTCGATTTCTTGGAGAAGAATGGCAGGATCAATAACAACCCCATTTCCAATAATGAGTTGTTTTTTTTGCAAACCCCCGCTAGGGAGCAAATGAAACTTGTACGTTACTCCCTTAACAATCACCGTATGGCCTGCGTTCGCTCCCCCTTGAAATCGAACTATCATATCCGCATCTCGGGCAAAATAATCCACCACCTTCCCCTTCCCTTCATCCCCGAACTGCAACCCAACTACTATTACTGCAGGCATGTTGCCACCTCCTGCCTTTCCGGACGGGTAAACCCTTCCACCTGCCATAAATCAACAAATATTTTCTATCAAATAACACCGAACAAAAATCCTTCTATTGAAGGATATCCCTTATTAGATTCCGAAAATAAGCCAATTCCTCTCCCTCTCGGAATTCCAGCAGAAGTGTCCCTCACCAACTTTTAAAAAAAAGATATTTTCCTCTTGGTCGTGACTCCGAAAGATCATGATTTTATGAGGGGGGTTTTTAAGTGAAGGTTATGACCTCCTTCTGAAAGGGGACTACTATTGAAACGCTCCGATGCTCCTCGAAAAAGAAACCGCCTTGGTCGAAGAGGCGGCCCACTACTTGAAGAGGGAATTCTGATCGGAATTGGGTTGTTTGCTTTCCTAATCCTTGCAAGCATTGTCACTGACATCATCAGTTGGCTCACTGGCAATGTTTCTCAAGCGAGCGATGCCCTGAAAAGTTTACTTGGGTGAGTACCTGCAAATCTTTTTGACATCGTATAAACTGCCGGTATAACCGTTTTGTATTTGGAGGATTCGGTAGTTAATTTTGAAGTTTTCCGTTGAGAACGCATTGTCAGCCTTCCCCTCAATTAGCTCCATGTAAGGCAAGGACTCATTTAAAACATGCTTAGGACAACATCTCTAAGATTGCCCCTTTAATTAGCCACAGTTTCTCTGGTTCGGGTCTTAGGAGAACCAGCGCCTGAGCTTGATTTTATCACCAACCTGCGTGGTTTTGATCAATGCATACCAACCAACATTCGGATCGTCCGTAGGATCACCTTTCCAGGTACCAGGACTGAGTACCCGCCGCTTTTCGTGATGAAAACACACATGACAGTGACCAATGATCAGATAGTCATTTTCTGTGAGTTGTGGCGTCCATGTACCCTGCCTTGACCATTCGAGTAGGCGATCCTTCATGGCTGCTCCCAAACGCTCGTCCCACCCATAATCCTGAGCATGTTCCCAGATAGCAAGGTCATTTCCATGGATGCATACATACCTTTGGTTGCTCGTCGTTGGAGTGGCAAAATCCCGGGTTTCCAGATCTGGGAGCTGCTGGATCCAAGATTCATCGTGATTCCCGACGACCACTTGAATCTTATGCAGCAGATCGTGCGCTTGCATCGTGCTCAGCCACCCCTCCAGTTCTTTCTTCACCTTCGTCGTTTCCCCTTCTGCTAGATCCCCAAGAATAAGGATTAGATCTGCATCACAGCCTACACTTACGAGCATGGCTGTGATCGCATCTTTCTGGGCTGCTTCTGCCCCAAAATGCAAATCTGATACCAATAAGATTTTCATAGAAGTCCCTCCACCACGACTTTGCAGAGCTGCTTGGGATTGTAGATCAGCTTACCCTTCTTACCATAAGTTGAGAATACCCCCGTACACCGTTGGCACCCAAACTTACATTCACATCTCTTAAGTTGCTCTATTATCCCTTTTAAAATAGTTACAAAATGGGTAAAGATGGTCTTGGTGGCTTTAGCACTCAGGCATCGATCATAGATCAAGATGCGACGCTCTTCTCGATGGAGTTTTGTTCCAAACTGCGTGAGACTATACCCAAACCGTCGATTACACTCCCGAAGAATGGCATGGGCCAAGATCTCGAGGATGTGCCATGCATATGCTGCGGTAAAAAGGTTTCTACACGCCACTTCCCCAGTAAAACGTATTGAGACAGCATGTGTTGGAAGATGAAACGTATGTTTACGCTGGCCTTCCTCGCTTAGCTCCTTTTTCATGGTCCTACCCTCCAGTACCGTGACCAAACTCTTTGGTTTCACCTCAAGCAGGGCATTCCCACACTCTAATAGCACCCCCGCCATGATACGCCTTTTCTTGTGCCGCGTAAAGGAGAGTTTCTCCTCAATGGTATTTCTTGCGACTGTTAACGTGCGAATAATAACTTGTGTAAGCTCCTTCGCCTCAATTATGAAGTTTTCTGGATCCAGACTTGTCACTAGAAAGGTGCGACCCCGTCTCTCAAGGAGATTCCCCGGCAAGGCCTTGAAAGGGACTCTATCCGTATCCATCCAATATTCCTCGACCTGTCCATCACTTCGTTTTGCTTGGATCTTGAATTTCTCAGGCGCCGCCCGGAGTTTGTGGGAATACAACCAATTTCTCACCCGTTCGGAGGTGGGATGAACTATGTTCCCTTCATTAAGTGCCAGTAAACCGTCTGCTAACAACGCAGCAAATGCCACCTGTGCTACATGAAGAGCGTCACCTCGGAATAGTCCAAAGATCTCCTACTTTGCCATCGATTTGAGAAACGGCACATACAACAGGGTGGTTGAGATAACCTCTCGGTTGACAAGCGCGGCCCGGATAGCTCCAGCCTCCCCCTCTTCGAGCTCTCGTTTCAACCGATTGCGGTTGGCCCAATACACCTTCTCTTCAGGCCGCTTTGGATTGAGTACAAGAAAGAAGTCTCGAGTATCTCCAGGCTGCGTTCGGAGTCTCCCGATTCTTTGGAGCAGCCCACTCTTCCCTGTGATTGGGTACCCAACATTGATTACTGTAATTATGGAAGAAAGATCGATCCCGAGCTCGAGGCTGCTCGTTGCAAAAATCAATTTAACTAGCCCCCTTCGCACTTTGTGGAACGCTTGGGATCTTATAAAGGCGGAATAGTCCCCTGAGAACCCCTCAACTCGGAGAGGATCAGAATTGGCTTTCAACACCTCTTTCACTTCTTCTGGCCTTAGGATTTGCTCTTCACTCAGATTGATCGCTTTTGTCAGATGTTCTAACTCGAGTTTGCTGTCAATAAACACTAATACCGCTGTCCGAGGTTTCCCTAAGACCTGCTGCACTTGGATTCGGATTAACTCGTACAGCTCTTGCCGCTCGACTAAGTAGATCCGAATACTTCCACGCCTTGTGCCCCCTTGAATGATTTTGGCGCCAGGTGCGAAGAGGGTTGCCAACTCCTCGGGGGCGGCGATTGTCGCAGTGGTCAGCGCTGTGATGACCTTCGGGTTTACTTTGCGATAAAGCTGTAACATATAATGTAAGTGTGCTGCAAAATGCCCCATAGCCGCATGCGCTTCATCGAGCCACAGGAGGCTCGCGCTCAACAAATAGTCCTTAAAGGCTGGATTCGCCTCCCGTATGAGCCGATAGTAGATCTTGTCCATCGTAGCAATCAAAACTTGAGGTTTGTCTTTCTCGATCTTCTGGAGCATCTCAGGGGGCGTGTCTCCATGATAGGCGGCGTAGGTAATTGTGACCCCCAGCTCCTCCCGAGCTTTGTTCAAGAGGACTTTGATCCGGGTTTCCTGATCCCGGGCAAGATCTTTCGTGGGATAGAATATAAGGCAATGAGTGAGCTTCCCACTCATGAGGAGTTCGAGGATCGCCAGAAAGACTGCTTCGGTTTTCCCACTCCCAGTCCCTGCGACTAACACAACACTTACCCCTCCCAATAGTCGCCTGATCGTTTGCACTTGGTGGCTGTACAGCTCGCCAAGACCTTTCACCAAGGGATAGGTGTTAGGAAGGAGCTTCTGCACATTGATCTTTGCTTTCTTCGGCATCGAGGGCGAGAGGCTTACCAGGAGGCGGGCCTTGTAGCCCCGCCGCCTTCCCTCACTATGTGGTTTTGATAGGGTGTAACCCATTCCTCAACTACCTCACCCCTATTGAGAACAGTATTTAAAACCTTTAAACTCGGTGCGAATATGAAAGGACTGAACTGGATTTTTATAAATTGCTTGACTTCATCCTCCACTCGTCTGACAACGTCCGGATGCACCCTCCGAATGGTGTCAATATCTCTTGCGATCTTTTCATAGGAAACATGCTGCCCATCATACTTGATCGTAGAAGTTGCTCCAAACACGAGGAGTTTACCAAGAAACCTCTCGAATTGCGTGACAAACACCCGGTACGCCTCCACTAAGGGACGTTCCTGGTTGGCATAATACACTGGAACCCTTTCCGCATTTCTGCAGAGCTCCTCGAGCTTCGGTAGGGCATCTCTTCGCACATAATAGGTCTTTTTCCGAGCTCGCCCATAACAAAAGGCAACATCCCGTGGCGTGATGTGCTCGGTGTTTATGGCTTCAAGCAGCTTTAACAGATAGACCAACTTGAAATTGTCGGCCAGATCCAACACCAGCCCAATGGCATCCAGCGCGCTTTTGGATTGCCGGTGGTGAATCACTCCACTCGTTCCAATGTACCCTAATCCCGTTTGTCCCGTGAGCTTTCGCAGCTCCAGCACACACTGTAAGAACACATAGTTGATCAGACAGTTACCATCACTGTACGCCGCAATTCGCACGCCTGGCTTGCTCAAGGTCTCCCACACCCACCGCTCCGCCATTCGCGAAGTCAACTTGAACCTCCTCCGGTTCATGACCTCTTTCACCAGCTCCCACATGGGGACCCCTGCCAGCCCTTCATAACTCCTTAACAGCTCTGGATCAAGGGTTCCTAGGGCACGCAGGTAGAAATCAAGGATGTGCCATGCCGTTCCATCTGCCCCTCCCACCATATCTGATAAAGCAAGTGCAAATCCAGCCCTGGAGAGAATGTTTGAGAGGGTTAGCGTTTGCGCTAGAGCCCCAGTCGCTCGTGCAAACTCCACCGCTCGCCGCAGTCCCGGTGTGATCTTCGTGACTGGTGCCGACTCTGCCTTTCGCGAATGGTAGATCTTCACCCCATACCTCCTCGCTTCCTTCAGCTCCCCTCTTGGGAACCGCCTCCTTGTAATAATATAAGCCAGCTTCCTCAGCTCCCCTTCCCATCTTCCTCCCTCCATGGATACTATGAACTTGTCCTTTTCCAAGGCCGGCTCATCCGTTTCCAGGATTAGAATCCCCTGCTTGGTATGAACCGGCAGCTTGTCGGGGAGAACGCCCACCACTCCGTGAATGATGCCCTGAAACACATGGTCAAGGTCGGGGGTGATCTCCACTTCGGGGGTTTGCTTTTTTCGCACCAGTTTTACTCGCGTCCTGCAAAATCCACAGGTTTGCGGGCTGGAGCTCGGTTGCTCGATTTCCTTTTCGCATTGGGGACACAAATAGCTGGCGGTCTCTCCTTCTTCTGTTACCCCGGTCACAATCCGCAACTCGTCTTGGAACCGCCTCCAACTCATGTGCCCCTTCTTAAGCCGGGACGTATAATGCTCACATCCAAATACCGACTCGGCAAACTTCAAACCCGCTCTTGTCTCATACAGGGGGAGCACCGCTTGCGGGTTGATTTCCCCGATTGTGCTCCAGACCTCGCAGAGCCCCGGCGGCACATAAAAATGGCATCCGCCACACGTGCGATCTAAATGATCCGGGAACTCTAATCCATATAACGCCACCCTCCCTCGCGTATTTATCAACACTCGCTTCTCCAGCAGGATCACAGGGTCCCGAACGGCTTCCTCTAGCACCCTCCTGACGGTGCTCCGCGACACTTCAAACTCACTCGCGAGCTCGGGAACACGCACCGGCTCGTCTTTCTCCACAATATAGGTAAGGAGCTGCTCCTTCAGATCTTTCAATGTCAATAGCCAATATCTCGGTAACCCAGATCGGCTCTTCCGTCGATCCTTCTGTGCTCCCCGAAACGCCTGGGCGAGCAGTTCCACCCGCTCCCGCGCCGGCTTCGGCAGGTATTTCGCATACACCTCCTCCACCGTGAACACCGCCCGTTGCGTTCTCCGGAAAAAATAGGGACTCAGCTGTCGCATGGCCTTCGCGACCTCCTCCCCCTCCAGCCGCTCCACAGCTAATAACTCGCAGAGGAGATCATCTCCCTCAGTGCCGGAGGAGATCATGCCATAGATCTGCGCCAAAACACGCATGGATTGAGCTTCCTCTCCCAATCGTGCTACAATGCCCCGATGTACCTGGGGTAAAATCCCCCGTTCTACCACGAGGGCGCCCAATGCCGATACCGTAAACCGTTCACCCACCTTTTGGACTAATTCCGCTCCTTTTGGCACCCTCAGGCGATCAAGCACCACCCACCGCGTAGCAGCATCTAGTGAAGGGAGAACATAAGGGGCGCCACCCGCCCTCAGCAGCTGGCCCGGCCCCAGTGCCCTCGAATGCAGCTGCGCTAACAGAAGGTACTCCAAATAAGGAAGGGGATCTATTGGTCAGGATGGAACAACAAAGCCTCCGGCCGCCTCACCAAGCACAGCATCCCCATCATAGCCTAAGCGGAGCTGCCGGGGGTCTTCCACCTTAAATCGCGTAATCCAAGACACCGAGGATTTCGCCCGTACCTTTTGTAGCCACGCAAGGATCGCTTCGAATATGTGCAATTGGCTTGATACCAACCCCTCCGGGTCCAGCATGACGATATGCTCAAAGGCATCGGACCTCGTAAATATCGCCTTTAACAATAGCCGGGCTGTGATGATCACCACCTTCGCTCGGAGAGGAGCCGCCGACTCTGGCATGTATTCACAGTGCACGGGGAGCTCGGGGAACTTCTGCCCAAACCATTCGTAAACCGCTTCACACTCGGTGTGTGCCGGCGGCACAATTACTGCTCGCTGACGGCGTAACCGCGCGTGTAACACCGCTGAAAGTCCACACAGCTCCACTCGCTCTTGCCTCTCTCCAAAGACTGCTAAAAAGGGAGTGAATATCTTCGCTCGATCCCGCTCCTCCAGAAATTGGATATCCACCCGCTTCAAGATGAGGGAGAGCGGAATGCTTACGACCAGGAATCATCCCCCCACAAAGACGGCAAATTTTTCCATCAACCCATCCATCAGCACATCTGCCACATAGGCCTCCAACGCTTTTGGCGTGGCAAACTCGCTGGTCCGCACCTCTTCAACGATACTCTTGGCTAAACCCTTTACAAACGTGATCAACTCCCCCTGTTTAATCCCGGCTCGCAGCATATTCCTCTCAGCCTCGAGCTGCTGCACCCGACGCTGACATTCTTGATGTTCCTTCTCTAATTGAGCGACTTTGGCTTGCACTTCTTTCCCTAGATCTAGCTGCAAAGTTCCTATGCCTAGGAGCTCCGCTTCAATCATCCGCGCGATAAGAACATGCGATGGATTTAACCGGATGTTCAGCCTCCCCTTCTTCTTGGACCTCCTAACCACTCCAGCAGCTTCAAGGTCTCTAAGGGCATACACGAGCGCGCCTTTCGAACACCCAATCCCCCGCGCGATTTCACTCAACGAATATTCGATTGCGATCAGGCATGAAAGATACCTTTCTAACAGAAATTGGATAGTTTCAGCCCGTATTTTGGAGTTGAGGATCTTTAAATCAACTTTCAAACTGAACCCAACTCATAATCAAGTGATCTAAATTTTATTGTTCAAAAAAATGAACAATTCTCATAATTTTTCATTATTAAATCAGCAAAAAAGCCTTTCTACATGAATTCCCACCCCCGTTATATAATATATAATTTGGTAATATGTTTGTGTGATGCTTGGAATTAAAAAAATTATATTAAATTCGATGTTAGTTGTACTGATTATTTTATTTTCCTAATTCGATCCGATGAAGAAGATTAGATAAAACAAATTCTATTCTCTACATTATCCTCTGTAAGCCACCTTATTGGATTCCATTTTACCTTTAACATCTCAAAAGTCGAGTGTGATACTGCCAACCATGGTTTCTTATATACATAAAATGTCTTCAAAAAATCACGAATTAGTTTATGTCGAGCATTATAGCCCCCATTTGATTTTCTGAGGGAGCTAATTCCGAATAACTCACTAACTCTATGGACTGTTCTCTCAAAGTCAATTGATTCCAACCCTCGATGCTTCCCCGTCGTCACAGTAAGTCCATCCCCAGTTGGAGTGACATATTTTAAGATTTGATTAACTTCTTTCGAGGGTCTTAAGGGTAATTTAATAGCTTTATCGGCACGAGGATAAACAAATCTAGCATTATTGTTAATCAAATAGTCATAAGCTTTCACATCGAGTAGTTGGAACATACGACGGATTAGGATTCTGCGGCCATGAACTTCAACGTGTAGTTTTGGAAGGAGTTCTAACTTAAAGTAACCGTGGTCATTGATTGTGGTAGAATTAGGACCATTAAATAGTAGAACTTTCGTTCCATCTCTCAATAAGCGATAGAGCTGCTTTGTTTTTTCTGGATGCCAAGTTCCGATGTGCCGTGCGAAGTCAAAAAAACTTCTAACTTTGATCTGGACCACGTTTAGAGGCTGTTCAGATTGAGATAATGTGTGTTGGATCTTTTTCTTTGCTAAAAACTCTGTAAAATCCCTAGCATACCGTTCCGAACATGTCGCCCAGGTGATGGATGCGACATAAGTCCCGTCGGAGTCAATAGCTCCTCGCCAGTAATCACACGCCAACTCGTCATCTAGGATCAGAGGCTGCCGGAGGCGGGCGTATTTCCAGCCAAAGGGGTGGTCGGACAGGAAATGGACAAGGCGGGCAACCCATTTGGACTTGATGAAGATCACATCGTAGCCTTGCGAGACGGTGATCTTTGACGTCTTCCCAAATAGGTGGGCAGAAAGGAACAGAAGGCGTTTAGTGAACTTGCGGGAACACCCCAAGACATGGATGAATTTCTCGGTGAGGCTCCCGTCACCATCGCAGACGCCAAGAAAGTACGCAAGAGCAGGCGTGACCCGGAGGGGACACCTAAAGGGGAGCCGCCGGAAGGACTCAAAAGTCGCTCCTTCGAGCCAGGTCGCGAGGCAAGCCCGAGGGTCGTCGGTAAAGGTGGCGGCGACGCGTAACAGGGGGAACGGCAGCCGGCGCTGCCTCAGGTACGTTTGGAGGCGCGTTCGGGCCTGGGTTCGATCCATTGGGATCGCGTCGGCAAAATAGGTGGCGACCTGGCGGGCTATCCCGTCCAGGTGGGTTCGGATAAACGCCACCTGGGCCGCATCGAGCCCCACATACGGCATGCGGGCCAAGATCCGATCCCGGCGGCCCTTCGGCACGAAGTCCCGTTTCCGCACAAAAATGCCGTACAGGTTCAGCGCATCCGCCACAAGGAAGAGTTTCGCCCGTTTGCCTTGTTCGAGCAGCTCGTTTGCCGTTACCCATGCTTCATGCGCAACCGGTTCCGGATCGAGCAGCAGCGGGTCAGTCTTCCAGTGGAGCAACAGAGTTCCCTTACCCCGTAGGCTCCCACACATAAAAGCTCATATCCCAGTTAATATTAAACGGGAGAGAGCTACTCTTTTATGTAAACAAATTAGTTTTCTAAAAGTTCAGCGATTCGAGTCATGGTATCCGGGGTCAGCATCTGCCAAACTTCAACACCCGTTCTAAGGGTTTTCCTCTCAATGCTCTGAAGTGGGGGAGATGGTCGTCTGCGTGAGCTAATAGTTGCCTACGAAGGTTTTGGACAGCATTCCTGTCGATGCTCTTTAGCTTGGAAAAAATTTCTTGGCTTTGGAGAAGTACACGAAGCATTTGACGAGCATCAATCTTGTTTGAATGGTAAGATTGCATTAGGGTAACAAGAAACTTAATTCTAAGCGCCCGAGAACTCCACTCATATGGACTTGTCGACATCTCCCTTCTGTTCACATAATATTGCTGAAAATTGTTTATATGTCTCCACATCAATGGATCAGCAACGGTTAGGTCAACTAAAGAATAATGGTCCATCGTCTTCGCTACGTCTTCCAAGGCCTCTTTAAGGGAGATGTTGAGACTTCTGAATCACGCCTCCTCTACCACAAGCTTCTCTATGGCTTCTGCCATGTGTCTGATCTCTATTTGTGTCAGATCCCCCCTTTTGAAGGTTAACATCTCAATGTCATAGATCTGCCTGGGATAATGTTCCTCCCGCTCCATTCCTATTGTTTCTCTGGCTAATGTGAGGAGTTTATCGCCGATGAGGGTACCTAAACTGAGAGTCTTCACCTTCGAGACTTGGAGGGCAAAAGTTTCCACACCCCTTAGCACCATGGTTGGAAATCCTAACTGACTGGTGAGGACGTCTATTTTGATGCTACAACTTTCTTGGAACACACTGGGCAAGATTACATGATAGGTACTCAGAGGGATATTGACCTGTGGAGTTTTTGGGGAATACCTTTTGATTTGAAAGGGCGAAATGGATCTTCTGATCTTTCGTGATAGCTTTTTGATGCGTTGGTTGAGATCGTCTTCGCCGAGAGGGGTGATGATGTCAATGTCCACGCTACCTCGTTGGAGTTCGGGTGGCAGGTAGAGCTGAGCCACGGCTCCCCCCTTCAAAACCAACTCGTTGGAAAGTTCTTGCAGTTGAGTGGTTAACTCGTAGTCCCACGCGAATAGCTCCAAAATTTGGGGTTGAGAAAACCCGTATTTTTCTGCTCTCCTAGATAATTCTTCTTCGGAGAAGGCTTTAGAACCATGGATTAGCAGATCATCAAGGTCACTCATCCTATATTCCTCTTCCAAGGGAACCCAGAATGGCTTCCACATGCCTATTTCGCAGGACATTCTTGGCGGCGATCTTGGCGGGAACCTTGATGCCAGCTGCCTTGATGATAGCCCGCCACTCCCCGTCTATCCCTCTCCTCATGGCTAAGTGATTCAGCTTCGCAATGTCAATCTTCGCATTACTTAAGGCAGAAAAGAGGATCCTCCCAGTCTCATCAACAGGGAAGGGAATCCGATGGCGGGTGGTCTCAAAATACAGATCCACCAACGCCCGTTCCAAGGAGGCCACCCCTTCTTCTCCCCCAGAAAGAGTCGAGAACTCCCTCACCACCACCAAGTCCTTCTCAGTAAAATGAAGCGCGACGTTCACGGCCGCCTCCGTAGGGTTCACCAACCCTGGGAATTCCGCTCCCAAAAGCTCAACAAGATATTCGCCTGCCCCCTTTATGGTGTAGATCAGGTGGATTAGCCGCCTCGGCAACAAGTGCATATACGGGACTAACACCGAGGGACCAGTGATCATGAACTCGACATCCCGCTCCAGGAGAAGGTCGCGGGCCTTCTCCATGTTCGACGGAAGGGACGGGGAAAGGAACCATCCCTCCCTAGCCGCTCTAGCCGTATAGATCCCGTAACCAACCTTGATCAACATGTCAGAGTCGGCAAACTCTTTGAGGAGTCGGTAAATTGTCCCCGGTTTGTAGTTGACCTCCCGCTCCAGCAACTCGACAGCTTCCGCGGCATAGAAGCTATCACTCCCGAACTTTTCTTTCAGAAGGTTCAAGGCTTTGTTCTTCCAACCCATAATCTTAGTATGATTAAACAAAAATATAAATTTTTTGATTATTCTTACTTATACGTCACTATAATAACTGAATCCTTCTACTTGAGACCCCACCACAGAAAAGTCATCAGAGCGCTGGTGGGGGCAAGTCCGAACCAACCACATATGTGCTATTCGACTAATTTATAAACCCCCTTGTCCACCTTGACGAATGTTCCATGCTGTGTCAGAGAGGCGAGCCGCTCGTTGAGGTATTTGGGATAACAATCCTTGACTAGAGTCGCTAGTTCCGCATCCTGCTTCAATCCCCTAGCGGTGACACACCCATCCTTGCGTTGCTCAGCTAGGTGTATGATCTTTTGATCAATGCGCTCCGTGTTGGCCATCTTGGCCACCAGGTTCTCATCAAGGAGTTTCGACTCCAGAACTTTAGTCTCTTGGAGTTTTCCTCTTGCATCCCAACTCGCCCAGTCGGCGTCCCCTCGGATCACCGCCCGGTAGAACAAAAGATCTTTCGCCAGAAAATTGGCACTCTTGTAGCGATTATAGTCCCGTGACTCCAGAAGAACTACGACTGCATCTAGGACCTCTTGGTGACCTATACCAACTAATTCCGCAAGTTGGAGGATTAATCCCGTTTCCATGATGGGGTACCGATTGCGGAGATACCCTCGAATCGTATTGGGGTGTCTATGGACGCGACGGGCAATTTCCGCCCCCATCCCGTAGGTGCCCAAGAGCTTCGTGAATAAGGACTCGCGAAACGTGGGGTCGAGCAGGATCCGATCCCGCTTTAAATCATCCAATTGGTAGTCTTTGAGGATCTCGAGAAGCCAGCGTTCTCCCTTTGGAATGAGCTGCCAAATTGTGGCGAGTTTGCGCCGCCCCACTTTTTTGACCCACCCCCGCTTTCGATAGTAGCGCATAGACTTGAGGATGGTTTCTTCCTTAATCATCCAATGTTCCGCCACTTCTCGAATAGTCATTCGATTGCGTAAACCCGTCAAAACTGCAATATCAATGTCGAAGATATCATATTTTGTGGCCTGTTCACGAGAGACTAGTTGGAACTCCAGTTCTGCCTTTCGCTCTGGATGTGTAAACCCAATTCGATCATGATACCAGTGCATCCCAACAACGCCAAGATTCAGAAAATACCAATTCTTTTGTAGCTTGACAGGCCCAATGGAGGCCAATACCGTTGATTGCTCCTCTTCCGTGAGTTTCCAATCGTCCTTTGCCACGCCAACAATCAACTCCCTTAGCTGTAGTAGAACTTGCTCACAGTCGGAGGTGAAGCGGACCCCGAAAGGTCCGACACTGCCATCATCGTCTCCAAAAGTTCGGATCGCTTCCACTCGCAAATGAAATGGCAGATCAAAAAACCGTTTGGGAATATTTCCATCTTGCTGGCTAAATTTTGCATCGGGATAGAAAGATTGAATAAGGTCCCCCAAGAGTTTGGATAGGACAATTTGCTTATCCTTCTTGCTAATATTCTCCCGAACACAGTCGTTGATATCCCCAAAGACTGTTCGAAGGCAATCAACGAATTGACTGCGGAGAAATGAACTGGAATTGCTGTAACTAGGAGATTTTGTGTCTCCTATTGAGACATCCAAATGCCCGTCTCCCATGAAATGCATTATAATCCGAATTAGAGCCTTATCTTCACGAATAGGTAAAATAGGATCCCAAATAATTTGGGATCCAGTGTTTGGCAACTTCAATCCAAGAATTTTGGTTTCTAAGTTAGGCAAGGCATATTCACTAAACCCATTCAGTTCCAATAGCTTGGAAATTTTAATTAATTCCCGGAGACGTATAAACTTGCATGTGACCTCCCTATGGTAAAAAAGCTTTCTTCCTCCTTTTCGAATGTTCAAACGTGGTCTAAAAGCGTCTAACCTTTGGATAATATCATCTACTAGTTGAGATTCGAATCCTACAAACACAAGTTTTGGCGGAAAATCCCAGATGTGAAAAAAATTGATGGTGTTTTGGGTGGTTTTGTTACAATTTTGCTCTTCCTCACCTTTTAACCCCATTATTTTCACCAATAAGCAGTCATTATTGGAGTATAAATAATCCTGCGTAAAAAACAGATTATAATAAACTTTAAAAGGATAAATTTGTATATTAGAGTGAGTAAAGATAACTTATGGCGAATTATGATGACTAAAAGATCTCCTAAAGACATTGTTGAAACAATCTTTTCGGTCTTAGAAAGCGCAGAGCATGGCTTTACGATTGGGGAATTAAAGAAACACACAAAATCGAGTTGGAGTACCATTGATTCCTACTTGGATTTGATTGAATACATCCAAAATAAGCCAAAAGTGCTACTAATAAGAACAGAACGCTATAAAGTTGCTAAATTGCAAAAATGATGGCCAGATGTTCAAATAGACACAGTCGGATCTAATTAATCCATATAGCTAACTGTTCATTTTTTAATCATCTAACAAGTAATTAAATCTAAAGTTGAGATTAATACTAAAATGCGCGAATCATAAAACAGTATTTATAACTATTTTGCCTTACCGAAGGATTAGAAGGTTTTTAATGCGCAAATCAATGAGTGAGGTCTTATCTTTGCCATAGGTGTTAAAAACTCTCCCCCAATAGAACATTTATAACTAATCAGAATAAAACGGTGTTTAGGAACAATCAAATCTTAATGTAAAATTACTTCTTTGTTCAACTCACCCTCCGTCTTATCTCCTACCCAGTGCCTTGTTTAACAAGTTCTTTAACAATTATTCTGATACATTCAAGTCATTATGAAATTGTTAAATATTATCTTTAATAATTAAAGATCACTTTAAAGGTATATAGGCCGATGATCTGGTCGCGCCCACGCCGGGCATGCCGTGTTTGACGATTTTGGTGGTGGGGGCGAACTCGCCGAGGTAGTGGCCGATCATTTCGGGGGAGACGGTGAGGGGGAGGAATTCCTTGCCGTTGTGGACGGCGAGGCGGATGCCGATCATT
>JBHIFL010000018.1:0-55891 GCA_046761065.1 Candidatus Heimdallarchaeota archaeon
TTATTAGCTTGTTGCCCTAAAAATTGAAATGCAAGAAGGCCTCCATGACATTCTTTTTCGATGATTTTAAGGAGAATGATGACCGAAACTGTTTTATACCTTCTCGGGTTCTTCATTTTGGGTATACACTATGAAAAAACCCAAGAAGAATGCACATTCTAAGAAGCGGTTTCGGCCGAGATTGTCCAGCTTCATCAAACACTTAAATTTTTCCAAGTATACCTCCCGCCTTCCCGGTCACACTCCCACCTCGTCTCGAGGGGGTTATCCCAAACTCGCTTACCTGAAGGCTCTCCTCCTCAAAGGCTTCCTCCAACTCACTTACCGCGATCTGGAAGCCTTTCTCCGCCGCTATCCGAGCTATGCGACGGCCTGTGGGTTCCTCCGGGCCCAGATCCCCCATTATTCTCGCTTTGCCAAATTCTTTACCCGCCTAGAGCCCTCTTTAGTCGATGATATTAGTATTGATGTCACCCGGAAGCTGATTCGGCGCCTCAGAATGCCTTGTAGGTTTCTAGGAGTCGATTCCACATCCTCCCGCGCTTACGCCAATTCCTTCACGAAAAAGGGGGATCCGGACGCAGAAGTGGGGAAATCCTCGGTGAAGGGCTTTTTCTACGGCTACAAGATTCATCTGGTAGTAGACGGCCAAACCGACCTCCCAGTGGCCTTTGAAGTCACGGCAGGGAACGTGTACGATGGCCACCGCCTCCTGCCGTTATTACGAAAAGCTGTGAAAATCACCCGCAAGCGCCCAAAAGCCGTTATAGCGGACAAAGGCTATGATGCAGGGTACAACTATGTGGGAGTCGTGGAAGAGATGATGGCCGCGCCCGTGATCGCGATCCGAGGGCGGAGGCGGAGGGTAGTGGGCCGCCAAACGACCCTGGAGGATTTCTTCCTGCAACGGCAAGGAAACCGCCGAAAGAAGAGGAGACGTCGCACCAAAACGCAAGAACAGCGGCTGAGGCAGAATCCTCCGATCGCGAGAGGGAGTGAGGAGTGGAAAGTCCTCGCCCGATTCCGAGCGAGTGCGGAGAGGGCGATCAGCCGGTTGAAGGCGATCTTTGGGTTGGAACGGCTAAGAGTGAGGGGATTAGCGCGGGTGAGAAAACATGTCGGATTGTGCATAATAGGACTCCTAGAGAGCGCCCTGTATCTGGCGAAGCGAGGGAGACCACGATTGGTGAGATCGTTCCCCTATATGGTGTGAGGGGCTCGATGGTCGAATTGAAATTGATTAGCTAGGATATGGCTTGGGCAACAAGCTATTATGGTGTTTTGAAAAATATGGTTATAATTTGAAGATTCCTCAAGATAGATGCTCCACCTGGTATTAATTATAGCGTTTCCCATTATACTGTTGTTGTTTGCAGAAGATTGAAGCCAGATGCCAAAGTCTTGCATAGTTATAGCGTTGTCAGAGATGTTGTTTTTTGAAGAAGACTGGAGCACAGAAATACCAACCCAGTTGCCAGTGATGGTGTTCCCATGGATGTTGTTGTTTGTAGAGCCCTGGAGCACGAGGCCCAAATAGTTTCTAGTGATGATGTTGCCAGAGATGTTGTTGTTTGAAGAAGACTGGACATAGAGGCCACCTCACTTGACTTTCGTGTCATAGTATTTTATGGTGTTGTCAGAGATGGTGTTGTTTGAAGAATTGGAGAGGAGGATGTCATACTCCCACCCTATGACCGTGAGATTTTTGATGGTTACGTTGCTTCTGCCATCTAAGTAGATACCCGTACCTCTTCCTGTTCCCGGACCTTGTAACGTGTAGCCATTTCCGTCTATCACGAGGTTGTCCGCCGTCACTACGATTGGTTCGTCGAGGTTTTTGGTAAAGGTGTAGTCCGACGAGATTTCGAGGGTGGATCCTGCCCTCACTAGCGTTGGGGCTTGTGTTCCAAGCGTGACCGCGAACAGGCATGCAAGAATCGCCAAAAGACAAAAAGTTTTCTTCAATTTATTGCCCCCTACCTCCTAAGGATGTTTTTTTGAACGGAGAAAGAGAAATAACGGAATGAGAAGCGAAAGAACCTTTTGAGAAAGATTAGACTTTTTATGATTGGCATACAAATTCCATCCTATGATGTATCCATTCAATTAAACCTTCACTGTTACATTAATATACTTTTCTGCTGAAATTAGCAAGACAGATTTTATCTAAAAAATTAAGTAATATAGGAGTGCTTTCATCTTGTTGTAGAAGTTATTTGGCATTTTTCATGTTGGATGCTTTGTAATGTTTAGTCTTCGGTTTCATCAATAAGTGAGAAAATGATTAAATCGAAAAAATGTAAGTTTTTGCTTTATTTTTTGAAAAAAACATGAGATTAAGCTTTAAATGCGAAAAAACGAAAAGTATAATGCTTCAAAACTTCCGGTTTTGGAGCACTCAATTCTAAGTAGAAAAGTATAATTAGCAGAAAAGTATTATAAATTATGATAAAATATGACGACCTCTATTAAAGTAGAAGACTCAACGAAGAGAAAGATTGATAAAATCCAAGCCCAACTACTTTTACAATCGGGGAAGAAAGTTACTCAGCAGCAGCTTATTGAGTTAATGGCTGATTGGGCCACTCAAAACTTAGAAACCCTCAAAAATATTCTTTTAGATAACCCAATCATACTAACTGACGAAGAAATTACGGCTTATAAGAAATATCGGATCTCAACAGGAATAAAGACCAACCCACAGACCATCGACCAGATTCTTTACGGAGAATAGGATAGAATGAGCATTCTCATTGATACAGGAGTCTGGATTGGGTATTTCAACATCGATGATTCACAGGCCGAACGAAGTAATGAAATCATAGAAGAAGTCCAACGAGGGAAATATGGGATCGCATGGACCACTACCTTCATCATCGATGAATTGTTTACGTTTTTAGTACGAGCGACTCGCAATCTCCAGTTAGCGATAAACGCGACTACGGTCGTGTTGGGAAAAAAAGAAGACGTTAAACCGTTTTTGCGGATCTATTGTATCACCTACGAAGAGTGTTTGGAGGCTTTGAATTTAGCTGAGAGATATAAAGATCGACAAATGAATTTCACAGATTTAGTTTCAATAGTTGCATATAATAAACTGGGATTATCTTATATTGCTAGTTATGATAACCATTTTACAGGAATTCTTACAAAAGTTGACTAGCTTCTGTTGACCAATAAACCATAATACAATAAAAATCTAAGCTATAAACTATAAAATGTGAGAGTTAATCTCTTTTCGTAAAATTTCGATGTAAAACCTTCTTAACATAGGTGTGTCATGACTCTAATGCGGGAAGAATAATCCCTTGAAATTTCTGGGCTTCAGGTAGTGGACCTTCTACCCTCAGCTTCTTTGCAAAAAAGGCCTCCACAATATCTTCCTCACCTTTGTAAATTTTTGCGATGGTATTAGTATCCGATCGCAAAGTGACGGTTGGGGCCTCATGCGAACTGTCCACAAAATCGGTTTGGTTTTGTCCTTTAAAGACCAAATGAAATGGCCCCTTTTCTCCTTCTAATTCAAATTGGATTATGGCTTTCCACCCACTCATACGTTCTTTTGATTTTTCATTAGTGTTTATTAACTCAACGGCTTTTCGGAGTAGTTCTTTTCCTTCACCCATCTGTTTCACCTTCTCTTAAGAATTTAATTCAAATTTTCGACCTCTTAATCGGTTTTATCCTTCGAACTCTTTCAAGACATAGAATTTAAATATAGTAGTTTCTGTATGCATTTTCGATATCGGCATTCAATACCGATAGCTGCATAACTAAAAACGCAAAATACGATTCATTTGAAACCTTGATAAATAATGGGCTGAGGAATTTTATGAACTCATATATACGCAGTCTTAAAAAGGGTATTCTACGAGGTTACATCCTTTACGTTCTTAATAACCTACCTAATGCACCCAAGGGTCTCTGTGGAATCGAGATCCTTGAAAAAATCAAACAGGATTTGGAAATGAAACTTGGATCTGGGACTTTATATCCAATCTTACATGAGATGGAATCCCGAGGAGTTATCTCCGGAAAATGGGATGTAAGTGATGGAATCCGTAAAAAATATTATCGAATTACAGAAAATGGACGTGTTCTGCTTACCAAATTCTGCAAGCAGCTTAAACATACTGTCATGCCTCTTTTACAAATGGAGGCTCCAATTCCCGCCCATCCTGCCTCTTCAGTAGAGTAGATTACTTCCAATATTCACTAAACACAAGAATAATGCCGATATTTTGTCATCTGGCGCATCGGTAGGGCCAACATAAGCTCTTTACAATGTAATGCGCTGAGTTACGTTCTAAAAGAGGTGCAGGTTATGCATGAACTTGAAATAAAGGAAAAGAAAGAGGATATAATTGAACCCAAAAGCGAGACGGAAGTTCTCATCGATCTTTTGAGAACACGTCGAAGTGAACGCCGGTTTACCGGCGCAAACATTCCTGATGAACACATCGAACGAATCTTGGATGCTCTTCGCACTGCCCCCAGCCCGGAGAACATGCAAATGTGGCGTTACGTTGTTATTCGTAAGGATCAGGAGATGAAAAAGCTCCTAGCCGATACAGCACAAGCCGTTTCTGCAGCTGTCTTCGGAAGCTATCCTTACGAAGCTACGACTGGACGCCTCTGGTATCTCCCCTCTCAGAATCGAGCAGCTACATACGAAGAAATGAAAGACGGGGAACTTTTTCGCTATCCGGAGAAGGCTGATACGGTCATCCTCGGCTTAGGATCGGAATTTTGGCATGATGCTACGGTTATGTACCCGATGCATCTCTTCGGTTCGGTTGTAGTTGCTATGGGAATGTTTTCCGCTTGGCTTGTTGCCCATTCCATGGGATATGGAGTGGCATGGCAAGCATTTCCCTTGGCAGATCAACGGATTCAGGAACTGATCACCGATAAGCTAGGGATTCCCCGGACGTGGATCCCAGTCGGAACTCTGAATATTGGAGTAATTGAAGGCGGTGTTCAGGCACGACGAATGCTAGGCCCTTCTCGCTGGCCTCTAGAAGGCGTCGTGTTTTCTGAGCGTTGGGGCAATCCGTATATTCGGCTAGCCTTCCGAAAAGAAAGGTGTGACCTATGACAATAGAGATAGAATTAGATGAGTCGACGAAAACAAAACTCGAAACCCTCGCCAGCGAGGCTGGTGGTCTCTCGTTAAAGAGTGCAATTGAACTCATTCTCAGGCAGTTTGTCGAAAACCCTGGGGGGCGAATCTACGTTGGAACCTGGTTTCGGGGTAATGTGGGATCTGCAAAAGGGTTTCGTTTTGTCGTCCAGTGGCCTTTTAAAACGGGTTTTGAACGCGTGAAAGGTGATATTGCAACTTCTTGGAAAAAATAGATGGAGGATTTTATTATGGCGAAATTTCGAAAACACCCTGATTCAGAATGGCCCGGGTTCGGTCCATTTTTAAAACCAGAACACATCAGGCAGTTAGAATACTTCGGTGGGAATGAATATCTAGTACAATCTATGGTAGAAAATCAAAAAGGCCGTATAATCGTTACCCTCGAACACGAAGCTCATCAAAAGTTCCTCAAGGCAGTTCGCAACAAATATGGGAATATGTTCGCAGAAACTGTGAACCGGGTGGCTCGAGAGGCAGTTATGAAATGGGTGGAAGAAAACCTGGAAACTGTATAAGGTGTGAATGGAATGACTAGTGAAGCAGTCAATCGTGTACGTCAGTTCATGCGTCACATATGTTCGGCAGTTAATGCCAGTGAAGATCATAAAAAGTTTGTAGCTCAATGGTTAGGCCCGTATATAGGGAAAGTGCTGCAAGTTGATGCTGAAGGTGAAAAATTCTACACCGTGATAACGAAAGAAAAACTGTGGATGGAAGAAGGAGATTATCCTTCTCCTGATGTCATCTACCGCGTAAAGGATGCCCAAGTGCTGCTCGATATTTTTACTGGGCGAACTCCATTTCGAGATGTGATGAAGTCTTGGGACTTGGTGGTAATTGGTGCCGCCCATGAATCAGTACCCCTCGCACAATTAATCTTCAACGTTATGCAAGCAATCTAGATGGAGGTGCCGCAAAATATGGTAAAAAGAATAGCTGTCATCGGATGTGGAGCAATGGGTTCAGGTATTACCTATCAGGCTGCACGATTCGGGTATCCCGTATCTGTTGTAGAAGTCAATCAAGAGCTTTTAGACAAGGGTATGAACAAGATCCGTAATGATATTCGGTATGGGATCGACAGAGGCAAAATCACGCTTAAAGATGCTGAAACCTTGTTTGCTCGGATCACACCCACAGTCAACCTCCAAGAAGCCGTAGGTACCGCCGATATGGTGATCGAAGCGATTGTGGAGAATATGCAAATCAAAAAAGACCTATTTGCTCAACTTGATCAGTATGCACCGGCTGATGCCATCCTCGCTTCCAATACAAGCTCTCTTAGCATCACAGAAATTGCAAGTGCTACCCAACGGCCTGAGTTAGTGATTGGGATGCATTTCTTCAATCCTGTGCCTGCAATGCGTTTGCTTGAACTGGTCATCACAGACCAGACCTCTGGACAAACAATCGAGATCGCAGAGCAAGTCGGCAAACAATTAGATAAAATCACAGTCCGCGCCAAAGATACCCCTGGTTTCATTGTCAACCGGGTGTTGCTCCCCGAGATTGGTGAAGCAATAGCTATCTTGGAAGAGGGTATTGCAACCCCTGAAGAGATTGATAAAATAACAGTAAGTCGTCTTGGATGGCCTGTTGGCCCACTTACCCTTAGTGATTTCACAGGACTTGATGTTGGGCTCTCAATAGCTAAATATATGCATGAAATGCTCGGTGAGTGTTGGAAACCCTCTCCATATCTCGAAAAGTTAGTTGCGGAGGGGAAATTCGGTGATAAACAGGGAGGCGGGTGGTTACAACATTATCCAACTTTTGGTATAGAAAAGTCGCCAAAAGCCACCGAGTATACCCCTGAGCTCCTAGTTCACCGCATTGTGGTGCGTATCCTCGGAGAAGCGGCAAAGCTAGTTGATCTAGGTGTTACTGAAGAAGATATCAACACTGCATGCCGATATGGCTTGAATTGGCCAAAAGGACCTTTTGAATTGATTAGTGAACTTGGAGCCGCAGCTCTTCTCAGTATGAGCCAGAAACTATATTCTGAAAAGGGTGAGTGTTACAAATTACCTGCCACATTGGAAAAGATGTTGAAATAGAAGATCAATACCCAGCCTAGCAAACCCTTTTAGAACTCTTTTAAGAGGTAATAAACAACCAAAGAAACAGATAGGAGACAAAAAAATGAGCACGTATGAAACCGTCACAGTTTCAAAAGAAGGAAGTTTCCTCGCGCCAGAACCGAACATCGCAATTGTTAAGTTAAACCGCCCGGAAACTTTGAATGCCTTTAATGACCAACTGATTACCGATTTAGAAGCCGCATTTAAGGAGATCGAGCAGGACGAGAGTATTCGCGCTGTTATCGTCACGGCTGAAGGCGAAAAAGCCTTTTCAGCTGGAGCCGATCTGAAACAAGCAAGTACAATCAGTCCAGAGGAAGCAGCGACTCAGGCAACGGCCTTAGTTGAAAAGGGACAGCGGGTCTTCACGTACATTGAAAACTTTCCAAAACCTACGGTCTGTGCGATTAATGGATTAGCATTAGGTGGTGGATTAGAACTCTCGCTTTGTTGTGATCTTAGAGTTGCTAGTAAAGAAGCCAAAATGGGCAGTCCCGAAGTCCAAGTTGGACTCATTCCCTCTTGGGGTGGCTGTGATCGTTTACCCCGTCTTGTAGGCCTTTCAAAAGCCAAGGAAATTGTCCTTACAGGCGGAATGTTATCAGCAGATCAGGCTGAAAAGATTGGGTTAGTCAACAAAGTTGTCCCTCCAGATGAACTACATAGCACTGCAATGTTCATGGCTCAAAAGCTTGCGGATAATGCGCCAGTCGCCATGCGGTTAGCCAAGCAAGTGTTGAACAAATCCCTCGATCAAGACCTCGATGCAGGGCTTGCCCTTGAGCGTAACGCAACGGTGGAATGCTTCAAAACCGAAGACATTCAAGAAGGAATTAAAGCCGTCTTTGAGAAACGTAAAGCGCAATTCAAAGGCAAATAACTAGATGTGGGGTTTAGCCCTGTATGAGAAAGATCTCCTTCTTCTTTTTTCTAATTAGGGGAAAAAGAATGTGATTTGATCTCAAGACTATCCTCATCTCACTTATTCTATTTAATTCCTTAAAAGGTAAACATGACTGAAGCCCTTGTTTTACTTCACAAATAATGATATTATAAAAATCAACGAAAAATACAAATTTGAAACGATCATAACTCAACTACTTGAGGTTGATAAATGCCAATCTACATTTTGCTCTCCAAACTAACCGCGGAAGGACGGAAAACTATCAAAGACAACCCTGAAAGAATCCGAGAAGTCAATATGGAAATCGAAAGTTTTGGTGCCAAAATTGTCAAACAATACGCTGTATTAGGACCCTATGACTTCATCAATGTGGTTGAGGCTCCAGATAATGAAACTATTACACGGGTATCTGTTGAGTTTGGCGCCCGAGGTACTGTGGAAATAACGAGCATGCCAGCGATGCCGATCGACGACTTCATCGCCATGGTCAAGAAATAAGAACTACAAATCTTTCTTCCTTTTTTTTAAAGCCAAAAGATTGTTTAGGATTACCGAGTATTTTTAATTATTATCCTATTGAGATTAATATGTAATAGTAGGAAATATGAATCGCCACAGGTTTCCTACGTATGTATGCACAATAATACAAAAAACATCGAGCAACTACAAAAAAGAATACCCAGTGAAAAAATTTCAAACTCGGAGAGTTGAGTATAAACTGATGTATTCTAGGAGATGAGATTTATTGAAAGAAGAAGTCGCAGTTGTTGGTGTTGGACATGCCAAATTTGGCAAACGTCACGATGTCACTCTTAGAGAACTCGTGCATGAGGCGGCACG
Source organism: Candidatus Heimdallarchaeota archaeon (assembly GCA_046761065.1). GTDB lineage: Archaea > Asgardarchaeota > Wukongarchaeia > Wukongarchaeales > JBHIFL01 > JBHIFL01. The sequence continues at coordinate 8,972 of JBHIFL010000018.1, forward strand.
GGATGGGTTTGAGGATGCAGGTTTAACACCAAACGACATAGAATCTAATGTTGTTGGTATTTGTGGTGATTATTTCACAGGCCAAGGGTCTCCCGCTCCGCTACTTAGTGATTATATCGGCATGTCCCAAAAACCCACAATTCGAGTCGAATCCGCTTGTGCTACCGGTACAGCCGCGCTTCGTACAGCTTGGGCTCAGATAAAAGCTGGACAACATGACTTAGTCGCAGCTATTGGTGTTGAACAAATGACTTTAGTTAGCTCTGCTCAGGCAACCGAAATGATGGCTCGTGGGGGTGATTTGCGTTGGGAATACCCCTTTGGCTGTACGTTTCCCGGGTTTTATGCCCATTACGCTTCTGCACACATGAAAGAATTCGGGACAACCCGCAAACAGTTGTCATCTGTTGGCGTAAAGAATCACCATTATGGCGCGAAGAACCCATACGCTCACTTACAGAAGGAAGTGTCTCTGGAAGAGGCCATGAAAGCGGTTTGGATTGCTTATCCTTTGAATCTTTATGATTGCTGCCTCATTTCGGATGGTGCAGCTATTGCAATCCTTGCAAGTGCCGAAAAAGCGAAAAAAATTACTGATACACCAATTTGGATCACAGGATTAGGCTCATCTTCAGATACGATGCTCTTATCAGGCAGAAAATCTTTGGTTGGGTTACCTTCTGCGACCCGTGCAAGCCAAGCGGCGTTCAAGATGGCTGGATTAGGACCTGATGACATCGATGTAGCCGAAGTTCATGATTGCTTCTCAATCGCAGAGATTATGGCTTATGAAGACATTGGGTTTTGCAAAAAAGGTGAAGGAGGCAAGTTAGTCGAAGAAGGGCAGACCTACCATGACGGAAATATCCCAGTTAACGTGGACGGGGGATTAAAATCAAAAGGACATCCACTCGGCGCCACGGGTGTGTCCCAATGCTACACGATAGTCAAACAACTGCGAGGTGAAGCGCCCCAAGGATGCCAAGTGGCGGGTCCTGAGATTGGACTCCAGCACAACGTGGGTCAGCATGGTCAATATGTCAATGTCCTAATTTATCAGAGATGAATAAAATGACTGATTTTGGCTATATCTTTGACAAACTTCAACGGAGTCCGTTTATGGAACAGTTCGTGACCTACCTAAAAGAAGGTAAACTTATGGCGACCAAGTGTACGAGTTGTGGAACTATGCATATGCCACCTCGCGAGCATTGCACCTGCTTGAACACTGAGATGGAGTGGGTGGAGGTCACCCCGGAAGCGACCCTGAAAGCCTTTACCATGATCAACTTCGCCCCAGATGTTCTAGCTGACAAACAGCCTTATTTCGTTGGGATCGCGGAAACCCCGGAAGGCCTCCGCATGATGGGCTGGCTCACAGGCGATGCCACCCAGAATCCCCAGGTGGGCATGAAACTCAAGATCTCTCCCCAGGAACTCGAGGGCGACAAGATCGTCTACAAATTCACGAAAGTATTGTAACATATCTTTTTTTAATAATCCTAAGAGAAAATGAGTTTTAAGCCAAGGAAAATTGGTTATTATTGGATTCTTGTTCAATAGGGCAACGTTAGTTTATTCTTTAATAAATTAAGGGAATTAATCGCTTCGTTCGCCTCATGTACAAAATGAACTCCTCCCCAAACTTGGCCGTTAAAAGACGTTCTTCTTCGTCCATTCGACTTCGATATATTAGGAAATAGCTGATCACACTCATAATAGTCACTATCACGCTCCGAAAAACTAAGCCCATTCCAAGTGATCCAATGAGCGCCCCTAAATACATCAGATGCCTAATATGTTTGTAAAGCCCCTTACTAATTAATTCATGATCATCTTCAATAACGAGCAATCCACCCCGAATCTTCCGAGTTGGCGCCTACTCAAAGTTATAATGAAACTTGCAAAAAGAAAATTAAAAAGCCCAAGATAAGAAACCATTAGATTATCCCACATGACTATATATATCGTGTTATAATAAACTTATTTTCATAAAATGCTAATATTAGAATAAATGGGGTCAATATGATAATCAATCCTATTATTCTTGCATACTTAGGGTCGCTTTCCTTTTTGTCAGAAATAGGTCTGATTAACGTGTCGAGGAAGGTCACTGAGTAATAAAGAATCAGTGTAAGTTGATAAATGAAGATCTCAAATATTTCTGAGATGAAAAGCAAAAAACAAAGGTTATAATAGACCAAATAGACTATAATAAAAAAACCAACCTTTCTATAGAAGGTCTTCAATTTTTTCACTCCATATCTATGAGTTTTGAATAAAAATAATATTCTTCTGGTGATAAAATGGAGAGGAGAGTATGTGAAACTTAAACCTGAGGAAGAAGCGGCTGCGCGTTGTCAGCTAGGATGGCTGAAAGCTTATCTTCTGGAATATAGAGGTCGCGATGAGGCGCGTACCTATTAACAGACATAAGCATGTCCACATAAGGCTTCTGACGAACACCGGGGTAGTCGGTGCCAAAGATCATCTTGTTCAAGACCCCGAGGTTCAGCGCAGTGAGGAGGTCCCGCCAGAGGAGGTAGACGTAACTTGGATGGTTCACGTTGCCGTATGGCCAACTTATGTCACACCAAACATTCCTATGCTTCCGAACCACATATAACGTTTCAGTAACCCGTGGGTAACCCAGATGGGCGAGAACAATCTTGAGTTTAGGGAAGGAACAAGCAATGTTATCGATGAGTGTGGGATCCGCATGTTTCATCAGATCCTTGGGTTCCGGCATCCCTGCGTGGTGGAGTAACACGGGCATATCAATACCCACAGCTACCTCATAGACCCTACAGGCCTTCGGGTCATCTGCAAAGTAACCGTCAGTTGTAGGATAGAGTTTCAACCCGAATAGATCAAGTTCTTGCCTTTGTCGAAGTACTTCTTCCTCCGCCCCATGCTTTAAAGGATTGACGTAACCGAAACCAACGAACCTGTCTGGTGCCTGTTTGACAAATGTAGAGACTTGTTCGGGGCTCGTTCTCATATCGGATAAAACCACAGCCTTGTTGATGCCAGCTGCATCAAGGTCGGTGATGAACTCCTCCTTAGTAACTGAAATCACCGTTGGATTCTCAAGATCAGAATACTCCATCATGGATATGTGGCAGTGGTAGTCCACTTTTGGAACTGACCTTTGTTCCTTGGACTCATGATCATTCCACTCTTTTCCGAGAAGTGACAATCCTATAACCCCTTATTCTAGATAGGAAGATATCTTAAGGATTTTAGGGTATACCGCCTATACATGAAAGATTTTTTATCTGAAACCTTTGACCACGCATCAGGTGTAGAATATGACTTGGGAAGAACCTGTCTTCAAAGCCACAGTTGAGTCCATCAAAAGCCACTGCAACGCAGGGCATAAGGTTGGCGATATATTTGAGATTAATACCCATAAAACTGGAGGTATTTGTGGTTGGTGTTACCACGACCTCTTTCCGACACTAATGACCCTTGCAATGGGGGGTTCCATTCCATGGCGCGAAAATCAAGATGAGTTCACTTACGAATGCCCAGATAGACATAACCTTGTTACCTTTAGGATCACAAAAATTCAGAAAAAATAAGAAATTGGGAAGTCATGTCATGTTATTTTCACCATACCTTCTCACACAACTTTATAAAGTTCTCACCCATGATCTTTCGGATTTCTATCTCTGAATAGCCGAGTGCGACCAGTCCTTTGGTCACATTGAGAAAGCCTGTCAAATCTTCAAACCCAATAACCCGTTTCTACTCAAATGTCCATTTTCCAAAGACGGCAGGCCATGTTTTCTGTTCTTCCTCCCACTCTTTTGGATTGGCAGAGCTAAAGACCCCAAACGGAAGATCAATGCCGAGTCCAACATGGTCGATGCCTGTAATCTCAATAATCCGCGTGAGGTGTGTGAAGTAATCGTCCAGTGTGGGATGAATTCCTTCTTTTGTATATGTGATAGGAGTCCATGCCGCTACCCCAATGACACCACCTTTCTCTGCTAACGCTCTGAATTGGTCGTCTGTCTTGTTTCGGGGATTTCCATTAATATCTCGGCAACAGGTATGAGTGAAGGCGACTGGATCTTTCGAAAACTCCAACGCATCCGCTATTACTGCGTCACTGGTATGACTGAGATCTACTACGATTCCTAGGTGGTTCATTTCCTCGAGAACTTGGAGTCCGAAATCGGTCAATCCTTTCTGAGTCCGCTCAAGGCATCCGTCTCCAAGTAAATTGGCTTCATTATAAGCGAGTTGGCAGATTTTGATCCCAAGGCGATAGAGGATTCTTAAGAGTCGCAGATCGTCATCAATCATTTTCATGTTTTGTGGACCAATAATCACAGCAATCTTGTGTTCATGCTTAGCTCTTCTAATATCATCCACAGTATTGACGAGTAAAGCATCCTCTCTGTGTTGTTCAAGAACCTTGTACCACTTACTAATTTCAGTGATAGCATTTCGAAAATTACCGCCCGTAGAAAAAGTTGTATTGTTGATAGCTGTTATACCCGCTTCGAGTGCGGATTTGAAATATCTTCCATCTGTGGATTTTACCCAATCTGCGTCTACAAGCGCACACGCATCAAAAACTAAGAGATCTTTATGTAAAGCAATAGCCTGCTCTTTTTGATCCTGGCTTAAGCTTGGGACCACTACCTGTTTATAGTTTTCTCCCAAATTATTATTCCTCCAACTTATTCCTAATTTACCGCAAAACTGATCACCACTAATTTAAAAAGTGGGACCTTGCTAACCACTGGAGAACATGTTCTGGAGATGTAAATAAAGGTTAGTGGTCGAATGTGATCAAAACTCAACGTCTATCCGAAGAAAAGCGGGCGTCTGCAAAATTTCTACTCCCTTCACTGGCTATATCTTACTTTGCGACGGTACCTCCGGCGATTCTAGTAAGTTTACTTCTCATCGACATTGGGGACACCTTCAACCGTTCTGTTGGTGTGACAGGACAGATTCAAACTGCCGCTTCTCTTGTCGGAGCCATTTCCGCAGTTCTCGTGGGCGCTTTGAGTGTGCGATTCAACTATAAATCATTACTCCTGCTAGGGCTATTATTCATCAACATCACTGCTTTAGGGTGTGCAGTTTCTTTAAATTTCGCCTTGATGCTCATAGCGTTTTCTCTATCTGGATTAGGGATTAATATCGTTGAACCAATGCTTTTTTCGCTTGTTGGAGAGCATTTCCCTCTTGAGAAGCGAACAAATGCCATTGGATGGGTACTTACTGGCGTATCCCTATCAAGCTTGATAGGAGCACCAATCATTGGTTTCATCGTCAGTTTAGAGTTTGGAAACTGGCGCTTAGCATTCCTAATGTACGTACTACCTGTGTCTCTCCTAGGTATAGCGATGGCGGCTAAAGGAGTGCCCACTCCCTCCCAGCAACCCCACCACCCAATAGTCAAAGGAAAGTATTTGGAGGGGTTTAAGGAGATCTTCACAAACCGCTCGGCTATGATGTGCTTGGTTGGTGCAGCCCTTTCAATAGCCGGCTTTCAAGCAATTGTACTTTACGGTGCATCTTATTTCAGGCAAAGATTTCAGCTATCTATAGAATATGTATCTTTTTTATTTCCAGTCTTTTCCTTATGTTATATTTTTGGGAACCAGATTAGTAGCCGAGTAGTAAACCAATATGGGAGGAAGCTTATAACAGTTTTATCTGCTTTTTTCGCTGGCATACTCGTAATCTCTTTCATGAACGTGCCCAATATCTGGCTAGCTTATTTATTTACTTGCTTAGGGGGCATGTTATTCGGGATGCTAGCGACAGCATCTTTTAGTTTAACGCTTGAACAAGTCCCAAGATTTCGGGGCACCATGATGTCACTTCGTTCAGCATCTACTAGTATGGGTGCAGCACTTGGCGCAGGAGTAGGAGGTTTGGCGCTGTTCTGGTGGGATTTTGAAAGTGTAGGAATTGCTCTAGGAGCACTGAGCATCGCTGCCGCAATAATCTTCAACATCTTGGTATTTGACCCTACGAGTACCGACTCCTATGCCAGCCAATCCTGAAACCCAGAAGATAGGATCTATCAGGGCTTTTATTGTTCAAAGAAGTCCGATGTAACGGTTTAGTTGTTTAGGAATCACTTAACATGGTTGGAAAGTAATTATACAAAATTTAAAGCATGCTCAAAGTCTCGTTTCAAATCGTTAATGTCTTCGATGCCGACCGAGATACGAATCAAGCTCGGGGTAATTCCCATTTGCTCTTGTTCTTCTCTGCTAAGGTCGCCATGTGTGGTAAGTGTAGGGATCGTTGCTATAGTATCAACCCCTCCTAAGCTTGTTGCTAATCGGACGAGTTTGAAATGGTTGATTAAATTCGTGACCGCCTCAAGTCCTCCCTTAACTTCGAAGGAAAGCATGCCTCCGAACCCACGCATTTGTTTTTTAGCTAATGTATGTTGGGGATGGGTCTCGAGCCCTGGGTAGTTCACTTTCTGAATTCTGGGATGAGCTTCAAGAAAGCGCGCTAACATAAGCGCATTGTGATTTTGACGCTCCACGCGAAGGGCCATCGTTTGCATTCCCATGATCAATAGAAAGGCAGCAAATGGATCTAAAATCCCACCATATATCGATCGTATGTGTCGAATTGCATTTATATGTTCTTTATTGCTGACAGCCACTCCACACACAACATTGTGATGACCAGATAGGTATTTTGTTCCACTATGGATGACAATATCCATTCCCAGATTCAGTGGGTTTTGGTTGTAAGGAGACGCAAAGGTATTATCGATGACGGTAGTTATATTATGGGCTTTTGCAATTTGAGCACCTTTTGATATATCAGTCAGTTTCAAAGTAGGATTAGATGGGGTTTCAAAATAAAATACCCTTGTGCGATCAGTTATAAGTTGTTCTGCTTGTTCGATATATATAGAATCAACAAAGTGGGTTTTAATACCCATTTTAGCCAAAACTTCCGTAAAGAAGAGGTATGTTTCCCCGTAAAGATCCTGGGGAACGATAATCTCATCTCCTGCCGAGACTAAGCTGGTCATCGTCGTAGTAATTGCAGCCATCCCTGAAGAAAAGACTTTCGCGTCTTCTCCCCCTTCGAGGAGGGCAATTTTCCTTTCTGCGGCGCGTTGAGTGGGATTTCCTGTACTTGTGTATGTGTAGGCTACTTCTCTCTTAGTTTTCTTTTTCTGGTACCAATCGAGAAGTGCTTCAACAGTAGACATAGCAAAAGTTGTGGTTTGGTGAATGGGCGTCACTAACGAGCCCCATGTCGGATCAGGTTCTGTTCCAGCATGGACACATTTTGTCGAATAACCAAAGGTCTCTTCCGTCATCATATCAGTACCACCTTTTTTCAATTAACCTCAAAGGAAGTGGAAGATAAGTCCTTTTTTGAAAGTTGCGCATATTCTTGAAAAAAGGAAGAAGCTTAAAGAATCAATAAAATCAGTTGATAAGAAAGACGCAAGACACTTTTACTTCTTTCCTTCATAACTCCACTCCATAGGTCCAGATTCATATAAATTCGAAGTACAACTTAATCGGTCTTTCCACATTTCGAACACCCATGGGTTTCTACAGATTCAGGATTTGTCCGACTGAACCCCTTCAGTTCATTTTTGAGGAGATCCCGAATTGCTGTCCGAATGCATGCACTGCGATCAGAATACAATCCTATGCGTACTAGCTCATGGAGACATTCTAAGAAATATTCGGGAATCCAAACCGTTATCAGATGCACGAAACCACTTCCATCAGAACAAAGCTCAAATGGGATTAGTGTCGGGAGGATTTAAATCAATTTTTGTGATCTCTGTATTACGCATTATTTGGGGCATATTCCTATGAGGAGAGTTGATAAACAAATGACACCTTCACATCATAGATCTGGTAAATCAAAAGGCACTCAAGGAACTTGGAATGATGCTCTAGCTGCGGACCCAAAGGGTGTGAATCTTGAGACCCTCGAAAGAGGATAATATCGTTGATGGGGATTCTCACAAGGGTCTTAACATATTATAAGAAAAGACCGAATTAAACAGGTAATGAAAAGAGGAATGCTGGTGGTCAGGCAAACCTAAGAATGCTTTCTTCCTTTATTAGTCTTTTTACAGTTTTCCAGTCTTTTTAATCAATCAGCCCATTAAGAGAAGATAATAAAAATAAGTTGTTCAGATGATCCCTTTCCATCGTGAGTCCTTAGTGAGTCTTTTGAGATAGGCTTTGGTTTCAGGTCTGAGTTGATCTATTTTAGCAGTGAGAAATTTCTTCAGTTTTTCTCCTATAGCTACCGTTTCCTTGTACCCCTGTTCCTCTACCAACTTATCGATTTCATGTTGAGATCTATGCTTTACTGGCCAATCAGCTGAATTCACAATTCTTACGGCTGCAAGGGCTGAATTAGCAATACACTCCCGAATGGTACGATAGTTGACTTTATCCACGGTATCGTGAACCGTGTGACCGAAACCTCGACCTTCTCTTTTTTTCTCTTCCTCAGGATCGCCCATAGTCGCTGTAGGGATACCTTTTAAGAGGAAAGGCCAGTGATCGCTGTAAGGGCTCACTTTTTGCCAGATTGGGATATCAACTCCAATGGCTTTCTCTATCTCTTTGAAAAAGGGTTCCAAACCAGGCCATCCATGAAGTTGAAAGCCCTGCCGCCCACCTCTACCCGCAGCGTCGAGGTTAAGCATAAACCGAATATGCTTCATTTCCTCTGGATATTGTTCAATATAGGCCCAACTCCCAAAAAGCCCAATTTCTTCCGCTCCAAAGAGAATAAACTTCATGGATCGTTCTAAATGTTCTTTCTCCTTCGCGAGGATTCTTGCGATTTCCATAACACAAACTGCCCCTGCCGCGTCATCCAAAGCGCCGACAGCGATGTCATGTCCTTCATAATGGGCGCCATAGACTATTACCTCGTCACTATCGCTAGTACTAGGTAAGTTTGCTACAACGTTCCAAGAGTCCACATCAAGATTTTTACACCGAATTTCTAACCGAAGTTTTACCTTGTCCTTGCGTTTAAGAAGTCGGATTAGATAATGACCTACCTCATAGCTAACTCCGACCGATGGAATTATAGGACTGATACCCCCCGTTGGAGGACCATAAGTTGGGTAATGGTTCATAAAAATCCAGCCGACTGCTCCTGCCATTACACTTCTCTGATACTTTTCAACACGATGTAGGTGTCGGGTCATGCCAAAAGGAGTTCGACTCGTCACCATAACGACCTTTCCTTCAATTTCATCCTGTCGCTCCTTATAACAATCCACTGGGCCGTCACCCAAGAAGATCAGCTCGGCTTCAATCTCTCCCTCGCAACTCATAGGTAATGCGATGCAGGAGATCTCTTTCTCCTTGGACCCTTTGACTATTAAGGTTGAAGAACTCCGTATCCACCCGGGATGTGTAAACTTCTCCATATGTGGATTTTCGAGTCCATATTCCTCAAGTTTTCCAACCATATACTCGCAAGCAGCTTTATCGTCCCCTGAACCGGGCCACCGGCTGCCGAATTCATCACATAGAATGATAAGGTTATCCATGGTTTCAGTACTTCCATAAATTTCCCCGAGAATCCGTTTATCCAGCTCATTGTGGAGTTTACTCATTATTTCCCACCTTCTATTGAGACCATAACCCCAACACCCTTGTGTTTCTTTTTCGGTGTTAAAAATGCCTTTCATTGGTCCTATCTGATATGAGGAACAGGATCCGTTTAGAAAGTACTAAACAAAGCGTTCATTAAACCAGTTGATGGGGGTTTTTTCTAATGAAATAGAAAATTAGTGATTGGGACTCTCTATTTTTTTGTTATTGTCCACTTACAACCGTTCTCTTTAAGTTCAATGTCGAGATGACAGCCATTTACTGCCGCTCCCGCAGGAAACAAGATTTGACACCAGCCACACATGTTTCCCAGAATGGGTTTTCCTACTAGAGGTGTGACCTTTGGCATGACCCCTAATTTGATATTACAGTGTCTATTTTCGATAATTGATTTCGTTTTACCTATTGTCGCTTCATATTTGTTATTATATACGTCATTAATTGTTACATAGGCGTTCCCAAGTTTCTCGACCGAGGTTTCACCAGGATATGATGAGTAAAACTGCCCGAAGCGTTCTCCCAATTCCTTCGCGGCTTTTTCAGTCCCTTCTTTTCCTAAAGCTCTTGCGAGTCCCCAAATTGCCCCAATTGCAGAAAGCTGGAGTCTTTCCACCTTCTCAGCATCGCTCATCTTTCTACCCATTTCACATTGCTCCTTTCTTTTAATACATGTATTGTTCTCCATTATGGAGTTCTGAATCTCCTAGATGGTAATGTTGGGATGTTCACGTTCGAATTTTGTCTATTTCATTGCATTTTAAGTTTTTGTTGCATTTTAAGCGGCTTTTTCTATTTTTTTGGAACCATATAAAGAGCCCACCATACATAACGAGTAGCAACATTACAAATAAACGAATTCTAAAAGCCCGCGGATTCCTTCGTACATTTAAAAATTGAAATCTATGAATAAGACTAATAATCATTCTAGTGCTGTATGGACATTTGAGCATTTCATTTTGAATAAAATTGATATCACAAAACGACTTGTCAGTGGTAATATGTCAAATCATGAAAACCGAAGCAAATTGGTAATCCCTGATAGGTGGTGGACTAAACTCCCTAGAGCCATCTACGCCGAATTGGAAAGGGTTCCTTGTAGTGAGGAATGGTTTGAAGTCTATCGGATTACAGATGGAGTTTACGTCTTCTACGAGCCAGGTCAATTCGAAGAAGCCATAACTTACCTCATCGAGGGGGAGGAAAAAGCGGGTCTCATAGATACCGGCTGTGGGATCGGTAACCTCCGGGAAGCGGTAGAGGAGGTCACCGATCTCCCTGTGATGGTGATCAACACGCATGTCCATAATGACCACATTGGTCATAATCATCTTTTTGATGAGGTTTTAATGTTTGACCATCCAATCTCCCACGAAGTCGCAAAAAATGGACTTCCTAACAGCAAGATGGCCCCCTTGGTGGCTCCTGGCAAGGTTTGGAAACCACTACCCGAGGGGTTTGATGTTAAGAACTTCATAGTTCCGCCCTTCAAGGTTTCTTGTTGGCTCCAAGATGGGGATAAGATTAACCTCGGCGGTCAGAAGCTTGAAGTCCTCCATACCCCGGGACACACCCCAGACTCAATATGCCTCCTTGAACGGGAGACACGTCTCCTTTTCACTGGTGATACCTTCTATACCGCTGCCATCTACCTGTACCTCCCGGGCAGCGACTTACCAACCTTCATTAAGAGCTATCACAAACTGCTAGAGTATTATACATACTTCGATCGGCTTATGCCCAGTCATAATGAGCCCTTTGTAGAAAAAGAACTCCTTAAAGAAGTCCTACAAGCTGCTGAGGATATCTATGCAGGTAAGGGCGAGTACTTTGAGGGTATCGACCGAGACATCCCCATCAGAAAGTACACCTATCCCCGGTTCTCTATTATTATTAAAGCTAAATAGTGAACCCTTCACTCGTTTCTATTTCCAATTCTCTATTATTCTATAATTGGAGGAGAAACCACATTTGGTGAATAAATTCATTCTCAGATATGGTAAATTATCCATTTTTGAACTTAAACTCGATCACATTGACGAAAAGAGGTGATTAAGTTCTTTTGCCACTCATCCTATGACAATCGCTCGTCCCTGAAAATGTGTGTCAAATGTAGCAATCTTAGGGATCTCCTGCAATTTCATCAGGACCAGGGTCGTGGTATCGGTGAAACTCAGGCCGTCTTTGCAAGTGGTCTGGAACTCGGAATAAGCGAGCTCTTGGATGGTTTTATCAACGTTTAACATATGAATAAAGCGAGGTAACTCTTCCTGCTCTCCGAATATAAGTTTGTGAACACTGAGAGCGGCATTACATTGTCTAGTTATCGCCAAAGCAAGCGTGAGTGCTTCATTATAGATAAAGTCAGAGGTGAAAACGGTTCCATGGCGCCCCCGCATACACTCAGATAATGTATGAACAGCTCTCCCATGATTCTGGTCTTTTTTGAGAGCATAAGCGACGAATACACCGGTATCAATAAAGATTCCAGTCGGCATTCTAATCGCCATAGATTAGCGTGTCTTCCTCTCGTTTATCGACGATCTCATAATCAACGATCAATGACTTGTATTTTTCTAACTCTTCTTCGCTTAATTGCCTAGTATGAAATAGGTAGTTTCGAAATTCAACATAATGGTCTTTTATATAAAAAAGAATCTTTTCGAGGATTCTATATTGATCGATATTTTTTCCTGTGTCTAATCTCAACTTTGCTTGAATTTCTTCGAGGATTTGTTTTGCCGAACGTGTCATCTTGACGGTTGTTGACATCCACTACATCGGATATACTGTTATACCCAGTATATTTAGTTTTTACGATATCTGAACTTGGATAAGACATATAAAATTAGATGTTATCAAAAGTTTCAATTTCGAATATATCAAAAGGTACGCTTATTCAAATGCTTTGTAAGGTGTAACCCCAAATTTATGTTTGCTATGTTCAAAGGTAAAATTTGAATACCATTTAGACGAATCACTATCCCTTACTTGGGGTAAAACCCACCATACCTTGGACGTAGTATTTCTGCAAGAGAACATAAACCACCACTGGAAAAATCATGACTAACAATGCTCCTGCCGTCATCATATCCCACGGGACATGGAACTGGCCCTTCATCCAAACAAGTCGCTGAACAGCGACGTACTTCTCTGGAGTTAACAAGATAAGGAGGGCTAAGAAAAAGTCATTCCACACCCAGGTGAATTGTAATGCCGTAACTGAAAGGATCGCTGGCAAGGTCATTGGAAGAGCGATCTTCCGAAAGATGGTGAAATCGGAAGCTCCATCCACCCGCGCAGCTTCTTCCACTTCTGCTGGGAGGGTCAGAAAGAAATTGCGTAAAAATAATATAATCCACGGAAGGCCCCAGGCAGTATGAACTAGGATCAACCCTATATAAGAATCTAAAAGCCTGAGGTTAGCAAGAATTTGAAAAATAGGGATTGCTACCATTTGTTGGGGCATCGCCATTAAGGCAACAATGACAAGGAAAAGATAGGTACGAATTCGAAAAGTAAAGCGTGCAAAACTATATGCTGCTAACGCTGCAATAAAGATTGGGATAACTGTGGCAAAACTCGCAATGAGGATGGAATTCTTAAGTCCTGACCCGAGTTGAGCCGTCGGACTGGTTAATGCGTTCTTAAAATTATCAAGGGTGAGATGAAATTCTCTGAAGTTCCACCAACCATCCAACACTTCACGGATCGGCCTTATGGCAACCATAAAAATACCTAAAATTGGTAAAATCCAGATAAATCCAATGAACGCGGCTATAAGATGCTTTGCTAGCCTGGAAAATTTGATTTTCATCGTTGATCTCCTTTTTCAATTCATTCTTCTATTATTTTTGTGCCACAGCAGATTTGGCAATCCATATTGCTGCTGGTAATGTCAGAAGAGTCAGGAAGGTTGCAATCACAGAAGCTTGATTAAATTTGAATGCCACAAATGCGAATTTCCACATTAATAATGCAAGAACATTCGAGGCTGCACCTGGTCCACCCCCTGTGGCCACAAAGATCACATCAAAAATCTTCAATTCATATAAAATGCTCATCACGACAATCGTAAGGGTTGCTGGTTTTAACAAAGGTACCGTTATATGAATGAATTTGCGAAAGGATGAGGCTTGATCTATATCTGCAGCTTCATAATATTCCTTAGGGATCGTCGCTAGAGCTGCAGAATACACGATCATGCTAAAGCCTGTCCACATCCAAACCCCACTCAGGATCGTCGCTAATAATGCAGTTTCTGGCCATGCGGTCCAAGATTTTTCAGATAAGGAGGTTATACCGATTTTTCTTAAGATTAAATTGATAATCCCGATATCTTTATCGAACAAAAATTCGGCTAGTAGCCCTCCGATCGCCATCGGAAGCACCATTCCCAAGAATACGATTGATTTGACTATTGAAGCCCCTTTAACGTCTTGTAAAATGACTGAGAATATTAAACCTAAAAATACACAGAGGGGGAGGTGAAGGGCAATCCAGATGGCATTATGGACCAATGCGCCCCATGGGGGGATTTCAGATCCGATTCTATTCATATTCACGACATCTGGATCTTTTAACACTTCGATAAAATTATTAAAGCCCACAAATTCGCCTTCAGTAGAAAAAAAACTGAACGAAATCGTTTTAACGATCGGATAGATAATAAACAATAAGATAAGCACAAGAGATGGGGTTAAAAAAAGGTAGGGGGTTTTGGGGGTTTTAATTAAAAATCCCACCTGTTCGATTTTTTCATGCTTTCGCTTCGATTTCTGCTAATACTGTTGCTAAGTCCTCGGGATGGACCCAGAGAAACTTCAATTGATCCCAGAAATTGGTTTGGAATTCTCCACCAATCGTATCATCGAGATCTGTAACTGTTGTGGCTCCTTCTAAGAGCGCTCCTACTTCTTGATCGACGCCTGCTTTGTAGTCACTCATCTTCACATCAAGATGAGTTGCAACGTGCCCACCCTGGGCTACTTGGATTTTCTGACCCTCAGCACCAGCGAGGAACTGCGCGAGTTCTTTGGCATCATTTTCATTATCAGTGTATTTTGGTATACAGAAGAAGTCCGGTCCTGCAAAGACAAAGGCTTTTGCTTCAGGTAATGAAAAGACACCCAGATCCTGTGGATCTTCAACCATCCCAGTGATCCAGCTACCCATAAAGTACAATCCATGTTTGCCAGCCCACCAATCTTCAAGGATCAATGTCCACTCTTTGGGTTCACTAAAGTGTCCATCCGCGATCAGTGGAACTAAATAATCCTCAAAGACTTTTGTAACCTCAGGACTTGTCCAGGAAACAGTACCAGCTTTCAGACCCTCGAAAAGGTCTACGCCACCATAAGCAAGCAAGAAGTGCTCTGTTACATCGGAAAGTGGCCATCCCACACCATCGCCACTTGCAATTGCTGTTTCCACACCATCAATAGCTTCAATCTTATCACAGAGCGAAACAAATTCTGCATAAGACGTAGGAACTGAAAGACCGTTTGCTTCAAAGAACGATTTTCTGTACCAAAATCCTGGCTTGAGTTTCCCAGTATATGGTGCTGCATACATTGCCCCATCTACCATACCTTGATTCGCAACCTCTGTAAAGTCATTGATATCGATGATGTCACTAAGGTCTAGTAGATCATCTTTATGTTCTTTGGCCCACCATGCCCACATGAACAAAAGGTCTCCGGGAGTTTTCTCAGCTTCAAATTGGGCTGGTAGGAGTGTTGCTAAGTCTTCTGCTCGAATCGATGTATAGTTAACTGCGATCCCTGTTTTCTCGGTAAAGGCGTCTAAGACAGGTTTAAAGACCTCATATTCGGCGCCAGACCACGGACCTACAACAGTGAAGACTGCTTCTTCTTGTCCTATACAACCAGCGAAGGCAAAGGATCCTAGTACAAACACACTTACGAGTATAATTCCACTGAACACTTGTTTTTTAACTGTTGGTCGCATGATTTTTCCTCCATTTGCTTTTCTTTATTGATAAGGCTGTTCAATGCCTACAAAAGAATCACACTGCAGACGAATTATTATAGTTTTTGTTCCCTTAAGGGATTGATACGCTTTTCGATATTTTGGTCTTATATAAATAAGTTATAAATAAAATATCATAATTTGTAAAATATATTAATAAATATTATTACTTAAACTGAATTATAAAACTAAGTAATTTTTGAAGGGAGATGGATTAAAAAGAAGGACGCTGAATAAAATCCAGTATGCGAAAAATGTTCATTGGTGTTGAAGCCACGACTGACTACTGGATCACATTCCAAGATTTATCACATCTCAAGGAACAAGAGCATCTTGGGGTCGGTTTGAGGAATGCCTATGCTCTCTTAAGTCAGGGTAGGGGAGAAGAAGAAGTGATTGATAACCTCTCTCTAACTGAAGTAAGGCACTTCCTGAAAAAACTAGAGACACATGGTGTAAGCGTCGAAAGCGCTTTAGGGGGGAATGCCGCTCTTGAAACACTTGCTGGAAAAACACAGGGACTCTCCGTTTCTTTCTTTGGAGCACTTCCTCAACTGAATATTTCCAAAGCAGAACTTGATACGCTACGGGAATCGTTTATAGGAGAGGAGGTTAGGGAAACTCCGTTGTCCCTCATTATCCAGGTAACACATGGCACGACTGAACGGTACATATTGAATAAAGGAAATGGTCGTCGCGTAAATGACGTACTCCCCTCACTCTTGAAAGCAAAGAAGATGATATCTGGAGATGATATTCTCCTCGGCTTGGTCGGTGTGCACGTGTTATTTGGAACTAAACGGTTTGATTTGCTCAAAACCTATCGTGATGTTCTAGAAGAGTTCCGAAGAAATGTAGGAATGACCTTTTCGGATACTGGGGGATTTTCCACCTACACATTAAGCGAATTAAAGAAGCTCGTTGAACATATTTACACGAATGTCGATGCACTTGCATTAAATGAAGAAGAGCTTCTCAAGATTTACAATTCCTTCGAAGGCCCAGGGGTCGAGGAACACCCAGTCGAAATGCTAAGCTATCTTATTGAACAATTTGAAGCCCTTAAGACAGTATGGTTACATACAACTGACGTCCATATTTCCTTATCAAAGGAATTATCTTCCTCGAAAATGGCAGAATCAATGAAAAAAGCAGCTGCCGCTGGATGTTTTCGTGTAGAAGTTGGTAAACCGCCAACGCAAGTCGAACTCCTCAAAATAATCAAAAGTAGGCGATTGAACTCTAAAGGCATCAAAGTCGTTCAGGAGATCAAGAAGACATATGGTAAGACGTTCCAAGGGTTAAAAATTGTTGTGGAGCCTAGCTATCTCGCGGAAAAATTCACCACATCAGTTGGGGCCGGAGATACGGCGTGTGTAACCTATTTTGGCAATTTCCTCTCCACAAGGGCAATTGGAATAAGTTAAGTTCTATTAATCGTTCTTATTCCATATCTCGGCATAGACAAGGTTGAGTCCTATGAACTTTGAAGAATTCAAAAACCAACTTCGCCAAGGCATCGAATCATTGAGAAGCAAACATGGGTATCTCAACGCTGGGTATCCACGATATAACACCCTTTTTGGACGTGATTCGATCATATCCGCATGGCAGATGTTACAGATAGATCCATCAATCGCAAAGGCTACTCTCTTGATGTTGTCAAAGTTTCAAGGAAGGTCTATAGATCCCAAATCTGAAGAAGAACCAGGCAAGATTTTACATGAATATCGATTTGATCCACAAGACCAAGCGGAATTATGCGAATGGAAATTTCCGTACTATGGTAGTATTGATAGCACACCTCTCTTCATAATTCTAGCTGAAAAGTATCTCAAAGAGACAAATGATATAAGACTCATCTCCCAAATCTGGGAGAACCTTCTTGCCGCCTTAACTTGGATTATACAACATGGTGACACTGATGGGGATGGGTATATAGAATACCAAAGAAAAAATCCCTATGGGCTTTTTCATCAAGGTTGGCGAGATAGTAGCGAGGACTCACTAAAAATTAAACCCCCTGTCGCTATTGTTGAAGCTCAAGGATATGTTTACACGGCATATTATAGTATCATTTCTATTATGGAAGCAATCAACAAAAATAAGGACAAGGCTAGTGAAGAAATACGAAAAAGAGCAATATTATTAAAGAAGAAATTTAACCAAGATTTTTGGATGCCTCGAGAAAAATATTTGGCGTTAGCTCTTGATGGTACGAAAAAGCAGAAAAAAGTTGTCTCTTCAAACGCAGGCCATCTCCTTTTCACTGGAATAGTTGATGATGACAAAAGAGACTTTGTGATAAACCGGCTTTTCCAAAAGGATATGTGGACGCCCTACGGAATCCGGACGCACTCTGTATTAGCCCCGGATTATAATCCGTATAGTTATCATTTGGGCTCGATTTGGCCTCAGGATAATTGGATTATCTATACGGGGCTACAAAAATTCGGTTATTTTCTACAAGCTGAGAAAATTAAGCAAGCACTACTTCGGACATATAAAGAGCTTCACAAAATTCCTGAATACTATATAGTCATTGATAATAGGATCATAGATCCCTCTATCCCTACTAAAAATTTGTTTTATGTGAGAGCGAATCCCCTTCAAGCATGGGCTAACGCAGCACTACTCGAAATGTTAATTAATGAATAAACTTGTCATGTATGTTTATTTGTTCTCCATATCTAGATCCTGTTTTTGTTTGGGGAGTGGTTTCGTGAAACGAAAACGTTATCTTCCCTTCTTTTTTGCGGAGGACTCAACTTAGAAAATAAGAAAGGGAAACCAATAGAAGAGATCATAAAGGTATTTTGTAAAACCACCAAAATGAATCTTTTAAATTCTCATTTAGGATACAAATCTTTTTAGAATCTTAACTTTATGATAAGTTATGCTATATTTGTACCGACGGCAGATCATTGATCGATTAATTCAACTCTTAACCCAACATACGGATCAGATCGAACACGCTGTTCTTTTCGGATCAACGATTACTGGCACACATCACCCGGATAGTGACATTGACCTTTTTGTCGTTGCCAATTCAACACTCCGACCTCTATTGGAGCAAGAATTAGACTCGATTTACATTGAAACAACGATTCCGGTGGTCATGATATTTCTTACTCCGACATCATATAAAAAAAGTAAGAAAGATCCCCTAATTGAAACAATTTTAAAAGAAGGCGTAAGGATTGTCTGAGAAGGCATATAATTTTGCGATTGCAGATGAATATTTTGCCAAAGCGCGCTCTAATCTTGAAGCTGCTAAGTATCTTCTTAAAGGAAGCTTTTTGGAAGAAGCTATCAATCGAACATACTATGTAGTCTTTCATGCGGCCCGCACAATTCTTCTTTTGTTAGGAGAACGCCCTAGATCCCATGAAGGGACGTTGTAACTATTTGGGCTTCGAGTAATAAAGCTCAAATTAACCGAGCCGAAATATGGGCGAGTCTTACGGATATTATTCTAGAATAGGGAGACTGCTAACTATGCTGTGTTACCCACAATTGAGGAATCCGAGACTAAAGAGCTGACCCGAGTTGCAGAGGAGTTTCTGATAGAGATGAGCAAATAACACGCGCAATTCAAGAGGGAAAGTTAACTTGTGGGATTTCATTGCTCTTTCTTAGTGAGACACGAATTTTTAAGCATGTTGGACGAATAAGGAAAAATATATACTAACCCAGTGTCTATTTTACGGTGACACCAATAGCCCAATCAAGGTGAAAATCCCTTCATTGGGATGTTCCAGATTAGTTCATTGATGAAATCCTTGATCAAACCGACTTTTATCAGACTTCTGAAATTCAATCTCGGGATACTAGGATTCTCAACGTTTTAGTAGCCTTTAAGATCCTCTGGTAGGTTGCAGATGTGGTTCATTTTCTTTCAAGACATTAAGAAGATGAAACAAAGCGATGGGCTTTTGTTAAGGGAAAAATAGGCTAGGATACGTGATTTGACCAAATAAGTATGGCAAGGCTAAATCCTAAAAAAAGCCATGAATGATGATGGACTCCCCACCTATATAGAAACCGTGTATCGTACAATCCAGGCTGGGGTAAAGCTCAAAGGATACTTAAGCTGAGCTTGCCGATAACTTCGAGTGGGCGGAAGGATACAGTGAGCGGTTAGGTCTCGGCCATGTAAACATTCAGACGCTAACCTGCATACCGAAGAAGAGTTTTTAATTGGTATTAGTGGTTATAGAGAATACTGGTCTCTCTTTCTTTTAGATGTGAATGCATTCACATTTATCAAAGTGGAGAATGTCCACACTTTTAGTTGGGTAAGTTGGGTCTATCGAAAACATGAAAGTTAAAAAAGGATGTCATGTTTTTTGCTAAATAATAACAGGATAGACTTCCTTTTCTAAATTATCGAGAAACCAAAATACCTAATAAGGCTACAATTAGGATAATCCGCATGGAGGCGGGTTAATGGTTGAAGTTGTGCTCGAAAAACTAACGAAATATTTTGGTGAAGTCCGGGGAATAGAAGATATTGATTTACATATTCACGACAAAGAATTCGTGGCCCTCTTAGGACCCTCTGGATGTGGCAAAACAACCACACTGCGATGCATTGCAGGACTTGAAACACCAACTAGTGGGAATGTGTTTATTGGTGACCAGCTGGTTAATGAGATTCCCACAAAGGACAGAAACGTCGCTATGGTGTTCCAAAACTGGGCTTTATATCCCCACATGAAAGTATATGACAATATTGCTTTTCCACTTCGAATGGGGAAATATCCAAAGGAGGAAATTCCAAAAAAAGTGAAAGAAGTGGCGGAAATCTTACAAATTGGAAAACTTTTAAACAGAAAGCCCGGAGAATTAAGTGGCGGGCAACAGCAACGAGTTGCATTAGGGAGAGCTATAGTTAGAGAACCGATGGTTTTCTTGATGGATGAGCCGCTTTCGAATCTAGATGCGAAGCTCAGAGTGTACATGCGAGCAGAACTCAAAGCCTTACAAAAGGATATAGGAGTAACAACCATCTATGTGACACACGATCAAGTTGAAGCAATGACAATGACTGACAGAATTGCGCTTTTTAATGAAGGGCTTTTACAGCAAGTTGGCACCGCAGAGAAAATTTACAAATACCCTACTAATCTATTTGTTGGAGGGTTTATTGGGTCCCCTCCAATGAATTTTATGCCCGGGAGTTATGTAGAAAAGGATGGAAAGGGTTTGATAGATGCAGGATGTTGCATAATAAATGTCTCCCATATTAGTGATATTATCAAGAAAAATGCCACAAGTAATGAAGTGATTTTTGGAATTAGACCAGACGACATTATTTTGAGTACAAAATCAATAGAAGACGCAGTTCAAGCGAAAGTTTTTGTAACTGAACCACTTGGAAATATGGTCATTGTAGACATCGTCATAGATGATTATCGATTCAAAGCTGAAGCCGATACAGAATTTAAAGTGGATCCCGGAGAAGATATTTGGATGCAATTTAAGAAAGAAAAAATGCATATTTTTGACAAAAGAACAGAAAAAATTGTTGTCTGAAATCCTCTCACCAATGAAATTTGTGAAGGTCCCCTTGCTGGCAAATCGTTATCCAACAAAGGTTTAGGTTGTATTTCTCTTTTAATGCACCTTCTTCAATTCAAGTCCCATCTAATTGTATAGCAGTGGGTGGTGGCCAATTCGGTAAAAGAACAACCTTTCAGATTTTTTAGAACCACAACAATATTAGAGTTTGCGAGAAAACGTGCCTCTAACCTTTCTGAACTTCTAGATGGCATACGGTCTGTAGATGATCTTTCAATTGCATTTCATATGCTGACTCCGCTCTTCAAGACATATGAAACTATCTCAAAGCGGACCAACGACTTCAGCAATTGGACTAAAGAAATCCTCCAAGAAAAAGAACTTAGTGAACATTTAACAGCTATTGATCCCTATCAACTAAGGAATATTACCGAATTGAGAAATCAACTCGAATTGGTTATAGAAGAATTCTTATTGAGACCTCAAGGTCGTCAACAAGCTCTACGGGGAGATGAGTTCCAATTTCACACGATAACACGCTTTATTTTCCCAACAAACCATTTCGCTGACAACTTAGCAGAATTTGCTAACATTCTCAAACAGGTTGATGAAAGTTATATTTACCATCATTTTGTTGAGCCCAGGGCTGGGATTCGCCCCATTCGAGGAGATTTAGACTTATCTGATGATTTTACTATGTGGATAGCAGCTAATTCAGAGAACAAAAGCTTAGTGAACCGTCTTGCTGAATTGGATCCCTACTTGCTGACTATGGAAGAGATTCGCCGCGCCATTCTGTCAATAATTGAGGATGAAACCTCAGGAGGGAATCGAAAATAACGAAAACTCCACCACAACTTAAAGATTATGAGCCAATTATAGGACGAGACGCCGTTGAAGAGATAAAGGCCCTAGCTGAAGCACTTCGGGGTTCTTCGGTTATTCATGTCAATGCCACAGCCGAAGGCGGAGGAGTCGCAGAGATTTTGCATCGATTCAACCCTCTGATGAATTCCTTGGGACTAAACTCAGATTGGCGAATCTTGACAGGCACGGATGAGTTTTTCATGATAACCAAGTCGATGCATAACGCATTACAAGGGGAACCAATTGAATTCACAGAACAGATGTTCCGCTTATATTTGAAGATAAACCAAGAGAATGCAGAGCGTCTTTCTCCCTTGGATGCTGATTTTATAATAATCCACGATCCGCAACCTGCGGCATTTGTTAAAATGAGACGGGGAAAAGATCTCGGCAAATGGATCTGGCGTTGTCACATTGATTTATCTACTTCTAGAGAGGATGTATGGGGTTTTTTAAAGCCCTTTATTGAGCAATATGATGCAACCATTTTTCATACCGCTCGCTTTTGTGACCCTAGATTACCTGTACCCCAATTCTTGATCCCACCATCAATTGACCCCCTCTCCCCAAAGAACCAAGACCTCTCGCAAGAGACTATCGAGAGAGTCTTACAACAATTTGATATCCCTCTTGAGAAACCAATAATCACCCAAGTTTCTCGATTTGATAAATGGAAGGATCCTCGAGGAGTTATCCAAGCCTATAGGCGTGTTAAAGAGAGTATCGATTGTCAACTTGTACTAGCTGGGGGGTTTGCCACAGATGATCCCGAAGGTAAACCCATGTTCGAAGAACTTTCAAAAATTGCCCAAACTGACAAGGACATCCATCTTTTGAACCTCCCCCCTTTTAGTGATGTGGAAATCAACGCCTTCCAGCGAGCTTCAGCTGTGGTAGTTCAGAAGTCCCTTAAAGAGGGATTTGGTTTAACCGTTACTGAAGCACTTTGGAAGAAGAAACCCATAATCGGCGGAGCAGTTGGTGGGATTCCACTCCAAGTTCGTCATGGAATCACTGGCTTCCTCGTACATTCGATTGAGGGAGCAGCATATCACATTAAACTTCTCCTACGGCATCCGGAATTAGCAAAACAGTTGGGCGAAAACGGGTACCATCATGTAAAACAGAACTTTTTACTTACCCGACATCTTCGAAACTATCTTGCTTTAATGCTTGTAGTACGAGAGAATTCCAAAACAAAATCAATAACACTACACAATAACTATTAATGAGCCAAAAATAGTTGTCTACAATTTCACAATCTCCTCAAACAGTAACAAAAGCCAATAATAACAGCATAAATAGTTAAAATTAACTTTGATGTATTATATGAGATTTCAGGGCTGTTTAATCGTTATGGCTTCTAATTAAAGTAAAATTCGCAAATTGTAGCTAATATTTAGGGATTGCTAATATAATGAAGTTCACAACTAAAAAGTTAGCTATGATAGTTGAACGCTTGTTTAAAAAACGAGCAGAGGAAAAGCGAAAACAACAATGGAAAGAAATCATGGAATCTGATCAGTTCATCAAAGATATCCATGAATCAGATACTGGGATCAGTTTGAAGTCTTGCAAAGTCATCTCAGAAAAAATAAACAGAAAATGGGGTTATAAAAATCGAATTTGAAGCCATTCAACGGCTTGGAATAGATTTACTATCAATGCTCCACATCAATTCAAAATGAATGGTAATTTTCTACTCAGAAAAGTTGGTGAGGTTAAGTTATTCAACATAGGATAATGTTAAAGGCATATACGATATCTCCCGGATTGTATCTCAAAATTTTACAGTTTCAAACTAAATATCTGCTCTTTTCCTTAAACTTATCATTTTAGACTGGCACTTCCTTTGGCAGGTGCGGTTTCATCAACTAAAACATGTGCCAACCCTAAAATCAACCGTGCCACTGCTGCAACATATAACATCTTGACAAGAGCACTGAGCGCTCCAAAATTGGTAGTTAGGATCTGAGTAGTAGTTCCAGAAATTAGAGCTCCCATAAAACCTGCGATCCCTGTAAATGTAAAGGTAGTCCCAGTAAACAGGGCTTTTTGTTCTGTTGGAGCTAGGTCAAGAGCAATCATATTTTCTAAAAGCAATGAAAGACCCCAACCAATCCCTCCAAAACATTGCGCTACTAGAAGCAACTTCCACGATGGCCATCGGCTTGAAAGCGCAAAAAGAAATGGCACCACAAACAATAGAGAACGACTAAAGATTATTAGAGGTTTTCTTCCCATCCGATCACTAAGGGCTCCTCCGAATTTTTGCGCCATTGCCACGAAGCACATCCAAGCCGCCCAAATCATACTTAATTGAGTGTTTGTTGCTTGAACAACTTCCTTGATGACAAATGGAAACAAAGGCCACATCATTGCCATGAAAAAAATAAACGTGACATCGATGGTCAGGAACCGTCTAAACCTTCGGTGTTGTCGAATGATGCGCCAAGGAGGAGGTAGAGCCTCTAAAGGTCTCTTTTGGAGGGTTTCCTTCAAGATAAGTATCAGAAGAATAGTGAATACGATTACCGCGCTTGCTGCTAAAAAAGCTAAGTGGTATTGATTTGGGCCTGTTAGACCTTGACGATCAAGGAGATAGCCGAAGAGCATGATCACTGGAACCGAACCAAACACACCAAAGCTAATTATTTTCCCGAGGACCGCCCCTCGTTCCCGTTCTAATGCTATGTCTCCAAGTGTGCTGTTCCACACTCCGCCAGTGACCACAGCAAAGCCACAGAACCCTTGGATTGCTACAAGCACTACGAACATGCTGAGGTTGAGATGGGCCGAAAAGGTGAACGAGAGTGCTGTAAGGGCTAGGATCACGTAACCGAAGATTAATACGGGTCGACGCCCATGTTTGTCTGATTGTGTTCCCCAAAGACTCTGTGTAAGAGAATTTCCAAGGGTCCTGACACTAGTAATGAGTCCTTGCTCCGAATAACCAGCACCAAGTGCAATGGCGAAATAAGGGACATACACCCAGATCAAATTTTGGGCGATAGAGCCTCCTAGAGAGATCGTGTATAATTTTGTTCTCTGTCCATCTGTTTTAGATTTTAGGAGTGGGAGATCTTCTCCATGATCGAGCAATCAACAAGTCCCTCCAGAATCTTGCACAGTATGGAAAGTATTCGCTATAAGAACTCACATTATTGCAGTTGTACCTTTATTTTTCTTATGATGGAGAGCTGTCCTATCATTACAGTTGTTGCTTTATTGTGTTAAGAGAAATTTCTGAAACAACAGATGAGCTGTATTTGTATGGTCTCAACAAAGATTCTGTTGCTTTAATAGTCCTTGATCTGATAAAAGCCTTATGTAACAATACTAGGAAACGTGTTCAAACTGCAGAAATTTATTTGAACACGCTAGGTCGAAGCTCTGCTTGCAACAAAGATAGCTTGGTTGGCATTTGGTATCCAAGAATCCTGGGTGAAAGACGAGTAAAGACTCTCAACATGAAATCCCGCCTTGCCAAGCAACTGCTGCATCTCTTCTATGGTAAGAATTGCCAGGTGGGATCGGTCCCAATAAGTCTTCTGCAATTGTCCCGTATTATCGAGAATATCGAATCGTAAGGTAGTATCGATGATCCCCTCCGACTCGAGAATCCGTGTGGAAATGGAACGTGTGATTGCTCCTCCTTTAGGTAATGGTATGGTCTCTAGGCGCCGCCATGTACCAGAAGCATCAATTTGACCGACCCAAATGTCGAAAACGAACTGTCCTTGTGAGTTTAGATGGTTGTGAATGCAATGTAGACAGTTAACCTGCTTTTCCCGTGTATCCAGGTATTGAAAGCTCTGAGAGGGGATGTATATAAGTCGAAAAATTCGATTCAGTTGAAAATCGGTCATATCTTCTTTTAGGAATGTAAGCCGATTTGCAATCGTAGGGGGTGCTTGTTGGAGTTTTCTTCGCGCCTCTTTCAGCATGTATGGTGAGGTATCGATTCCTACTACTTCGATTCCATCGTTTGCGAGGAGAAAAGCGAAGATCCCCGTACCAACTCCCAGCTCCAAGGCTGGTGATCCAACCTTCTGTGCAATCTGCCTGTAAAACGCCTGTTCTTGCTCCTTTCCAATAGCAAAGAGATCGTAAAATTGAGCAGCTTTCAAGTAAGCCAATATGACCCCCTTAAGAAACTGTATTACTTCTTCAATAAAGTCACAGTTACTATACAAATGAGTGATTAGTATCATTTTTATCTTATTTGCGTTATATAAATTAGAATATATTGCTTTATGAAGCCATTAACATATATTTGCTTCAATATCAGAAAATAAACCTTTAGAAGATTGTTTATGAAGAAATTGAAATATTTAGTGGTTTTTAAGTCTCTATCTATCAGATAATAAGTGATTTGTTATATCTTGGTCAGCTTGGAAAATAATATTTTTAATGTATTAGAAGTAAAAAGGTTTTCTTTAAAATAAGAAATATGTGTCGAAGATAGGAAAGATATCAGAGTGATCAATTAAGAAATTTTGATAACTTCTTCTCTTTGCTATTAAGGTCTTCTTGAATGAATTACATGTTCTTCATTGAGTTCTTCCGATTCAAGACCTCTAAGCTTAAATAGGTAAGTTGGGGCACAGATCTCTTTGGTGAAATATGTGGGTACTGTCTGGGATTATCTTCCTTACATTACATGGGGCATTCCTTGGACGTTTGGGTTAGTCTTTGGAGGATTGGGTATAGGATTTGTATTGGGTCTCCCCACCGCGATTAGTCAAATTTATGGCAATAAAGAACTCAAAGCATTCCTCGACGTATATGTGTGGTTCTTCAGAAGTGTACCTTTACTCGTACTCCTCTTCTTGTTCTATTGGGGAATTTTCCCACTCATTCTGGGCAGAAAATTAAGTACCTTGGTCACTAGCATCCTTGTTTTAGGCATTCGAAGTGGTGCGTATCAATCTCAAGTCTTTCGTGGCTCTATGACTGCGGTTGGTGAAGGCCAATATGTCGCCTCCCGGGCTATCGGGATGACTCATTACCGAGGGATTTACCATGTCCAACTCCCCCAGGCTTTGCGCGTCGCAATCCCAGGCTGGTCGAATGAATATGCGATTATATTGAAAGATTCGGCTATTTGCTTCACATTAGGTGTGTTAGAAATTTTAACCAGGACCCGATATGTTGTCGCATCGACAGATGAGATCCTTATTCCTTACTTCTTCGCTGGCGCACTTTTCATCGTTTTAACCTACGGAGGAAATAAATTCCTCAATATAGTTTACGAAAAGACCAGAATTCCTGGGTTAGTAGGGCGGATGTGATGTGAAATGTCCAAAAATGTTGTATTAAAAGCGGAAAACATTCATAAAACTTATGGCAACAATGACATATTGAGGGGGGTCTCCTTTGAAATCCATAGAGGAGAGATCAAGATCCTCTGTGGACCTAGCGGATCGGGTAAAAGCACGCTCCTGCGGTGTTTAAACATGTTAACCAAGCCAGATCAGGGGCATGTGTGGCTCGAAGGAGAAGAAATAACAACTTTAACAAAAGATATCAATTTGGTAAGACAAAAAATTGGATTTGTTTTTCAAGAGTTTAATCTGTTCAACCATCTAACAGCTTTAAAAAACGTCTCTATTGGTCTAGAAATTGTGAAGGGTATGGAAAAGGAAGAAGCAAGAGAATGTGCTCTGAAAGAGTTACAGAAAGTAGGGCTTGAGGAACATGCCAATAAGTACCCTGCTGAACTCTCAGGAGGACAAAAACAACGAGTTGCCATAGCCCGCGCACATGCTATGAACCCAGTCATCATGTTTTATGATGAACCCACCTCTGCTTTGGATCCTCAGTTAATTGGCGAAGTTCTTGATGTCATTAAACAATTGGCACAGGAAAAACTGACGAGCCTCGTTGTGACTCATGAGATGGGATTCGCCCAGTCTGTAGGGGATGAGATGATCTATATGGCAGATGGAAAGATAATAGAACAAGGATCCCCTCTTGACCTTATTCAGAACAGCAAACATGAAAGTACAAGGCAATTCTTTAAACACATCGCTGAGCTGTATGAGAGGAAGCGCTAATGAGTTTCTGGGAACTCTTTCTTGATAAAATCATCGACGGATGGGTTTTATCAGTAAAGCTACTGATACCAACTATCCCCCTCGGCGTACTTCTAGCGATTGGACTCGCTGTAGCTCGAGTTTATGGGCCAATGCCGCTCGTTTATGTCTCCTCTGGTATAGTAGGACTTATTCGGGGATTGCCCCTCGTTGTTACACTCTTTATTATTTTCTTTGCCTTACCAAAATTGGGTATATTCTTCCCTTCATTCTGGTCAGCAGTGTTAGGCTTTATTTTGTGTACTGGGGCGTATCAATCAGAATATGTCCGGGGGGCCATCCAGTCAATCGATGTTGGGCAATCATTGGCTGCCCAAGCCCTAGGTATGAGAAAGGGAAGAGAAATAATAAATATCATCCTTCCGCAAGCGTTAAGAAGGGCACTTCCGGGCATTTCAAACGAGATCATCTATTTAATTTTGTACTCCTCCCTAGCCGGCTATATAGGTGTATATGAGATCTTCGCCGTTGCAAGGCATTTCAATTCCCTACATTTCCGTCCTATCCAAATTTTTCTAACGGCTGGATTGATTTATGCTGCAATGGCCACAGTTGCAACCGTTGTGTTCAGATTAATTGAGAATAAGTTTAAGATTCCCGGTTTTGAGATAATACATTGAAATAAAGTATTATCTTCATATATCAACCATAATAAAGTGAATCGGAGAGGATCTGGTAGCTAGAATGAAGCCAATATCGTAATCACCTTAGGACAACGAAACTCAAGATGTCTGCATTGTTACAGTGACAAAACCCTTGTCTGCATTTACTTTAACATAATTACCGGTATGAATGGCTTCGAACGGGCTTTTTTCTAATCGATCTACAAGCGGAACCTCTGCTATTACTGCAGAGGTAATGAGAACGGTCTCAACGTTCTGAACAATCATGGCTTTTGGCGCGACCTTGTTTTTTGCAAGTTTGAAGAGCCCATCAATTTGTACTACCGAACTACCCTTTCCTGATGGAAGTACGAGGATCTTATTTGCAAGATTTTTCCCCTCTAAGTCGTGATCACGTTCTGTAACGATCCCAGTTTTAGGATCTGTGAGGTAGAAACAGATTGGATCGGTGGAAACAATAGCTTCTCCCTCCCCACAACCCCCGACAATTTTATGGCATTTCAGTGTGACTTCCACTCTTTTCATCCCCATTGTCCTTTTATTGCGGCTTCAACACAGTCCTTTAACCTCACAACAACCGCTCCTTTGAATCTTGGCCCTACTCCATAGTAGGCGCACTTTGGTGAGTCTGTTACAGCTATTTTCTCTTTGTACATATGCGAAAAACAAGGTTCGTCTATGCAGGTATCTGGTACAACATGGCCTCCAGCCCTCTCGATTGTATCGACGTAACCAGCTCTTTTGGCTAGAAGTCTTCCGGTAGCTGATGTACAAATCCAAAATCCTACATCAGGATGGATTTTTTTTCCTTCTAAAAGCCTTGCTACCTCTGCAACTTGTTTAAGGGTGTAATGTGGACACCCAAGTAGGATAAAGTCGATTTTTCCGCTTGTTGTTTGAATTTCTTCATGGGTTTGGGTTAGGTCGTGATCCGTCACAGTCATTTTATCCTTAGGAGTGTCCCCTTGAAAGGCCTCTTCAAGTGTTGGAGCTTCCACAGTTATTCCAGGGATATGAAACATGGATACGGCTCCGGACGTGTTTAAAATAGCGCAAAGGTTGATAAGGTCCTCTGTTGTTGGCCGCTTTGCTATTCCCGTGAAAACTGGGATTTCATAGCCAATATGCTTCCCAACATAATACCCTAAGAGGCTATAATCAAATTCATCTGTTAAAGTAGCTTCTACCTCCACTAAGAAGGTTCCTTTGCGGTTTTCTTTGAGATGGAGTCCATATAAAGGCGTTGAACCAATAACACCGGCCGCTAAGGCACTTTGAGCGGCTTCCCGATTTGTTGTCGCTCCTATCACCGAGTTGACATAGGGAGTAGCGCTGGATTCAGAAAACGCCACGGTTTCACCGTATAGTGGAATGTTTTCAGTTATATAGGGAATGCAACTCCAGCTTAAGATCGCGCCGATTCGCTTATAGGCCTCCCGTACTCTCACAGGGACTTCCGCCTTTTCTTCTGGGATTTTGATAATGCGATCGAAATACTCCACATCGTAAACGGGATTGATTGATGTTGGTACTCGACATGTGGCACCTCCATTTGCCAATAGTTCGACGTAGTAGAGATCCCCTTCTTGCCCACTTGATGCCGCATGAGCCCGGGTTATGGGAATCATCCGTTCCGCATCATAGGCATCTCCTATTGCAACGAGTAATTCCATTGCTTTTTGCATTCCTTTGCCAAATTCTCCTTGGAGTGTTTGTTCTTCTTCATTCGTTAAGTGCATCTCAATCCAAACCTTTCCAGTTTGAGACGTCCACCGAGTTCATATTATTCTAAATCTATTGGTTGACAAATGTTTTGTGGCTGGTCTTCTATAAATTTCACAATATTATCAATTAAAATATCAGTTTTACGTCTAATTGCCTCAACAGTATGAAAACCAGTGTGCGGGGAAAGGATCGTATTCTCTAGTTTGAATAATGGATTATCTTTGGCTGGAGGCTCTTCCCTAAACACATCAAGACCTGCACCAGAGAGTTTCCTCGATTGTAAAGCGTCAATTAAAGCCTTCTCGTCTATTACTTTGCCTTGACTAGTGTTAATTATAATTGCCCCGTCTTTCATCGCGGCGATTTCTTTTTTTCCTATTAGATTTACCGTTTCCACGGTTAAAGTGACATGAAGAGTTATAATGTCACTTTCTTTTAATAACGTAGGCATGTCGACATATTTCATCCCGATTTCTTTGGCTTTCTTCAAATTCGGATATTTATCATATGCTAAAATTTGCATTTTAAACGCTTTACTTATCTCTGCTACTCGAAGGCCTATCTTCCCTGTTCCTATTATTCCAAGAGTCTTTCCTGCGAGTTCACGGCTGCTAAATGGCCGCCAATCGAACTTGCCACTCCTCACATGCTTGTCGGTTTCTGGTAATTGCCTGATTAAAGTCAACAATAACGCTATAGTATGTTCAGCAACGGCATCCGTACCATAACCTGGGCAATGGCAAACTACGATGCCTTTTACCCTCGCAGTCTCGAGATCTACATAATGACATGTAGTAGCCCATATGGCGATCATTTTCAGGATTTTTGCTTTATTTATAACATCACTGGTGAATTGACTCCAACCAACGATTGCAATATCCGCCCCTTCGATTCTCTCAATCAATTCATGGGTCGTTTTTGGTAAATCACTATAGACCTCTAGATCTCCAAGTGATTGTAGCCTTTGAATATGTTTTTCTTCTAAATAAACGTTGTCGACAACTATTATCTTCATTTTACCTCAACTTTCTTCAATTGTTGTGAATACTTAAGTTTTCTGTCAAAGCTTCTAATCGAGCGTAAATAATTGGTTTAAAGAAATAATTGTAAGTTACCGACAATTAACCAGCTTATTCGGGAAGTAATAGTTATTAATTGGCATTTTAACTACTAAACTTTTTTAATAGAAAGATCATCTCAAACAATTGTTACTTTTATTTGTAGTATTTTTACAGTGATAAAAGAAATTTCACTCGATTTCAACTCAAATCAAGAGGAAAAAAAGGAAAAAAAGGAAAAAAAGATTTATAATTGCGTTATACGCCCCACTTTTCCTTCATTGCGTCCCATTCAGGAGATGCCATTAATTCCGCCAATGCGTGGTTCAGGGCATTCCTCAAACCATAGTCCTCTGGTCTCGTTGCATAAGCATACACTTCATACCCACCAATTGTACTAAGAATCTTAAGCTTTCCAGCTACCTCTGGATTTCTTTTAAAGTATGGGCCGGTGAACCCGCTATCGCTTATACACCCAGTTGCTCGCCCGTCTAACACTGCCTCAAATGCGAGCTCATAGGAGTCTAGTGCGAGTTTCTCGAAGTTGTACCCTTCTGCAAGTAGTTTTTCTGCCCATTCATCTGATGTGGCTCCCAGCTGGCATGAGATGGTATCACCAGAGTTTAGGACATCTTCCCATGTTCGCAAATCGTCTACAGAGACAATGAGTTGGTGGATGTATGTATAGTATGGAAGTGTGAACCACACTTTTTCGGCTCTTGCGGCTGTGTGGGTCATCCCTGACGCGACAAAATCGAGGTCACCTTCCAACACTGCTGTTACGATAGCCGCCCAATCCCATGCTTTGTGTTCAACTTCCCAGCCATATTTTGCAGCAATCCAATCAACGACTTCGACATCGAATCCAACTGCTTTACCGGTAGGATCTACTTCGGTGAATGGTGGATAGGCCGCGTCCATGCCGTGAATAATTTTTGTACCCGCTGGGGGAAAGTCCGGTCCTGGAAATTTGGCTTCCGGAACTTCAGCACCAGGTCCTCTGATTGCCCAACCTACTCCCATTCCTATAATAAGGGCTATTATGATTCCCGCGTATGCGTACTCATTTTTGATCACTTGTCCATTCCTCCAAATTTTATTTTGTGTAAATCTTTTATTCTATTAGTTTTTAAGGTTTTTCCCGAAATATACAAGCAATTAGCTGCTTAGGTTTGGTACTAAGATTTCCTAATGGGTTAATCATGTTTATCAAAAAAACAAACATAAATGATATTACGAGATACCATGTCTAGCCAAAAAGGAAGTTTTTTTAGAAATACAATATTACTGACCATTCATAATTCACATCCTTGCAAATGCGGGATAAGATTTTTAATTCTGCTTGTCACAACTGAAGAATGGTGAAGATCATGAGAAAGCCAGTCAAAGCCCCGACGGGAACCACGTTAAGTTGTAAGGGTTGGGGGCAAGAGGCCGCCTTGCGGATGTTGATGAACAATCTGGATCCAGACGTGGCTAAGGATTGGGAAAAGCTCATCGTCTATGGTGGAACCGGTCAGGCTGCTAGAAATTGGGAATCCTTCGATGCCATTGTTAAAGCGTTAAAAGAATTAGAGAATGATGAAACCCTATTAATCCAATCAGGGAAGCCAGTTGGAATATTCAAGACCCATCCTGATGCCCCCCGGGTTTTAATTGCCAACTCACTTATTGTACCGCACTGGGCTTCTTGGGAATACTTCCGAGAACTGCAAGAAAAAGGCCTTACGATGTATGGCCAAATGACAGCAGGTTCGTGGATTTATATTGGGACCCAAGGCATCCTCCAAGGTACTTATGAAACCCTCGCTGAACTTGCGGCCCAACATTTCGGTGAAAAAGAGGCCTTGCGGGGGCGTTTGGTCTTAACGGGCGGCTTGGGGGAAATGGGAGGTGCACAACCACTCGCCATCAAAATGAACGAGGGTGTTGGAATCATTGTGGAGATAGACGAATCCCACATCACTCGTCGCATTCGAACAAACTATCTGGATACCATGATGGAAGATCTTGATAAGGCGCTTGAAGCTGCACTCGAAGCGAAAAGCAATAAAGAACCCTTAAGTATTGGGTTGTTGGGGAATACCGCCGAAATTCTGCCTGAAATCGTTCATCGGGTGAAAGCAGGTCAAAAAGAAATTCTCCCTGACATTGTTACAGATCAAACCTCGGCGCATGACGATCTTCAGTATTATCCAACCGGATTGACTTTTGAAGAAGCGAATAGGTTGCGTGAAGCGGACCCAGAAGAGTTTCAATGGCGTGCAAGGGAATCCATGGCGAAGCATGTCCAGGCAATGATTGATTTCAAAGAATTAGGGTCAATCTGTTTTGACTACGGCAACAATTTAAGACAGCAAGCAAAGGAGTATTGGCAGGATCAGAACGATCCACGGGGCGCTCAAGATATTCACAATTACTATCCTGGGTTTATTCCAGCTTTTGTGCGCCCGCTTTTGTGCGAAGGGCGTGGTCCGTTTCGTTACGCCGCGCTTAGTGGCGAACCCGAAGATATTTTCAAATTAGATGAGGCGATTAAGCGGGAATTCGCGGATAATCCCCGTTTAGTTCGATGGATTACAAAGGCGCAAGAAATGGTTAAATTTCAAGGGCTTCCAAGTCGAGTGGTCTGGCTTGGGTACGGGGAACGCGCGCACTTTGGGAAAGTCATGAATGATATGGTACGCACGAGCGAATTGAAGGCGCCTCTCGTTATTGGACGAGATCACTTAGATACAGGATCGGTGGCCTCTCCCAATCGTGAGACCGAAGGGATGAAGGATGGATCTGATGCAATTGCGGACTGGCCTATATTGAATGCTTTGCTGAATACTGCGGCAGGAGCGACATGGGTGGCCGTCCACCAGGGCGGTGGGGTCGGAATCCCCTATGCTATCCATGCAGGAATGGTTGTTGTTGCCGATGGGACGAAAGAGGCCGAGGTACGCCTTGAGCGTGTCTTGACCACAGATCCGGGAAGTGGGATTGTGCGACACGCAGATGCAGGCTATGAGAAAGCTATCGCTATCGCAAAGAAAAAGGGAATCAAGATGCCTATGTTAAAGTAGAATCCTTCTTCTATTATTTTGAATCCGGTCAGAAAAAATCATAAACATTGTTTCCCTATTAATTCCTTAAAAATTTGCCTAACCCTAAAAAATGATCCAATAGAGTGGGGCATATAACATGAAGATTGACATTCACAATCATTTCTTTCCCGTGAAGTACATCAAAGAATTGGAAAAACGTAAGCATAGTCCCACAGTTGAACGAGATCACTTGGGAAGGATCCTGATCAAGTATGCTGGGGATTACAACATTGTTGAGAAGGCGCACACGGATCCTGAAATGCGACTCAAGGAGATGGATCGAAGTGGCATTGACATGCAAGCATTAAGCTTGACCACCCCGGGGATAGATAGCATTGAGCCGATATCTCAAGGAGTTGCTCTGGCAAAAATTGTCAACGACAAGTTCTCAACAATTGTCGAAACTTATCCTGAGCGATTTGCGGCCTTGGCCGCGCTCCCCATGCGGGATGTAAGTAGTGCGGTCTGTGAATTGGAACGAGCGGTCACAACACTTGGACTAAGTGGAGCGACGATCTTCTCGAATGTTGCAGGGAAATGTTTAGACGCAATTGAGTTCTGGCCTCTTTATGAAAGAGCGAGCAAACTTGATGTCCCCTTATTTATCCATCCCACAACTCCTGTCTATGGGCACGTGTTCGAGGACTACCGACTTGTCCCGCTTCTTGGGTTTCCGTTTGATACGACATTAGCAATAACTCGGCTGGTGTTCAGTGGCGTGTTTGAAAAATACCCCAAGTTGAAGTTTGTCTTAGCTCATGCTGGCGGGACCATGCCATATCTCGCAGAACGGATAGATAATGGATATCGAGCCTATCCAGAGTGCAAAAAGCATATCAAAAAACTCCCAAGCGAATATCTCAAGCTTACATATCTAGACACAGTCTCATTCCACCCACCAGCTTTAACATGTGCCTTTGTATTCATGGGATCCAATCATCTGGTTTTAGGGAGCGACTATCCCCATCAGATAGGAAACCTCGAACAGTCAGTCACGAGCATTGAGGAGCTGGATCTTCCGGAAAAAGAGAACATTTTTGGAGAAAACGCGGTCCGGTTGTTAAAGCTAGATTAAATGATTCATGACCTATTAATACAGTAGGAATTTATTTATTGGTCTGTGTCGGGGCGGCAATTATTTTCCTCTTATATATTCCCTTCAATTCAAAGGGACTTTTCAATTTTTAACTTTCTCATTTTAGAACGGTTCATCTTGCCATTGTTTTTCAATTGGCCATGCTAGGATTTCTCGGATCATAGGGCGTTTACTCGCTTCCTTTGCAAAGAAGTTCTCTTGGAAAGCTGACCGCACTACTATTGCGGTGTCAGCTCCCCTTTCTGTCCCACCTATTGCGATCACGTTCTCTCCCGGTGGTATTACACCTGCCCAACAGGCCATAAACATTACTTCCATAGCAACCTTGAGCCCTGCCCCTCCGATGGTTCTGAAAGTCATGTAAACGAGGGTATTGGGACTTGGGGTTTCCCAACGATTGTTATCCAAAACAGAACAGTAAGACGCATAGGGACTGTTCTCAACCACGACCACTCCCAGGTCTTTTAATTGTTTCCTGGTTTTTTCAGTTATTGTAGGCCATTGTGCCTTCCAATCAAGTCTTTGAGGCGACTCGGTTACGCAAATGATCTTAACATCTTTATTCTTCAATGCTTCTAAGAGTTTAAGGGCTGTTTTCCCTGAATTGGAAGCGATGACAATATATGTCACATCGCCTCGATTCACCCTTGCTTTAACGGCTTCTATGACATAGACGGTATTTTGTTCTCCCGCTTTCTCAAAATAGAATACTTCCCATTTACTCAACGATCTAGCCTCCTTTGGGAAGATTGCCCTCAAACATTTTAAATTCTTTTTCAGACGAATTAAATATTTCACGTGAACTTAATCGTATTTAAAATAACGTTTACAGAACTCATTTATCATAGGATTCTTTGACTTCGTTTCCTTTGAATCTAGCTACTCGATTAGCGATTAGAGCGGCTATGGTCCCGGCAGCAACTCCACCATCGATATTTACGACTGCAAGCCCGAGCGAACAGGCTTGAAGCATGGCCATTAAGGCGCTGACACCTTTTTCACCGAGACCGTATCCTATCGAGGTTGGAACCGCCACGATGGGGGTGTCGATCATCCCTGCAACTACAGAAGGCAGTGCTCCTTCCCGCCCTGCAACGACCACAAGCACATCCACCTCCTTCTCAATCATCTCTTTGAGTGGGGGAAAGAGCCGGTGAATCCCTGCGACACCTATATCATAAGCTGTTATGACCTCACATCCCATTTCCTCAGCTATGACCCTTGCTTCTTCAGCCACAGGAATATCAGAAGTCCCGGCCGTTAAGATCCCAACCTTTCCACCAGTTCTCTGAACCTCAAAATCCTTCATTTTAATGACCATCAACCCAACCTTATCATCCACTTGTACCAAAGCTCCACTGGGAAATTCTTCTTTTAAGGCGTGGATCTGCTCCTTTGTGGCACGACTAATAATGGCTCTACCTTTTTTATTTAACACCCTCAACGCTATTCTTGCTAAGTCACCCGTCATTTTTCCTTCCGCAAGGATGACCTCCGGGATACCTTTCCTAAACTCGCGCCCAACGTCTATCCTTGCCAGGTTGCCGATTTCTTCAATAGATAAAACTTTAAGAAGCCGTTCTGCCTCTTCAATTGAAATTTTACCTTTTCTGAGCTTCTTCAACACTTCTCTCATTATCATTCCCTCTTGCCAACTACCATAGCCATAACTCGACATCATCCTTTGAAATAAAGGGGTACTTTAAATGGAAAGTGATAAGCGGATCGCTATTATAGATTGTCAAATGGCAGGAATCTCGGGAGATATGATCTTGGGCACTTTGCTTGATCTCGGTGCCGATTCCATGAAAGTTGTGGAAGCCATTGAGTCTGTTAAGGATTCTATGAAGGGGTGTAAAAATCTAGAAGTAACAATAAGGGATGTTGAACGAAAAGGATTTCATGCCAAAAAGATTGATGTTATCGCCAACGAAGTGGCCGAGATGACAGGTCAAGAACTCATCAAAGCTACTATGAATTGCATAGAAAACATTAAATTGTCTGTGGGGGCTAGACAGTTTGCATCAGACTCCATCAACACTTTGGTAAATACCGAAGCCAGAGTTCACGGAATAGGCATTAATGAGCTTCACCTGCACGAAGCAGGGTCCGTAGATACTCCAGCAGAGATAGTGGGCACAACAATTGCACTGGATGACCTTAACTTCTTTAAGGATGTCAAGGTTTATTCAACACCTGTCGCTGTAGGAGGAGGATTATTCAAGTTCTCACACGGCACCGTTTCAAGTCCAGCTCCCGCCACGCTTGAGATCCTGAGATCTAAGGGTTTTCCTATGATCGGTGGGCCTATTGAATCTGAATTGGCAACCCCAACAGGAGTTTCCCTGCTTGTTAATCTTGCTCATGAAGCTACCCATTTCTACCCCCCGATACGACCAACCTTCGTAGGTTATGGTGCAGGGTCACGGGATTTTGCAGAAATGCCTAACATCCTACGTGTCACGTTAGGCGAGCCCCTTGATTATCAGCTTCTTAGAGACGAAATCACAGTGTTAGAAACAAATCTTGACGATGTAACTGGAGAAATAATTGGCTACACAGTTGATAAATTATTGCAAGAAGGGGCTAAAGATGTGTCAATTATTCCTATGTTTACAAAAAAGAATAGACCTGGCCACATTCTTAAAATAATAGCAGATAAAACTAACACTGAGCGTCTCTCACGAGTCTTGATGGAGGAAACAGGTACTCTAGGGGTCCGAGTTTATCCATGTGAACGACACATCCTCAACCGAGAACTCATCCAGATTGATTTGTTAATCGAAAATGTGAAAGAGCTTGCTAAAGTGAAAGTTGCTAAGGATCGCAAAGGAAAAATTGTTCAAATTAAACCCGAATATGAAGATGTCGAAAGGATCGCCGATAAATCCAACATTCCTCCAAGGAAAGTCATGGAATTTATTCAGATGAAAGCACGCGAAGTTTTACAGAGAGGGAATTGTCATGATAGGTCTAGATAAGAAGTTTGAGGAACTACGACGATACATCCATGAGAAGGGGCGAAACGGAGTAGTAATCGCTTTTTCAGGCGGTGTAGACAGCACGACCCTCGCAGCCATATGCGTTGATGTGTTACATGAACGGGCTATCGCTGTAACTGCGAAGTCTCCAAGTTACCCACCTGAGGAGATAGAAGACGCCAAGAAGTTAGCCAAAGAAATAGGGATAAAACACTATATCTTGGAGACAGATGAACTATTAAACGAGTTCTTTGTTAGAAACCCTGAAAATCGATGTTATTATTGCAAAAAAGAGCTTCTAAACGGTTTACAAGACTTCGCAAAGAGGTTGGGCGTTAATATCATTTTTGAAGGTACAAACTTTAGCGATTTAAGTGGCCACAGACCTGGGTATCAGGCTATTAAGGAAGAGGTAAATGTCTTAAGTCCTTGGGCCGAAAATAAATTTAACAAGAGGGAGATTAGAACATTAGCCGAGCAATTAGGGCTGTCAATTTATGATAAGCCTGCATTGGCGTGCTTAGCATCACGTATCCCCTTTGGTGAGCAAATCACCGAGGAACGACTTAATAGGGTTGGAAAAGCGGAAAAAGTAATCAAACAAATTAGCAAAGTTCGTCAACTTCGAGTTCGGGATCATAACGGGGTGGCGAGGATAGAAGTTGGCAAAAACGAACGGAAGCTCCTTTATAGCAATGCAATCATGGATAAAATAGCTCATGAACTTAAAAGATTAGGTTTCAAGTTTGTTACCATGGATTTAGAAGGATATAGAACAGGAAGTATGTTAGATTCGATACCATGCTCCAAATAAAGAGCTAATAACCCACCTTTGGATCTTCACATTTGGATTCTGGCCACTTAATCTCCATCCTCAGATTCGGTAACGTAAATCTCATTTACTTCTTCTTGTCTCACAGAATTGGTAACGGTGACCTCCGCGTTCCACTCACAGGCAGAACAATTAATAGAAAATGTCACATCGACGGTAAATGTCTCCGTAAGAGTCAATGTTTCGGTCGTATGGTCCCATTCCCGCTTGGCTCCACATTTTGGACAGTCCAATTGCGTATTAACCTCCGTTCAATTAAATCGGTACAATAGACGGTTTTTATTTTAAATAAAGGTAGTTATTAGATTTTCAGAAGGAACAGCTTTGTTTTTTCTTACCGATCATTTCATATAATTCCATAATTCTCATGCCATATCCTTAGCCTCTCTCATGGCTCGTTGGTCCTTTTTGACATTGTCCTTTTCGATTCCCCCTTCTCCGATCACTCCTCCAGCATATACGATGTGACGACCATAGAAATGCCTTATCGTGAACAACGTCAATTCCCCTCCGCGCCCCTTTCCATATTCGTCTTGTGTGACGACGGCAGCCCCGATCTTGTTTCTTAATTGATCATGGGGTTCACGGATAGAAACAGATCTATCCATTAGCATTTTCATTTGAGCACTTACCGTACCAAAATAACATGGTGAGCCAAGTATCATTGCATCACACATTATCAACTCCCTGAGAAGCCACAGTATATCGTCGTCAATGACGCACTCCACATGCTCCTTCAAACATCTATCACAGCTAGTACACGGGTGAATATCAAGGTCAGCAAGCGATACAAACTTCTTTTTCCCTATTAAATGTTTTAACACTTCATTTACTAAAATGGTAGTGTTTCCCTCTTTTCGTGGGCTGCCAGATATTCCTACAACATACATTCTCTCTCAACCTTTGTACTTCGAATTCTATCATTGTTTAATTGCTGAGCTGATGGATCAACAAATAAGCAATATTACTCTTATTCAATAATGTATTAATGATACTCGCAAGATTCTGGCTTCTGGCATAACTTAGTTGAAAAACAAGCTTAAATCCCTCTTCTTGTTCAAATGACCTCATATATTGTTTGGATTGTATGATGGAGCACAATAGCCACCAAGATTTTCACTAGCTTTACGCACAAAAAATTGGGCATATGGATCACGACTTAGAAATGAACCTGGTAGATTGGTCTTTCAAGTAAACATTAATATCCTTTTCTTTACTCTGCGGAGGTGTTCATTGACCTTAATTTCATATTCTGAGCTGGCAACTACTTTGCTGAACCATTCTTTGCTATGCTCAAGTTCGAGTGTGGTACCTGTCCAGCGCCAAATCCTCAGCTGACTCTTGAAGGGTGTTTCCTGAGGAGGAGGCTGATTGCCTATTATGATTCCTCGGTCAGCAGTTCCAACAAGTCCGCCGGTGATCAGCTCGGAGCCGCCGTCGCCATCCACATCCCCTACTGCAACCGACCAAACCGCGGTATCTCCGTCTGTGGCCCATTCTTCACTCTGTTCCAGGTGGAGTGTGGAGCCGGTCCAGTGCCAAATCCGCAGCTGTCCCTTAAAGCGTGTCCAAACGCGGGCCCGACCGCCGGTGATGATCTCAGGTATGCCGTCCCTATCCACATCCCCTACCGCAACCGATCGAGCATATGTATCGCCTTTAGTGGCCCATTCTTCACTCCATTCTAGTGAAAGTGTACCTTCAGTCCAGTTCCAGATCCTTAGTTGACCTCTAAGGCGTGTACCAGCATCAGCCGATCCACAAGTTATGAGTTCGAGGGCACCGTCCCTATCTACATCTCCCACACAAACAGAATTTACCCTTGTATGGTATCCTGTTGCCCATTCTTCACTATGTTCCAAGGTGAGTTCGGAACCTGTCCAGTGCCAAATCCGCAGCTGTCCCATTAGACCTACCTCTGGACCATCGAGATTGAATCCCCCGGTAATGAGTTCGGGTACGCCATCACCATCCACATCACCTATTGCCACTGATTGAACATTTGTATCATCTCCGGTGAGCCATTCTTCGCTCCATTCCAGGGTCAGGGCACCCCTTATCCAGTGCCATATCCTTAACTGACCATAAAGGCCGCCTGTACCAATATTAGCCCATCCACTAGTGATGAGTTCAAGGATGCCGTCTCCATCTCCATCCCCAACCATAACAGAATAAACTTTTGCACCGCGTCCTGTGGCCCATTCTTCGCTATGTTCTATGTTGATTGTGGTACCAGTCCAGTTCCAAATTTTAAGTTGCCCTTTAGGTAGTGGGCTATAAACTGTTGTTCTGCCTGCTGTGTACCATTCTGGACTCGAAAGATCACCACCAGTGATGATTTCGGGTATGTTATCGTTATCCACATCTCCCAACGCAATAGACCGAACCGCAATGCCGCCTCTCCCGTACCATGCTTCACCAAATGACCATGCCGTCTTTTTTTCGATGCATCCTAGCGTGCTGAGAACCAGCAGGGTAATAACAGCCGCTATATGTGTTGCTCTCGAACTGAATGTGACGTTTCGTGTCTTTCGATATAAGGTTGTTCACCTCTTTTTATAAGAAAACTGTTTCTTTAAAAAATTTTATTTTTTCACTATTCAGTTCTATGTTTTTGTTAACAAGAGTGGTAGGCAAATTATCATAAGTTGACATTCTTGGTATCCCTTTTTTCCGCGATCAAATGACCTGAGAGGTAAGGACGAAACGTATAGTACTTAGACCTCACCATTTAGTTTCTAATAACAAGAAAAGGGTTCTATCCACCCCAAGCCCACACGGACTTAAAGTTTATCTGTGGAACATGCAAACTCCTGTCTCTAACCCTTTTTTCTTGTTTAACCGAACTATCAAGGAGGTTGTATGAATGCTCTACTCTAAAAATAAACACTAATTAATATTACTTATTGATTTACAATTTGAATTCAATGTAGTTGGATCTGTATGTAATTCTCTTTGAGAATATCTCTTAACAAAAGACATCAAGATGCCAATATTGAAATAAAGCTCTCCCTCTTGTTTCTTGTCGAAGACTAAGGAGGTTTTATATGGAATCTGTGGTGATTAATGGGGAATCTCTTTCTCTTGAAGAGATCATTGCTGTTGCGCGTCGTGGGGCACATGTTAATCTCACTCCTCGGGTAAAAGAACAAGTGGAGCAGGGACGAAAGGTCGTTCAGGAAATTCTTGAGAGTGGGAAGGTGGTCTATGGGATTAATACTGGGTTTGGAGAATTGGCTCGGGTGAAAATTCCAACAAATGAAACTGGTATCCTTCAGGAAAACATGATCCTCAGTCATTCAGCTGGAGTGGGACCTCCGCTGGATCCTGAAATTGTTAAAGCAACGATGCTCCTTCAGGTCAATTCTATTGCTAAAGGCCACACTGGTGCTAGGATAGTGATTTGTCAAACACTAATGGATATGCTCAACAATGGGGTTGTCCCAATTGTCCCAGCAAAGGGCTCAATTGGCGCAAGTGGTGATTTGGCACCTTTGGCACATATTGTCAGCGTCATGCTTGGGCATGGGGGAGC
Organism: Candidatus Heimdallarchaeota archaeon; assembly: GCA_046761065.1. Taxonomy (GTDB): domain Archaea; phylum Asgardarchaeota; class Wukongarchaeia; order Wukongarchaeales; family JBHIFL01; genus JBHIFL01. The sequence goes on from JBHIFL010000018.1 coordinate 52,001, forward strand.
CCGAGTCGACGATGGAGCCTGTGTTAACGGAAAAACAGCTATGGATCGGGTAAAAATCCCCATCATCCGTCTAGAGGCGATGGAGGGCCTAGCACTAATTAACGGGACCCATATGATGACTGCCATCGGGAGTCTTGCCCTCTATGATGTTGAAAATCTTGTGAAAGCTGCAGAAATTGCAAGTATGATGAGCCTTGAAGCATTAAAGGGGACAGACACGGCGTTCGAAGAGAGAATCCATGCCCTTCGTCCCCACCCGGGGCAATTGGCTTGTGCGGAAAACTTACGAAAGCTCACACAGGCAAGCGAGAATCTCCAGAGCCACAAAGAATACGTCCCAGATGCACACGAGATCATTCAAGATAGTTACTCGTTGCGATGTATCCCTCAAGTGCATGGGGCTATTAGGGATGCGATAAGCTATGTTAAACGGGTAATCAAAACGGAACTCAACTCGGTGACGTGTAACCCTCTTATATTCCCAGAATCCTCTGTCAAAGTTTCCTTAGGCGGCAATTTTCACGGGCAACCAGTAGCATTGGCATTGGATGTGCTAGGCATCACCATAACGGAGCTTGGAAACATTTCAGAAAGACGGATAAACCGCCTTTTAGATGCCCATCTGAGCAACGGGTTACCTCCTTTTCTGACAGAGAAAGCAGGCACCCATTCCGGCTACATGCTTGCTCAATATATCGCTGCAGCATTAGTATCGGAAAATAAAGTCTTAGCCACCCCAGCCAGTGTGGATTCTATACCTGTTTCGGCAAATACCGAGGACTACGTTTGTATGGGAATGCACGCCGCCATGAAAGCAAGAACCATTATCGAGAACACAATGTGCATTATTGCTATCGAACTCTTATGCGCAGCACAAGCCCTTGATTTTCGTGCGCCCTTAAGGTTTGGGCGTGGAACGCAAAAAGCGTATGAAGTGATACGGCACGAAATCTCTCATCTTGAAGAAGACCGAGAAACCTACCGGGATATCAAGAAACTTGTTGAGATGATCCGATCAGGCACCATTGTTCGATTAGTGGAAGACATTGTAGGTCAGCTAAACTAATGGGTGCTCCCTCAAACGAGATCAAGCTAAATTCCCCACTCCCGTTACATACGGAATCTGCTTAATGACTTTTGCCAATAACATAGACTTCGACCTTTCTGGTTCGCGGCCTTGTCTCCGTTTCCACCCAGAAAATGCTCTGCCAGGTTCCTAGGGCAAGCCTCCCTTTTTGTACAGGAACTACCTTACTAGGGGTTAGGAACATGGATCTCAGATGAGAAAAGGCATTTCCAGCATGATGATAACTTCTATTTGCAGGGATGAATTTCTCTACGAGTTCCTGGATATCTTGTTTCAAACGTGACTCGAATTCCGTGATGACAATTACCCCTGTAGCATGTCCAGCAAAAACCAGGGCAATACCTTCTTCTATTCCCGATTTACCAATGATATCGTCGACTTTTTTCGAAAGGTCTACGAAATCGAACTCTCCTCGCGTCGAAAAGGTAAAGGAGTCGGCAAATACCTTCAAAGCAATGTCACCATTCTATTCAATTTGTATTTTTAGAGAACTCTATTCAAAATTTTAGGACTTCATTATCTATAAGTCAGTAATGTCTTTCTTTAGTTACTTCAAATCATTTGACCAATCGTCTGGGGTTCCTCACGTGGCTTCAATCGACATGATAAACTCTTTTGTATTTATGAATAAAGATCCAATAAGCACAATGATAGAAAGAGGCGTTTAGATGAAGATCGGTGTGTTGGCTGACACTCACGTTAATGAGTTAGAAGATCTACCAAAAAAGGTGGTGGATGGGCTTACAGGCGTAGATCTTATTGTTCATGCGGGGGATTACACTGGTAAGGACCTATTAGACGGGCTGCGAAAGTTGGGAGATTTCAAGGGGGTTTTCGGTAACATGGACCCGCCTGAGATAAGATCGGAATTAAGGGCGGTCGAGGTGTTTGAGGTGGCTTGGGTTAGGATCGGTATCACCCACCCAGCGGAAGGGGGAGCTCCATTCAAATTGGCGAAACGGGTTCGAAAGAAATTCCAGCAAGTAGACATAATTATATTCGGTCACTCACATTGGGTAAAAAACGAAATGAAAGATCATACCCTCTATTTTAACCCGGGAAGCACAATTGGTTCATTTCTCACGAGATACAAATCATATGGGATCCTTAAGATTGATAATGGGATTGAAGCAAGGATAATAAAACTCTAGCGAAAATGTTAGACCAATCAAATTTTTATAATAAGCACAAACCGTAAAAACGCCATTATAACCCTCCAATCCGACCTTTTGCCCTTCCTAAACGAATAGCGTTCGCTATCGCCATTCTCTCTGCATTATTAGTCTAGCGGTGATATCTTACCTCCACTATGGCTTATCCTTCCTGAAAGTCGCCGAACTCCACTATGGCCTCTTTAAACTTTCTGTATCACATGTTACAATTAAGAATTGGTTATATCTCTTCTGGAAGCAATCGAAGAGATTTTAAAGGGGATTAAACCTGCCCATTTCCGGAAATGGGCATCTTGATGAGACGTTTATTAAGCTACAAAGCCACTGGTATTATGTCTTCACTTTTTTAAACGAATGGTGGCGGATGCTCTTAACTTTACGAATTATACCGCGGCATTCGCGGCAAGCTGTGATTAAGGTCTTAAAAAAGGGTGGAAAAAGAAATTTGAGCGTCCCCAAAAATGATTGTCACAGATGGTTTGGCATCTTCCCCCCAAGCGATTCATCACGTGTTCCCGAGATCATCCGTCGAATAATGTGATAGAACGATTGGGCTGAGTAGAAAACTTGGGCCGAGTAGGAGGGAGTAAAAATAAGTATCCTATCTTAATGGATATTAGGATGTGTTTAGTAAGATACTTCCCCTAGACCATTGGTTTTATCAAGCCGTTTAGTTTCAGTACTAGGTCGCAAGAGAGATTATCTTATATAGGAACGGCCTACTTTGTAAGAGGGAGTAAGAGATGAAATTCAAAGTTATTGTGATAGAGGATGAAGAGGACGGAGGCTATAATGTCAGTTGTCCTGCATTGCGGGGGTGCCATTCTCAAGGAGAAACCATCGAAGAAGCACTGACCAATATTAAAGAGGCGATTGAAGCGTATCTAGAAAGCTTAAAGAAGGACGCGCTTCCGATTCCTAATGACCCCCAAATCCTCGAAGTGGACGTATCTGTGTGACGAAACTCCCCATTATTTCTGGCAAAAAGGTGGTGAAGGCCCTCTCCCGAGTGGGGTTCTTTGTGCATCATCAAAAAGGTAGCCACATCGTCTTACGAAGAAATGAAACGGGTAAAGTCACGAACCGTTCCAATAAAGCGCTGAAATCTTCGTGCTCTCGAATGCAATTCTTGGGCTTATAGAATCGGTTCTTTATTTCAAGGACCAACTTCAAATTATTAAATTGGGAATTTACTATTTTATGATTTTTTAGTACTGCCAAAAAATCGGAAAAAAGTCAAGCAACCCATGGGCTATGAATGGAGCTAGCAAACTCCCATAACGCTGTCTATAATATCCAAGAACAAACCCTAAAAGGGCAACTTTAGCTAAATCAAAGAGTAAGGTCGCTATGGAAGTAAATTGCCAAAACCCAATATGGGCAATTGAAAACAAAATAGCTTGAATGGCATTTGCCCTCCATTTTGGTGTCGCCAGTAACTCAAGTTTTGGTTGAAGATGCCCTCGATAGATGTTCTCTTCTTGCCATGAAGCCACCCCAAAGCTCACAACGAATAATATTACTGCCGCCCCAACATCAAAATCAAACGTTGGCAAGCTTGTGAAGGTCATCCTAAAATTAACTAGGAAAAATAGCACAACCCCTAGAAGAACTCCATAAACGATATCTCTT
>JBHIFL010000019.1:0-54775 GCA_046761065.1 Candidatus Heimdallarchaeota archaeon
GCCCCGGCGGCAGTGGCGGCGGAAGAAGAAGTGGCCGGAGAACCCCCGGCGGAGGCCCCGGCGGCAGTGGCGGCGGAAGAAGAAGTGGCCGGAGAACCCCCGGCGGAGGAAAACAAGAAGAAGAGAGAAGGAGAAAGGAGAAAAGAAGAGATTGCGGGAAAGGATGCCGGAGGAAAACAAGAGGAGAGTAAGGATGTAGAGAAGTCATCGGATGCTCCTCCGGAAGAAAAATGAAAAGAGGCAATGCAAGATGGTGCTCCATCCAGAAGAAATTCGGAAGATGTCTGTGGACGAAAGAATGAAGCAATTAAGCGAACTCCGAGCAGAATTGTTACGTATCCAAGGCAGTATAGGAATGGCGGGAACCCCTGAGAATCCAGGTAAGATCCGATTCATTAGGAAATCAATCGCGAGGATATTAACTGTAAACCGGGAGGAAGAATTGGGCCTAGAACGGAAGTAATGAGAGATTATACTATCACGTATAGAAAAGAACGTGGCGGGGAGTTAAAAATCCACTTTGTAGAGAGAGAGGACGTGCGTACCTCAAAGAACTTAATCAGACACGAGTTAATAGGATTAGAGGTTAAGATCATTCTGTCGCCACGAACTACAGAAATTGGCCTACAGGGGATCGTCGTTAATGAAACTAAAAATACATTGACAATTCAAACCACCCGTAAAATCGTGATTGAGAAGAAAAGCCGCACATTTCGATTTAAAGTGGGACAAAACAAGTTAACCATAGAAGGCACGGGCTTGATAGGTCGCCCTGAAGACCGATTAAAAATAAAAATATGGAAAAGTAGGTAAGTGAACACCTTCCCTCTTTTCCAGAGATCTTCTTGCGAGACATTCAATAAAATCTGTTCGATGTGAAAAAAGCTTGATTTCCAATTTAAGGCAACGATTATCCTGGGGAGGTCTATTTCAGAGACTTTACTTAAGTAAAGAGGAGCCAAGAAGTTCTATGCATCCGAGTGGCTAGATACGAAAACTACAGTATTCGAATTGTAGTGATAGTTAGACTTGATTTATATAGGCAAATATTAGCAAAAGAAAGAAATGAAATGCATAAATGGGTGTTTAATCAGACCTGTTTGGGATCCCATAACCCCATTGACTTTACCGATATAGGATCTCGTTCTCTCGAGGAAAGGTGCAACATACCATAACTTATAAACCACTAATATACTGAAAAGAAAGAAAGGAAGTAATCCAGCCCTTACTTGAAAAAAGGAGATTGTTTTAGACTTTCTTTAACAAACACAATCTTCTATAGGTAGTAGTGCAGCTGTAGAGTTAGGAACATTCAATTTAATAACCCGGTGTAAAAAATGATGAAAGGACCCAGGGATATAGGGCTTGAGACGGTTATGCCGCCCCAAACATGTACAGATAACTTATGCCCTTACCATGGCAAGTTGGCAGTACGTGGCAAGGTTTTGGAGGGAGTAGTGGTCAGTCACCGAATGCAACGAACCGTAACTGTTCAGCGGGAATATTTATTATTTCAAAAGAAATACAAGCGGTATGAAAAAAGACGAAGTAAAATCAAAGCCCATAATCCCCCATGTATAAATGTGATCCGAGGAGATAGAGTACGTATTGCGGAATGCCGTCCCCTCAGTAAAACTATAACATTTGTAGTGATTGCAAAACTAGAGGAAGAAGAATGAGTGAAAAATTGCATTTAGGAGGCCCACTGCCCCGTTTGAGCAGAGGATTACCAGTTGGGGCGGAGATTAAATGTGCTGATAATACCGGAGCGAGGATTCTAGAGATTATCGCGGTAAAGGGAATAAAAACTCGACTAAGGCGGTTACCGGCCGCCACTGTGGGAGATATGGTAATTGTCTCTGTTAAAAAAGGAAGTCCCAAATTGCGACGACAAATCTTACCAGCTATAGTTGTACGCCAGAAGAAACCCTTTCGTCGAGTAGATGGGACATGGATCCAATTTGAAGAGAGTGCGGCTATTCTAGCCACTCCTAGAGGTGAACCCCGGGGTTCTGAGGTTCGAGGACCCGTAGCGAAGGAGGCAGCCGAGCGATGGCCACGCGTCGCCAGTGCGGCAACAATCATTGTGTAATTATAAACAAAGAGGAAAAATGATGAAAGCATCAAAACAACCAAGAAAACAGAGACGGACCTTACGGGATATGCCACTCCATCGACGGAGGCGGCGGATGTCAGCTCGACTTACGCGTGAACTACAGCTAAAACACAGAAGAAAGCGGGTGGGCGTGATCAAAGGTGATAGCGTACGAGTGATACGAGGAGAATTTAAAGGAGTGGAAGGCGAAGTGACCACAATTAACACTAAAACTGAACGGTTATTTATAGATGGGGTGACTCGTGAGAAAGCAGATGGGTCAACCATGTATTATCCGATCCATCCCTCAAAAGTGGAACTTACGAAGCTGCAGGAAAAAGACCCTTGGCGGAGTAAAATATTAGGACCCAGGCGACAAATTGAAGCTACTAAGGCAAAAGAGCGTGAAAACTAGGAGGAAGCAAAATGGGAAGAAAGGGGGCAAAAAAACACCTAAAACGACTGCCTGCGCCCAAAACATTTCGCATCCCCAGAAAACAAGCTAAATTTACAGGGCGCCCCGCCCCAGGTCCACATCGGTTGAATGAATGTATTCCACTGTTTATTGTGATTCGTGATCTCCTAAGGTGGGCGAATACTGGAAAAGAAGCGAAGAAGATCATAACAGCTGGGAAGTGCAAGATTGATGGGCGGGTCATCCGAAATTATCGGTTTCCAGTGGGATTGATGGATATTTTAACTATCCCAAGTGTAGATGAACGGTTTCGAATCCTTCCGTATACAGGACCTCCTCTAGTTTTACACCCTATTTCAGAAGAAGAAGCCAATATAAAGCTAACAAAAATTATTCGCAAGACAAAAGTCAAGGGCGGTGAAATCCAGCTTAATCTACATGATGGACGAAACAAGCTGTTCCTGGAAGAGGAATTTGAAGCCTTGGATCTGGAACTTTGTACTATAGGGAGTACTTTAAGATTGACTGTGCCCGAACAGCAAATTCAAGACCTTATCCCTCTCGAATCAGGGGTTAGTGCCCTTGTGACAGCAGGCAAGAATATTGGACTCCAAGGACGGATTCTTGAACTCGAAAGAAAAATGGGAAAAGGTACTGCAATTCTTCAAGCCACACAGGAGAAAATCTTTCGCACCGCTTTGGAATTTATCTTTGTTGTAGGACGAAACAACCCAGTGATTTCCCTTCCAACCTGAAAACCTGAAAAACGCGCCAAAAAAATGGAAAAAAAGGAATATCTAGAGATAACAGGGTATATAGAAAGTATTTATGTCCTCTAACATTTAACCCTTCCCGGTTCAATTATGTAAAAAAGGTCTTCTTATTTTTGAGAGAAAATAAGTAAACAATAGATTGTATTTGGAGACAACGGAACAATCAAAAGAAATTATGATGACTATATTTGAATCTACCTAGAACCAATCAGCCCTTTAATAAATTAATCAATAAGAAGGAAGCCTCAATGAGTATACTTGAGAACAAGGAAGACAGTACAGGGGGAATTGTAAAGTATTTCCCCACCCCAGAAGAATACGGGGGAAATCAAATGCGAATTCCAAAAGTTGAGAAAGTCATTGTGAATTTTGCAGTAGGACAATCAGGAATTCCATTGGAAAAGGCCAAAAAAGTATGTGAACAGCTTACGCAACAAAAACCAGTGGAGAGTAAAGCCAAACAAACCATTCGGGAGTTTGGAATTAGAAAAGGAGAACCAATTGCATGCAAAACAACCCTTCGTGGGCACCAGGCAGAAGTATTTTTAGAGAAAGCTCTGCAAGCGAAAGATAAGACATTGAGCAAAAAAAATTTTGATATCTATGGAAACTTCTCTTTTGGAATAAAAGAACATATTAATTTACCAGGAACACGTTATGATCCCGATATAGGGGTATTAGGATTTGAAGTATGTGTCACTATGGAACGATCAGGATACCGTATTAAGAGAAGACGACATCAGCCAAAAAAGATCCCAACAACTCATAAACTGACCAAAGAAGAAGTTATTAGGTTTATTACAAAAAAATACGATATAACGCTTGAATAAAAGGTGATTAAGTGGGAGAATCACAAAGACAAGCCTATGGAAAGGGTAATCGGGCTTGTCGAAGATGTGGTACAACTCGTGGCCTAATTAGACGGTATGGATTAAATGTTTGTAGGCGATGCTTCAGAGAAATCGCCAGAAAACTCGGTTTTACAAAATTTGACTGAATAGCTGATCGCATATATGTCCCCCAAAACCTGAGAATCTTGAAGTAACCAGAGAAATCAGTCAAATAGAAGGAGGTTTATGCTAAAAAGCCCTTTCATGATAAGAGGTGTGTAGCTTGACAATAATCGATCCCTTGGCGAATGCCTTAACAACTATAAAGAACAATGAGATTTTAGGTAAAAAGGAATGCTTGATCCGCCCCGCCTCGAAACTCATTGCGAACGTATTACGTGTGATGCAACAATATGGAGTCATCGGTGAATTTGAATTCATCGATGATGGGAGGGCAGGCATTTTCAATGTCCAACTCCTTGGCCGAATCAATAAGGCCGGGGTGATTCGCCCCCGTTTTCCTGCGTCCCGAAAAACCCTGGAACAATGGGAAAAAGTCTATCTCCCAGCTCGAGATTTCGGAATTCTTATATTAACCACCTCTCAAGGTATTATGACTCATGATGACGCGCGATCGAAAGGAATTGGAGGACGTCTTCTTGCGTATATCTATTAGGAGCAAAGGAGCATAAAGCAAAATGGTATCCCAAATTATTGAAGAACGGATTCTTGAAATCCCCAAGGATGTTGAGGTCTCCTTGGAAGGGAGACAAATCTCGGTAAAAGGGCCAAAAGGGGAGGTTACCCGAGATTTTTCCTATGCCAGAAGACTTTTCATCCAAAAAAAAGACGAAGAAATAAGGGTTCACGCAAATTTCCCACAAAAAACCACCAAAGCCTTAGTAGGAACGATATCATCCCATATCGCAAATATGATCCATGGGGTCACAAGAGGGTTCACTTATAAACTGAAAATCGTATCCAGCCACTTTCCAATCTTTGTGGATGTTAAAAGGGATACCGTGACAATCCAAAATTACTTGGGGGAAAAGGCGGCCCGATTTGCGAAGATAGTAGGAAATACGCAAGTAAGGGTTGAAGAAGACAATATAATTGTTGAAGGCCCAGACATCGAAAAAGTCGCGCAAACGGCAGCTAATATCCAAGAAATTCCAAGACTACGAGGAAAGCGGAGAAAGGACACACGAGTCTTTCTCGATGGGATCTATATTTACGACCGGGAAAAAAGATGAACAGTGAGAGAGAATAATGAAGAATAAACGGACCATCCGAACAACGAGAACTCAGCGAAAGAAACCAAAGTTTCAACGTCCAGATAGTTGGAAGCTCCAGCGGCTTAAAGCCAGTTGGCGTCGCCCACAAGGAATTGATAACAAGATTAGGAAACAAAAGAAGGGATATCCACCAAAAGTAAAATCCGGCTATCGAAGTCCATCTAGGAGTAGGAACCTGCACCCTTCGGGTTTTGCGGAGGTTCTCATCTATTCCCCTCAAGAATTAGCCCTTATTGACCGAAAAAAGCAAATAGTCAGTATTGCCAGCACGATAGGAGCTCGAAAGAAAACAAAAATTCTAGAAAGAGCGAGAGAATGGGCAATTAGGATTACCAACCCAGGAATGGGCCCAAGAGCTCTCGAAGAGGAATTAGAGCTGGAATTTAGCGAAGAAGAGTTAGAAGCCCTCGAAGAGTTGGAGGCTCTCGAAGAGAGCGAAGAAGATGTTAAAGCACGGGAAGAAGAACAAGAAGAATAATTAAAAGTTTGGTGAGTGAAATGGTTGATCTAAGGCCTCAACGACGAATCGCAGCAAGCATCATGAAAATTGGAGAACATCGGGTTCAAATAGACCCGGAGCTCATATGGGATGTGGAACTTGCCCTCACTCGGGAGGACATAAAAAAACTTATTGCAGATGGAGTCATCCGCGCAAAACCAAAAAAAGGTATAAGCCGTGCTAGAGCCAAAAAAATGATGTTACAAAGGTGGAAAGGACGAAGAAGGGGGCAAGGGAAAAAAAAAGGGAAGAAAACCGCAAGACGTCCAAGAAAACAGATGTGGATTGACAAAGTTCGCCCATTAAGAAGATATCTCAAAGGGTTAAGAAATGAGGGGCTAATTGATCGCCGAGCCTATCGACAGTTTTATTTGCGAGTAAAAGGGAACAGCTACCGAAACTTAAGACACCTAAAACTTGTCTTGAATGAGGCAGGCGTTCTGAAAAGGAAGTAAGAGGCGATAAATTGCTGCGAATGGAAAAAATGGGGGCACGATATCGAGTACAATTCAGGAGAAAGCGTGAGAATAAAACTAACTACTATTTACGCAGAAAGTTGTTAGAATCGAGAGAGCCCCGACTTATTATCCGAAGGAGTAACAAACATATGACAATACAAGTAACTACGGCACATCCTGAAGGAGATCAGACCGTTGTGGCCGCAAATACCATCCAACTTGTTCGGGATTATGGCTGGAAAGCCGGAACATGCAATTTACCTGCAGCATACCTAATAGGGCTATTATTAGGACTCCGAGCTCAAAACAAAAATATCACCCGAGCGGTTCTTGACATTGGTTTTCACACCGTGATTTATGGGAGTCGAATTTTTGCGAGTTTAAAAGGAGTCGTGGATTCAGGGCTTCAGGTCCCCCATAATGAGATTGTGTTCCCAAGCGAAGAAAGAATCCGTGGAGAACACATTGCTAGATACTCAGAGTTATTACAAGCTTCTGAGGAAGAAGAAATGATAAAAAATAAACACCAGTTTTCAAATTATAAGGAAAGGGGATTAAGCCCTAAAAACGTGCCAAAACACTTTGAACAGACGAAAAAGAAGATATTAACCATGCAAAAGTAGTAGGAGAAATAACATGAGCTTTAGAAGACGAAAACCCCCGAGAATGCCAACTGAAAAAAAAGAATGGGTTCCAAAAACACGATTAGGACGTCTAGTGCAAGAGGGGGATATTAGTTCCATTGAAGAAATATTTCAACACCACTATCGGATTGCAGAACCCGAAATCGTCGATACGCTGATGCCAAACCTAGAAGAAGAAGTGGTTAACATCAGCCTTGTGCAGAGAAGCTGTTATGCCTGATTGACAACCAGCTCTGTAAACAAACTGACGCGGGACGAAAGTCGCGATTTAAATCCGTCGTGGTGGTTGGAAACCGTGATGGATATGTTGGTGTAGCCGAAGGCAAAGCCAAAGAAGTTGGCCCCGCCATCCGAATCGGCATCGCTCGAGCTAAGACGCAACTGACCCCCATTCGGAGAGGGTGTGGAAGTTGGGAATGTTCATGTCATGAACTGCATTCCGTACCATTTAAGGTAACTGGGAGATGTGGTAGTACACGAGTTAAAATAATCCCTGCCCCAAAAGGGTTAGGTCTGGTCATTGGGGAAAATGCAAAAGCGGTTCTACGTCTGGCGGGAATTGAAGATGCTTGGACTCAAACCTTTGGTGAAACCCGGACAACAACCAATTACGTTAAGGCCACAGTTGATGCTTTAAAACAAACATATCGAGTTGTGCATCCAAGGGATTGGATTCGATAGACCTTCCATACCAGTTACAAAAATATCTAGTATTCTAGGAAAGACCACTTTCTTAAGAAAGTGGCTTTCATGAAATTCATTAACTCACTAGGTAATTTATACGATTTAAACCCTGCCCAAATACATCCTAGTAAAAAAAAGGACAGTCAGAAATTTAAACGTAATAGAAACCTTCACCCTTCAATAATTTAAAGAAAGAAGCTCCCGAAGGTGAATTAAATGCCAAAGACTAGTAAAAGAGAAACTCCAACCAACCTTCTTGCCGTGATCCGAGTCCGAGGTCGCGTAGATGTTCGACCGGAGGTAAAACATACCCTATCCCTACTTAGATTACACAAACCAAATCATTGTGTCCTTGTGAAAAATGAAACCCCGATACAGGGTATGTTGCAAGTTGCAAAGGATTGGATCACTTGGGGAGAAATTAATAGAGACAATCTGGAAAAATTGCTGAAAAAACGGGCTTATCTATCGGAAGGTCAAAAAGGGTTATCAGAGGAGTACGTAAAAGAAAACACTTCTCATGAGAGTATGTCTGACTTAATCGAAGCGTTACTTGCAACCAAAAATACTATAAAAGAGATCAAAGGACTGAAGCCAGTCTTCAGGCTTAATCCCCCAAGAAAGGGGTATTCAGGAGTAAAAAACGCGTATACTAAAGGCGGAGCACTTGGATACCGGGGAAAGGCAATAAATGAGCTTCTTCGGCAAATGATTTGAAGTTTAAATAATAGAAATTAAGAAATGGATAATTCAAAACGTTTAGAACTGCTTAACACCTAATGCTCTTAACGTCTTTTAAATTTGATTTGTGTAAGAGGGTCCTAGGAGGATTTTTCTTTCAGAACCCGCTCATAAACTGTTTTTACCCGATCAGCAACAGGACCTGTTCCGTCTACTCCTTTTTCGGTTACTTTAACCCGCTCTAATACCATAATAATACCATTATCTAGATCGAGGCGAACCCCTCCTTTGGGAAATATCCGGGCAAGTTCATCAGCCAGACCCACGAGATCAAAGGGTTCTTCCTCCAAAGCAATTTCAGATACTCTTGAACCTGAAATAAAGACTTTGTGGAACGTTTCATTCTTTGCCACTGCCTTATCAAGGCAAATACTTAATGTCCCAGGGTGATAACCTTGAAGACGTCCAATATATACTTTGTTCTCAGTGGATACCCTAACTAACTTCCCAATAAGCCGAGACAACTCTCGTTGAAATGCCCGCATAGCAGCACTTTCACTCATTAATTCAAGGAACCTCCTCACCGCCATATCTTGCCAAAAACCAATTTTAGGAACTAAATAGCGGCATCTATCTTTTATTGCCTCCAATTCTTATCAATTTTGTGGTAAGTAGTTGTCATTAATCCTTCACTAAAGTGGTTAGGGTTACACTTGCTTTTCCCTGATAGATGTATCAAGGGGAGTGCATTAAATGAGTTAATGGCAGCCCAAGCCGCATTTTTTTACAGGGCTTATCTGATAAGTGTTGAAATGGGTCCAGGAAGGCCTATGAGAATTATTTCGCTCCGATGGAATGTGGTTCGCGAGGAAGTGATTCTCTTTATATATAAGGTACCAATACTTAGTGTTGTGCTTGCTTAATTGCTAGCTTTCGCTATGTGATTTCAAATGGCTCTTGAAACGATTTAACAATCGTAGTAAATCTCATCTTTAAATATAAATTCGTCGAAGGTCGCTCGGTTCTCCTTTATCTTCTTGACTTTGCAATCGTGTCTCTTCTAACTCTCTTTCAATTCGCGCCGCATCCTCAATAAGACGCGTAGTATCAACATCTACTCCGATGAATCTTGTAAGATCCTTAATAACCACTGATGCCGCAAAGGGATCCGGTCGTATAGGATCTGCATAGGCGAGTATTGCGATTGCGGGTATACCCCTTAGCTCACAAAAACCCAATGTGAGAGCTAAAGGACCTGCCACTAAGAGACCAGGTTCTAATAAAGCCGTTTTAAAGGAAACTCCTTCATTTGGAAACTTCGAAGTAGGAACATAGCGAATATCGCCTTGGGATACTTTTTTTAATCTAGCATCTACCCCTCCTGCAAGAAAGACCCGTCGAAAGCCCACTTCGCTGATCCAATCGACTAACGACTCTACAAATTGATGTTGATGTTGATAAGGTTGAAAATGGGTTACAAGGGAGATCAAATTTTCCTTTGCATATATTTCGAAAGGAAATACAATCATTCGCCCTTTCAAAGAGATGAAAGGTGGGAAACCATCTTCGGGAATAACGACCCCAATCCTTTTAGCTCCAGTTTCTTCGCCAATATGCCGTACAACGAGATATCCGACTCGTCCAAGTCCATGAAAACCTACCAAAAAATCTTTCCCTTGAAACTTTTCTTCTATATCAAAAATAAATTGCAATTTGCATTCACCTTTATTATATTTCTAGGGGAAGACACTACTCTTGTAGTGGTGATAAGTCCCGTTAGACTAAAGATGGTTGGTTCTCTTCATATACCTGTGGATACCCTCCTTATTTTCCAGTCATTTCCTTGTTATAACTCTACACTCAAAATTTATCCCCAATTCTTCTCTTTATTCTAAGATATATGCTCCTTCGGCTCTTTTCTCCTGCTACTACATAGCTACTACAAATCGGGCTTCTAATACGCTACTTTGCTTTGGTGAGAAGGTGAATGGTGCTTTCATTATGCAACCACTAGATCATTAAGGAACTCAAGTGAACTATTCCATCCTTAGGGACGGAGCTTCTCCCATCGCGTTATGAGTTCCATTTTATGCGAAATTTGCTGTGGGGGATCGGGATGGGTTCACGGCCGCCCTATCTCGTAGGATATGCCCAAAAAGCCTGTTCAGAATATTTCACGCCCCATTCAGGTCGGCGTTATAATCTAACCCACAGGCACAGGGGAATTGCCTCTTGGTTCATAGGTCTTTAGTGCGACAACAACGACTTAGCTGGGAACTGTAGGCTTCATTCATGAGGAGCCCCAGAATGTCTTCCCACAAGGCTGGATATGCGATCTCGGTGTTGATTTGGAACGAGGGCATGGGATGAAGGTAGCGATTATTCTTCTGACATCAGCGTGTTCCTTACCTCCATGGGATCTCGTGGTTCTTCAAGTCGTTGACAACGATTATTACCTGGTATGTGTCCTCCCTGAGTTCTTTTACTTTGTCCATTAAGGGAGAAATGATAGGATGTCCATTGAAATATGTCGCCGGGGATCCACTGATATGGATTGATTCCAAAAGTTGATAAACTTCCTCGAGGTAGAACATGAATGGTTGAAACAATATTCAATGCACTACATGACCCTCTGCACCATACCTTCTTTTCGGATCGAATTCCAATTGGAATATAAAACCCAGAGGGAATGTCTCCTTCTCTTCATGAATGAGTCCAATACTTCCCATCGAAGCCACCTGTACAAGGCTAAAGATGTATGCGCGAAGAGACAATTGCACTATGTCTGTGTCTTGGAATATAATGCGAATTTGAATAGCGCGTAGAATATCCTCAACTGGCCTATCAGGTATATCATGCGAGATAGAACCACTCTAAATCTGTACAGAACCCCAAAACGAACATAGGTTTAGATAAGGCACAATTAATGATGAGGAAAGCTCCTTCCCTCGGAGTGGAGTAGTTCACACTATCAAATACCCGATAAAAAAGTATTAAAAACCTCTTTAATCATTCCATCCTAGCCATGAGATAACTATTCCTAAGCGGGGGTCTCCGAGCCAGGTCAACGCTCAGATCTACCGAGTGGCCTATAAGGAGCAGGACTGTCCATTTCCAATCTGGAAAGATAAGGGTCTAGAGGCTCCTGTGTGGTAGCACTTCGAGGGTTCAAAAAGAAAATAAAAAAATCTTTTCTGGAAAATCCCTCCCCCCGCACCATTACATACCCATCACAAGAAATCTCATAGATTATTTTTTCATTTTTGAATAATCAATTAATCAAGTAGTGAACTATAGAGAATTTATTCGAGGCATTTATTTGGCAATTGAGTATTATTAAATTTTTTAAAAAGCATTTTATTTTCAGATAACTCGGTCACTTGGGAGAGAAATTTAATAGGTTAAATGGGTCAGAATAGACTTTTAACAAATTATTTTATGCGAATGAGCTATTATTCGTGTAGTAAGAAAATATTCGAGGGTAAAAGTCTCATATTTTATTTAGGGGTATGCATGAAATCAATTTTTCACCGACACTTACAAAATACGATACAAGACCCCCACCAGTGTGAGGAGTGTGGTGGGACTCTGATCCAAACAAGTTCGGGTATCACATGTTCCCAATGTGGATTGGTAAATTTCCAGATGTTTGATGATCCATTATTGAAAATTTCAGAAAGGGACGAAGAGGAGACTGGGGCATTTTCTTATTATGGAGAAAGATCTCACATCGTTGATGGGATGGGAAGTTTTGTCAGTTATTATGGCGTGAAAACCTTGAGAGATGCCAAGGGAAAAAGACTTAGTCGTGCCAATGAACAAAGGTTCTTGCGACTCAAGAGGATTAATGATCTTCAATTACATACAATGAACCGGGAATCAGATTATCGAGCGCTCATGGTTCTTAATCGAATGACAAGCTCATTTCAATTAACAAAGCAAATTCGAGGTCGTGCTGCATATCTGCTTCGTGTTATGATACCATTTATAGATAAAAGCCCAGGATTAAACCGAATCATCTTAGTGGCAACGGCACTTTACATTTCAATGAGGGAAAATCCTGATGGGAATCCCATCACCCTAACCGAGTTGGTAGAGGGTTTCAAAAAGCAAGGTCATCGTATTTCAAAAAAAATAATTGTTCGGGCATTATGGACCCTCCGACCAAAGCTTTCAAGAACTTTGGATTTTAATAAAATATTGTCGAAAAGTCAGGATTATATTGCAACAGTCCTCTACAAGCTCCAAATCGCAGATAAAATAAAAAGGCGGATTAATACACGAAATGTTGATGAACAAAAATATTACCAATCTCTTTTAAAGGAAACACGAGATTTACTTCAACGAATTCCTTATCAAGTGCGAGGAGGGCGAAATCCATATATTTTTACAGTGAGTGCCGTGTACGCCGCGGATCACATTATTTCTCGAAGAGAATTAAAAATTCGCCCTGTTCTTTCGCAAAAAGTAATAGCTGAGGCCACAAATGTTGCAGAATACAGTGTTCGAGATCATTTTGCTCAAGTCATTTCGAAGTATTTAGATATGAACCCAGGTTCCCAATACAAAGAGAAATTGAGCGGTAGGCATGCTCCTAGCAGGGTTTAGGATCGAAGAGGGGCACGATGGATCGGATTCACCTTGTGGACGAATATCCTGTGGCTCCTTATACTATTCAAATTTATAGTGGGTCACCTACAAAGTCCCTTGAAAAGCTATATGTGCCCCGTCTTGCACTAGGAAAAAGCCAAGACTTGCTTTTTCTTGATAAAATAAAAAAAGAGACCATAACAAGATTGAAGAGCTTTCAAAAAGCCCCTTATATTGTGAAACTTGAGGAGTTATCGACAGAACTTGATTATTTGATTAAAAAAGTAGTTGAAGACTTGAACATTAAAATAGACCTGTTTCTATTAAGATTTATCCGTTATCAAATCTTAGGCTTTTCTAAAATTTTGCCCCTTCTCCTTGATCAACATATTGAAGAAATCTATCTTGATAATCTCCAAACTCCTATATATGTTGACCATGCGCAATGGGGGCGTTGTCAAACCAATATTTATCTAGCTAATGAAGACGCCCAGCGACTTATCACCCGCGCTAGAATCGAAGGAAATGCGCCCCTTAATCGGGGGAACCCCTCTTTAAAGACCGATCTGGTGACTCAAGATTTTACCACTCGAATAAGCATTGATATGGCCCCTTTGGTCATTGAAGGGATTCATTTCGACATTAGAAAGTTGTCATTACAGCCCCGGACACTTCAGGATCTTATTCAAAATCAGACACTCCCTCCTATCGTTGCTGCCTATCTCGTCTTCCTTCTCTTGCATCGTTGTAATATTGCTGTCATTGGTGAACCGGGATCTGGTAAGACAACCCTGATGAACGCTTTAGATTTATTAACTCCACGTCATTGGCGAAAAATCACTATTGAAGATATAATCGAAAGTATTGATCAATCAAAATTGGGGTTTCATCAAGTGCGATTTAAAGTGGATCCTATAGAAAAAGAGCGCAAAACCAGCACAAAGAGTTTGGAGATAGTAAAACTTCTTCACAGATCCCCAGACTGGGTCTACCTTGGAGAGATACAGACAGAAGAACAGACTAAAGCCCTCTTTCATGCGTTATCGACTGGGTTGAGAGGGATTTTCTCCTATCATGCCACCTCTCCTGAGCATCTTGTGATTCGTTCTACTGCACACTATAAAATCCCCCCCATTTCTCTCCATGCTTTAGATGTTATTGTACAAATGAAGAAAACATGGAAAAAAAATAAGTTACGACGTTTTGTTTACCGAATTTCTGAGATAGGAGAACTTCCAGAAGAGCAACTATCAACCGGTTTGCAAAACGCTTTCATTGAGATTAAGGATATTTTCAGGTTTCAACCCAGCACGTCTCAACTAGAACGGGTGGCAGATCTTTACACAACCCCCACCCTCGAGCAGATTAAAACGGAACTATATATTAATAAAACCTCATTTTATAAAAAACTCAAAGCATTAAGTGGAACGCTTTCAGTCTCATATCAAACTGAAAATTTAAACCGAGACCTGAATAGAAAAATCAGAAAAGTAAACTATAATTTACCACAATTACTATTAAATATAATACACAACGAGGGAGGAAAATCTTAATCTGTTTATATTAAGCTTATAGAAAAGTGAAACGGGGAAAGTCACGGAATATGTTCTTGATGAAGCGTATTTTAAGAAGGCTTGGCTTTATTCCCCTTGGCGCCCTTTGCCAAAAAACTTCTCAGGAAAAATATATTGATCAATACTTGGAGGAAACATTTGGTATTAATAAAAGAACCTTTACAAATAGTTTAATTACTCTACTATTATTATCCTCTTTGTTGATGGGAAGCCTTCTTCTTTTAAGTGGAAAATCACTTATAACCAGCTCTTTAGTCTCACTTGTCTTTTTTCTTTTTTTAATAAAAATTATCGATCATCTAATTCATACTTCTTATGAGTTACAGCGAACCAGAAAAGATATCACTTCGATTCTTGTTTTAGCCGAAATTTGGGCAGTTTGGGAGATTACTGGATCTATTTTTGATCTAATTCGATATATAACTCGAGGAAATTATCCAGAACTTTGTGAAAAATGGCAACAGCTTCTCATAGACATCAATCTTGGCATGGATCCGGAGAAATCTCTTAGGAAGTTTTTTAAAAAAAATCAATATTTCGAGCTTGATCATGTAATTACTATCCTACTTCACAGATCAACACCAGATGAAGCAATTTCCTTAAAGATTGAGGAAATCAAGAGGAATCTCCATGCCCGCTATTTATCAGGATTACAAAAACTCTCAGATCTGACCTCATTGATAATCGGAGCCAACGGAATTTTACCAATTAGTCTAATTTTAATCTTTTTGATTGCTGGTTTGGGAAATACTCCATTGATCATGATCATTCCCACTCTAACAACGTTTCTTACGGCACTTGTTCTTCATCTTGGATTTCAAAACTTCTTTTTAGATCAGTCAAAAGAACACATACTCCAAGAGAATGAACTCGGTTGGTTTTTATTAAATCTCGGGAGAAAACTCGAAAAAATAGATTGCCAAGAGATTGCTCTCACAGATTTATTATTCGAAGAGGATACTTCATTCAAAATTGACTCCGAAACCATGGCAGATATTGTATATAACTTGGAAAATACACCACTTCTTGAAAAAACCTTTAATAAATTCCCAAACATCCGTAATACAGCACGATTATGTGATAAATTCCTAACACTAGATGTTAGAATTGCTGCCAATAGCATTAAAAAGATTGGTGCCACATTAAATGAGAATAGTTCAATTAAAATAAAAGTCCAAAAAGCTATTGATGCTGAGAAGAACCGTATAAAAATGATTCAAGCAATAAATGCTCCAATATTGGGGCTTTTAATATCTATAACCCCTATACTTTCGCTTATAGGAAATGTTCGCGACTTAGGGAGCCCAAACCTATTGATTTTTCCAAATATCACCCCTTGGTGGGGCCTAATGGCATCAGTAAGTATTATAATATTAGGGGGCATATACACGCTTAGGAAGCTTTCAGGCAAGACACTAGATACTGTTCAGCTCGGCTTTAATCTCATTCTATTTGTCAGCGCCTTTTATATCGGTACAAGCTTTATATCTCAACTTTACTGAAAAACCCCCTCGTTAAGAATCATTAAAGAATTAATGGTGCCCCGTGGGGGATTTTCCCCGAAACACACAATGTTTCGATTTTGAACCCCCGTCGCGAGATCGAGAGTCTCGCATGCTTGACCGTGCTACACCAACGGGGCTTTACACTTTCGGTTTTTTAGATATAATTTTATTTTTTCAATTATACCTATCAATTGAGGTGAAAACCCTTTTAATATCACAGATAGTGGACCTCCAATTCTAAAACTTTTGAAGATCCTACCTCTAAAAACACTGCTTTGATACAAAACTGATAGGCTAGATTATCTAGGTTTCCTCCTTAAATGTTCCTTTATTAACTTTGTTTTATTTAATCTGTCCATATTTTAGCTTATTGTGAATCATTTGAAGTGAGTGGATATTCCTATTTTAAAAACGCATTCAAATCCTCTATGAACAAAAAATCTATCTGAGTCCTTGAAATCCAACTCTTGAAGATTGAAGTCTAGTGTGTGACTTATAGATTTTTTATTTTTTAAACATTGAAAGTTATGCAAGACTTTTAGTGTTTTTAAAGGATATTATGCGGCGTAAAAGCCCAATAAGTGTATGAAGTTCTCGCCCCGTTAAATAACTTCGCCCCAAGATGCTTTTAAAAACCATTCTAGCAATCTGTTGTTTGTGAGCTGGATACTTAATTCGTTCAAGGAGATTCATAAAGACATTTAATGCAACCTTTTTTTCCATTCTATTCCCAAGCCGATATTTTTTGGGAGTGAAGGGGATCCAAGCTCTATAAAGAACGTACAAAACAATTGCTACAGCGTTCACTAAATTCAGTGTTGAATAGCTTGAGGCGGTAGGTATTGTCATCACTACATCACATTGCTCTAATTCAATATTTGTAAGACCAGAATCTTCCCTACCGAATATAATGGCAATTTCCCCACGATAATCACAGAGAGGAATAAGTTCTTCTGGAGGGATAGCTATACGTTGGAGATTATAATCACCACCAATATTGGAAGTTGTTCCAATGGCTAGATCCATGTTTTCTATTGCACTTTTAAGAGAAAAAGTGATCTCAGCCGAGTCTAATACTTCCTGAGCATGCATGGCAAAGCGTCTAGTGATTTCAGCATCTAAATCCACTTGAGAATTGACTAGCACAAGCGAACACATATCAAAGTTCTTAATCACACGTGCGATAGCTCCTACACTCATTTCATATTTTGGTTCTACTAGCACTATATGAAATCGAGGGGTTTTTTGCATATTGCCACCTCAAAAATGCACATCGAAAAGAATAAACAATATTATAAATCGTTCAATCCTAGAATTTTTCGTCTTATAGCTGTAAAATTTCGGTGAAAGAAATTCCATGAGATTGAAAGGAAACATGTAAATTATTAAATAACTGCAAGATTTCATGAGAATAAAGATGTAAAGGGCGTTTATCTTGCATCATGAGAAGATAAAGTACTTTCTCAACTAGACAACTAATATGCTTGCCGTGACGCTTGAAATAAGGAATTAAATTGTTCACAACTTTTTTGTTTTTCCTAGAGAACAAAAGGGTAAGAAATTTTTCAAACAGATCTAAATTGATCTTAGGGATGTCTCTCCGAGGAGTTATCTTGACAATAGCAGATGTAATGTTTGGGGAGGGAAAGAACGCCTCCCGGCTTAGTTTGCGTAGCAATGTTGTTTTAAAAAAAAGGGTAGATTGAACGGAAATCCGGCTATATTCACGATCTCCAGCAGATGCTAGTAATCGTTGGGCGAATTCGAGTTGATATGTTATTATAGCTTCACTGAATTTTTCCCGAGTTAACTTCAATGTAATTGGACTTGAGATTTGATATGGTAGGTTGGAAACTAATTTGTCAAACTGAGGCCATTCTATATTACAAGCATCTCCTGGGAGAATTACAACATTACTGAAATCTCTTAATAAAATCGACAAAATTTCAATCAAATTGTGATCATTTTCAATTATTATTAACTGTTTTGCTTTTGAAGCTAAAAATAATGATAGGGTACCGATCCCCCCCCCAATTTCCATGATAATTTCATCCGACTTAGGATTGGTATTTAAAAGTATAAATTTAAGAACTTCGGGGTTAATGAGAAAATGTTGTCCCTTTTTTCGCCGAGGTCGAAATCCATAAGCTGAAAGGATGTTCTTGGTAAATTGCAGCAATTCAGATTTTGTAATTTGATCTGGATCACATGGGAGTAGACTTCTTGCGAGCTCAATTCGATTCTGCAAATTATTTTCAGTCCTTTAATTATATTCCTTCATTTCAACCCAGAAAAGTTTCTTTATCTATTAATGAAGAAAGAATTAATCTTCTAACTGTCTTTAGGTTCTTAGGTAATACAATTCATTCAGCAGATTAAAAAGATAATAAGAATAATATAGCTAAAAAGGATCCAATTCTAACTAAAATTGTGAAAGGCTTCAAACTTTATTCTGGTGGGGTGAAGAGTCTATATTTTTCATTTCCTTCAAGTTCTGATAAGATTCGCCCCCAAATTATTTTTTGGGGGTCAGATATGCCACATCTTTTACTTAAATCAGAATAATCAACGAATGGGGCCTTTTTTCGCTCTTCAATTATACGCCACATATTTTTCTTTCCAATTCCTGGTAGGAGTTCTAATTGGTGCATTCTGGGAGTGATTGGGACTGCTGAATTGAAGAAATCAATGAAGTCGGCCTCTCGTTTTGTTAAAATGGTTTTGATAACATTTGGTAATTCAGATTTCGCTGTGAAAGTTAAATCATTTGCTTTTAATCGTCTCTTAACATGATTTACCACATCTCGCCCACCTCGTCCGATCTTGATCCGATCTAATGGTTGTAAACTTTGATTACGTTTCACAATCAGCTCTAAAAGAGTAAAGAATGATTCACCAATAGCCTGAATTATTGGTTCACGTTGATGACGTGAACGTGGATCTGAAGGATAACCCTCAGGAAGGAAATCCAAGACATAAACAAATTCTTCATATTTTTTTCTTTTTTCAGGTCTGCGAGCACTTTTCAATATTTTCAACTCTTCTAGTACTGACATAAATAATGAAGTAGGACAAATAACCCAAATAGGAGATTAATCCACTTCTTCGATATATTTAAAGATCGCATTGAGCTTGGTCCGATCCAAGTTAGGATATCGCTCAGAGATAATACTTTTGAGCTCTTCTAATGTTTCAGGAAGTATATTACAAATTTGAACAGCCGACTCCAAATCCAAGTCAAAATCAGCCTGTAATCTTGCGATTAGACGAGATGCTTGATCTGCACTCAATCGGGAAAATTTTGTTGCATGATCAAGAGCAACACGCTGGGTATAATTAAAATTCCCATCTTCTGCGCGTTGTTCCAACATCGCCTTTACTTCCGAGATAGCCAAAGGCTTTTGTTTCAAAATCTTTCTGGGCACCACTTCGCCTCCTTAAATTCAATGGTGTTACAATTGAGGACGTAAGTGTTCTGGTCGAGAAATAATGAGTTTTTCTCGTCCCATATCTTTTATGTTTATTAGATACGATCTTCCCCGTTTTCCCACAATTTTTCCGGTTTTTCCGTGAAATCGACGGTGTGGACGTCCTTTTTGAACACTTGGTTCAAGAATCACTGTTACTCTATCACCATTCGTATATTCTCGCAATATTACACTAAGTGGCGGCATTCCTTTCTTACGAACAGACTTTTTTAGGAGGTTGCGAGATTTAAACCATGTTCCCTTTGATTTACGAACCATATAATTATCCCCTAAAATGTATATCAAGTACATCAAGTGTTTTTGAGACAGCTTCTGTATGCAAGATGCAACTGACACTAGGATTTGTTCTCCCATTGTCACCATGAATCAATTCTTTCACGTACAATCCACCTTCACAACGAATCCTCATCTCTAGCTCCTTTTTCCCCACAATGTTCGCTGAAAAGCTGCGGATCCTTCGTTTTCGAAGTTTATCAGTGCGACGATGGAGCACACGACTCGGGGTTCGTTGTTCAATCACTGCCTGCGAAAGCGTCTCTTCCAAGATTTTTATATCTTCCTCTCTAACTGGTCTACCTAATTCGACTCTAAGAAGATATGTTTTATCGATTGACCTGCTCTGAGTCTTCAATTTAACAATCATAAGTCGATTGGTGAATTTAAGAGAAGATACCTCCACTTTTCCCGCTGCAAATTCATTTATCTGTCTTTTTAATATGTCAAGATCTATGTTTCTTATATGTGGGTTTTTCAATTCTATGACGAATGGGCGTCCAACCCCAAGGGTCCTGGCATCGATATCTTCTCGCCCTGCCGCATGAAATTTCGCTTTTTCAGCCTTTGTCGAAGAAACTGTAGGTAAAACAATTAATTCATCAATTGATGTTTCATATTTTCGCCCAGTTCCCTGACATTCTTCGCAACCTTCTCCGTCACAGCTCGAACAGATCCAAAGAGCTTGGGGAATACCTGTAACTAGCTTACGGTATCTCCCAAAAATGAATAAAGGGTTTACCTGGAATTTAAAATTATTTTGTTTCAAATCATAGACGAAAACAACATTAGGAGCTTGTGTTATAGCTTTTTTCCCAGTTTTTTCCTGAATCTTTTTTCCTAATTCACGATTAAATTCAGATTTAATCGATTCACCATATAAGATATTGAATTGTGTGCGCAACTCATCTTCACGATCGATAAGCCTACCCATCCCAGCGGATCCTACAAGAAATGTATCAAAACTGTATGGCCCACTTGCTTGTATTGCAAGACTTGCATATTCATCTAGTCGGGTGAATAGATCTTCACAAAGATAACATCTTATTGGATCAGGAGGCGTTTCGCCTAACACCTCCAGAGTAGATCGTGCTATAACAAATCCACTTCGAGAGACTACTGTTAGGATTTCAATGGCTTTTTGTTTTTGTGTAGTTTTAAACAATGAATGCGCATGGATTGTTAAGATCAACTTTAATGCATTACCCCGCTCACAATTCGTTGTTCCGTGGGCTAGTTGGGCAAATTGCCGTCCCAAGCAGTGAGAACACAGAGAGTATTCATTGAGTAGCTGAATCAACCCTTCGATCAAAGATCTGGCTCCTGTCAAATTCTATGTTCAACACTGAAGGTACTACACAGAGATTAAACGTGAAAGGAAAGTAAATCTTCCCAAAGAGAGGAAAATAAGATTCTAAGTTAGCCTTATCTGTCGATGGGACTCCTATTTGAATTAAATATTGTTCGTCTTTTGGAAGTGAAGTAAGACTTAGAGTTTGATCCCCATGTTCCACAATAATAAGTGAAAATTGATTAAGGGTGGCTCTCAATTCTTCTAGGCTTTTAAAGATTCTGATGCCTGACCGTTGGAAAAACAAGTGATTTAATCGTCTTTTACACACTAACTTGATAGCTTTATCGAGGATTAATAGGATAGACCGAAAATCAGGTCGCATATTGCGAAGTCTATTCGAAGAAATTTGAATTATCTTATAGATATCATCTGATAAAATTAAAAAAACATTAACATCCTTGCGAATATCATGTGATAAGAAGAGCGATGAATAAACAAATAACGGAAGAGAATAAGCATTCTTTCGGTAGTCAGATTTTGGGAAATTTAATTCACGCTTCGAAAAACGTAAGCTGGAAGCAGGAATGTACCTAATATAGTTACGCGTCAAGAACTGTCATCTCGAACCTATTCCTAAAAATATAAGAAAAGTATTCGGAGTTTACAGAAATTATTTTGTTTTTTAACAAATTTTACATAAGGAAGGGATTATGTTCGGAGAATAGGGTACTCCGAATAAACTGTCTGGGAGAAGCATCAAATACACGTCTGTGAAATGGGAGCCACCCTGATATTATTTGACAATGTTATAAGTATCTTTCAAAGGATTATCTCTGACCTCCTCCCCACCCTGAAGGGTTGAGGGTTCCGAGTTCGCTCGCGTTCGGGGCGGTGCCTCCTTGGGGGGATGAGTGCTCCCCTCGCATCTACCTCTTTTTGCATGCGATTGAGCAATACTTGGACGGCCTGTGATATTGAACGCCGCATTCACATCCGCATGCCCAAGCTGTCCACACTGGGGACAAAAGAACGCTTTCTCATTTCGAGTGCCTAGGTGTCCACACCGGCTACACGTTTGCGAAGTATAGACAGGATCAACATAGATGACGGGGATTTTTAGCAGCTTGGCTTTGTATTCTATCATCTGTTGGAGTTGATAGAACGACCAACTGTGCAAGGAATAGAGAAATGAGCGCGTTGATTTGGCGGTTTGGCGAACCCCATTTAATTGTTCCATTTTTAAGCCGAGCTTGCTGAGCTAGAGTCATGCGTTTTCGGCTGATTTTATGGTTCGTGTCCCGCATGATCCGCCGCTCGCGATCCTTGACCTTCTTGACCAGTTTGTAGGCTCCAGCTTTCTGCAGCTTCTTCCGGTGGTTCTAGTATTTCTTGTGGATATGCTCGCATTTTTTGCCGAGTTTCCATCTTTTCCTGTCGTAGGATTGGCAAACACCGCGAAATGTCCTGTAGTGTTGAGATCTACCCCAAGATAGCCCTTCGGCTACATAGGGGGTTGTTCAGGAATGGTCACTGCCACATAGATGTAGGTGTCCCCTACCTCAATTTGGTTAATCTTCTCAAAATGGTTAGGGAACTCCTAGTGGGAGGAGAACTTCAAGCAAGGTACTCGAATGAGCCGCTGGGCTTAATCCCCTTTAATCCCTTGATTGGGAATGGTCAATTTAACCGACGGCACCCGTTTGATGGTTTTATTTCGCCCATATTTCCACAAAATTTGGTTGGCAATCATAGACTTGAGTCCCAAATGCTTGACGTCTTTCTAGGAGAAGATACGATGTTTAAGGGTAAATACCGCCACTTGCCGGGCTTTGCGAAGGTCTTTCGAGAAGTCCCAGGTATGTTTAGCTTTGTAGGTGAGAATCATTTCCCTTTCTGCTCCTCGATATATTTTTTCACAGCTTCGAGCGTCACTGCTCCCACTGAGGAAATAAACTTAGAATGCGTCCACAAGGTTGGAAGACGGCGCTTCAGCTGAGGAAAGTCTTCACGAAGGTGGCGAGAGGTATAGCCCTTGATTTTGTTCACGATCAGGAAAATGCCAATCTTCGGGCTTACATCTAGCAACAAATGCGCATGATCGGATAATATTTCCATATCAAGAACCTCATAGCCGTACTCTCGTTGCTTTTCAAGAACCAAGGCTTTCAGGGCAGTAGCAATATCCTCTTCGAGCACTGGACGGTGATACTTCGGACAGAAAATCATATAGTTTTGACAACTATAGACAAAGTGTTTAGCTGAATGATACTTCTTGGTGCGTTGTTTGATCGCCATGATTTTATTATACTACAATGCTTCTTATATCCTTTTTAATACGTCGCAATTCAGCCTTTCCTTGAAAGGATGGGGCTTTCTTGCGACTTTGCTTGTAAAGAGGGCTTTAACTGGGTGTTAATACACCCCTTTATAGTTAGAAATCTTTATCCGCAAAAAGTGATAATAAGGAATCTTACAAACCTGTTTTATAGAATGATGGAAAAAAAGATTCGGATGATTGCATTATCGCTCTATTGAAGGCAGTGCTTTCTTGTTCTATTATGAATATTTATAATTATCCCCAAGGGAATTTTTGGCGGCGAAAACGACGGTCTCCCCTCATCTGTTTCATTAATTTCCTTGTCTGATCATATTGTTTCAAAAGTTGTTGAACAACTGGTACAGAAGTTCCTGATCCACGGGCTATTCTATTAATCCTTGAACTCTTCCGAAGAATCCGTGGGTTGTCTAATTCTTCATCTGTCATGCTTTCAAGAATGGCAATCCATTTTTTCATGTTTTCTTTGCTCATATCATCAAATTCCGGGGGCAAACTGGGCCCAATCCCTGGCAGCCCAGATAAAAGCCGACTTATTCGACCCATCCCTTGAAAATGCTGGATTTGCTGATAAAGATGGCGTAAAGTGAACTTTCCTGACATAATAGCTCGCATGACTTCTTCTTCTGAGATGACTCCTGCCTCTTGGATTCGCTTCAGAATGGATTCAAGATCCCCAAGTCCTAGAAGAGTCCCAACAAATTTTGGAGGAGAAAACTTTTCAAGGTCGTCTATTTTCTCACCCATACCTATGAACTTGATAGGAGCTCCAGTAGCAGCTGCAGCAGAGATCGCACCACCCCCTTTAGCTGCTCCATCCAACTTAGTGACGATAATTGATCCGACATTTGTCGCATTGTTGAATGCAGCTGCTTGAGAGTAAGCTTGTTGTCCTATTGTCCCATCTAGAACAAGAATTATCTCGTCAGGGTGCGTCAGATCCGCTATCGCCTTCATCTCTTGGATCAAGCCATGTTCATCTTTGTGTCTTCCTGCTGTATCTATAATAATTACATCAACTGCTCGTTGAAAAAATTCTTCAATCCCTTGTTTTGCAATTTTGGCAGGATTTTGTTCCCGTGGATTAGAGAATAGTGGAATATCTATTTTTTTTAGAAGTTGGTATAATTGATCACTTGCGCCAGGGCGATAGGTATCTGCACAGATCACTGCCACCCGGTATCCGCGCTTTTGGAGGAATCTTGCCAGTTTGGCTGTAGTTGTTGTCTTGCCCGAGCCTTGGATCCCTACAAGCATAAGAAGGGTAGGACCTTTTGATTTAATACTAAGCCTATGTTCTTTGGTCCCAAGAAGAGTAGCTAATTCTTCGTAGAGGACTCTTATCACATGATATCGCGGTGATATCCCTCGTGGGATTTTCTCATCTAAAGCACGCTTTTCAACCGTCGTACATACCCTATCCACAAGTTCAATATTAACATCTGCAAGGAGAAGAGATCTTTTAAGATCTTTTAGAAGATCTGCAATCAATTCTCTATTGACATAAGACATTTTTCGTACTTTACTAGCGATCTTTGCAAGAGCCGCACCTAGTCCACCTAAAACTCTACTCAAAATTTAAGTCCTCCACAAATCATTTTTTAGCTATTTAATTGGTTTTGATATTAGTGGATTTCGAATGTGCCTTTAAACTTCTTTGCTTCCATCCCAAGAACATCCACTCCTTTTATAGAAATTATCGAAGCTCTCTAAAAGTATCATCTGAATCGGCATGATTATTTGTATAAACCGCCCCAGATTTGTGTGATGTATGTTTACGACTTGAATATTTTTGAAAAATCTAGGAGAAGTTTCCTAAGCCGCGTATATAGGATCGAAAAAAAAGAATGCGTTCTCCACCCTTGAAATAAAACAAGGCATAAAGGGTTTTTATTTTTTTATTCAAACATATAAACGAAAACCACGCTATTGAAAACAGGTCAAGGGATATGGTGCGATGATTTATATCTCAGGAATTGTACTTATTGGTATTTTAGCACTATTTCCACAGCTAGGATATTTTATTTTTAATTATATATCCAAAAAAGGACTAGTAAGAGCTCAAATCTTGGAAAAATCCTTGTATATTCTTTCACGTGAAAGGAGAAGAATCTTTATTGGAGGAATCATTGTTTATGAACCATGTACAATACATGAAGAAAGCGCGTTGGAATTTGTACATAAAATCCTAGAATATCTCCCGTTGACCTTCAAACTTGTAAAAAGTTGTGATCACTCGTGTATTTATGTTTACACCTTTATATACCAAGCAAAAACAAATATGAAAAGTTATTTTGATGAGAAGATTCACAAAATCGCGAATATATTAGAAACTCTTTTTACACCACGAAAAATCCAGATAATGACTGGAGGAGAACTATATAAGAAGATGCAAAATGAATATGGGGAGATACTTGACACAGAAGAAGAAACATGTATAATAACTAGAAAATCGTTTGCAAGTATCTTTGAATTAATAAAACTCTATCAGAGAGAGAATTGGAAACAAAGGATCTTTTTATTGAATTGTTTGTTAGAACTTGGGTTGGATATTAGTCTATTATTTACAATTAGAATGAAGAACACTCATGTTTACTCAACAGGGCAAATACGGATTAATGGAAACACGAAGGAAGCTTTGATGGAAGGGATCAAGATTCTGAAAAAAGGAGGATCTTCATTACTTGCGAGTTCTACAAGCCAAAAGCGTGAAAAAAAAGATTTGAGCCATGAATTGGTTGATAGTGCTTTACAAATAGTACCGTATTTAGGACAAGAAATCAATCTAAAAAATTTTGCGAGTTTAATACAGTTTTGTGTACAAAATGCTTCTAAAATGAAAAAAAAATTCTTTTCTGCTCCAGAAAATTACATCTTGACCCCTCTCCATGGAAATTAAAAAATCTCGCATTAAAACATATTTAACAGTTAGATTTTGGATATCCTGTTAAGACCGGTCAGGAATATTGATAAGCAAGGAAGGTTTCTAAATCAAGACGAAGTTGAAAAAATTTTTCGAATTGCTGACGTATTAAACACAGACATAGAGACAGCTGGGAGATAAGGTCCAATCCTTTGGAGAAGGAGCTTAGCATTTATTCCAAAAATGCAAGCAATAGCATGTTCCATTAGGCCGAGTCGTTCAATTCTGTAAATATCTCTTAACGCACCCGCTTTCACTAGTGCTCGCCTTATTTCTTGCCGAGAGGCTCCATAACATATTAATCGTTCTAATCGATCATGACGCCACTTTTCAAATAACTCCAAGGATGATTTAGCTAGTTTAACTTCGATAGTGCCCTTATCTTTGTCTGTTGAGATGACAACAACATTAACAGGAAAATTCTCTAAGAATCCATAGATACGAACAATACGTGGTAAAGAAAACGTCTTTTCGTTTACAAGCTGTTCACGCAAGGTATAAAGAGGAAGAAGGGCATCTTTTTTTGGATTAAAAACACCAATATCAACAAAAACACCAAATCCAACGTTTCCTGGAGAAACTAAGTGACCACGTCTAACATCACCTATTTTTAATTCGTTAAAATTTATAACAGACCCAAATTTCCACTTAAGATAGTTCTTTGCACCATGAAAATCATCTCCAAATATAGAAACAGCCAAGTACCCATCCATCCCTATACTAGTTTCAACTCGTTTTAAACGAAGAGACCCCACTTCATGCTGTAAAATATCCCGTGCAGAGCGTAAAGCATTAAGTTGAGAGATTTTATTTCCATAAATCTTTTCCAATAGTAATACATATGACCCATTCTTCTCAGTAACCAACTAACGAACCCCTCCACTTTAATGAAAAATAGAATTACTTGTGTGAATCAAAAGTATTTTCAAATGCACACATCAACTTATAATAGCAGCCATTTAGGCATAATACTTTCTACGAAGATATGTGAATGATCTTGGGAGATTCAAAACCCTTGGAGATTCGGATGTGTCAATAAATCATCACGGAGAGAAGTTTATGGTGTATTGTATGTTTCCACACACTAAATATATAAGCTATACAATCTGTATTACACATTATTTTAGGATTTTTCCTATTACACTTTCAATCTTCTTACAATAACATTTTCCAGTGTTTGAACCACCAAAAAAATAAACGGGCGACTGAAGAAAGAGATTTATCCTGGTTAATTGCCATATGATAATATTCTTCGCTTTTTGAAATTTGATCTGTTTTATGATAACAATCAGCTAATCCTTCCCATGCACGAGTGATATTTAGAATCCAACCATAAAACTTCTTCATAGCATTCCTTGGCTTGTTCAAATTGTCTTCGTTCGCGAAAGATGTGTCAGATTAAGTAGTGTAGTTAAAAGCATCGTGAGAATTCCTTTTCTGCACAGTGTTTGTTTACTGCAGATCGCAATTATATTGTGGCAGGAAATATTTATCGCATGCATCAAGAACAATGGGAAAGGTGATTTAATTGAAAATAGGCAAAACCGGTGTCCTCTACAGGGACAAGTATCCCACTCAACTGTCCTAGCGTGGCCTTTACTCCAAAGGTTTTGGTAGGTAAACATTGAAATAAATGTCTATTATGAAAGGTACGGTATTTCGGATATTCATTGACAACACATCCTTTTAACGAAAGCGGGGGACGTTCTCATAAGGATTTGTGTAAAGCAAAGTAATGTTTATAATGTTGTAGTTATATAATTTATTAGAAGAAGAATTCGTGTAAAAAAGAGTTTGAGAATAGGGATATCTAATACTATCAGCTATGAAGGATTTGGAGTTGACTATTAAGATTTTAATAAAAAACTTTCATGAAGTATTAGCATATTATAGAACTTCTATTTTAAGATTATTTGATTCTTTCCTGAATATATTGTTTTAACAATTAAAAAATGTTTATGTGACATGTCTGTTATAGCGAGAGTAAGTATGTACAAAGGAGTTGACTGCAGAATGCCTCCACACAGTGCCCTTAGCATGATTGAGGAGATAGGTGGTCAAGATGCTGTCAAGGTCGTCCAAGTTCTAAATTCGAAAAAGGATATAACCGATGAGCAAATTGCAGAAATCACTGGTCTAAAACTAAATATGGTCCGAAAGGTTCTTTATAAACTAAATGAAAGTCAAATTGCCACCTATCGGCGCGAACGAGATTCAGAAACGGGTTGGTTTGTGTATTTTTGGTTCCTTCGACAAGAAAAGCTTGAAAACTTGATAAAGGGGCGACAAAAAGCTGTTCTTAGAATATTAAAACAACGTTTTGATTTCGAACGACAAAATGACTTTTATATCTGCGAAAACAAATGTCAAAAGTTAGTTTTTAATGAAGCATTTGAAGTAGGTTTTACTTGTCCTAAGTGTAACTCATTATTGGTCCAAATTGATAATGGAACGCTGATTAAAGTCTTAGAAAGGAAAATTTCTCAACTTTCTAAAGCTATAAACGATTTCGAAGAGTGATGGTTTAGTTGGTGCGGATGAACAATTTGTACGTTTTCTAAAAAATTGAGCTCGAAATGATAATAATCAGCTTTGATCATTCCGATTTTTCGCCTAGAACCCGTGCAATATCACCTAATGTCATTTTAGAAAGAGGTTTTTTGGATGGCGTAATGTCGACTGGTTCAATTGGTGATAACAGTTTAATTTCTAACATTTTTTCAATTTTTTTAGCCATTTTCTCACTTGGACGTATTTTTTTCAGTTCAAGTTTAGCAAGATACGATTCTTTCATCTGTAGTTTTTTGGCTAATACTTCCCGTGTCCAACCTTTACTCTCACGTACATTCCGAATTCTTTCACCATAATCAGGAACTAATCCATAAATATCTTCTTTTTGGTTTTTCCTTTTTGGAGAACGCAGTACCTTAGGACGTAAAATTTTTTTATGTCGGGAATTTGTTCTTGGAATAGAGACTGGTTCACCATATTTAGCACACTTAAGACACGCCATCATGATTGTTCTTTCAACTATTATTGGTTTAAGATCAAAAGAAGATTGACCACATATCTCACACCGAGCCACAAATGGTTTCCTCCTTTTTCCTAGAGTAACTCAACTTAGAATATTCATGTTTAAAACTAAAATTGCTAATTAATAACAGGTATCCAAATCATACGTCTTAAATTAGTTATATTCATGTTTATGATTATTAAGATAATAATCTTTTTTATCCTCTGATATAATCTGACAGCTAAAGTGTTTGGGAGATTTATATTCCTCTACAGAAAAAGAACAAAAGATATCCCTATTGAATAGTAAAAATTTAGAATGTTAGGGCACGATACAACATTTCTTATGGTATAAATGACTATTATAGAACCATTCAGACCTGTCGTGTCACGTTTTCAGTATTCTTGCTTGACAATATATAAATAATATCAGTGAAGAAGATAAAACAGATGGGGATAATATGGTTTCGGAGTTCACAGACAAGGAAACAAATTATGATTTGTCAGAAAGGTATATAGATTCATCATACTTGGCATCCTATGTGCGACAACTTGAAAAGCGAGTAAAGACCCTCGAAACGGAGAAAAAACTCTTGGATGCTGAACGAATGCGGCTTGAACGCGAATTAAACTCTGTAAGAGCCGAATTAGAGCGATTGCGATTACCACCGCTATTTACAGGAACAATGATAGAGGTTTTAGAAGAAGATAAAGGTATTATCAAAAGTTCTACAGGCCCAACCTTAGTTGTGCAGATCGCAAAACACCTTCCAAAGGAACTATTACATGCTGGTGCTAGAGTTGCACTAAATCAAAGAAGTTTCGCCCTCATGGATGTGCTTCCGACGTCTAAAGATCCAATGGTCTTAGGGATGGAGGTAGAAGAGCGACCAAAGATAACATATAACGACATTGGAGGCCTAAAAGATCAGATTCAAGAGATTCGAGAGATGATAGAACTACCGTTACTAAAGCCTCACCTTTTTGAGGAGGTGGGCATTGATCCACCAAAAGGAGTGTTACTCTATGGATCCCCAGGAACAGGAAAGACTCTACTGACTAAGGCTGTAGCTCATGAAACAAAAGCAACATTCATTCGAATTATTGGAAGTGAACTTGTTCAGAAGTATATAGGTGAAGGCGCCCGTTTAGTTCGTGAAGTTTTCAAAATGGCCGAGGAAAAAACGCCTTCCATTGTTTTTATAGATGAACTTGATGCAATTGGGAGTAAACGCCTCGATATGGCAACAAGTGGAGATCGGGAGGTCCAGAGAACTCTTTTGCAATTATTATCCCAAATGGATGGATTTGATCCGAGAGGTGAGGTGAAAATGATAGGTGCTACAAATCGACCCGATATGTTAGACTTAGCTCTCCTTCGTCCAGGAAGATTTGATCGTATTATTGAAATTCCAATGCCAGATTCAGAAGCTCTACAAGAGATCTACAGGATCCATACACGAAAAATGAATATTTCTTCTAATGTCAAAATTTCTGATTTAGCCAATATGAGTAGTAATGCAAGCGGAGCAGATGTGAAAGCTATAACTACTGAAGCAGGAATGTTCGCAATTAGAGAGGGACGATCAGAAGTCATTTTAGAAGATTTCAAAAAAGCAATTGATAAAGTGTTAATTAAGAAGAAAATTAGCTCCAAAGAAGTAAGATCATATGTTTAGAACAGAAATAATATTTCACTTACTAGACATGACATGGAGAATGAAATCTATAGCAACGGGTGGGGGGAAACATGTTACATCATGATACCTTTTTTAATTAAGGTAGGGGGTTGGTCAAAATAACATGCTGGGCTAGTGAGGGATGTGATCATCCCCCATATAGCCCGCGACGCGTTGGCGTCGCATGAATATCGTGATTCTCTCCTCGATTGCTACCTATTTAAGAGCGGCGGTTACCCCGGGATCATCCCTACCCCGGAAACCAGGTCGCCCTCCCTTTGATCGGGGCTCGATGCTCTGTGCCTTTGTGTTCAAAGCCCTCCTTGGTCTTCGGTCAGAGAGTGCCCTCCATCGGGAATTGACCCGGAATCCCCTGCTCCGGGAGTTCTACATCGTGGGCAAATTAATTCTTTAAGGACTGGAATGTTACATAAATCACACCAACGAAGAATATTCCGCCCATGATAAGGAGCTTCGTTAGCCTTTTTGGGCAACACATAAACCTCAACATAACCAGTATAAATATTGTTTTGCTATAAAATTCATTTTTTTCCAATAGGTATGTTTGACTATTCTGTTACGGGTAGTGTCTTATATGCCAGAGAAATATCAGGTTTTATGGAACTGTGGTAGCCAACCTTTTTACTTAGTTATATAAAACTCCAAGAAAACCCAATAAACCCCTATAATGAAATATGAGTTCTGTGACCATTCAGTAAACTAATATATGATGGAAATTGTTTTTTACAGAAAAAGAGATTCATAAATTGCGGTAATATTTAAGGAGCTTTTTCCTTGTTCTCTTTATGAACAGTTTGCCCCATCTGGTACATTTTAATTGCTTGAACTGGGCTCAGTAAGTGTATTTATAATAGTATAGTATTGTTTAGAGGAGCAATCCAGATAAAACTTTGGAGATCAAGCTATTTCCGACCATTCATCTCGAGAACGGTTTTTCGTCGATAAGCTAAAATAATTAAGATCTATAAAAACTTAGAGTGGATTAGAAGATAATTAATGAAGAACTTTAATTTTCAATTTAATTTTGGAAGGGGAAGCGTATGAGTACACTGTTGCTCCCGGGGAAGCGTGAAGGCATCATTAAAGATCCCATCCATAATTTTATACCTTTTACTGAGATCGAAAGAGAAGTTATAGACACAGTTCCAGTACAGCGTCTTCGCAGAATAAAACAACTTGCCGGCGTTGAATTTGTTTATCCAGGAGGTGTTCACACAAGACTTGAACATGTTATAGGTGCAATGCACCTAGCAGGGTTGATTTCTAGTGAATTATCCATCTCTAATGAAATCAAACTGGCTAAAGATAGTATCCAACTCCTTCGGTTGGCAGGTCTTTTACATGATGTAGGCCATGGGCCTTTCAGTCATGTTTTCGAGGGAATCCTCGAAAAAGAGGGTAAAACACATGAAGATCTTTCTACGTGGATTATAAAGGAGAGTGAAATCAGCGAAATATTGGATCGTAATGGAATCGATTCCATATTATTAAGTAATCTTTCTGTAGGAAAATGTAAAGAGCTTGATCCTCCAGTGCTCAATCAAATCATTGCGGGTGCTGTGGATGCAGATAAATTGGACTTTATAGTTAGAGATTCCTTTCATACTGGGGCATATTATGGCCATATTGATATTTCTCGATTGATTTACCGCATTGGGGTGATAGAGGGCAATTTAGCTGTAGATATATCTGCCTTATCCGTCTTAGAGTCGTTCATCATTGCTCGTCTTATGTCATTCAAAAATGTTTATTTTCACCGAGTATCACGTGCCGTTCAATTAATGCTCTTAGACGCGATGTGGAGAGCAAACCAACAAACTAGTTTTTTGAAGATAGATGACCTTGAGGACTTCTTATCCCTTGATGACATACAAGTCTGGGCGACATTAAAAAACACTGATGGCTCAAAAGAAATAATAAAACGAATCGAGAGGAGGGATTTGCTGAAAACGGCATATGAGAAGGAGTTTCGCACCCAAGATGATTTTGTTACACAATTATTAACCTCTGAAACCGTTCGAGAGAAACTAATAGATGAAATTGCGGAAATGGCAGACGTATCAACCTCGCATATTTACATTGATGTTCCTACTGTCCCGTCTGTTCCTTATTCAAGTCATTTGGCAGAGCCATATGATATCCTTTTGATGTCTAGACTAAAGAATTATAATAACAGGAAAAAATTGACCCTTAGGCAGTACTCACCAGTAATTGATATCCTTAGAGGTATTTTGAGTATTGTTCGGATTTATACACTTAAAGAACATCGGGAGATAGTAGGAAAAGCAGCTGAGCAAATATTCGGGGAACCGGCCTATACTACAAGGATCTCTATGTAATAAAATATAAGAAATTGTAGTATATTTGATGACCTTCCACAATTCATGCTCATGTGAATTAAGAATGGTCTGTAGAGGATTGTTGAATATTTCCAGATTCAAGGATCGTAGTCATGATCTTTAAAAGGGTATGTTGATCTGTCTGGTATTTTTCATTAAGGGTTACTGACACTAATACCATCTTACCAGTTTCTGCAGCTGTTCTTTCCGCGATTGCTCTTGCAAAGAACTCAAATTTCCCTCCAAATAGAGCTACAGATTCACTATGTTTCATTCCTTCGAGATTTAGCGCTGGAGTTGCAAGACAGATCGTTCCAAGAGCAACAGGCTTCTCTGTGATAAGGATTATAACTGCATTTGAAAGATTTAGTAATTTGACGTATATTTCTTCATCTTCAATGCGAATCATTTTTGTCATTTCTTCGAATGGCAATTTGTAATCTTCCAATTGATTAAATGTATGTCGACATTTTAGGAATTATTTTAAATGAATCTGTAATTGCTCGAATTACAAAAATAACTCTATTAAGACTCTTTGAGTTATCAAAATGCAAAATGAATTATACCTTTTACAATACACACCTCTTACAATAACCTTGGAAAAAATTTGAGTATGTTAAGAAGCAACATTGAACTACATTATAATTTAGGATAATCATAGCCTATATATGTATAACCTTCTTACGCAACATAAGAATTGATGAAGAAACTGTTATCCTTTGGTAATATCAAGATCTTGTCCAAAAGACACAGTTTATAGAGAGAAAAAGGATAAAAAAAGAATTATAATCAATACCCTTTTGAGTATATACATAATGCTTTGGGGCGAAATAATGTGATTAAACCGCACTTTCCATGGATTCCTGGTTTTCATCGGCCTCCATTCCAATTCAAGAGGCCAACTATTCGAATTACAACGGAAATGCCTGAAAATTACATATTAATTGGCCTTCTGATATTGGTGTTCTTTTTAATAGGTGGAGGAGTCTATGACTTACTCGAGAGACCCCCGCCGATGGGAATCGGCCAATATCAAGCACCACAACCCCTTTATCCAGAGTTAAGTAGACAATTCTTACTTGAAAGTTTGATTGCAACTTCATTTTTTGCCATAGGTGCAGTAGGTTTTGTGCTTTTGCACTGGTCCATGCGTTATGCTTACGATACTAGTTATGCAACAAGCTTGATGTTTTTAGGCTTCGTCATGATTCTCATTGGGTTTTTAGGCGCTCAAGTAATGATAAATGCTAAATTAGGGTGATCTACTCTATTCAACCGGCCGATACTTCATGCGAATGTTACCATCCGACAACTATTGACCTCTTATAATCCGTATTCCAAGTTGTAGTGCTTACTATTATTCCAGATATAAGATACTTGGCCAAATGAGTGAGCTGACACAAGAACTAGTACTCCGGTTTTGTTAGTCATTGCAACTAATTTTTCTGCACCAAATACCAAATATTTTATTAGCCTCCCGTGATAGTATCTTCCAGATGATTTTACTCTGAGTTGGTGATTCATCTCCTTATCGTTAAAAAGATTCTTCTCGCCATTTTCAGATAAGAATCAGTTTCTTCACAAAATTATACTTGCAACCGTCGAGGCTTTTATCAACTTTACATTTCGACCAAGTTCCATTCAATACTCCAAATAAATATGACATTGTTGTTCATTTGAATATTAGAAGAATATTTACTCATTTTACATTGTTTAAAGGTAAGAGGCCTTTTTCATTTATATAAAAGTACCTTTTTCCCCCAAAACCAGATGGATTGATGATTTTTGCACCCCTATATCTCTCACCTTCAATTGTAAAATGAATAGATAGATCTGAATATGGATTTATTAAAAAAGCAACAGCTGGGACCTCTTCTTTGCTATTGAAATCCCTGAAAGTTGCCTGATTTATCAGAATGGTACTACAATTATTTTTTTTACACAACAAAGACAATACTGCAAGTTGATAAGTTAGTAATTGAACGTATCGAATTCTTTCCTGTTCAAGAATAGGAAGCGGTCGAAGAAAAGCAGAAATAGTATCGATACAGATCAATGTTATATTTTTTCCCAACTTAAATATGTTATCAATGAGCTTCGTTTGTTCCCAAAGATTTTTGGGAGTTACGAGTAGAACGTTATCCAAAATTTTCTTATCTGGCCCAACAACCTCAGAAAACCTTTTCTTGTTGAAATTTTTTGCAGTATCAATAAAAAAGGCTTTTCTACCCATATTTCCAATCCTAGCAGTGGTTTGTAAAGCAAATGTGGATTTACATGTTCCACTCCTGCCATAAATGTGAATTATCTTTCCTAAAGGAAACCCACATTCAAATAAGGAATCTAATGCTGGATCATTTAATATCAAAGAATTCACAATTTACGCCTCAAATAAAAAAATTTGGAACCAAATACTCATAAATTGTCAGACTGAGGAAAGGGAATACTTTTTATTAAATACAAGAATCTTACATCAAGCATTGATAGCTTGATACATGATGATCCGAATGCGGGAAAAATAAAATAAGAAGACGATGACCTTATGAAAAACAAATTCTTACCATTTCGAGAGAATAAGAAAATTGGGATATTGATAGATGATTTTCGAATTTTATATAATCTTATAAACGAAATAACATCCTGGGGATTTAATTTTGAGTTTTTAAATATTAATGAACCCATTCCTAAAGGGTTGTCTATTATTTTAACATCCCAAAAAGCTCTAAAATCAATCACATTGGAGAAAGAAATCCAGATAATAAGAGTATCCAAAGATATGAAAAATGTGATAATTTCTTTACTACTGAACATTGCTAATAAGAAACTTTTTAATCAAGTTATAATTGGCATAGACCCTGGAGTTTCAACTGGTATTGCTGTTATTGCAGATGGTTGCATTTTATTTGCGGAAGTGGTTTCAGAGGTCGAATTAGTTCAAAGGATCCTTGAACTATTGGATAAGTTTCCTGCCAAGAGTCAAATTGTCAAAATAGGTGATGGTGTGATCTCTGAACAATTTTTCATGAGTCTTTTTCAACAAATCCCATCTCATGTTGTAATTCAAAAAGTAGATGAATCTAGGAGTTCAAAGCAACTGTTGTCAGGATCAATCATTCTAAACAAAGATCAAGGAGCAGCTATTCGGATAGCTAAGAGAAAAGGAACACAAATAAAGTTTCCTCCCAAATCTAAAATTTCTTTGGGCATGATTCGTGAAACTCAGAATCAATCAAGAAAAATATCGGGAGGAAACTTTACGATTTCAAGATCCTTGGCAAGAAGAGTTTGTAGGGGTGAATTTACAATAAATGAGGCAGTAAGAAAATTTAAAAACCAGTTAAAGCTTGAATGAGATTATCTACGCTTAAGTTCCATTAGGAGATAAGTAAAAGTTAGAACGCTATAAATTAAGTATTTATGATCTTTTATCATTCGATTATTTAGGATTTCTGACTATTATGAACTACTCTTAAGACCTCTTGTTTATTTTGATTGTCTATCTTGAACTGGTTTCAACTGAATATTCTTTATAAGACTTGATAAACATGTTACGGCGTTATCCTTAAATAAAAGAGCATTATATACATTCTATTTACTATTATTAAGCACAAACGCTTGCAAAATCCTATAAAAGCTTAAGAAAACATTTAGTTGGGCAGACTATCTAAAAAAAGGATTAAAAATTCAATTGTTTCTTCTTAATTTGAATAACATATGGAATAAAATTCTTAAAGGATAATGAAAAGAAGATATCTAAACTGCGGGGGTCTCCGAGCCTAAGATTAAAATGTAAATCTTCTCGAAAGGTCAAAGGAGTGGGGTTCAGGTCCCCATGGCGTAGGCCTTCGAGGGTTCAAAAAAGATAACGATTGTTCTCTCTTGAAATTCCCTCCCCCCGCACCACTTACTTATTATTGAAATAAACCGTGAAAAATTAATGAAAACATCCTTTTTTTACTCATTTAATGTCTAAGATCAGGAGGAATAATTAATCTACCTCCAGCAACAATACGCCACCGTTTTTCTTTCGAAACTCTGTTATTTCTTTCTTTTATGAAATTAACAACCTCTTCTAAGGAAACCCCAAGTTCATTAGCTAACTCTTCTATAGATTGAACACCCCGAAGTTGGGTTGAAACGGCTAAAAGATCCGGTAAATTTTCAAACGACAATTTGGATGGGCTTTCTATTGGTTGTTGAATTGGTTTGCTAACTTCATCAGATACGATTTCAACAGGTGTTTCTGTTGTTTGTGGTTCGTATGCAGAAGCGCGCTTTCTTCGAATAAGAAAGAAGGTTGTACCTAAGAATAAAAAAACGACCCCTATACCCCCAAAAATCAGAGAAGGTTGATCCAGGTCATAAATAAAGGGAAATTGGTCTTTATATTTATCATTCGCAACCTTGGAAGTTGTTTCATCCGATGACAGCGGAGAAGCCTCAATAATGTTGACGATTTTTGTACTGGAAGCTAGAACTTGACCTTCCCAATAAGCGATAGCAGTGATATTTACTGTTGAAACACTTGGTATATTTTGATTTATGGTGAGAGTCAATGTTCCGTTTGTTGGTGTAACCCTCTCCGCAATCTTCTTATCATTCACATATATTTTAATCAGGACTCCTTCCACTGGTTGAATTGCGGAATTGCTCATTGAAGGATGTGTTTTCAATGGACTTTTGAATTGTATAATTACATTATTTTGATCATCTTGGGTGATATTCTCAGGTATAATAAGATCCAATGTAAATTCACAAGGAAGGATTTGCAGGGTCATATTTTTGGGGAGAAATACATATCCTTCCGCAAACACTTGAATCACAATGGTATAATTACCGGGAGTTGAATTCGCTCTGAAACTTGCGACATATTGTTGGTCTGAATGTTTGTAAATCGCAGACCCATTTCCTTTGGCCCATGAGTAGGTCACTTTGGCATTTTCTATTAGAGACTTTTTTGTATAGTCAAAACAACGAATAATTAAGAAATATTCACTAAGAAAATAAGTTGTGTTCCCTGATAGAATCTTAAATATAGCCCAATTCGTTGTTAAAGCAAAGGGATGGGTGCGGATGCCTACTCGAAATTGTGATATTATCTTTACTGTTAACGTATAATTTCCTCGAGCCATTGTCTCGTTTAACTTAATAGTGATTGATAGACGATCAGTATTCATTGGAATGTTTTCCGTCCAGAGCACTTCATCATTAGAAGAATTTACAACTTGAATTGATATATTCTCATTTAAAGGATGGAGTAATGTAACATTCAATGGCAATCCAATTGTATGATTTGTCAAATCCGGTGCTTCAAGACCTTTAATGTAATTTGGACTGTAAGCTTTAAGTATGTAGGCACCCGATTTTACATACGGTTCTTTGAGGTTAATAGAAAGTTTATTAGTGCGTTGTTCTATTATAGCATTATCTATCTGTTCGTTTTCATTTTTATCAATCAGAGAGAGGGCATTCCATTCTGGTGGAGCATAAATATGGATCTTGTAAAGATTTATTTCACTGCTTGTAGGGTTGATTACTTTGAATTTCACATTCCACCCAACTACCAACTCATCAACATAATAGTAGTCTGAGTTGTAACTAAGATTATCTTGGAAAAATCTGATGTCGAAATATAGTTTCCCATCCAAGTCGAATTTTGTATTATCATACCTTAAAGAACCAATTGTAAACCATATTAGGTCTTGATTCACTCCCCCCCTAATATTAATTGTGTTTTTATCGAATAAAAGGCCATTTATAGTGAGTTGTGCCTCACCAGGGTCAATTTCTGTTTTTAATGAAATATTATCTATTAAGAGATGTAATTTATAAGGATTATATGCAAGAGATTCCACTCTTATCTCATTAAGGTTGAAATAGGAAGGTAAGCTAGACTCTGTGTACATGTTTTGCTGAAGGAGCGCTTCTGATATGTCAATTGGTCCAATATCATACCACCCAGTTCCCCAAGAAGCATTAATTAAAAAATGGAGATAATGTTCACTGCCTAAAGTCGTGTTATAGGAAAAGGGTGTAGGACTTTTAGCAAAGAGAAAAAATATTACATCAAACCCATCAAAATCAAATGCTATATCCAAATTCACATTTGATTGATTAATAAAGGCATTTTCCCACGCATTAGAAAAGGAAAAAGAAATTTCTGTTTTATCTTCTGGAACAGATGTATCTGCATAGTAGTCCACAACCCATTGAACTTGGGATGTATCGACATCAAAAAAGTAACAATACTCATCGTAACGTGGTTCATAACCCCAGACATTATCGATGCCAATAATTTCTGGTTCTGCAGAATCACCTTCGCCTTGATATTCCATATCAGTCCAATGCTCAAGCCGATTATCCTCTGCATTTCCATTGACAACACTGTCAATAGTTAAATTACTTGTACGGATTACTCCTTGATATAACTCCCCAAATGCAGGAATCTGGTATGTCTTGAAATGAAGACCCTTGGATTGGCCATACTTAACTTCTTCTGAAATTTCAATAGAAAAAGAGGTCGAATCGTTTTTCACCAATAGATTAGAAAGCTCTTTAGTTTTTAAAACACTTTTTGGGAGGATTTTGTTATTTTGATTCTCTAAAACAAACAGAGATGTTCCTTCAAGGGGGTGAAGACAAATAATAAGGATGACGAACAGAATTCCTTTTTCTCGCATCATATAACCCTTATTTTGTTCCTATGAAAGTTTAAAAAGACCATCCATGTATTGAGATGAAACACTCTTAAAAGAAATTAAGACAATAAATCAATCAAGAGAAGATGCAATTCCCATTAAAAGTGAGAATTTCGAAAAACTATTAATAAGAAGTTTTCTCCCAAAAAAAGGAAACCCTTTCCCTGATCACTTGTTGATAACTTGTGTAACCAATGTTCATTCTTTCATGAATTCGCGTAGAACAATTGTGGCATAACTTCCTTTCTCTAGGCAGAATGAAAGATTGACTATGACATCTTCATTTGGTAAAGCTATGATTTGTGTTTTCAATTTGTGTGGGAAACAGGATATCCTTCTGAGACTTCCTAATGAAGTAAGCCTTCGATTATTTTTCTTGAATAAATCTGAATGAATATTTTCGGCTTGGAGAATTTTATTAAAGATCTCACCTGGAAATTCTCGTGGGATAAGGGATTTATAGCCGATTAAGGGCCCCATGACGTATGTTTTTCCCTTTTTAACTAAGTTTTTATGCATTTCAACGTTATTTTTTGTGATATATTCTATTTTTTCCTTGAATTGTACCAAATCGCCTGGTAACGGGTTCTGCCACGAATCGAAGCATTTTATTCTTTCACTTATGTACTTGTTAAAAAGCCAAGATTGATATGCATGAATGAAGAGTGATAAAATGCGGCGAGGGAATATAGATAGAACTCCATTAAAATCATTTGGTCTTCTTGATAAAAACTGTAAAATACGTCTTTCGTAATGAAATTTCTTTGGGATTTCTTCCAATATTTTGTTAAAATTATGTTCTTCACAAATCTTTTCTCTTATTACTTGTATTTGCACGGGCTCGT
This sequence comes from Candidatus Heimdallarchaeota archaeon, assembly GCA_046761065.1. Lineage (GTDB taxonomy): Archaea > Asgardarchaeota > Wukongarchaeia > Wukongarchaeales > JBHIFL01 > JBHIFL01. Next base: position 40,951 of record JBHIFL010000019.1, read on the forward strand.
TTGGAGAGGTTTTCGATAAATAGAGCATTATTGCATCTTTTATCTGACCCATAAGGAGTGCTTTTCCAATTAAATGGGAAATTAATCTTTTACCAAAGCGTTGCGGGCCAAAAAAGTTAGGAACTCCAATATTTCCTATTTCCTCTTTAATATGTTGAATTCGCTCTAAAATTTGATTTTTAGGTATTTTGATATTTCGAATTCGTATTTTGAATTGATTTCCCCAGAGGTCCCCAAGTTTCACTCCGTAACGAGCTGGATAAGCTGTTAATATACGAATCCTTTTAAATTTAGAAAGTTTTCTCCAAAGATCCCTTGGTGTTACTTTCCAAACAGACATTCTTTGTATCGCTATTGCGTGTTTATCTTTGTTTCCTGCATACCCAATATCATCTATTGAGATTCCAAGTTTTTGAGCAATCAATTGCGCAGTTTCAGGAGTGTCTACCCCTTCTTTTCGTATAACAAGATGTGTAAACAACCCTTTTGCGTCTCTGTTCAGACTCAGTTCGTTAACTCGTTGGAAACCTTCTTCGTATGGAATTAGCTCTTCTACTATGAAATCTTCTGAACGGCTCCTAATTTTCCCTCCAACTCCCTTCATGCTTGTTGAAAACCCTTCTATTCCTATGGAACTATTCGTTTGCGAGGAACACAAAACAATTCATCTCAAAGCAGTTTCATTTCCTTCGTGATTTTATCTAGATCATTTTCAGGTGCAGGACCTATACCTAATGCTGTCACAGTTCCTTGAGGAAGTTGTGTTAATCCTTGGTCTTTGATTAAAACAACTGGAATATCTAAAACTCTTGCATGCTCCTCTTTCGAGAGCAGAAGTTCAAGGGAATCTGTCCGTATAACAATTTTCTTCTGCCCCAATTCAATCCATTGCTTGAACCATTCTGGTTTGAGCCATTGCGCTTTATTGGAAGCCGAAACAGCAGCATGTGCCACTTGGGCAGCTATTTTTCCTTTTCCCATTTTAAGATCAGTTCTTACGATGATTACTTGTTTCATCTCCAATTTCTGCACCTTCTTAGAAGACAATGCCTACTTATAATGGAAATCCAAAAAATCTAATTTCCCTCAAGAAAGAAATTCTCTATTCATAATAATCATGAAGGCAATAGATATTATTTACTCTGATAATTACGTTTAATCAGCCTTTGTGAAAAGAAGTTTTTTTGGCTATGACATAATGAATCTTGGAAACTACAAAACACTTTTAATTAAGTACTTTACACGAAGTTAAAGTATAAAGCACGAACAAAAAATTGAGGCTCTTAATTTATGGCTGAGATTACAATGCCCCGATGTTCCTGTTGTTCTCGCCCGATCTCTCCAGGAGATATAGGAACTGTTAGTTTCGGATGCCCAGTGTGTGGGATTCTCTCCATTGTTCGTTGTTCAAAATGCAGACGACTCGGTAATACATATAAATGCCCTAATTGTGGTTTTGTCGGCCCCTAATACACCTAATACTACTTTTATAAAATCGGAGATGAATAAATGCCAAAAATACTTGCTCAATTAAAAATCCTACCAACAGGCCCTGACGTAGATCTCAATTTAATTCTAGAAACTATCAAGGGTTTTGAAACCGAAGACATCATGATACGTGGTCATACTACACAGCCTATAGCTTACGGATTGGTAGCTATTAAATTAACAACAATTATTGAAGGGGAACAAGGATCAAAAGTTCTAGACCAATTAGAAGATAAAATTCAGGCTATTAAAGATGTTTCCCAAGTTGAAACTGAAGCTGTATCTCTCCTTTAGATTAATTAAAGATCTTTTTTTGATTTAGTACCAACAATTTCACTACAATGGATGACTATTATAGATATATATTATCAAGAATATAGATCCCCATTTAGTCTATTATCCAATAGAATGGACATATGATTTGTAAAAATGATAAAGGAGTGTTGATCTTAAAAAACAGCAAACTGAAAATGATTGTGCATGATCCTCGTATTCAATTCACTATTATAATATTAAATTAAATTGAATAAAATAACTTATCTTTAAGATCATATTTCTCTTTTTAATAGATTTCTCCCCTCCAAGAACAGTAGTTTATTACATGTGATAAGAAAAGTAATATCAAGAATTGGGAAGTTTTACTAGTTCTGCTGCAATCATATCCCAAGGAACAGCTCTAATTTTGAGATTTGCTTCTGCATCAACTTCTACATCATTCAGCTCAATATTTTGAGGTTCAACATTATTTGTCAGATATTCCCTTATTTGGGCAACAGCTGGGCGTAATTCACCAAATAATGTTATTTCTCTATCTTTTTCACCTTTTAATACTAGTATGAAAAAGCGATCATCAATTTTGAAACTCACATCGATCACCTTTTGGTATTACTGTCAATTGTGAACTTTTTATTGTGTATTTTTCTTTTTATATTCATTTGGCGTCTGTGATTTGGTTTCCTAATCCCACTATATCAATAATATTTTATTGTAGACTGTTTTTGATGTTTAAAATGATCAATAATTTTCAGTCATTGAAATACCTATTTGAGTGCGTAAGGATAAATTAGATGTTTATTCTTCCAAAAATATTCGAATATGTCGTTGAAGAAGTGCATAAGTAGCCTCTTGAAGCATTTCCTCGCTCATGGGTAGATCTCTCACATCAATTCGTCTTATACGTACCTTGAATTCTTCACTCCCATCAGGCACAAAAATCTTATTAACTCCTAGTACTTCAACTGGTGAAAATAGAGATTCAATAATTTTTCGTTCAGACTTAGCGAATTCGATCACATGAATCTTTTGTCCGAGTTTTTGTTCAATTTCGTTAAGAATACGTCTGTTTGATCCAATAATATTTGAAATATCCTGCTTTCGGACCTCTAAAAGCACAAAAGAATCAACTGCGACGGCACGAGTAATTTTTACATTTTGAAGTGATGGATACTTGTTAGCTATTTTGCTGAGAATCTTGGATAATTCGATATCAAGTTGAGTAATTTTTCCATCGGCTAATTTTCGCTGGCAGCCTGTACATAGCATACCTGTTTTTGCACAAAAGGAACATATTGGGAGTTCCATCAGTTCCACCAATAAGCATACTATTTGGAGTTTGATTAGGCATTCGTTTGCACATGAAGATACAGATCATGCCCCTTTGCAACTCCGAATATCACAAATAGTTTTTTCAGCTCTCATTTAAGAGTCCTTTTTTAGAATAATATCAATAGTGCTACTATTGATCACACGTCCTTCCTTTGTTGTTATTTTTTCTGTACCAATATCGATGTTTTTTATACTAACATTTGTTGTAAACCGATTTCTAACAACTTCCGCAACATCAACTGCACGACTAATTGCTTTTCCTCGGGCCCTAATACCAATTTCTTCCTTCCCAGAATGAAAAAGCGTCATACAAGCCAGAATATAACTTAGGAGTGGTTTGTCTCCAATGAATACAACATTTTCATCTCTAGTCATGAGTTTCAACCTCATACATGGCCTCAAAATCTTTTAATGTTATGTTTGCATGTTATGATTTTGATCTGTTTCATTGAATGTTTACTATTTATTACCTGATTCAATAGCACCCACTCTTCCAGCTTCTTGGGTTCTGGGGTGAATAAATTGAGTCTTCAATAGAAGAGGATTTAGGCTCTATGAAAAAAATATCTATATCGACAAAGATAGAAGTATAAAGGCAATACACCGATGACCAGACTGGAACATCTTGTTTATAACTAGAATTCGCAATTGATAATAGGAGTTACAACAGTTAAATTACAGAGAAGACCAAAAATCCATATGCCTCTAGTATCCTTTTATAGGATCCTGCAATAATAATCTTTAACAATACAGAATCGCCTTATTTCAGGTTTATGACAGGTCAATAAAGAGCAATTTTAAAACCAGAAGATATATTCTTGAAAATACTTCATGGAAATAAGCACTAAACAAAGATCTTTCAACATGATGGTAGAAAGATAAGGAGTTGTATTTTTATGCCAGTTCATGATCCAGAAAAAAGAGAAATCGCACGATCTGTGCTTTTACATGTTGCGATTTGTCGAAAATGCTATGCTCGGAATCCTGTTAATGCAAAAAAATGTCGACGTTGTCGTAGTACACGATTGAGAAGAAAAAAGACCGAAAGAACTTAATAAATTGTACTAATTGTAGGATGGGAAAAAGAACTGATGTTGAACCATTAACCCTTTTAAATGCCTGTTATAAATTCTGAAAGAAAATTAAGCTACCGATAGATCTTATAATGGGATTGTTTATGTAAAAACAAATTAATTATCAAAAGAATTAAATAAAATATTCTTCAAAAACAAACTATTAAAAAATAGATGCAGATAAAATAATAAAAAGAAATTGGGCGGGTGGTCTAGTTCGGTTATGACACTAAAGTGATGGCATAAAGCCGCGCTCACACCGCGGAGGTTCGTGGGTTCGAAACAGTGGAGTTGTCAAAATGAGGAAGTTTAGTAACTACGAATGTAGAATTATTGAGAGTGTGCTAAATTTTGATGGTTCTATTACTTGTGAAGTGACAAGACAATAGCTACAGTGGTTGTTTCTGAAATTATTCGTGTGTCGTTTTCCTATAAATCAAAAGAATTTCTAAAATGACTAAGAGAATTCTTGGTTGTAGGCATAAATTCACTCGGAAAAAAGATGAGAAATGCTACATGTTCGCAATCGGATAAACCAATTCAAATGATTACTATAACAGATCAAGCTTGTGGTAAAAAAGGATAAATAAAGGTTGCACTGAAATTAATTCGATTTAAAGCACAACAATTCAAAGACACAAGGATAACTTACCTAATTAGTATAAATAGGAAATTGATAACTTAATAGAGCAATTCTACACTGCGTAAATCCCACCCCGCCCACTACATTGCAATGCAGTTAATAAATTTTGAAGAATTTGAAAGGAAAGTATGAACATTAGATGTTTCCATAGAAATGCCATCAGGAAATATAATTTCATATTATTCTGGATATTTTAAAAAAGTTAAGTAATAGTTAAAGATCTGTCTATTTGCAATTGATCTAGCTGAAGCAGATCCATTATTTTTTAGGGGATTATAGGAGTGTGGAAAACTGGAATGGATATATTTTCTACTATTAAAAACAAATTGTATACAATTTCTGAAACACTAGAGATCAATAATTGGTAGTTTTATACGCTGTAGGATTATATTTGCTTCTTCTGGAGAACTTTTTAGTGTATAAAGTCTCTTTTTTGTTCTAAGTTTTAATTTGACAATATTTCCGCGTCTTTTCACGCGACACTCCGTTGCTCTAGTAGATATCTCAAGGAATTCCTCTGGGACAAATATTTCTTGGGGCAAAATAGTCCCTCACAATTTCTGCATGAAAATTTTATTTACCATACATTATACTAATTTTGTTCTCTTGCGGCGATAATCTTTGTATGATTCATGATGATCCAATAGTCAACCTCTACAGGTTTTCCAGCATTAAACAAGGATATTATTTTGTTACGAACATTCTCCTCCTCCGGTAATACTGTTTCAAAGGTATTATACTCTTCATTGTCCATAACTTGGATGCTATCTCCTGCCACCGATGTTATCAGGCCTGTACGCTTATCTATTATGGGAATATTGACTCTTGTGCTAACAGGCCCAACAAATTCTCTTTTTCGACCGTCAATAACACCAACCATTACGATTCGAGCCTTTGCGGAACCGTGTTTGCCAGGTTTTGACTTATCAATACTTAAAATCTTACATGGCTCATTAGACTTAGGATCTATCATATAACGACCTTCTTTTAGGTCACCAGCTGTTGTGGGGCGAGTTGACATAAACCTCTACATCCCTAAACTGCAATGTCATCTTTCTTGTTTTATTTTTTTGGTTATTTTATTTTACATTTTTTTCTAAACTACTCTTTAGGTACATATTTCTCTAACGGATCCAATTTATTGTATAAATGAAATACGGTAGCACATATAGGTTAGGATGAGATCTGTCCCTTGAGGATTGGAGAATGATAAGAAATATAGTTAAGAATTAATGATATAGAATGTTTAAATATTGTGCGGGCGCCGGGATTTTCAAAAAAGGTTTTCACCTTTTCATTTGAACCCGGGTTAGAAGCTTTCTCCGTTTATAATGGGAGGCTTCATTAAGGGAGGAATTATCTCTGTCCTCGACCAGACTAGACCACGCCCGCCAGTTATAGTCGGCACTAACCTATATTTAAAATCTTTGTGGTGTTATGTCAAAGATGTATTTTGATGATTAAAGTGTTATTCAATATGAAGATTCGGAAAAAGTCATATTGAGGAAAAGTCGCTTTTTCAATTTATGAACACTAATATTTCTGAACCCTTGACTGCTTAATATTGTCTAAGAAGAAAGTTGACAGCGAGAATCAAATTTCCATATTCTTTATTCACTTTCCTATCTTTTTTTATAGTTATAATAGGATATTAACATTATCGTATTAGTAAATTGTTAGGATTTATCAACTCATCAATTCATGTCCTCTCTTAATTTTTTAATCGATCAGAATAGTAATTTTACTTTTTTCGTCCATTGTAATCTGTTTCTTTGTTTTTGACTTTCATCGACCTCTCTCTCCCGAGAGTATCCTTAAATTTAATCCCTACCTTTCAATAATATAGATATGTGTCTATATCAACGCAACAATAATTTGATTCTTCTTATCCAACTAAAAACGTTATAGTAATTGGTGGCCTAATTTGAGTATTGATTTAATTGAAACAGAAGTTGGTCGACCTTCAATCTTTAAAGATGAGAACAAACTTACAGTCGATTATCTCCCCGATCATCTTCTCTTCAGAGAAGAGCAAATGAAAGCATTAACAAATTACTTAAAAGGCTTAATTCTTCATCCCGCCAAATTTACCCAAAGAGTTGTATTCAGGGGTGGCATAGGCACTGGAAAAACCGCTTTGGCTAAAAAATTTGGAATAAATTTTGAGAACATAGCGAAAAAATATGGAGTCCCTTTAAAATATGTGCATGTGAATTGTCGTAGGAAACAAACCAATTTTCTTGTTCTCCTGAATATTATTCATGAATTCGATCCCCATTTTCCATCAAGGGGTTATTCCTCTGAAGAATTGTTGGAGATCTTGTTAAAAATTTTAGAACGTCAAAACATCACAATCTTACTATGTCTTGACGAGATTGATTTTTTAATTTCTAAGAGTGGACCAAATATGCTTTATTCATTGACTCGTATTTCTGATGACGAAATTGAGAAAAAAGGGCAAATTTCATTGATACTAATTGCTCGAGATGAAAAATTCCGCCAATTTCTTGATGCAAGTACTATCAGTTCCCTTCAATTAAACACAATTTCCTTTGAGAAGTATTCATTCTCCCAACTTCAAGACATACTGAAAACACGCGCTGCTGAGGCTTTCCACCAAGGAACCGTCTCCAATGAAACTCTTACATTTATTGCAGAACTTGCAAGCCCTTGGGGTGATGCCAGATACGCTATCGAACTTCTCTGGATAGCTGGGAAAAAAGCAGATATGCAGAACTCTAAGATGGTGCTTCCAGAACACGTTAGATACGCAAGTGCCTCCATTCATCCTGGAGTTCAGAGAGATGTACTTAAAACACTATCGTTACATCATTTACTTTTATTACTTGGAGTAACGCGGGTTCTGTCAAAGACAGATGCACCCTATTCCTCAATCAAAGAAATTGAGGAAACCTATGTTTTATCTTGTGAGGAATACAATAATATACCAAGGAAATATACACAAGTATGGCAATATATACAAGATTTATTCAATTTGGGACTCCTAAACTTAAAAGTAACAAGTCAAGGAATTAGAGGTCGTACAACTCTTGTTAGCTTACCCAATATTCCTGCGAAAATTCTAGAAACCGAAATAGAGCAAATTTTAAGAAATAAACTCTTAGAACATGGAGACGACCATTGAAATGAAAAAAAAAGACTTCCCAATTTGGGAAGTTCTCTCTTGCAAAGGCAAGGTTAAAGTAATCAAAGCCCTTGTGGAAGCTGAAGAATTAAATATAACTGAGATTGTAAAGAGGACAGAACTCAGTCATCGATCAGTGAAGAGATATTTAACAGAATTATGCTATACAGGTCTTGTCGAACTCAAAAAATTTGGACGCATCAGAATTTACCGTTATAGGATCGAGATTGCACGAGCACGCGCTCTCCAGTATGTGTTTAAAATTTGGGATCGTGATTAAGCCCATTGCGACTAAACAGTCACATGTTTCAGCAAATGCCGCAAATCTGGAAGAAGAACCTCTTCCATCCCGAGTTTTACTGCGTGTGGAGACCCTGGAAGACAACAAATAACAGTTTTACCAATAATACCTAAAAATGTACGTGTTAAAATTACAGCATTCCCAATCTTAGGAAAACTTACTACTCTGAATCGTTCTTCAAATCCTTTAAGGTTTTTTTCTACAAATGGGATAATTGCTTCAATTGTCAGGTCTCTTGGGGTAGTTCCAGTCCCTCCAATTGTAATCACTAGATGAAAATTGTTGATCATACGAAGGATAACTGATCGAATTTCATACACCGAGTCAGGTACCACTTCAAATGCTTTGATATTCATGCCTTTTTCATCCAACAGTCGTCTACATAAATTTCCAGAAACATCTCCTTTTATGAATCCATTCCGTTTAGATTTATACAGTGAGTCACTAATTATAACAATTCCAACCAAGATATCTCCTGTTTTATCACCGTGAGCATGTTTTGTGGGAATAATCGCATTTTTTACCATTCTATTCATTTCCTTGCTATTTCCTTTTATAAAATTCAAATATTATTAATATCGGTTATCATTATCTACAATCTGGCATGATACAATGGCTACTTAATATCTTGAGTAGATCCAAGTGAATTTCTTTGTAGATATTAATTGTCTAAGCCTTTGTATGATTCTATCTTTAGTACTAATTATTATCCCAAATTTTGGAGATACCGAGCAATTAATTGATAATAAAAAAGTTAAATTAGGATGAATCGAAAGGGGCGGGAATATGCGATTTGCATTGAAGATTGCCTATTTGGGATCACAATACCATGGGTGGCAAAGACAACCTAATGTAATCACCGTGGAAGGAACAATTCTTCAAACCCTAAAAAAGTTTAAAGTTCTTTATGATTTAAAAAAAACAAAATATGGGTATGCGAGCCGGACAGACGCTTCTGTTCATAGTTTATCTCAAGTTATAGCTTTCAATACCAAAAAAGAGTTAAATTTTTACCGAATTAATGACTCTTTGCCACCAGATATTTGTATACTTAGTATGCGCAGGGTTCCCCCCTCATTTCATCCACGATATGATTATAAGCAGAAAACATATCGTTTTGTGATACCTTATCGGCACGAAAACCTGAACTGTATGCGGAGAGCTGCCCAATTCTTGGAAGGAACCCATGACTTTTCCTCCTTTGTAAAAGCAACCCTTAATGGCCCAAGAATAACAACAATAACCAATATCGATATACACAAGGAAAGAACAACCCTTATTCTTGATTTCTCATCAAATTGGGGATTTTTCTGGCAACAAGTACGTAGGATGGTTACATTTCTCATCTTTTGTGGTCACGGTGAAATCTCTCCTGATGAAACTATTGAGTATCTTAATAAGACCAAGTTTCCAAAGTTACCACCTGCTTCCCCCCACCGACTCATCCTAAAGGAAGTTTCATACTCGAACATAATTTTTGACCTATTCTCTAAAACGATTACAAAGTTATGTAGATATTTAGAATCAACAACTATACCCCCTCTTATACTCCCAGAGATCATAAACGAATTTATGAAATACTTAGGGCAATAAAACTTAATATAATGCTCTACACTTATGTCTTTTTGCATTAGTTCGAGACAAAACTCCCCTTCATAATATTTTGAAAGCAGATATCTTTGCTAAGATGGCACTTAATTGGATTTCTTCAGTCGCTCCCTCTGCAAGTCGGAAATCTATTTCCCCTAAATATGCTAAAAGTTCCAACTTTTGATGTTCTGAAAATTCTTCCATTGTTTGGATGATTGAAGCCATTTGTTTTAATAAATCGATTCCGGACAGACCATGATCGATCAAAAGGCTTCTTAATTTTTTTCTCGCATTAAAAAAATTCCCCTGTAATGCAAGATCGATCATTTTTTCCACTTCATTAGGATGAGCTTTTCCTAAGACACTAAATACCAATTCTGGAGTTATTGTATCGGAAATAGCTGCCGTAGCTTGTAATATATTAATGACTTTTCTCAGGTCGCCTTTTATCTCACCCCATAATGTTTTAAGACCCTCTTCTGTAATTGCTAACCCTTCGTTTTCGCAGATTTGATCCACTTTTTTCTTGATGTCCTCCTTTGTGAGGGGAGAAAGTCGGAATAGCGCACATCGAGATTGAATTGGTTCAATGATTTTGGAAGAGTAATTTACTATAAGAGCAAATCTGCTAGTTCTAGCAAACCGCTCCATTGTGCGTCGTAATGCCGTTTGTGCAGGGTTAGTCAACGCATCTGCCTCATCGAGTAAAACCATCTTAAACGGGATATCTCCAAACGAAGATGTCCTGGCAAAACCTTTAATACGCTCTCGTACAACATCAATGCCTCGCTCATCTGACGCATTCAACTCTAAGAAGTTTGCATGTACATTTTCCGATCCATAAAGATCATTTGCAAAAGCTAAGACTGCTGTAGTCTTTCCAACACCTGCAGGTCCGGCCAAGAGCAGATTTGGTGTGTTTTTCTTCCCAACAAAAGCTTTTAACCTTTTGACAATACCTTCTTGGTTTATTATTTCATCAAGAGTTTTAGGCCGGTATTTTTCCGTCCATAATTCAAATGATGACATTTTGAAATCCTTCTGTACAAGAAATTAAAGAAACTAAATCACAGCAATGTGCTATCAACGTATCTTTATACTTTTTTTGTCCTTCGTAAAAGGGATATCTAAGAAACACATCGTGAAGAAGCAGATAAACTGCACTGAAAGGATGAACAACAAGAATTCACATCTGAAAGGTATAATATATTTATAAATACCCAGCTTCCTCCGGAAAAGTGAAAGAATTTTGAGCTGTCAAATACAAGAACATTTCATGTTGGTTTTTATTAGATTTAAAATCCTATTTTTTTCTCTTAAAGCGTGAATATAAACTATAAACTTCGTTTTACGAGGTTTAAAAACTATTTTTTCGAATTTGAATAGTTTTATTTGGAAATCTTCGAAGTTCTGAACCACACACACAACACATTTCAATTTTAAGGTCATCTAATTCTTTATTCGAATAGGTTTTCCCACACCCTCTACAACGGAATTCCCATTCGATCCGGTTTTTGATTTTTTTCTCACCCCAGAACATGAGTCCCAGATAATTAGCAAGGTTTTGAATAGATAAATCATGTGAACAAATTATGACATTCTTTCCTTCTTTTTTTAATTCAAAAGCTAATGCGACGAGATCTATATCGGTTTTAGATAAATTTTTTATCTCACCGAGATATTCACACCCCTTTTTTTGAACAAATAAAATATTTAGATCTTTGGGAGAAATTATTTTTAGTAATTTTTGTGTTAACACCAGATCCGTGTATATTTGGTTCTTTTGATCAATTATTTCTTCCAAAACACTAGGTACTGTAACAAAATGTGCATCTTTGTTCCAAAAGAGCTGTTTCGAATGTAAAATTACTCCCGTATCTATCACTAGAACTTGATCCATGGATATCCTCCATCCATCTAGTCTATGAGTTCAATATAACTTTAAAAATGAAATTTAATCAGTCAATTAATTTCTCAAGATTCTTACGAAGCTTTGAAAACCGATATAAATGTGAATACTTCTGCAATCTCAAAAATTTAACTGGAGATTGTGATTTTGTAATCTGAACAATACTACCTTGTCTCAAGGGTTTTTGAACTTGTCCATCTATTACGAGAAGACCATCTTTTCCTCCCTCGAGAAGTTTTATATCGATTTTTGATGCTGCTGGGACCACCAGTGGCCGCATACTAAAGTCTAGAGGAGAAATAAAAACTATTACTGTTGCTTCCAAGCGAAGATCAACTAATGCGCCACCTGCAGATGCCGCGTGAGCTGTTGATCCTGTTGGGGTGGCAAAAATTACTCCATCTGCAAATCCCCGCCATAAATGTACATTATCCACCAAAAGCTCTAAATAGATCATCTTCGAGGGAATACTCGATGTTAATAATGCTTCATTGAGAGCTTTCAATCGTTTATGTGTTTCTGTTTCTACGTCCAATCGTATATGCTCTTCAATTATGTATTGATGATTTAAAATTTGTTTTAAATCTTTAAGAACGTGATTTGGGTCACTCTCGGCTAAAAAACCACGTGATCCAAAATTTACTGCGAAAATTGGGATGTCCTTGCGAATTTGACGTGCAGTATGCAAAACTGTGCCATCCCCCCCAATAGTAATCACAAGATCTACATCAAGAGCCTCTAATGAGCAAGATTCAACCCCCCCTGGTAATTGATCTTTTGGAATTCCACTAATGTAAACACGAATACCTTGGTCAAGTAAAAATCTAGAAATTTCTCTTGTCACATGATCTACTTCTGTTTTCCCAGGACGTACTGTAATTCCCACACGTTTCCAATTGATGTTCTGTAACATTAAATTCACCGGGTTTATATAATTATATAAAATATTTTTCAATATATATGAATTCCTTACTACAAAACTAAAGATTGCCATGTTAGCATTAATCAGAGGAGGAGATTAGTACAAAAAGAGACTGAACCGAGAAATGAACCATCAAGGAGATATATTGTAGCGTTTTCAGGTTGAATAAGGCGTTCTGCAACAAATCCAGGAACAAAACCTCCCTCATTCAGTGGGAAACCACCAAGATACTGATTAAAGGGTGGGAGAACTATGATTTCTTTCCTTTTAGAAGAAATGTGTTGGTCTTGTGCTGAAAAATGGTTATTTTGTTTTTGAACCGGATTAAAAGAGGATGTATGAGCCCGGATCCAAGTTCGGAGAATATATTTAGAAAAACGGTCTCGGAGATGGATACTTGGATGACTATGACCCATAATCAGAATATTTGCAGAGGTTAAGCGAGAGGAGAAAGATGCATGACCATGACAAAACCCAATAGTGCCATTCTTAGTTTGGATTAGTACATCATTCCCTGGAAACATGCGAATCTCATTTGGAAGATATTTTTCTAATGCCCCATCATGATTACCTCTTAAAATCCAAATTTTTTCACAATAATCCATAAGTTCTTTAAAGGAATGCCACAACATAGTAGATATAATACTGGATGGAGCTATCACCTCATCTTTGATATCACCACAGATGAGGAGAATGTCAGGGATTGTTCTCTTAACTAAATTAAGTAATTCTAAAAGAACTTGCTGACTTAAGATAGAGTCTTTATTACTCTTAGTAGAATTTCCTTCGAATCCTATGTGAAGATCTGCCACAATAAGAATAGATCCGAGTTGCGAGTTAAATTCCAGAGCTGCCTCTCCCAGAACCGGCTTTAGGCATCTGAGGGGTTTTTGTTTAAATAGAAGTGTTGAAAAATTTTGGTAATGGAATTCCAAGATTTATTCGTCCTAGAATGGTTTTATGTTATATAGGATTCGGACTAAAAGAAAAAAGCTACTGCCTTACCAGTTGGATGGTTGCCCCTTCTCTCGATTTATTTACCTGATATAATCCTCCTCCGAAGAGGGGAGTTAGCATATCTTCAAGTAATTGCTACTAGTGCTCTGTTACACTCACAATGAGGGGGGGGATATATATCTAGATATTATG
>JBHIFL010000020.1:0-52853 GCA_046761065.1 Candidatus Heimdallarchaeota archaeon
TTTTGCCGGGCAGCCCTCTCACTCCTGACCGACTTGAGATAAAAAAATAATAGGAAAATCATAATCGATAGGTTATACACAAAAGGCGAGTTAACATTATATGAAGGTTGGAAAGTAGAGTATATCTCATAAATTTCATTCTTACAGGAATGATTGCGATGGGGATAGATACTTTCATGAGATCGTGGGAAATCCTTGTCACGGAATCTTTCTAAAGAGTGATAAAAATTATGTTCTAATACAAGATCATTCTCATTAAATCTAAAAGTCAGAGGGGATCTCGATATGTAACCAAATATATTTCTAATAAACAGATCAACAGGATGGAAAATGAAGAATCAAGAGTCACAAGAGCCAATAAAGCCATATCCTGTTACGGATTTGCACCTACATACTCACTATAGTTCAGATGTCCCCTTTGGATACGCGTCGTTTCGAGAGTATTGTCAGTTAGGAGAGCAATTTGCCATTCATGTAGGGTTCTTGGACCACTTTGAAATTCCTGAGTTCTTACACAACCCGAAATATGCCTTGATTGGCGAACAAGGCATGATGAAGTACCTCGAAGAATTTGAGGAAGTCCACGCTGAGTTTCCCAATTCGTCGCTTGGGCTCGAAGTAGATTATTATCCAGAATTTAAGGTAGAACTGGAAGAGTTCATTGATACCTATCGAGCTGATTTCTGTCGCTTTATAGGAGCCATTCATGTCATTGATGGGAAAGCAATAACTATGCGCGAGGAATGCAAACAGGTACTTGAAAAATATCGATTTGTCGAATTTCGCGCGATGTACTTTCGAAAACTCGAAGCTGCCATTGAATCCGGGTTGTTCGATGGTATAGCACATATAGATGTGCTATACCGGTTCGCGAATGAGCTTTTTAAACCCGGACTACTACAAGGACGTGATAGTGAAGTGCTCCGATTAGGAAAGCTGTGCAAAGATCAAGGTCTAACAATCGAACTAAACATTTCAGGGGTTGAACATGCCGTAAAAAGACCATACCCGACTCTCGATATCGTAAAAACCCTTAACAAGTACGGGGGAAAATTTTTTGTCGGTTCAGACTCGCATCTCCCGCTTCACTTCTCGAAACGAATTGAGATAATTCGGAGGATGAACCGGTTTCTTTCTCGTTTGTAAGTCCTTCAAGGAATTGTGACTTCATCTTTTATAACCTTAAGGCTTTTTTATTTAATAGTTCAAGATAGAATTCAGTCTATTATCCTTAATGTAAGGATTAGAACAGGGATGACCCTCTGCTCGCCATATTTGCCGGGTATTCAGATTAACAACCATAGACCATAGTGTTCCTAGTTTCATTTCTTCTATATGGCTACATACTAGCCCTTCATGATTGGATAAAATTCTTTTAATGTATTCTTCATCTAGTTTTATTTTTCGATATCATAGAGCCTTAATGATTGTTTCATATCTTATTCGGGAATCTGGTGGTTCATACATCTCTATAGTTTGCATTTTAGGATGATTTAGGTGGTTTGTGGAGACAATATAGTCGTTTTTCGGCTTTCTCACAGCAATTTGCTTTGGGCTAGCTTCGATTACTACCATGTCGCCTGTGGGATCCGCTAATAAGAATGTCATCGTGCAATAGTGGGGAATGTCAGTTAGAAAGTTAATTCCTTCTTGAACTGTTGCGCAATTGTCTAGAAGATATCGTATAGCTACCCAGAAAGCAATTCCTGGCTCGAAATATGCGGTAATACCACTCATCGCGACTCCCAATCCTTTCTCATTCACCCCGTCTTCTCTTCCCACAAATATATCAGTATGTCCAACACTCTTGAAACCGTTATAGGGATCTGTAAAATAACTTTCTGCGAGACCTTCTTCTTTAAAAGAATAGTACATGTCATAGTTCCGCCCGAGAAATGTCTGTTCCCCATCTGTAACTGCTAAAATACTGCAATTGGGGATTGAATTAGGAATTTTTAATGTCATGGCGCACAATCCCTCAAATTGCAGTTTAGCAGTATCGGCAATACCACGTATTTCTTCTACATATCCTGGGAAGACCGTTTCTACATGGTCTTTACACCTTAGAGCGAACTGGATTTCTTTATTACTGAATGTAGGAAGTTTAAAACCCGACTCTTTCAAGATTTTTCCATAAAAGACGCCCATTTCATAATAGGTTCCATTAAGATTTATATGATGCATAATAATCATTGATAAGGATCGTAAAATCTTATTTATGGATTTTGAAAGTTTTTAATCCAAAAAATCCTATTTTACAATTTTTTATTCCAAATGTAGAGTATTGTACTAAAAGGTGGAACATATGTTTAATGTCTATTCGAGCCCAAGATGTCCAGATCTTCAGTTTTCTAGGAAATGAATAACGATTGCAGATAATAGTGTCCATAGAAAAGGGAATCTCGAATATTGGAGAGATTCCGCATGAAAAGACATTTTCTGTTCCATTGCAGAGAAATAGTTCCGGATTTTAGTTAGCACAGATCATTTAGAGAAGTTACTTGGTTTAACAATTGAAAGATGCCTTAGAATCTATTATAATATCATTAAAATAGCCAAAACTTTGGTGGAAGCTACCAGAAAGATCATTAAATCCACAATTGAAGAACATTTAGATAAACAATAGATAAAATAAGAACAACAAACTTTTGTGCTTCACAGGGAGAAAAGAGACAAGAAAAAATTCTACTTTCTAGACTTGAGACGATAGGACTTGTCTATGCTCTTGCCAATTTCCATGATATCGTCAACAAAGCGGCACACATCCTCTTTTATCCGTTCAATAGTACGTTCTAAAGAAAATTCACGAAGTTCATAATGATGTCCTTTTTGGACTACAAGCCCTGCTCGAATTAGCCGTTTGATATGGTGTACTACAGTTCCTCTCGTAATTCCTACATGTTCAGCGATCTCATCACTCAGTAACCCTTTTCCCTCTCTGGTTGCCGTTAAGATAGTCTGGATTACTGAAACTACTGTCTCGCTCTTGTCTCGCGGTGTAACCAGGCTTAAAGCATGACAAATCCAACGAAGATCTTCAATAGAGTCTTGTTCAGGAAATTGACGAACCACATTGAATGAATATTTAAATCTTGGGGTATCAAGTTTTTTGCTCACAAATATACACCGATACCAAACTATATTGTATTTGTTGAATAGTTATGATATATGTTTAAAAGTTTTTTTATTTGTTGAGAACATATAGAAAGCCTTATTAGATAGATTATTTTACTTATCTAAAGAAGAACCAATTAATATTAAGTCCCATATCTCTTGAAATTTTACGAAAACTGTCTCAAGGGGTATAGGGAAGATTAGGAGAATGTTCACCCTTTTTGGAGTTAAAGAAGAGATGGATGGATCAAAAAAAACAAAAAAATCAGCTGCAGATAAACCCAACGATAAAACCCAATCGAATAAAGATGAAAATTCAGCAGTAGTAGTTCTGACGGGTGAAGATATTCTCTCTGAGGTAGATAATCAATATAAAACCCGTTATTTATACTTACAGGCAGATTTTGAGAACTACAAAAAACGGATGACCAAACAGATGAATGATACAATCAAGTGGGCTAATGTAAAACTCATAACGTCACTATTACCGGTACTAGACGATTTTGAGAGAGTTGTAGACTCTGGGAAAAACTCCACAAATATTGAAACCTTAGTGTCTGGAATGCAGATGCTGCTGGATGGCTTCAAAAAAACCCTTAATGCAGCAGGTCTCACAGAGATCAATTCAATAGGGGAAAAATTTGATCCCAACCTCCATGAAGCGGTCGAACAAGTAGAGACCCTTGATCAAAAGGAGGGTACAATAGTAGGTGAATTGAGAAAAGGTTATCTTTTCCATAACCATTGTATTAGACCTAGTATGGTGAAAGTTTCAGTGCAACCTAAAGAAGAAATTGAAGAAAAATCCAATAAAACGGAGAAGGGATAATGATGGCTAAAATAATTGGAATCGACTTAGGAACAAGTAACTCGGCTTGTGCAGTTCTTGAAGGGGGAAGACCTGTGATAATCCCCAGCGCGGAAGGTGTTACCCCTACAGGGGGGAAAGCATTCCCGTCATTTGTTGCTTTTACGAAAAATGATGAGCTGTTGGTTGGAGAACCAGCACGAAGACAAGCGGTTTCGAATCCTGAGGGGACTGTCCTCGCTATTAAACGAAAGATGGGAACGAATTACAAGGTTAATATCCGAGGAAAAGAATATACTCCCCAACAGATTTCTGCATTTATTCTTCAGAAGATTAAACGGGATGCGGAAACCTTTTTAAATGAGAAAATTGAGAAAGCTGTTATTACGGTACCAGCATACTTCAATGATAATCAACGTCAAGCTACAAAAGATGCAGGTGCTATTGCAGGTTTGGATGTTGTCCGAATTATAAACGAGCCTACTGCCGCAAGCCTAGCATATGGCTTAGATAAATCTGAAAAAGATCAGCAAATCATGGTTTTTGACCTTGGTGGGGGAACCTTGGATGTCACCATTATGGACTTTGGGGAAGGTGTCTTTGAAGTCCGGTCCACAAGTGGCGACACCCAACTCGGTGGTACTGATATGGACAATGCCTTAGTAGACTATCTGGCTAATGAATTCCAACGAGATCATGGGATTGATCTTCGCCAAGACAAAACTGCAGCACAGCGGCTTAGAGAAGCCGCTGAAAAGGCTAAAATCGAACTTTCAACTATAAAGAGTACTGAAATTAATCTCCCCTATATCACAGCTGATGCGAGTGGGCCTAAACACCTAAATATGACCCTAACACGTGCTACACTTGAGCGAATTGTCCGGCCTACAGTTGATCGCTGTGTAGGACCTATAAGACAAGCCTTAACAGATGCCAAACTCAACCCAAATGAAATAGATACCGTTATCTTAGTAGGCGGCCCAACACGGATGCCAATTGTCCAAGACTTTGTTGAAAATCAAGTAGGAAAGAAAATTGCAAGAGGAGTAGATCCAATGGAATGTGTTGCGATAGGAGCAGCCATCCAAGGGGCAGTCTTGGCAGGAGAAGACCTTGGGCGTGATTTAGTACTCCTGGATGTTACCCCCCTAACATTAGGAGTGGAAACACTTGGAGGAGTTAGGACACCCCTTATCGAGCGGAACACGACCATCCCTACCCGGAAAAGCGAGATTTTTACGACTGCTGCTGACATGCAGACAGCCGTAACAGTCCATGTCCTCCAAGGTGAACGACCTATGGCAGCAGACAATGTCTCTCTGGGACAGTTTAATTTAGTTGGGATCCCACCAGCCCCAAGGGGAGTTCCTCAGATCGAAGTGACGTTTGATATCGATGCCAACGGCATTTTGAACGTGTCTGCAAAAGATTTAGGAACGGGTAAAGAGCAGAAGATTACAATTACTGCATCAACTAAATTATCCGAAGCCGAAAAAGATCGTATGGTTCGGGAGGCCGAAGATTTTGCGGAACAAGATCGGAAGAAAAAAGAAGAAGTCGAAGCACGCAATGCTGCGGACTCCATGATCTATACTGCAGAGAAAACAATGAAAGACCTTGGCCCAAGGCTTGAGGAGGCACAGCGGAAGCGAGTGGAAGATGCCATCGCAGCGGTGCGAGATTCCCTTTTCGGGTCGGATATGACGAAGATAAAAGAAGAAACACAAAAACTGGGGGAGGTGCTGCAAGAGGTTAGTGCTGTTGTTTACCAACAGACGGCTCAAGAACGGGCACAAGCTGGAGCACAAGCTGGAGCACAAGCTGGACCCCAGGAACCATCATCGAGTGACTCTCCACAGGAAAAATCTACCAAGAAAGATGATAAAAGAAAATCGGATGCTGTAGACGCCGACTACCGAGTAGTTGATGACTAGTAACACAACGTGATTTAACTTAACATCCGTCAATCAGAGCAAGAAGTGTGATATGCCGTGACAAGCAAGAGAGACTATTATGAGGTCTTAGGTGTACCTCGAGATGCTACTAAAGAACAGCTTAAGGCGGCATATCGCAAATTGGCTCTCAAGTATCACCCTGACCGAAGTAAAGAGCCAGATGCAGAAGAAAAGTTCAAAGAAATCTCTGAAGCATACGCGATCCTTTCCGACGACAAAAAACGCGACCGTTATGACCGTTTTGGGCATGCTGGAATAAGTGGTCGATACACGCCTGAAGATATTTTTGGTGGGATCGACTTTGAGAGTATCTTCCGCGGTTTCGGCGGGTTTGAAGATTTGTTCGGCGGCTTTGGAGGCAGTATTTTTGATCGACTATTTGGTGGATTTGGGAGACGATCTCAAAGTGTAAGAGCTCGAACAAGAACAGGACCCCAACAAGGCGCAGATTTACGATATGACCTTGAAATCACCTTGGAACAAGCATTTACAGGACTACAAACGCAGATTGAAGTGCCAAGAAGTGAAATGTGCCGAATATGTGGGGGAAATGGAGCTAAACCCGGCACCCAACCGGAGAGGTGTCCCACCTGTGGTGGTACCGGGCAGATTCAGCACAGCCAAGTTCGTGGTTTCACAAGCTTCGTGCAAATAATTCCTTGCCAAAATTGTCATGGTGCTGGCACTATAATCCCATCTCCTTGTAAAACTTGTAATGGAAGTGGAACAGTTCAGAAGAGACGAAAAATAGAGATCTCGATACCATCTGGAGTTGACACTGGTCAACGGCTGAGACTTCGAGGGGAAGGCGAAGCAGGTATACGGGGGGGACCTCCAGGAGATCTATATGTATTTGTTTACATTCAACAACATCCTACCTTTGACCGAGATAATTCTGACTTGATTTGTGACTGGAAAATAAGTTTCCCTCAAGCAGCTCTTGGAGCGAAAGTCAAAGTACCATCTATTGATGGCAAAATTGAACTTAAAATACCAGCTGGAACTCAAAACGGGACTATTTTCCGCTTAAAGGGAAAAGGAATGCCGTATCTACAAGGTAGAGGGCGCGGCGACGAGTATGTAAGAGTCTTTATTGGTGTTCCAACGAAATTGACCAGAAAACAGAAACAATTGCTCATAGAACTAGCAAAAGAATTAGATCAGAACTTTTAATAATCGATCTTAAGACGCCCCATTGTACTTTTTAAAGCAATAAGAAGGCTTTTTTAATGTTTTGATTTTCCTATCTTCTTACCCAACAAAAATCCTGAAAAAAACCCCCCCAAATGTGATAGGATATTTGTGTTTATAGATATTGTCAGAATGAAAAAAAATAGGGCAAAGTATAGTGATTTTCTCCACCTTTTTGGATGTTGCAATCGCTGGTTCATTACAATGATACCAAATAAACCAAAGATGGCGCCTGACGCCCCTACACTCACAAAAGTTCTGCCCCAGAGGAGCGATAGAATATTACCAGATATCCCAGTTGCGAGAAAAGAGAACAAATATTGAGATCTATTTAAGAGTTCCTCTACTTTGTGGCCGAAGGCCAATAGCCATATCAGGTTAAACCCTAGATGGACAAGATTCGCATGGACAAAAATGGAACTTAATAATAAGTAGTAGGCTCTCTGATCAAACACCAGATCATTATTTTGCCCGATTGCAGAAATAATCTCATAATCGATTCGTAGGACACTTTTACTTTTCCATGCTAACACGAAATAGATGCTAACCATAAAGCCAATCAGGCCAAAAGTTAGAGGGATTTGCTGAAAAAGGTTCGAATCCTGTTTCAAAGTTAGAAACCTGCTTTGAGGCCAAGTCATCCTCTTAACAAGGAATTTAATTCCTTAAATCTTTATTTGCGTTACCTAATCCTGCGAATTTTTTAAAAAGATTATAATAATTTCCCTTCGTTTGTTGTTAGAACCCTAACCTTCCGTCATGTCGACCGCTAGGTGGAGGTAATCTTTTCTTACCGGGCCAAAAATATCAATGACAACCGTTTTTTCCGGGGTATCCCCGACTCCATGAATTTCGTTGGATTCAAAATAGAATATTGATCCTGCCTCAACAATATGGGATTCGTGATTTGGACCTACTATGAATTTGAGCTTTCCATCAAGGACAAACCCTAACTGCTCCTCCGTATGCTGATGCACCTCCATTGTGGTTCCTTTTTCGAGATGTACTAGTTGGGCTGTGATGTGGTTACCAGTCACAATCTTGGCTTTAATTAATGGGGTGAGCTGTTTCCAATCCATTTCTTCCGTTCTTACAAATTTAACCATTCTTGATCCCTCGCCCGATTTCGTGATAATGTTTTTAACTTTGTTGTTTTTTAAATTGAATATATCTTAATAATAGTCTTGGATCTGTTCTCCCACCGCGTTTGCGATTGTATCCACATTGCCATGCGTATCATTCCCTAAGGTTTCAAAAGAAGATAAAAGGCTATCTAGAAGGTTTCGTGCTCGCAGCGTTGCGATTGATAAGAAGCCATCAACCGCGTCTCCAATGCAAGATTTCTGTTCCAGCAGTGGTAAGGATGAAGCCAAGATCTTCAAATCATTTATAGCTGCAAGGATCTCAGCTTTGGGATTTCTCTGTTCTTGCAGTTCCGTCCATATCATTTTCTCTTCTAGCGACCGTTGAAGATGAAACAAATGCATATGGGTTTGATTCTCCAGAATTCCATGCTTTACCAGCAGCCGTGTGACTTCAAAGTCCTTTATAGCCACCGTTAGGTAGTAAAAAAGTAAATGTCGCAGTTTATCATCAAATGCATTAGCTACCAACGCGTTTACAAATGCTAAAGGAGGGAGAAAGGAGTAATAAGCCAGTTCACCGTGAAGGATGGAATGCGCGCTCTCATGCTCAACCTCTCCTTTCCAAACAGTCATGTCTTTATGGTTGCAGACATCCGCGCGTATTGCAATGCATGGCCAGCCCCCCCAAGCCCAATGATACGAGGAGAATTCCACATCTGCGAATCCCCGCTCTAATCCTGCAGTTTGTGCTTCGCGCTCTAAGAATTTCTTCATTTCATAGGAACTTGAAAATAGATATATATCCACAATTCCTGCCATTGGAGGTCTTACTTTTTCATATATCTGGGTTAAGATGTTGGAAACTTGTGCCTCGAACTTTTGATCAACCCCAAAGACTCGATGAATGATAATTTTCAATTTTGTATCTCCAATACATGTGGATTTAAAGGGTTCAATGGGTTTTTCGATAACGTTTTGTCATGTGATTTCTAACTAAAAAATTGTTACACCTTTACTGTGCCTTAATCGATGTAGCATATAACGGGAAGAGCGATCCAATTGACGAAACCATCCGTCCCAAAGGGCATTCCGCCCAATTTTAAGGTTTTTTGTTTTTTGCGGTTCCACTCCCGGACTTGATGCGCTATTGTATTACATGGAGTAAAGTACATGAAATGTCGAAAATGTGGGAAAAAGATGGAAAAACGATCGAAACGTGGATATGATTCCTATTACTGTAAAGATTGTGGAGCCCAAGCAATAAAGATTAGTAAAAAGAGGATCATTCAAGAAACCACAAGGAACTTTAGAGATTCTTATAAGGATTCAGCTGAAGAAGAAATCAACGAATATATCGATGATTAATAAGTCAAAAATAAAGAATAAATGATATTCGTGTGGTAGCTTTACCCTCTTAAATCCTGCTCGGATTTATCTTATAGGGCATTTTATCCACCGGGTGAACCATGAAATGGAGCATGCTTCCAGAACATTTCCCAAAGGTCGTCTTCTGTTAAGGCTTGTGGCTGGATGATCCATTTATCGATCCGAATCAGTAAAGCATGGTGTCTTTCTTCATCACTTACTAGGTACTGCAAAATTAGTCGCATTCTTTCATCTTCGACCATTTTCAGTTGATCTTTATAAGTTCTGATGGCTTCTTCTTCCAGTTGAATATGTTCCTTGATGTGGTCCCCTAAAGCTTCCATTTGCTGCTCTTTGATGAGGGGAGTAGGTCCTAAGGCCATTGCAATTGCAGCATTTAATAAATTTGCGTGTTTTCTGGAATCGAGGGCAATCCCTCGAATTAATTCGGCGATTAAAACGTTATTAGTAGCATTTGCATTCGCTTCAGCTAGCTCAACGATTTTTGTCTCTAATGTTATCTGTTCTCGAAAAAAACTCAAAAGTTTCTTGTTTTGCGATTCCAAAAGACCACCCCAAGCGGATTTATCAAATTGTATTCTGTATATTGAAGTAGGTTTTAAAGATTCGGATAGTCAACGTTTGCCCCTGAATTTAAATGAATACCATGTAAATTTCTGTGACTCGTCCATTAAACTAGCGATAAAGCTTTAAAACCTTTAATTATCCCGAATAGAGGATGTGTTGCTTCACCCAGTCGGTTTAAGGTAGATCATCAAAAATTCATGAATTTTATTAACCCGAAACACGTACGGGTATCCCAGGGGTCTTAGATTGCTGTATTCTTTTCGTCTATCCCAAATTATGATATCTTCAAGATGGAATCCTATTTCTTTCATCTTTTCAGTCAGATCGATATGCAAAGGATAGAAGATGGCTTTTTTGCGTATGTCCATGCAAATGATAACACATCTTGCTCCCTTTTTAAGTACTTGATACACTTTTGTGAAAACCAATTGCAAGCGATGTAAAAAGATGTCATAGTTTGGAATATTTCCTAAATCGTGTTCCAATTCTGAATATGGTCTACTTTTCTTAAGATCTGCAGTTCGCTTCTGCCTATGAATATCCCAGTAGGGGGGAGAAGTGATACAGATGTCAATGGCTTCAGGTCTTAAATAATTCAAAAGATTTTCAGCTGTATCGAAATGAATATCGAATTGTACTTTGGGTTCCGAAGGCGATTCGACTGGTGGTATCTTTTTAGATAAAATGTGATCATGATCAGGTTTTTTTAATGTTTTTTGTGGAGAGAACGGTATCTGAGACTGAATAAGCCGTTGTTTCGCCACATGTATATAATCGGAGTTTAACTCAAACCCAATACCATACATACCAAGAGATTTAGCGGCGATTAGCGTACTACCACTTCCTAAAAAGGGATCTAAAACTATATCACCACTCTTTGCATAAACTTTCAATAATCGCCTGATTAGCTGCGTAGGAAACATCGCAGGGTGCTTGATTGTCGCCTCTTCCTTAGTTTTCTTGATGTCGTCCCAGATCGATATGCTATATCGGAGCCACTGCTTCCCATTTAGATTTGTTGATTTCTTATGATTTACTTGTTGAGGCATTGACTATCAGCATCCGCACTAAGTTAAGTTGGTTTGTTTTTATGTTGTTTCTTTAATCTGCTTTTTGAGTGTTCGGTTTAGTTCTGATAAAGAATAAAATTAGAAAAACATAAGGAATCAAGATCTAAAAATCAAGAAAACATTAAATCTGTTACTGGAGCTCTTTTTTGGATTCATTACGATCCTGGAAGGAGTTAAAGTTTTTCTAGTCAATTTCAACTCTAATAACTAATAGAAAATACAACGATAGATTTTTGTGGCAGAAAATTCTACATATTAAATAGCAAGCAGGAGTTGCGGCTAAAATGGCTCCAAAAAGTAAGACTAGGAAAAAGAAAAAACAGAGAACCAAAAATAGTGAGCCGGATGGAAAGAACTCCATGACAGTTGAAGCGGAAGGAGCCTTGGGAGGGGAAAAGCTTCTAAGCAATTATAATACACTGATAACAAGTGAGATCACTTGGGATACGTTTGGAGGAGTTCCTTGCTTTACATGCATTAATCTGAAAAAATGTGGTGTAAGACAGCCGATAAGCCCAGTTTCTTGTCCATCAATTAATTCATGGCTTGAGTGTGAGAACATCCCACTAAAAGAAAGCCAACTAAGACCACAAACATTTGATCTAAAAACAGTTAGTAGAAGAAATACTAAATTGGAAAGAGTTACCTCATTAAAACAAAATTCAAATTGATCCTTACAATTTTTTTGAGCCTTTTTGCAACTGATTATGAAAGGATAGTATGCAAAGCCGGTGAAGGTTTTGCGGAAAAAAGAAACGAGACATGATTTTTTTTATAAAAAAGCAAAACGGGAAAGATACAAGAGTCGAGCCGTCTACAAACTGGAAGAGATCCACCGCAGATTTCAGATCTTCAAAAGAGGGATGAAGATTGTAGATCTGTGTGCGGCTCCCGGAGGGTGGAGTCAGTTTGCATACCAAAAGGTAGGAGCAGAAGGGAGAGTCATTGCAGTGGATCTCCAACCAATAAACCTCCCAGAGGTGATATCGGTGGTCGGGGATATAACGAAGGAAGAGACTATTCTTAAGATTGAAGAACTAGTTCAAGGAGAGCTGGATGTCTTACTAGCAGATTGTAGTCCAAATGTTTCAGGACACTGGGGGACGGATCACGTGCGGCAGATCTTTTTAGCAGAAAAAGGCCTAGAAATAGCGACTCGACTCCTATCAAAGAATGGGGTGTTTATTTGTAAAATGTTTCAAGGTGATTTATCAAAGGAATTTATACACACAGTTCAAGAAAAATTTAAGAAGATTCGAACCATTAAACCGAAAGCAAGCCGGAAACAAAGTGCAGAAATGTATCTCATAGCGAGAGAACGACAAAGGTAAAGGATGGAGGTTAGAGAAAAAGGTTGGAGTACCCTATTTCCATTATTAGAGAGGGAAGAGCAACAATTATGATCCCTGATCTAGCAAAACATCTTGGCCAGAAGGTACACCAAGTCAGTTCAAAAAAGTTGCCTGTGTTTTATAATCCACGTATGGAGTTTAACCGCGACCTTTCAGTTGTTGTGTTAAATACCTATACACAAAATAGGAAAGAGGGAATTAGAATCAGCGAACCCCTTACAGGAACCGGGATTAGAGGGATTCGGTATGCATTAGAGGTCTCCAAGGTTAAACAGGTCATAATCGGGGATCAAGATCGTACTTCAGTCGAGCTGGCAAAAAAGAATATAACCATGAACAATGTAGACGATAAAGTGAGCATCAAACACATCGACGCGAATTTACACCTCAGTTCGATCGCAATCGGAAAAAACCAAGTTGATGTAGTGGATTTAGATCCTTACGGGTCACCTGCACCGTTCTTGGATTCTGCAGCCCGTGCTGTTAACAAAAAAAACGGACTTCTGTGCATTACTGCGACAGATATGCCAGCTCTGGTAGGGATTAAAAAGAGAATCTGTATTCGGAAATACGGAGCGGTTCCACTAAAAACAATGTATGCCCATGAGACCGCTTTACGGATTTTGATTGCCGCGTCAGTTCTGGCTATAACGCGACATGGCCATGGGACACAGCCAATTCTTACCCATAGTACGGATCATTATGTAAGAATTTACTTGAAGATCCACCGAGGAAAAGAAAAGGCCAAACAGACGGTTTCTCGACTTGGATATATATGCCATTGTGAGAGATGTTTTACAAGAAACATGATTACCTTGTCAGAACCAATGGGGAAAATGTGTCCAGAATGTGGAGGCCCACTCATGATCGGAGGCCCACTTTGGATAGATGAACTAGCTAATAAAAACTTTGTCAGAAAATGCATCAAAGAAGCAAAAAAACTTCCACTCGGAAAGATAAAGGATGTTCTCAAACTGCTCCACCGAATAGTTGGCGAACTTGAGATATCTCCAACATTTTTTGACATCCATATTCTGGCAAAAAGATTGAAGATAAGCTCTCCTCCATTGAGTGTTATTATATCTAATTTAAGAAGGCGGGGTTACCTTGCTGCACGAACCCATTTCAATAATACTGGAATCCGCACAAATGCGGCTGCAAGTGAAGTGATGGATATCCTCAAATCAGCCGTAGTATGATGCTAGGGAGCCAATAAACTCAAAATTTTATTTTCTAAAATAGTACGTTCTTGTTCCCTGTTTTCTCGGGTGATTTCGATGATAGTTGTGTCTCTCCGCTCTCGTACTTCAAGAAGGAATTTATGTTTTGATCGATAGTGAATAGAACCTAAAACGACTTTTTGAGTAGTAAGAAGATGCCGTACAATGTTTTGAAAGTTGAATGAAAACAGTTCCATTGGTCCAAGTTCATCAATAACCACGAAATCAACTTTCAAAGCTAAGGACTTTTTTAAAGATCCGACACCTATTGCTTCGAGATTCGCTAAACTGACACCATACTTACCAATTCGCGTCTTACTAGGTAACTCAATATGAGCGAGAACTCTTACATCTCCGGATATCAAATCTTGAATAAAGAACCCTGTCCGGCTTCGTTTAGGTCGTATCTCAGTTGTTACGAACCCTCCGGCTTTGAATCCTTGAGATTCAAGTTCATTTTTAATATCAAGTAGAATAGTGGTCTTCCCACATCCAGGTGAGCCCGTGACGAGAAAGTTCTTGATTTTGGGATTCAATTTTCCCACATTACACACATTTTAGAGGATTATATGATTCCAATTGGAGTGGATTAAATATTTCTAGTCGTGAAGAAAAGAACTAAGTAAGAAGAGAATATTGATATAAGAAAAAGGGTCAGAAATTTCGGATAACCTTTGATTTCTTACGGATCTCTCTCAGGAGCGTTTTTCCTTCCTTTATCTTTTCAAGTTCTTGTATACTTAAAGTGGCAACTCCTGGGAAGGGTTGTTCGATGGAATGATCTTCTGTGACATACAGGGGTTCAGAATGAGTAACAGCTGCTACACTTTTTACAGATTGAAGTCTTTTCCCACTTTGTGTCTCATCACCTTTGTCGATCGCGGTCATTATATTTACAAATATCATTTCGGGAGGAGGTGATATCGAATCAAGGGCAAAAATGTCAAAAGGTGTAGTTTTGAGAAGGATAGGATCTAATCCTATTTCTTCGAATCGTTCATATACTTCTTTTTCGAGAGATTCAGGAAGATGCTCTTTTTCTAGCTTTTCGACCTCTATATCCCACTTGAGAAAGTCAATTGCGGGAAATATAGGGATTTCTAAGACTTTTTCTAAGCGGATCGCCGTTTCAAGACTGGCATCCATTTCACCACGCTCATAATCATAGATCGTTCGTCTACTAACACCAATCTCACGCGCTAATTCAGCCAACGAGAGATTACTTGCTTCTCTTACTGTACGAAGCAGCTCACTATTCAACTTGACATAAAGACCTCCACGTGATGCGTAAATTAACGGAAATAATCCTTTAACAAGCAAGTCCCTTGCTGTTTGCAGGCTAACGGCAGGAATCCCATGTCGTTTGTACACAACACCATCTTGGATTGCTTCATGGCGTCGACATCGTTGTCCCACAAGAAGTGGAGAAGCAGCAAGAAGTTTTGCAAGTAATTTTAACTCGATTGCATGAAGTTTTTGTAAACTATCGATATTTACTAATATCTTAAGGAGAAAGAGTAGTTTTTGACGCCTAGCAGCTAGATCAAAGCACGTAGATTTAATAGTACACCTAGATGAGACATTAAAATCTGTTTTTTGGAGAAGATCAATAATTTCTGCGACCAAGCGTGATCGCTCCGTTGAGCTTTCCTTCATATCTCATCACGTGCTGTTGATTACTTTGATGGACTAATATAAATGCATTATTGTAGTCATGTTAACTCACTCTCCTTATACGCATATGTAGTGGAATCTCAGGCTAATATAGGTAAATAGGATAGAAGAGCCCTGTAGATGATGTTATCGGAAGATTTGATTGTGAATGAATAAAATAAGCTTGGATATTTCTATTACCTAAGAAATACCTATATGGAACGCGATCTCTGCATGGAAGGTCTACATTACTTGAGAATGGTGTTAACTTTGCCAAAAAATGCCTTAGAAAATGATAAAGAGGAAAAAAATCAGTTTCTAGAAAGAATAGCTTATGAGTTGGCTAAAATGAGGAAAAATCATCTGGAAACTGACTTCAATCCTACAGAAGCCATCAATAAGATCATAATGATTAATGGTACTCAAATCTATAAGAAGCATGCGAATGAGTATTTGACCCAAGCAAAGAAATGGCTCAAATCTGAATTGTACAATAATGCTGCCGTAGCGATAGCATGTGCAGCTTTTTGCAAGCTCGTTGTTGAGGGAATCCTAGAAGCTGTAAAGACTCTCACAAAGTTTTTAGAAGAAGTTAAACAGGGGAAAGATGAGATTCGGAGAAATTCTGTCTTGTTATCTGCAAAAGAGGCGTTAAAAGCGCTTATCACTCGAGATGAAGATCTTCTTCTTCAAGCGGAATTAAGGGTTTTAGAGGCCCCGATCGCGGCAGAAGAAGATCGACTACTATTGTTGAGACTTATTGATCACATAAAAGCAAGATTTCTATGAAATTCATATAAAAATTAAAGCTCTGGAAATATAATATTATACATAATTTTTTATTGCTGTTAAAAAAAGAGAGATCAGAGAAGTGATGAGTGGAAGGACGACTGCCGGGAGCCATGGTTCAGCTGTGGTGCCTGAGGAAACTCCGCCCACTATGAGAAACCCGGATACCGAAAGGTGTAAACCGAGAGGTTTGGCAACGGAATAGAAACGAAACGCCCGCCAGCAGATGGCGAGGATACGGCTGAGAGGCATTTTAATGCCTCAAGAAGACATGAACAATGTGTCGAGCAAACCCGTTGAGGACGCTGGTGGAAACGTTGAAACGACCGTCCCCGGGAGTGCAAGCTCAAATTGGTCTCTGGTGATTGCTCTTGAAGAGACGGGTAGAGCGCTTAGATTGATGTCGTCAGGGTCGAATGAATTGTTTGACCGAAACAAAAGGCGGGTTACTCCCCACACCTCACTTCTTATTATTATTTTCCCCGTAATCGCAAGAGGAACCTTTGTTGGACCCTGATTAGCTGTTCACTTGTTTCTTGCGCAGAATAAGCTTCTAAAAGCTCTTTATTCAATGTTAAGAAATTTAAACCCCAATTAAAAAGTGCCATGATTTGTTCAGCTTGAGTTTTTCTATTTAAAATATAAAGAGCTCCAGCAATCGCCTCAGCTGTACTCAGTTTTGTGGGTTTCCCATAATTCACAGGATTCGCTGCAATTAGATAAGGTAACGCCCTAGAAGTATCCCTATTATAGCTTAGAATCTTCTCAGCTTTGCTCCAAGAGCAGTCAAGGGCTACAATTCCACGCTTTTTAGCAAGGAGTTGATCCTCTCTACTCAAAGCTTTGGGGGTCTTTGGATTCAAGATGATCGCTCGACGAGGGATCCGCCTCAAATAATGGATTGGTTTTGCGAAACCTCTTCGAATAACTCTAAGCCCAGTACATTTTTTAGGATCACACTGCTGTGCATTGAAAATAAACACGGGATATGTGATGTTTGCCATTTCATGTCTTGCCTTTCTATAATTTATTCAAGAAGTCGAAACAAGATTTTTTTCGTCTCGAATTTTTTGGTTTAACAATGTTTATAGTGATTTCACCTTGGTTCTTGCAGTACTTTTACCTCATTTTTGATAATCGCCGCATTAGGATCAATTTGTTCAATTAAGGAAGCCAACAAAAGAACGTTAGTATGATGCTTTTTAAGTAAAGCCTTGATCGAATCGGGAGTCGGGATATTTGCACTAAAAGCAAGGTTTATTGCTTCCCGAGCAGCTCCGGTGAGGAGATATTTTATTGTCACAGATGTAGGGATATAAATGCTGAATGATAAGTTTAGAGCATGATTATAAGCTTTTTGAAGATCTTGTTCTGTTTTTGTAAAATCAATCTCGAGATCTTTCTCTGTAAGGATGATCCCGGCATCATAAGCTGCGTAAAGTGTTAGTCCTATTTTGAAGGGCTCCATTTTGAGACGAGAGAGAACCACTGCAAGGATTCTTGAAATTTTTTCTCCTTGTCGTACAACTGTTGTGTCTTTTGTGATTCGTATCTGTCCTGCATCGATCCTCGTTGGGAGACCTACCGCACCAAACTCGCTTATGATAGGTCCTGGTTGAATTCCCGTATTCCCAGCAGGAACAACTACGTCTTCAGGAGCAATCATTCCTGATTTCGCGGGAGTAGGCACCTTATTATCTCTAAGAAATGCAGCTAAGCGGAATGGGTTTATATCAGTTAAGATTAAAGCGTTTGAGCCTTTAATTTCATCTTTTAGTAAGAGTAACTTCTTCGCTTTGGCCTTCTTAGCAGTAGCATCAAGAGCAAGGAGCTTGAGGGTATTCTTTGTCACTTTTATTTTCACCTTGCCTCTCAATTGCTTTCTTACCTTCTGGAGAATCTTTGAACTGATTTGTTCCAGACGAACTAGACCTATCACCTGATGGGAAGTCAGGTCCATTACAAGTTCATTAACGATTTGTTGTTTATCCTCTGGAATTTCTTTTCGTTTGTAGAGGACTTCTTCTTTGGCGATTGACATTCGATTTGGCCCCTGCCATATATCATTTGTAAGTATTGTCTCTATTACCTTATCTTTATCGGTTTTCCCATTGTTGTTTTTATGTAAACCGACCTAATGTTTTGTTCCCCTCTTTCAAACCTTTCTACAAGATTTTTTAACACAACATCAATGTTTGCATTGAGTTCCTCATCTTTCATGTCCACAGTT
Source organism: Candidatus Heimdallarchaeota archaeon (assembly GCA_046761065.1). Taxonomy (GTDB): domain Archaea; phylum Asgardarchaeota; class Wukongarchaeia; order Wukongarchaeales; family JBHIFL01; genus JBHIFL01. The sequence continues at coordinate 18,421 of JBHIFL010000020.1, forward strand.
CCAACTCGAGTATGAATGGTTGGAGTTTTTCGTAAACGCAATCGAGTAGACCGTCGTAAATGAGTGATAATAGGTTCTATGTCGGCGTTGGGAGGAATTGGTTTCGGCATTTTTCCACGTGGGCCTAGCATACGCCCAAGGAACCTACCAACAAGTGGCATCAAGGGAGCTGCGGCTATAAAGAAGTCAACTGTTTCTGTAATGTTTTTCAGCTTTTTTGGGTTACTTGCTAGCTTTTCGAGATCCTCTCGCCCGAATAACAGATCTGCTCCCGCTCGTTGAGCTCTGACTGCCAGATCACCCTCCGCAATGACACAAATTGCCACTTGTTTGCTGGTTGGATGTGGTAGACGAACTTCTAGGTCAAATCGGTTTTTGGGATTAGTTAAATCCAAATCTTGTACATTTATGATCATATCTATGGATTCCAAGAAGTTTCTCTTGTGAGTACTCTCTCGTGCTTTCTTTACTGCTTCATTTATCGCTTCTTCAGAAATTGCCATTGTTACTTCTCTCTTTCTTTTAGTTATAAGTAGTTCGAGGTCATAATGAAATAGAATAAGTCTTTTGTTCGATCCATTTTAAAAATCTTTTATAGAAAAAGATGTATCTATCCATTGAATTCTGAATAATGAGCTTCAAATGAATATTAATTAGAACATAATATTTCCATTTTCTTTATAGAGTTATTATTAAGAATTGTCACGAGATTATCAAAATCAGAGTGTTAAGTCTATATCTTTAGAGAAAGGAAAATGATAATAGCTATATTATCGTTAAGATGCTCTAAAATTTTAAAAATTGGACTTCATTTCATGAAATGGCATCGTCAAATTGACCTGTTTTGATCTGTGTTTGGATCTCTCGTGGATCAACTTCTTCAACTGTTACTCCTAAACTCACACAACTCCCAAGGATCTCTAGGCAGACGGCTTTCAGATCTTTGGCTAATGAACCCGAGAGTTTTGTTTTAGCAATGTTTAGTACTTGTTCAAAACTTATATTACCTATAATGGTCTTAGGAGTTTCTCCACTTCCTTTTTCGGCACCTAGCTCCTTTAGAATCAAAGAGGCAGTCGGTGGGATTCCTACTTCAATCTCAAAGGTTTTATCATCAGTATTCACTGTAACCTTGACGGGCACTCGCATGCCGCGAAACTCGTTTGTTTGTTCATTGATTGCTTCTACAATAGCCACAACATTGACTCCAAGAGGTCCTAGTTGTGGGCCCAATGGCGGCCCGGCTGTGGCTTTTCCTCCCTCTACCAATGCTTCAACAACTTCATAACTCACATTATTCTACCTTCTTTTATCCCAATATCTTGTTTCTTCTTTCTTACACGATTTGTTTCACATGTATTTTTTCCAGATAACATCACAGAAAGCCCACGGTTTCAGGCGGAGAGTGAGTGTATTAGCTTCACATATAATGTTATAAATTAATCGATTTGAGGTTATTTTTATTTTTTCAATTTATTACTTGAAATACATATCAAATTATAGGTCTTTAGACCGGGGGAATGTTGAAACCAATATCGAAACATAAAAAGAAAATCAGAAAACATAATATCCGCACCTACAAGAAAATTGAAATCCTGGATCAATTTGCTCCACTATGTTAGAGAAGGAAAGTGATCCAATGCCAAAAAAGGATATAAATACCATTGTTTGTAAAAATAAAAGTTGTGAGCGTCCTTTTAGTAAACTAGAAATAAGTCCGACTAAAACTTGGAATTTAATTAGCCCTCTTCCAGATAAAGAGGGAAGGTTAACTATCACTATAATGGGATCCTATCCCTGTCCGCATTGTGGAAAGAGCAATACAAGCATTGTAACTAAGTTTAAAGATGTCGAGGAGGGCGAAAAGAAATCAAAGCGAGAGCAACTCATCGAATTCTTGGGATCAGCAGATCAGGTGATCTTAGCTGAAATTGCCTTAAAATTTGGATTCTCTGAAGTAACTATCAAAAAAGCCGTAGAGACCCTGATTAGACAAGGACGAATTCGTGGGGAAATTGAAGATGATACATTTATCTCGCAATGATGTACAAGCTCGCTTTCTATTAAAGACCTTTACTTTACTTCGGTTGGATGTTCTTTGTATGAATATTCAGAGAAAATCTTCCCGTGTCACCTTATCTTCCTGTTCTTCAAGGACAGGTTGAATACCCGTAGGTTTCACATGATCGGCATGAGTGACGATGGGTATCGGCATTCCACTATCCAACAACTCAACAGTTACTTCCTGACGACCCGCCTGAATAGCCGTGATTTTTGCTTTCGAGCCTTTAAATGGACCTGAGATAATCTCAACAATCATCCCGATGTTGAGCGTTTCGATAACAGATTTGGGAACTAAATGTGTTTCTAGTTCAGAGAGACCCACTGTTCCTGCAATCCTCCCGCGGATGTGAGAAATGCCCCCTATTACTTCATCCACGAGTTGAGGATGGGGGGCTTCAACAAAAATGTAGCCTTTCAGTTGATCTGGGATTAAAATAGCTTTAAGATCAATTCTTTTAGAATTTGCTCGCGCTTCGATCAATCGTGCAACATTTTGTTCTTGACCAATTGTAGTGCGAATTACAAAGATCCGCGTTTGTATTAATGTTTCCTCTTCAGTTCCAGACATCACTTACAACTCCTTTAGGGTTCCTTCTACGCCAAAATTGAAGTCACCCAAGAAAAGATGATTTGGATAAGATATCCAATGAACCCAATCAACAAGATTCCTATAGCAATTAACTTAATAGTTAGCCATAACTCAGTCCGAGCTGGCTTTTTTGCGGATCTTATGACCCTTTTCGCACTTCGAATAAACGAGGACATTTCATTACCTTCTTCTTACGATTTAGCCCATATTTCTGCACATTCCAATTTTAAACCGCAATTCAAGACCTATTGAGAATATCGCCAAAAGCACTCCCAATACCCCCAGGGTTAGCTGGTTTCATTGAGAGGGATGTTTCCAGAAATTTAAAGGACCTATATTTTAAGATAAAGCTTTTATTGTATCCGATATTCAAAATACAGTAACTTTCATGAATATTAGGTTTTCCTATTACACCTATTATAAACAGCTCTATTATTATTACAATAAAAAAGAGTTCCGCTATTTGACATTCAAGAAAATGATGTCCGTTGCTTGATAAAAATGGATCGGCTCTCAAATGCGGGTCCGAGCATCATTCTACAATTTATATTATTGACACCACTCATTTAATAAATTGGGCACGTTTTAAGGCTCTATTAAAACATGAATTCTAGAAACACCTTATGTTCCTCTAGCGAATTCATTTTCTACTATATTTCGAGTTCCCCAGTCATCAAACTCTTGTTGGGGGTGGTTTGTCAATTGTTCTTTGATTTATTGTCGATTATTACCTAATTGATGACCCTTCTAAATGATTCGTTTAGGAGGGTATTAGAATGTCAAAATAATAAGTGAGCGAATTTTTGGGGGTTAAATGGTACGAGATCTTTATAGGCCTGTCCAGTCCCCAAATAAATGATAGGTTTTCCTGTGGCGTGTGTGATAGAAAGCGCAGCCCCTCCACGTGCATCTGCGTCCATTTTTGTCAGTATCGCCGCATGGAACCCGACTGCTGCATTAAACTTCTTTGCTTGGTCCAAAGCATCATTTCCAGCAAGAGCATCCCCTACAAAGATAACAAGGTCGGGGTTGGTTACTCGTACAATCTTACTGACCTCATCCATGAGCCCTCGTTCGGTTTGCATCCGCCCTGCAGTATCGCTTAGAACAACATCAATTTTCTTAGCATATGCATGGTTAATCGCGTCGTATACGACCGCTGCTGCATCTGATTTGTATTGTTGTTTTATTACAGGAATGTGTAATCGTTCGCCGTGTGTTGCAAGCTGCTCGATACTTCCTGCCCGAAATGTATCACTTGCCGCGAAGACAGAAGTAATGTGTTTGTTTTTTAATAAATATCCAATCTTTGCCAAGGTCGTTGTCTTTCCCGTCCCATTTACCCCGACAAAGACGAAAACCGCTGGTCTTCCTTCTCCTCGACTTCGTTTGATGACCTCAATCAGATCAACGGTTTTCTTGGGAGTTAAAATTTGTTGAATCGCATTCCTAATAGTTGCTTTTATATAAGATCGCGTGTCCTCAAGACGTCCAATACGTTCACCAAGGAGTTCGTTTTTCAGTGTTCCTATAAGGAGCTCGGCAGTTTCAAGTGGGACGTCACTTTGTAATAATAGGAGCTCTAGATCTTGAGCGGCTTTATCTAAGCGTTTTTGAGTTAATTCTTTTGTCATTACAGCCTCTGCAAAGTTTGTTAGGCCATCCTTGATCCGATCGAACAAAAAAGTCCCTCGATCTCTAGGTGGTTAACCTTTCGATTGATTTATCAACCCTTGTAGCTCAGTTCGCAACTGCTCAAGAGCAGACCTGGCTTGTTCTAGTTGTGTGCCTGTTTGTTGTAAAGCTGTTTGCGCATCTTTCATGCGTTCTTGAATGATTTCCCGAGCACTGACCATATCTTTTGATGCTGAAACATTAGCTCCTAATCCTATTATCACTTCTTTCACATCTGCCAGTGTTGCACGGATCCAAGAATTGCTGCCAATTGGCACAAGGATGTCATCGTCCACTTTAGACTGACTCAGCTCTTCCAAGACTGCTATGGTCAACGTCATCTCTGCGAAGTAGGAGCTCAATGCTTCATACTGTTTTTCTAAGACTTCACCCTGCAGTTCCAGTTGAGAAATCTGCGCTACAAGCTCATTGATCCTGGTTTGGGGCGACGGTTCCGTTGTCATCATAACACCTCGTTTTGTCACTCTTTCATAAAGCTAATATCTTCTCCAAGAGCCAAGCGTAGAATCACAGGGTCTTTCACTTCTTCAATAGATTTTATCACTTCGGCTTTTCTCACCGAGATCGCCCCTCGCTTTATCCGATGCTTCGACCCTAAATCTGCATAGAGGAGTTCGATTGCATCTTCCTCACGAAGGGCCCGAAACTCTTTGCTGAACTCGACAGGTCCCCGCTTTCCTTTGTATATTCCACTTATTCTGAAGATCTGCACTTCCAAGTACTCAGCTCCTTAATGCACGAAACTTCCATCAAGCAGAGTATGTGTTCACACCACCGAGTGTGTGTTCCCAAACCCGAGCATCACCACGAAACTATGGTTCATTGCCGACTTGGGGATCTTCCACCTCGATAAGGCCAGAAGTTCCACCTAGCTATCCCACGAATGGTGCCGAAGCAGATAGGGAAGCAATGCTCGTGTTCACAACCAGAACAACATCCAATTCGCTACCCCGATTAAGTGATTGCTTAGGTTTCAATTGGTTGCACTTTTGAAGCCGTGAAATGATATAACTCTTGTGAATGGTAGATGATTGCATAAAGCTGATAGACGGAGCGTTGGGTAGCGAACCCTTTGATTGCTTATTTTGCGTCTGGGATATACTTCCGATTTTATAGTTCACACACTTTAAAAAAGGATATCGATTATTCTAGCACGTTCAATCCCGGTTGTATCCGCCCCACAAAGCCCACCCCCTGCATTTGCAGTTAAACCTGTTGAAATATAAGCATACCCTCGATTCACCGTACAGATATCAGTTTTAACTTCGAAAATACAGGAGATCTGCTTTACTTCATCATCACTAGCAAGAGGAGAGACTAACGCGCCTCTTGAAGTGACGACACACATCGCCCCTACAACAGAAATCCCAGCGAGATTCCGTTGAGCCACTGTGACCCCCAACATATCCTCAATTGCATGGATGTCCTTTTTATTGAAAACGGAAGAAACAAGTGCACCTTTGTCATTCACAACGATGACATTACCGAGGGCAGTAATTTTGGAGTCAAGTACACAAACTTCGATCCCCAGTTGCGCCTGAAGCTCTTCGATTTCTAAATCAGTAGCGATCTGTGGTAAAAGTAACACTCTTGAAGTTGCCACAGCTAGTACTCCCAGGAGACTTGTCCCTCCAATCATTGATTCCACTAAAGGAACCCGGAGGGCGTTTTTCACCTTTTTCTTGTCCTTTTTATTGAAGAACCCGGGAGGGACTAAAGCAAATTCATCTGTGGCAAGGATGTAAACCCCAACATTCAAAAGATCCGAGACAATACAGTATGCCGATCTTTGTTCAGTATCTTTATGCACGACAATCCACGTCTTCATAATTTTTACTAGTTTCTTCGTGACACTAAGTTAACAAACACTTTGCTATCAGAGTTCTTGGGCTAAGTCCCCAATCAGTATATTAGTTATCAAAGCAGTTAAGAGTTTATTTCCTGCAAAATCCTTATTTAATAAGAACTTGTTCAGCACGTTTTCCTACCTATGATAGAGCCTTAATAATTTCGCGACAGAAGTCTGGTAGGTCAACAGGGGTTCGACTGGTAATCAAATTACCGTCCACCACCACTGCTTGATCGATATATTTGGCACCGGCATTGATCACATCATCTTTTATTGCAACAACGCATGTCATGGTTTTTCCTTTCAGGATTCCTGCAGAAGCCGGAACCCAGCCCCCATGACAGATAGCGGCTACAACCTTGCCCGCCTCATGTATACCTTTCACAAAGGCCAGAACCGCAGGATATCGTCGGAGCCGATCAGGGGCCCACCCGCCAGGAACTATTACCGCATCGAAATCCTCGGCTTTTACTTGATTGATTGACAAATCAATTTCAACAGGAAGCCCATGTTTCCCTTGATATGTATCACTACTTCCTGAACCGACAATTACCACTTCTGCCCCCGCTTCTTGCATTCGGATAGTTGGATACCAAAGTTCAAGATCTTCAAAGTCAGCTTCAGCTAATACGACAATTCGTTTCCCGTTTAAGCTCATCGTTTCATCACTTCCCTTGCTAGTTGAATCCTTTTAAAAAAAGAATTATGTTATATAATAAAGACTATGGTTCTTCCTTCGTAGAATATACGCCCCAATAGACTATTTTTTAACTATCAATCTAGTGTACCTATGACCCCAATAGGGGATTTGAACATGCATATCATATTGGATAAGTATTATGAACAATGTAAATATGAACTAAAAGAAAGACTCCTAACATTCAAACAGATAAAACACGAATCTGAAGAAAAAATCTTCGCGGAATTATGCTACTGCCTTTGTACTCCTCAATCCAAAGCACAAAACTGTGCCCAAGCAATCAAGTCTCTAGAAGAATCGGGAACCCTTTATTCGGGAACATGGCAAGAAATCCAGCAAAAATTGAAAGGTGTGCGGTTTGCCCCTACTAAAGCTAAGCGTATCGTTGCTGCTCGCGAATATTTCACAGAAAACGGGCGACTCGTACTAAAAAAGCATCTTGATACCTGTGAAGACATGCTGCGGGGATGGTTAGTAAAGAATGTGAAAGGCCTTGGATACAAAGAAGCGAGCCATTTCCTACGTAATATTGGTTTGAGTGAGACTCTTGCGATTCTCGATCGCCATGTTCTCAAAAATTTAAAAAAATTTGGAATTATCAAAGAGATTCCTGCCAATTTATCAAAGAAAAAATACTTTGAAATAGAACAAAAGATGCAGGATTTTTGTCAACAAATTAATATCTCCTTGGCCAAGTTAGATCTCATCTTTTGGTCGATGGAAACTGGAAAGATTTTAAAATAGCTAATAACTTACTTAATGAGTTAATACCTGTTGAACAGATAAATAAACTGTTGCATCCCCTTTCCGAGGGAGGAAAAGGCTAATTTGTTTCGAACTTAAACCTTTACTTAACTATGGACACATAATTCCTTTTTTTAATCGGCAATGCATCGGATCCACTTTCCGCAGATGTCTTTCCGGTTCATATTACACTGAAGGCACATCCACAATTTACTTTCTGATAATCATTAATAGGGCATGGAAATACATATTCATCTTTGATGCGCGCATAATAGAATATTATTTTATCCATCATATTTCCTCTCTTCTCGCATAATTCTAGGCACTTAGGTTTACTCAAATTAATGTAGAATATCAAAGTTAAAAACTCCCAAAGTATCCTTTATAACCCAAGATTAAGAAAGGCGTTGAAATTCTTCGAAGGTCATTATGATGCGAATTATTGTAGCTTCAACTGCAGATCAAGCCAGTCAAACGATCAAAAAATGTTTGATAGATCAATATCCCTTTAAACCAAGTGGTGATAAATTCGAAGGGGAACCCGTTCTAAGACTTGACAAGCCCAATATCGATATTAGGCTAATTACTACTAGAAATAAACCCGTCCTTGCTAATCATCTCGAACAACAATTTCAACCCGAATTGTTTGTGTTTATTTCAAAGCACCGTTCTGAAACGGGAAGACCAGCTCTTTTGACGCATGTGACTGGTAATTGGTTGAATGCTGTAAAAGTTGGAGGCGAACCAAAAGCGCTTGGAGTGGCGCCAGGGTATGCTGTTCGAATCGCCTTTAGGACTCTCTCAGATCAAGTAAAAGCCCACCAACTGCCTTTTCAAGTAAACTTAGAAGTCACTCATCACGGACCGACCAGTCTTTCAGTTCCTCTCCTATTTATTGAACTCGGGAGTACAAAAAAGGAATGGGAAAACAAACAAGCGGGAAGTGTTGTGGCAATAGCTGCTATAGAAGCGGCACAAGCAAATCCCAATGGTGAAACTGTAATAGGCTTTGGAGGAGGTCATTACTGTCCACGATTTGCAGACATTCTTAGAAAAACACCTTTATCAGTCGCACATATTGCTCCAAAATACGTTCTAGATCAAATAGATAAAATGATGATAAAAAAGGCTCTTGAACGATCTGCTACACCCATTTCCTTTGCGGTTATAGATCATAAGGGAACTTTATTATCCCAGCGAGAGAAGTTAATTACATTTTTGAACGAAATAAATCTGAAATCGAAAAGGATCGATCATGTACTCAAAGAATATCAACAAGGGTAATAAATAAGAGGACATTATTACAGCTTACTATATTGTGTGAGAGCATCCAGTAGAATCTACTTATGATCAAATGCTGATTTAGGTGTTAATTGTATAATATCACTTTAGTGAATTCATCTGTGAGGACTTCTAAATCGTCATCTCTTGCTACTGATCGTTCACATATGGGGACAAAAGTTAGAGACTGAGACAAAATAAACTCAAGGATTTCGATTCTGAGTAAAGTATACACCAATAATGCCTTTGAACTGTACCTCAAGACCTGTTTCCTATTTTTATTCTCGATTTATTGCCTTTTCAATCCTTTTTTCATATTTTACATACCCTCAAGGGATCGCAAGGTGATTTTTAAATGGAGATTCTTTCGTCGAGTTAAGAGGGCTTCATTTGGCTCTTTACCAGTTGGGAAAAAAATATGTCCATCAACAGTCAATGTATCTTCTTCTCACCCTTAACAATCAATCTATTTAATTAATCTTCTAAACACGTTCATTTTCTCAAAGCTTTAATTTGAAATTTATAATCTGAGTAATACTAAGGGAATAGTAAGTATTTTCAATCATTGTAATATAAAAACTGAAGTAAGTCAAACTTACCTAATTACAGTTATAACAGGATATAATTTGGAGTCGATGAGTTAACAGAAGTCACAAAAATCGTTTTAGTCCAAGATCTAATGCATTATCATAATCATAAGGATCGGTAAACTTTCCTTGAGCAAAAGGACTGTAGACATTACTTAATAAGGCAATAACCTGAATAGAATCACCGAGATTAGCATCGATTCCCGCACCCCAAATGACTTCCGCACCAGGAGCAATTCGTTCGGTTATTAAACGCATTGAATATTCAACATCCCGCAATTTGAATTCAATTCCACCACTTACAGAAACCAGCGCTTTGGTGGCTGTTCCTATATCAATGTCGTCTAGGAGAGGATTTTGGATGGCCTCCTCAACAGCCTCTTCCACACAATGTTCACTTGATTGAGATTCTCCCATCCCAATAAGGGCTAATCCCGCTCCTTGTAAAACTTTATGCACATCAGCAAAATCAACATTGACATCTTGTGGGCGATTAACTAGCTCAGTTATGCTTTTCACAGCTCGAATCAAGATTTCATCAGCAATTTTGAAAGCAGTAAGCATCGATAGATTCTCTGAAAGTTCCAAAAGACGCTCATTTGGGATAACAATAATAGCATCACAACTCTTATAAAAGGCTTCCAGCCCCTTGGCTGCATTTTCTCGGCGGATTTTGCCTTCCATGCGAAATGGGAGAGTACATATTCCAACCGTCAAAGCATTCTGCTCCATGGCAAGCTTTCCAATTATGGGAGCAGCACCCGTCCCAGTTCCTCCACCTAAACCACAAACTACAAACACCATATCACCATCAACTACTCTTTGAATGTCAGCAGCACTTTCTTTCGCAGCTGCCTCACCCAATCTTGGATCATTGCCTGCACCCCGACCAGAATGGCCAAGTAGAAGTTTTTTATTTGATGTCACACTTAGGAGATGTTGAGCATCTGTATTTACAGCCACAGTCTGAGCCCCAGCGATGCCAACTTCAACAAGTCGATTAATGGCGTTATTGCCTGCCCCCCCGATGCCAATCACCTGTATCTTTGGCAATGCTTTCTGTAATTTTGTCGAGATATCATCTTCGTTTGTCGATACAATATGCGGAGGGGATATTTTCTGAATTGAATCTTCTTTTAATAGATCATGGCTCATCATCCAAGATACCCCATGTATTAGATGGTGTTTTTTTTATGAAAAAAAAGACTGATGACATCCTCCTGTCGCGAGCGGAACATCCAAGTATTAACCAGATTATTCTTCTTAGATCAATTTTTTGAACTCTATTGCATTGGGTAAACAGCTCAGAGATGGAAAGATTTCCTAATAAAATTGATAAAAAGCTATATAAAGAAATTAAGCACCAAAAATTTCGACTATAATCAAATAAATAGTTAAAAACAGGAATTCTTGCAGAATATTAAAGATACTCACCGCTCAAAAGAGATATCAGAACTAAAGATAGCGCCGGAGGTTAGATCCAAACCTTGGTTTAAATCCTTGTTTTTTACGTCAATCCAACAGTTCGATTAGAGGTTCAATTCAAAGTGCTGGGAGTTAGGTTCACACGTTTATATTCCACTTTTTATGAGGTGCTAAAACTCAAACACAGTATAAAGTAAAACTATGTGAAGCCGCTCTGTTGTAATATCGAGGCGTGTGTTGCTAACTGAGGCTAAACGTAGAGAAGTGGGCTAAATCCTCTTCTTTTGCCAAGTCGATATCCCAGATAGGTTCCTATTACATAGGAGACTGGCATGGACAAAAATAGCCTGAGTAGCTCATCCATCTCTATCCAGGCTGGAGGACTAAGGACACGGTATAACAGAAAATTTGTGGTACCATATATAATAAAGCCAAAAATGAATGCTCCGCAGATTGTCCATGTTAATTGCCAGAATTTGAGGCTTCCTATTTTGTTAATTTTGAAACCCACAAAAGTCAAGAATGGAGCTATTATGGTGTAAAATAATGCGCCTTCCAAAGTCGTATAGCCAGTTATTTTCGTGAAATAATCAAGCCATGTAAATAGAAACAAGACAACGTAGAGTGATATTGCCAATCACACCATAAATCTATGTGACACCCTTTTTTTCTCCGACCACTTTTCTTGTCATGCATTTTTTTAATAATTAAACGAGTCTGAAGTCAAAATTAAACTTTTTTAACCATTAAAGGTATCTGCAAAAAGTCTAGAAAAAAGCTTAAAATGCGAAGGTAAGATGGCGCCGGGGGTGGGATTTGAACCCACGTGATGGCAAAGCCATCAGCAGGTCTCTTGCATAATCCTCCTTTTTAACAGAGTGACTCGAGCCTGCCGCCGTAGTCCACTTGGCTACCCCGGCGGTTATTAATTTCTTTGTTTTTGATTTACGAATAGTTGGAGTTTATGCAAATTAAAGTCAAAGTTTTTGAAAAGAATTTTATTCGACTCATATTTAAAAACGATTTTGATACTTATTCGATAAAGGAGGATTAAGTGATCTTTAATCATAATTTGTATCGTATTTTTGTTGAACAATGCTTGACCAGCTTCTTGCTATTCTTTTTTGGTTATCCACTTGGTCTCGGACATATTCTTCCTTGACAAATTCGACCCCCCTAATCCAAACGCTATGTTTGCGCTCAGGCGGAGCAACTATTTTTATCGTCATTGAATCAGGGGTAGGGCTTTCAGTTCTTTTTGCATTCGTTCAGCTATGCCGTCAAACATTGTAGGCCCACTACTTAAAACCGCGTTGTTATACAATTCCCTTTGGTATCCCGATCACACTTCATAATCTTATGGGAGGAGAGCATATTTTAAAGTGTTTTTTCGGAAGTTTGAATTACACAGAAAAGGAGCTGCTACCCTAAAAAAGGTAAGCCCTTCCAGAACTTCACTGACATTACCATTGAGATTTAAAAATGAATCTCGACTCCTTCTAAGGTTGGATTCCAAGTTATAAGGGTTTCGCCTAATTTATACGTCCTTATTGTGATTAAGACCCAATAAAAGTAAAAAATTAGCCATTTAGTTATTAAACATTGTAAGAAGACAATTAATGGTAATAAAAGACAGAAGCGAGAATAATTTATACCGAACCATTCTGAACCTAGTCACATCCCATCATTGCTGGGTTATGCCATCACGCTGTAATTATATGCCATCATTAACAAAATTGACTTAATAAAAATTATTCATTACCAAACTCATTTGGCACCATTGCCTAATTGAACTGATATTTCCATCGGATATCAATTAAACATATTCAGACAGACGCAACCGAGGAGTTATACAGAAGGATAATAGTTCTTGAGTCAGGAGCTTGAATGCATAGCTCATTGTCACTCGTGCAACACTTGACACGTCACCACAAATTGGACAATAGCTTTTATCTCTCTGCCGGTCATAAGTGGCGAGTAAGCCACATTTTTCGCATACTAGGACTTCGACTCGATCGGATTCATCAAGTAAGCGCTCTTTAAGGAGCAAGGAAGCTCCATGCCCAATCAAGCAATCGCGTTCCATTTCACCAAATCGTAAACCGCCTTCACGGGCTCGACCTTCGGTTGGTTGGCGTGTTAGGATTTGGATTGGGCCCCGTGCACGAGCATGAAGTTTATCAACAACCATGTGATGGAGCTTTTGGATATAGGTCATCCCAATAAAGATTTGGGCTTCAAATTGTTTTCCTGTGATTCCATCATACATTACCGATTTACCATAAGGGTGGAATCCCAATTGTTTTAATTGTTCCAAGAGATTGGAGGAGTCTACGCCTTCGAAGACAGTGCCATCAACTTCTTTACCAGTCATAGCACTCAGGATAGCAGCTATGCTCTCAAACATTTGGCCAATAGTCATCCGAGAAGGAAAGGCATGAGGATTGATTAAGATATCTGGAATAATCCCATCCTCTGTAAATGGCAAATCTTCTTGGGTGGCTATAAGGCCGACTATTCCTTTTTGGCCATGTCTTGAAGCAAATTTGTCTCCAAGTTCAGGAATTCTGTGATCTCTCACTTTCACTTTTACAAGTTTGTTTCCTTCTGAAGTTTCACTTAATAGGACTGTATCAACAATACCCTTTTCACCATGCCGCATGTTCACGCTGGTTTCTCGCCGGATTGGTGAAACTCTCTCGAAATGCCGATATTCTTCCAAGAAACGTGGCGGACTAGTCCTTCCAATGAGAACTTCTTTGCTTTCAACTTCGATCTCAGGTTCGATAACCCCATCGGATTCGCTCAAGTGGCGGTAAGCCTCTGCAGCACGATAACCCCTCACATCCTTCTTGGGAACTTCAAACCGATCTTCCTGTCCTCCAGGATATTTCTTTTCTTCTGCATCATAACACCGGAAAAAGGAAGAACGAGCCAAGCCGCGATCAATACTTGCTTTATTAAGAATGAATGCATCATGAATGTTATACCCTTGAAAACTAAGAACTGCACAAACAAAATTTTGACCCGCAGGACGGCGCATGAAACCGATAATATCTGTGGGACGGGTCTTCACCAACGGCGCTTGAGAGTAGTGCAATAGATGACCTCGGGTATCCACACGGAGTTTATAGTTTGAAGAATAAAGCCCTAATGCTTGTTTTGCCATTCCTGCTTCATATGTATTCCTTGGGCTTTGGTTATGCTCCGCATAAGGGATTAAAGATGCAGTAATTCCAAGAATGACAGCAGGAGAAATTTCAAGATGTGTGTGTTCCTCAGTAATTTGTTCTGGATGAAGGGCAATATATGCTTCTTCTTCTTCTTCAGCGTCAAGATACTCCACGAGACCTTGACGGACGAGATCGCTCCAATTCCACTCACCTTTTCTTATTTTCTCGACATGATTTGGTTGTACCAGAGGTTTACCATTTTCCACAATGATTAAAGGGCGTCTAACGCGCCCTGCATCACAATTGATTTGGATTTCCTTTGTTTCTGCATAATAGGCTATATTCACCTGATCTCTTAGCTCACCTTTTCTTCGAAGCCTTCGAATTCGTTTCCCCAAGTCTTCTGGGTCATGGTGTACTCCAACTAGACGTCCATTGAGAAAAACATGAACGAAATCATCTCCCATAGAGTTATCAGAAATAGGGACAACACCTAATGAGGTATATAGTTTCTGTTCGACCTCTCGTTCATTGATCCCTACACTAATATAAGCAGTGAGAGCAAGATTCTTGACCAATCCACAATTTGGACCCTCTGGTGTTTCGTTGGGACAGATTTTGCCCCAATGGGTCGGGTGTAAATCACGAGCCTCGAAGTGTGGCTGACTCCTACTTAATGGACTCACTACTCGCCGTAAATGACTCAACATTGACATATAATTCGTTCGATCAAGTAGCTGGGATACTCCCGCCTTTCCTCCAACCCAATTTCCTGTTGCAAGTGCATGTCTCAAGCGTTCTGTAATTACATCTGCTCGGACAACCGTATTTAACGAGGGGATTTTTCCCTTGGATGCAGATCGCTCAATTTGGTATTTAATGTCACGGGTTAGATTTAAAAAAGCAACGCGGAAGAGGGACAACAAAAGATCGCCAGCTAGCTTCAATCGCTTGTTTGCATAATGATCCTTATCATCAGGCCTTCGTTTGTCCTGTTCAAGATCGATCAACCGTCTTGCCATCTGAGCAAGATAAATCGCCTTGTCTTTTCTATTGGCAGCCTCACTTCCTAAATGAGGTAAAAGGTAATTATCAAGAACTTGTTGTGCTCTTTGGATCCGATATTGCTTTGTTTGACCTACAGCAACACGCCGACCTATATAATCTAAAGCTTCCTCTTCATCCTTTAATTCTGATGCCTTTTCAAGAACTGGGATAAGATCCTGTACCATCTCAGGAGATTTTGCAATCATATTTGCGATTTTTTGGTCTGATTCGACTCCAAGTGCCTTCAAGAGAATCCCGAGGGGAACTGCTCGAGGAACACTAGGAAACATCACGACGATATTGCTATCTTTCTGCCGTTCAACAATAACTGGTGCCCTAAATCCTCGAATTGTACTAAAAACTTTTGCTTGACTTGTAGTCGATCCTGTTCTTCTGGTTTCGATTAGAATTCTGTTTGGTGCGAGATCTTCTTGCGTTACAAGAACCCGTTCACTTCCATTAATGATGAAATATCCACCCGGGTCATCAGGATCCTCACCATGTGCGATAAGCTGCTCACGTGACATCCTAGATAGGGGACACCTGTTGGACTTCAACATAATAGGCATGATCCCGGCAAATACTTTAATAGGCTCATCAGGATGCTCAACACCATCTTGAACATTAACAGGAATCATATGAAGGTATATAGGCGCTCCATAGGTCAGATTTCGAACCCGGGTCTCCATTGGAAATATAGATTTCTCAGATCCATCCGCTTCTTTGACGGTTGGTTCACCTACTTCGATTTTGTCCAGTTTAACACAATAGTTCTCAATATCAGGATTTATCGTTCCAATGGCATCAACGATTGTCTGGAGCCCAGTCTCAATAAACACGTTAAAGCTATCAAGATGGAGTCGAACAAGCCCTAGTTCATTGAACATAGCATCTAGTAGATCCCAACGATCATCGACATTTATCAAAAGGTATCACCACAGCCATAAAAACATTTAAATATGCAAATCGCACTCAATCCCGGTGGAAGCACTCCTATATCAAAAGCATGCAAAAATTTGATCCCCACTCACATTCTAATCAACTGAATTATCATTTAAAGTTCTTTGGTTGTGGTAAGTAAGCAAGAAACGTGTAATTTTTAGCAAAAGCTCTACAGACTCGTATATATCCCATACCGAAAAATCGGAGCATAATATTAAAGTTCACTTTAAAAATTAATGATTTCATCAAATTAGATTAGATGATCATAGTGATATTTCATTTTTGTGGATTAGCTTGTGTTGGTTAAAAAATTATGAGGTTAGAGTCCTTTTTTGCTCATATTCCAAGAAGACGCATCATAACCATTGACACATTGAAGAAGTCTATTCTCTATTAAACTCTCTAAATACATTTATCATGGAATTTATACTGTAATAAGGTACTGTTAATTTTTTTTGAAATGTCATTTCTCCTTTCTCTTCCGTTTATCGCCCCTCTTACTAGCTCCATCGCAAGACCCATTCCCAATCTTCTATTGTTCCACTCCAACAGTCTCCTTCAGAAGGATTTCCTCTCAAACTCTTATAAGGACGGAGATAATTATAATTAAAGTTGAATATGTCCAGGAATTTTTGTGTCCGTTTTGGAGATTTAAATCCTCTCATCAAATGGTACCAGGTTTAAACGTGGAAAAAAACCATTTGATTTCATTTATTGAGGGGTGGTCCTGAAAGCAGACATAGCACTTGTAGTACGTAGTGATTATACCCGACAAATCGTTTGGAGATACAAAGCCAACCGATCGGACACAATCGTACAATGTTTCACTGAAATCTCCTTTTTACCACTTTCACGATCTTAATAACGGCTTTCCGCGTACAACGCGGCATCATTCGGAATGATAAGAGCGTCTGCAGCCATTCGCTTAAAAGGGCGAAAACAAAGTGCTGTCGGCCTCCTAACTTGGCGAACGTCTCATCGAGATGCCAAGTTTCAGAGACTGGTAATTTTAAGCCTCTTTGAAATCCCTGCGTTTTTTCCAGAAGAAATAAAGCCAATTTCTAATATTAAAATAAGATTTGAAGTGTAAAGAGGTTTTATGGGAGTTCCGCGACTTTACGCGACAATAGCCCATAATGACCATAACATTTAACGGTTAAACCGATAATACGCATAGAATGGCAATGATGAAGGAAATATTGGTTCATTGTGCGAGTAAAGAGTTTTCCACATCGGATGCACTTAAAACATTTGAGTTTGACTTGACAGGTGTACCATCCATAGCGATGGTACTATTTGGAAGATCAGTAGGGACATATCATTGTTGTTCAAGCAATGTCCCGCTCTTCCAATACAAGAAGGTTTTTTCATCGGCAGCTCGCACCATCAAAAACATAACAAAACCGTGAAAAAGATATTTTGTTAGTTAAACTATACATTTACTTCATATTCAGGTTCATACTCTTCAATAATTCCTTCCCCCTTTGCTATATAGGTAATTGTTATTGTATCATCAGGTCGTATTTTGTCTATGAGCCAAGAGATTTTAGATCCATCCTCATCTTCACTTTTTATAGGCCTAAGAAAAGTTGGCTCAAATTGTATAATTTGAAAGCCGATAGGAAGCTTATCATGAATTGTAATGCCTTTGATTTCAATTTCTCCTTCGTTTCTTATTTCAAGATCAATCTGATATTCATCAACTTCTATAGGGATCACTGATTTGGTACAAATTAATTTTCGACGGACATGTCTTACATGAATGATACTTAATCCAGTATAATGAGCTTCAAGGCCAAGAGGATATCCATTCAAGAATATTTCATATCCTGCTTCATATTCCCCAGGGCGGGGAGCTAATGCAATCAATGGATACCTTAAGAGTACTTCCCCCCCAGACTCTATTTTCCCAGTGATTTTTTGTAAATCATTAATCTCTAAAACCAGTCGATGGACTTTTGAGGGATCTCTGTCTTCCGGAATTAAACTTGACTTATCAGGGCTTATTTCGATATCTTTGGCAATGAATTTGGCTTCAAAGAGAGGAGGAGGTCTGAATCGCTTAGGGATAGTATCTTTGATTTTTATTTGATTAAGATGTGATGAACCTATATTTCGAAGTAATATGGAGACCTCCAAAGGCGTTTCCACAAGACCAAAAACATCTCGAGGACTATATGATTTGAAGATTTCAGCAGCAATTACTGGCAGAAGTGTCCCTTTCTTTGTTATAGTACCTCGAAATGATTTTTTCAGTTCAAAAACAACTCTTGAGGTTATTGTGCTTTTAAGAACCGGAACATCCATACTATGAATTTCAAAATTATAAGACCAATCACTTAATGGATCTACCATCACTTTAGGCTGCTTTACAATGTGAAATTCTCCCACATTATCAGTTATTTTCAGATTTTCAATATACATTGTGAGATTGCTTTTATTATGAAATTCAAGTGAACAATTCCATAATCCATGTTTTTGCTCTGATTCGTCCTTACGAATCTCAATTATTTTCTTTGATGTGCTTGTTAAGTCTATAATAAGATTAGTCTTCGCATAATTCTTAATTTCATATTGAATTTCGATCTCTCCTGCATCATAGGGAGTTTTTTGGCTTGCTTCGATCTCCGAATATAAATGCAATTCAGCTGTCGAGTTAGGAGCCAGGGTTTGTAATGTCCAAGACATCAGTGATTGCTTTCGATCAAATTTAGCCAATCCCATAGAGATTTTCTTTTGAATAGGTTCTGAAAAGTCCTCAGGGATTCTCTTATGCAGTGAAATGTTTGAAATATCCATTTCTGATGTATTATTAAGAAGGATCCTGAACATTACTCCTGTTTTTCTCTGAATTGGAAGAGATAAATTTAGCTCCTTGGGGATTTTATCATCCTGATAATTTGTGTCGATCTCTTCCCTTATTTCGAGTATAGAAGGAGGTGAAATCCTCTCGAAATTATGACACCAAACCCTTTTATCTGGAATAAGACCTACCAAGAATTTTTCACAGAGATCGCCATCTAATGAGAGTTCTGTATTCCAAATTGGTGATTTGGAGGGATTTACAATCTTCACCATACCCTTTAATGCTGTTGACAAGAGTGAGTTATCTCCATCTAATGTGCAAGTCTCATTTTCCAATACTTCAATGATTAATTTGTCGTATTGAGGAACTTCAACTACTTCTAGTTCTTTTTTTGCCATGATAAGCACCCCATAAAGATGGTTGCACTCTATAAGGAAACAATAGATGGATAACCTCTTTCTTACAAATAATTAACTAATTACAATATCGAGAAAATATCTTCCTATTTTATTGAAGTATAATTTTTATAATAAACCATCAATAGTTATCGATCATCGGAAAAGTGAATATTTCATATTAGTACTTCATTCAATAATAAAAATAAGAATTTCGGAAAAATATAGTTTAAACTTCTTTCTGCGTAAATAATATCCAACATCGTATTATAATAAATAGAAGAAATTTAACAATGAGTTATTATTGAGTTAATTAATGACACAATCAATAAAAACCCCTAACATTCTTTATTATAAAGAATGAACCGCTTTCTCTTCGGAAAAACCTCCAAAAGAGAAACAAACCATAATATTTTAGTGTATTGACATGTATTTTGATTTAAATGGTTAAACCAAAATCCTCAAATACAAATTTTATTCCCCAGAAAATCCCTAATACGAGTAAAGTCCATAGTATTAAAAAACTTAACAAGAACTAGGAAACCATTTATTGAGCTATCCTACAATACATTATACAATTATCCAAAATACTTTGTACTAAATACATTTATAGGTAAATGATGAGAAATAGACAAATGCACTTGTAGATTGGAGATATGACTTAATTAAATAAATTAAGAAATAAAATCTGGGCCCGTAGCTCAGCTAGGTAGAGCGCCGGGCTTTTATATTCATGCTTTATATGGATATTGGCATGAATGGAGAAACCCGTTGGGCGCGGGTTCAAAAAATCTCAAAGAATATCCTTTGGTTTGGGAAATCCCGTCGGGCCCGCCATAAATGTGCCGTGGTGGTGTAGCACGGTCTAGCATCTGCGGCTGTCACCCGCTGGACTTCATCTGAAAAGATAAAGGGCGAGACCCGGGTTCAAAAGGGTGTGAAAAAAATTCATACATTGGAATTCCCGGCCACGGCGCCATATCTTTCTTCCGAGGAATTGTATAAATAGAAAGGTTAAGAAAACAATTCTTTATAGCATAGAATTAAAGATAAAGATAACCTCTCATTTTAATACAGTGATTATGTTCTTATATATTCATTATCTTTTTTTAGTTATTAAGGCGTTTCAACTAATGCAAACAAGAAGTTTGATTTTTATTAGAATTTAAGTTGATTTTTAAGTTCTTCTAAGGCTTAATTATAGACCTACGCCTTTGGAAATTTATCTAGGGATTTTTTCATTTAAAAATGCACCAGTAATTATAATGAAAAATGATACCATCATAAATGAAAGGATTAGGGTGATAATATAAAGGTATTTCATTAAGAGATATTTACATTTTTCAATACTGTAAGTACCTATTATACCACAGAACTTGAGGAGGATTTTATGTGGTCTTAGAATTCTTGCGACCAGTAAATTTGGAAATGTTTGTGGGTCGAGACGAAATAATAAACACTTTCAGAGAAACCATGCGAAATTATAAGAAGAACTCCGTAGAGAAGAAGGGATGGGTTATTGTTGGCGACCCTGGGAGTGGAAGAACTTCAATGATAAATATCCTGGAACGAATCGTAAGAACAGAAGGGTTAACTCCCATAAAATGGTCTGTCCCACTGGATTATGAGATGTGGGAGATCCCCAAATGGATTCTTGAAAGTCTAAAAGACCGTTTACCAATAAAAAAGAAAAAGATTTTTGAAAAGATCCCTTTCGACTATTTGACAAACCTAACTCCCGAAGATTCGTCATACCCAACAAAAATAAACACCATATGTGAGAAATTTGCCCTAATCAATGAAGAACTGGAAACGAAGCGAGAATACATCGTATTCCTGTTTGATGATGTTGAGCGCTTTTTCCTATTGGGTCAAGATAATCTATTCTTCTTTATTCTAGATATTCTGACCAATTTTTCTGAAAGGGACTTTAAAACCTTCTTTGTTTTTTCCCTCACCACAGAATTTTGGCAGCAAATCCAAAATGATCTTAAAGATATTTCCATTATCATAGAACTTGACCGTCTAGATCTTAAGGAAGCAGAAATCCTTGTACAAAGGCGCGAGGACCCAACCTATCGTATAGACCCTCAAGTGGTAAGGGAAATAACAAAACAGACAGATAGATCACCATTCTCCTTGGTTTATGCATTGACACTGCTTAAAGCAATGAAAGGAGAAGATGAAGGTGAAATTAGTATTAAAATATGGGATCGAATTAGACCTCAATTGAGAGAAATCAATCTTAATGTATTAGGGATCAATGAAAGCGAATCCAATATATTATCCTTATTTGAAGGGAGAACAGAGAATATTCTAAGAAAAAAAGAAATTGAAAGATTAATAGGCATTGAACGTCCCAAATTGAATTCCCTTTTGCGAGAAATGGAGGAGAAAGGGCTAATAGTCCAAGGGAAAAATTTTATCCAAATAGCCTCCAATGCTTTACATCAACTATTAAGGCAAAAACTGTTAACAAGAAATATTTTAGCTATAATACATGCTTTATTCGATCAAGTGGAATTTGAACTAAATAACGAACTGAAACCGTCAATTCAGCTTATAGAACGAATTGAAATCCTCTCAAAATCCTTGGAAGAAGCAGAAACTTCGAGAAAATACTTATATGATCTCGGTTCACGAGCTGAACAACTTGCTAAACATGCGTTTTCTTTGGAATTCTGGTATGAAACTTATGCGATTGCTAGATTAGCTGTAAAATTCTTTTCAGATTTGGCTCATGATCCTGAACGAGCTGCAATTACAGCAGAAGATATGGGAAAAATCTTTTTTGATCAATCAAGAATGAAGAGTAGTCTATTACACTATGCTATCAAACTTTATACTTATGCCACTTATATGTATAAGAATGCGAAAATTGACTGGAAAGTAAAAAGTAATGCCAGAGAAGCAGCTATTTTGCATGAACAACTTGGAGATTATTATAAAGAAAATAATATGTTTGGTATAGCTAGATCACAATATTATGAGGCAGCTCAACACTTTGAACTAGCTGAAGAGTCAAAAAAGCGAGAATCTGTTATCCAAAAGGGAAAAAATGTCTCAATGTCTCCTGAGCTTTCCATGGTATTTGAAAAGTAAAAAACAATTGAAAGGGACCAAAATGTCGTTAAACCACAAAAAAATTAGTGAAATCGCAAACAAACTCCAAACAGAAAAGGAATTTCTTGAAAAAGAGAAAAATGAAATAAAAACTGAGCTTAAGAACCTTAAGGACATACAAAAGACTATTCAGAATTCTTTTTCTCAAGGAATAGAAACAATAGAAGCAGATACCATCAATATTTTGGAAAACATGAAAACATCCTTAATTCAATTCTCAAATAAACTAGCAAACGATCAAATAACCTTTATTAAAGACTTTAATACCCGTACATTGGAACAATTCGGACAAAAAGCAGATCAGATGAAAGAAAAGAGTCGTAATCAGATATTTAATCTTTCTAAGACGCTTCTATCAACTGGAAATCAAATTGAGAGAAAATTAGAAACAATAGTTAAAAACCAGTTAAAAACTGTGAAAGGAGAAGCTGATCTGTTTATTGACAAATTGGATGAACAAACACAAATCCAGCAAGAGAATATCACTGAGTTTGCAGACCAACTTAAGGAGAAGTTTCAACAAGAATTGATAAACGGTATTAATAACTCAATTACAAGTTTTGTGGGATTTCAAGATCAGTTCTCCGTAATTATCATGGATGCGATATCTCGCTTGAAAGCTGCAATGGGAGAGTTGCAGAACCAACTTGATACTCTAATTTTGTCCGAGCTGAAAAGGATCGAAACTCTGACAACAACCTATGAAGATCAATTTCTTCAAACTATAAAGAAGACGTTGGATCAGCATGAAAACGAGATGGCATCTTTAAAAGAAAGCTTCAGACATGCCATAGGCGAGCATCAACGAGCTCTGGAAAATAGACTGTCAGTGTTGACGAATGAAACAGTAGCTAATACTAAAGACACCATAGAAGCGGCGCAGAACAACCTTGTTCAAACAAATAACATGGAGATTGAAGCAATCGATCAAATGATAAAGGAAATTGAAGCTGTTATTTCTCAATATGTAGAAAAAGGCGTTGAAACGATTAATCAACAGATAAAAAATGATAAACCACTCCTAGAAACATTCACGGAAAATCGAGCTGTCTTTGCCAACCAAGTTGAAGAAATAAAGAAAGGTATTGACATCAAAGAACTAACTACAGGAATAAGTGAAGGAATGCAAATGAGAGAACGCCGAATTAAGAATATGGAAAATATCCTAAAAGATCTAGAGAAGATCCTAAAAGAATTGAAAAGGGGAGTTTGAATACCATGCCTAAGAATAACTTGGATTTTAATGTGAAGGTTCTCTCTCAACTGGGATTGAGTGAAGAAGAGGCTGTTGCCTACTCAATCCTTGTAGGAACCGGATCACGGACAGCAGAAGAAGCTGCCCTATATTCTGGACGTCCAGCAAGAGAGATAAAAGAATCATTAGCAAAACTTGCGGAAAAGGGTTTTGCTAGACTGATTCCTGGTGTCCTCGATATTTATGTAGCATTGAACCCACAAATTACTATTACAGCAAAAGCTGAAGATCAACTCCAAACTGAACTTAATAAAACAATCTCTGAAATAAATGATATATGGAAATACAGCGCAGATCAGCTCAGAGAAACAACAGCGAATTTTAAAACTGCTACTAAAGAACTTGCTGATAACAAAATTTCAGTAATGAAAGAAGCTTCTAAAAACTTTAGTAGTACAATAAAACAAACAGTTCAAGAGCTAGAGGGAAACTTAAAGGAACTATCTGAAAAATATAGTGCAACTATATCAAAATTTACTACAGAAGACTATAATTCCCTGGAAACTTCCCTTCAGACTTTGAAAACCACTTTATCTACTGAAATACAAAATCAGATTTCCGATTTAGAAGATTCTATAGCAGAACTAAACCAAAAAACTGCTGAACTCATAGATAGTTCCTCGAAAATTCTCCGAGACCAGACAGATAATGTAATGGAAAGATTTGGTGCTATAATTACAGAAATCAAAGATAAAAATAGTAATTCAATCAAGGAATTCGAAGATAAGCTTATTACAACCACTGAAAACTTGGAAGCCCAAATCGAAGCACAACGAGAAAATTTATCCGAATCTGTGAAAAAAGTAGGGCATAATATAATTGACAACTTTAAAAAGAACCTTTCGACATTACATAGCACTTTCTCAAAGTCAATTACTGAGCTTATTACCCAAATCAACGCAAATATAGATTCTAGCCTGTCAAAAACCGCTGCAAGTCTTGATTTAAAAGTTGATCAACACGCAGAAAAAACTACAGAGAACAGGAACCTCCTAACAAATGCTCAGGATATCCTATCAACTGCTTTTCAAAACGTTATAGTTGAGATTGAAAAAAGTGTTCAATACAATGAATCCCTAGAAACAGCTCTTACCAAGTTTCAAGAAAAAACCCAATCTGTACTAAAGGATCTAACAAGCTTAGAGACTAACCTAACAAAGAAGACAAAAGCTCTTTCTGATAATACGATCTTAACGTTACGCGAAGGAATCAAAGAAGGAATTGATAGCATTCAAAAGGGCCTAAAAAGCATTCAGATGAATCTCACTCAATTTATAGAGAGTTCAGTAGCAGCATTAAAAGAATCGAATAAGACATTCACAGATAAGACAACAACATTAATTGAATCAAAACAGGAGGACTTCCTATCAACACTTGATAATATCACAGAAGCTACAAAGAAACAATTAAGTACCCAAACAAACGAAGCACAAAACAACATTTTAACAAAGAAAGAGATAGTTATCAACGAACTAACCAAACAAATTCAAGAAGCCAATGAAAAATTTAACAAACAAATCAATAGAATGCGAAATGACACTGAAACCCTTCTTGAAAAATTTAACGAACAGGTTAAAACAAGAGTAAACACTACCAAGAGCAGTCTTCTGGATCAAGTCAAAGCAAATAATACACAGATAGAAGAAGAAATAGACGCCCAAATTGGCCAAATAAAATCCAATAAAACCGAGATAAATACTAAGTTAGATAATTTACTCAAGGAGATGACGGAGAAATTCACAAAACTTCGCACAAATACAATAGAAAAAACCAAAAACATTACCCAAGAAAGCATGAAACAGTTGAAGACGTATCTTTCAACCCTATCTGAAAGCTTTGATAAGACATTAAGTACCTTTTCTAAGAAAACTTCACAAGAATCGGAAGCAATACGAAAAGAGATCCCTCCAGCTCTTGATCGACTAGTGACAGATCATAAAAACAGAATCCAGACATTTGACCTCACCTTTTCAGAGACCCTTATGCAATTGATTGAGATTGTTAGTGAGATCTATGAGAAGCTTCAGGATAAAAAAACCCGGAAAAAGTTACATGAGGTATACCTGCCAAAACTAGAGGTAATGAAAACTAACTTAGCAGATATTCAAGAGAAACTTCGAACCCTCATGGAAACCCATATCACATCCTTTGAAACGGAGAGTTCGAAATTCATAGACCAAATTGAAAGATCCTTGACACTCCAGATACGTAACATCCAAGATTTAGTAGAACAGAGTAAAGAAAAAATAGAAACATCTCGAAATGAAACCGGAACCATGGTGGAGGGTGGACTAACAGAAGCAACGAACCTTCTTCTCAATAGTCTTCAGCAGACAACGGACCAAAATCTTCAAACTGGTGAGAGCAGCATAAAGCAAGTGAATAAAGCATTTCAAAATTGCATAAACACTCAAACTGCTCTACTGCAATCCTTCCGCGAAACTTTTACGTCCCTTGAGACTACCATCTCTACTGCTATTAAAGAAATAACAACTGAAACAAACAAGGATTTAGCCAATCTAAATAAGGAAATTCTAAAAAAGCAATCAAGACAACTTGATCAAACTTTAAAGGATACTGAAAAAGCAATAGAAGCAACACGAGACCAAGTCCTAAACTCTACAGAAAATATCTCCCAGACTTCTATTGAAATAGATAAGAACTTACTAGCTCAGATGCTAGAACTTATAGATTCCCAGCGTGTAAGTGTTAGTGATGCATTCGAGGATCTACGTACAAACATTTCTGAAGGTCAAGAAAAGAGAAATACCGAATTAGAAACAAACCTTGAAAATATATCCATAACTCAAAAAAAAGGCATAGAAGAGATTATTAAATCTGCTACAAATTCTATGAACAATATTATTGATGAAACAATAACCCAAATATCAGATTTAGGTAAAAAACTCACTCGTACAAGCAATGATGAAATCGAACGAACTCTTCGAAATTCATCAAAACTCTATGGAGAGACGACTGATGCTATAACACAAGGACTTTCAAAACAGATTAATTCCTTTAACCAAGAAATTATACCTTCTATTGAAAGCACGAAAGAAACCTTTACATCAGAACTTGTCTCCTCCCTCGAAAATGTAGAAAACATACTGTTGAAATCTCAAAAAGAAATCAAAACGTCTGCTGACAATTTAAAAGAATTATTAAATGAACTTCCCGTAATAACCGAATCTATCAAGAAAGATCGAGAAAAAATGGATAACGAAGTCAAGTTCATCATCGAAAATACAGTTTCTGCGCTTCGAAACGAAGTAATTTCTAATGAAAATAAAACTCATGAGATTATCAGTAAAAGAACAGAAGAAGCTAAAGCAACTGTTATACAGCTGCAAAAAGAAGAACTTCCTCAAGTCTTGAGTACTACACTCCAAGAAAACCTTGATCAAGCAATAAAAACTATCAACAACGTAAAGGAAGAAGTTCACAAAAAGATTGAGAGTGAAACCAAGAATCTGAGAACTCAAAGTGAAAAAATAACTGCTATTCCAATTCGAAATATCCAAACAAAGGTAATGGATTTCCAAAAATCACTTGAAGACGAACTTGGTTCCCACTCTTTAACCATCAATAAACACTTTTTTAACCATGCTGAGAAGTTAAGAGACTCTTTAAAAACACACCGTGCCCAAACAAAAGAAATGCTTGACTCTTCAGAGGCTATCATTAATCAAACAACCTTAAAATATGCTAAAGAGGTTGAAAAAAATCTTTTGGAGATTGCTACAGGAGTAACTAGCACAGTTGACAAAATCGAGAATGATGTGACCAAAAAATTATCAGGTCAACTACAAGGAATCCCAGCACGAATACACACAGCCCTTAAGGATACAGGAGCCACGATGACTTTCTTAAAGCAGGTACATGACTTTGCCCTAAAAACAAAACCACTTGCAATCGAACAAACATATCCTATATTTGGAAAAGAAGCTGTTCTCAATAGCATCCTCAGTTGTTTGAGCCGAGTCAAAAGTACGATCAACTTAGTTGTACCCAACCTTGAAGATATCCCACTTAATGTCCTAGAAACTGTTCCTAGTACTAGACGAATCGAATTGATCACTAGTGAATCTTCAATCACCCCAGAATACATTTCTGAACTCACAAATAAGCTACCCAATGTTGTTGTACGAAAAACACCCGAAATAGATGCTTATATAGCCTTCAGAGACGCCGAAGAAGTTATTATTGGAACGGGAGAAGGAAACAGTCTTGCCTCAATTGCAACAACCCAAGAGGAATTTGTCCGCTTGTTGGGCGAATTACAATCCAGATTTAGATCTCAAAGCAGACCTGTTTAGAGTATCAAGATGGGAGTAACGATCGTATAGTAGATTCTAAATCTTCAGCCTTAGAAAAGATAGGTTTAGATAGTTTGTCAGCCATTACATTTATATCTTTTAAACCATGTCCGGTGATTACACAAACCACTTTGTCATTTTTTGTAATTGTCTCTTTTTCAAGTAAGCATTTAAGCGCGGCAAGAGGAGTTGCTCCTGCAGGTTCGGCGAAAATTCCTTCTTTTGTAGCTAAAAGTCGTTGAGCATCTAAGATCTCATCATCTGATACACTAAACATTGATCCTCTAAACCTCTTGAGAAGTTTAAGGACGCGGTTCCCACTTGGGGGGTTGGGGTTGATTATTGCATGAGCAATTGTTGATGGGTTAAGATACTCCTCTACTTTATTTTTTCCTGCGAAATAGGCTTTAACAATGGGGTTATTTCCTTTTGCTTGGACTCCAATGATGTGAGGCATATGATTGATGAACCCGATTTCATTCAACTCCATAAATCCTTTAAAAATGGCAGAAATATTCCCTCCACTGCTTACAGGGACTATCAGGTGATCAGGAGTTTGCCATCCCAGTTGATCACAAATCTCATATGCAATTGTTTTTTGCCCTTCGATACGCCAAGGAGAATCAGAATTAATGAATAGAATCCCTATTTCATGCCCAATTTGCAAGCTTATATCATACATCTTGCTGTAGGGACAAGCCACTGCTACAACATTAACGCCACAAATAACAGTTTGAGCTATTTTTTGCACAGAAGTATTCTGTGGGATTAGGATGACGCAGGGTAGTTTGGCTTTTGCAGCATAAGCTGCAACAGAGGCAGCCATGTTACCCGTACTGACGGTCCCAACACCACGAACACCCAATTCCAATGCCCTCGTGACGCCTATAGAAGTACCTCGATCTTTAAAGGAGCTAGTAGGATTCCGAGTTTCATCTTTAAGCAATATTTGTGGAAAGTCTAGGTGTTTCATCAGATTCTTTGCTTCAAGGAGTGGAGTTCCTCCCTCATATAAGGAAATTATATGGTCAAAAGATTCGAATGGTAAGAATTCTTTATATTTCCAAATATTGAAAGGTCTCTCTTCGAAATCTTGCTTTGTGATCAGCTTTCTGATTTTAGACAAATCGTAACGAACCTCTAAAGGTTCGTCGCACATGGTGCATCTCTGTATCAGGGATTCCCATGGAAACAGCTTCCCACAAAAACTACATACCAATTTGGCATTTTTGAAAGAAATGGAATTCGTTTCTATTTCAAAATTTTCCATAATTCTTCACTTTTTGTCTTAATTGTTCAAGAGGAATTTGATACACATGGCTTCAATTCTGGCTTCCCAAAGGGGGACCCCTTGATCATATCCCTGGTGGGTTTGAACACAGCTCATTTCATATGATTTGGTTTGTTCATGATGCGAAAAAATTATTATTGGACATTGTCGCTAATTATTTCATGTGTTTATCGCTTGTGATCTCCTCCGAGATACTTAAAAGGACCTCAGCGTATTTAGCAGCATATGATTTTTAGTTTTATCAGCAAACAATTGACTTACTGTTCTCCTGAATTGAATTATTGACTTATAATTAAAGTATTGATCAGAAAACGATTGGTACAATAAAACCCATTTTCCCTATTTTGGCGCCAAGATGGACGCTATTTTCGACGAAACCTTTTATTTAATTCATGAAATGGAAGTTGGATAGTGATCGGTCGGCCATGAGGACATGTGAAGAGATCCTTGGACCGACAGAGACGTTTAAGTAGTTTAACAATTTGGCGAGATGTCAAAGGATCTCCTGCCCGAACAACTGAATGGCAAGCAATGGATTTAATAATCTCACTCTCTGAAGGTAGTGAGGAGAAGTCCCCTTTCTCCAGTAGCTCATCAATTAGATCGTCTAAAACCTCTTTTTGTATAAATTGTCCATATATAATAGGAACTGCGCGTATGAGAAAAGTATCTTTGCCAAATTTTTCGATCTTAAACCCAAACTCGGAAAGAACTTTAAGATTTGCTTCTAAGACCGTTGCTCGCGGAGGGGACAATGTCACGGCAACTGGCTCTAACAACTCTTGAGATTTTATGGTTGAGTGTCTTACTTGTTCTGTGAGTTCATCAAACAAGATCCGCTCAAAGGCCGCATGTTGATCAATAAAATAAATGCTATTATCATCGTAGGCGACGATGTATGAATTCTTAATAATGCCAATTGGAACCCAAGGAAGTTCCGTTGCTTTTAGTTCCTTTATGTCAGATATATGAACAGCTGGTTTCTCTAATGTATCTGACACTTTTGAGGAAAACTGAGTTTGAACAGTTGGCTTTACGGACATTTTTCGAGAGTTTGGAACCACTAAAGGAACTGATCCCTTTTCTCCTAAAACAGCGTGTTGAACCTCGTCAGGGACAATTTCTGGTAGCAGATCGGCTGCCCTTAAAGCATCTTTAAAGACTTTAAAGAGATTTTTACGGAGATTCCGTTCGTCATGAAAGCGAATCTCTCTTTTGGTTGGATGGATGTTTACATCAATTAGTTCCGGCGAAATTTCAATGTTCAACACACAAATTGGATATCTATCTTTTGGTAAGAGCTGCGGACGTTTATAGGCAGCGATGACGGTATCTTCGAGGATCTTACTCTTTACAGGTCTTGAGTTTACGTAAATATGGAGTCGTTCTCGTGTCCGATGGGAAATTTGGGGCTTAGATAGAAAACCTTTAACTTGGATAGGGCTTGAACAATCAATTCGGATTAAATTACGCGATAAGTCTTTACCATAAATATAAATAATCCTAACAAGAGGATCTGTGGTGGCAGGAGACAAGATTAAGTTTCTTTTTTCCGAATCCAACTGGAACGTAATCTCAGGATGGATAAGGGAATACCGAGCTACAATATTATAAATGTGAGCTTGCTCGCGATGATCATCTTTTAAAAACTTTCTTCGTACCGGAACATTATAAAATAGGGCTGTAATCGTAAGAGAGGTGCCTACTGAACATCCAACAGGTTCTACGCTCTTTAGTTCCCCACCCTCAATGACAACTTTGGTTCCAAATTCACTAGTTACTGGACGGGTGATCATTGTTACTTTAGATACCATAGCAATACTTGCAAGCGCTTCACCACGGAAACCTAAAGTCTTGATTCGTGCAAGATCTTCGACTGTTCTTATTTTACTGGTTGTATATCTTTCAAAAGCAAGAATAGCGTCATCTCTTGACATTCCATGGCCGTTATCATTGACAATGATCTGTTGCTTTCCTCCTTGTTTGATCTTGATCTCAATTTTTGTGACCCCAGCATCTATCGCGTTCTCAATTAGTTCTTTAACTACGGAGGCAGGACGTTGAACCACCTCCCCAGCTGCGATCTGTTCTATGACATGCTTTTTAAGTTTAATGATCTTCAATTTGTCCACCAGAGATCAAAACCCATTATAATTCACCAAATTCATGGTATTTCAGTTTTTTTCTTGAATTTAGCTATTTTCTAGATTTTTTCTAAATATCTGAGTTTTGATATTTAACTAGATAGCTACATATCAGCCCCAAGATCGAATTCGGTCAGAATTGTCTGTTTTTTCTTTTTTCGCGCGTCTTTTATTATTTGAGCGGATTCAGATTTGTTAGATGCTCGAGGCTTGTCGAGCACAGGAGATATTCGAATCGAAGGTAGTTCAGTTTTTGACAAGTCCAAGATTGGTTCATCATCTGAAGTTTTTGGTTCTACAGAAGAGGTTACGTCCCGTGTAGGTGGTGGAGTTGCTTCAGAGAGGATAGGAATCTGGATCTGACTCTGAGACTCAATCTTCTCTAACACCTCGGAAGCTCGCTTAATCACTTCGGGGGGAAGTCCTGCGAGTTTAGCTACTTGAACCCCATAGCTACGATCAGAGGGGCCAGGAACTACTCTTCTTATAAAAATCATCTTTCCCCCCCTCTCTAAAACAGATACATTGTAGTTATTAATTCGGGGTAGTAAATCACTAAGTTGAACGAGTTCCCTGTAATGAGTAGCTAACATTGTGCGAACACCAATTTTATTATGAATGTATTCCACTACAGCCCATGCTATAGCCATCCCATCGAATGTAGAGGTTCCTCGGCCGATTTCATCCAATATAATCAAACTTTTTGAGGTTGCGTTGTTCAAGATATTAGCTGTCTCTGTCATTTCCACCATAAAGGTGCTCTGTCGCCGAGTTATGTCATCGACCGCACCTATTCGTGAAAATATTCGATCTACAATTCCTATTCGAGCCATATCAGCCGGTACAAAGCTTCCTATCTGGGCCATCAAGACAATAAGAGCTATTTGACGGATAAAAGTTGATTTCCCGGCCATATTCGGACCAGTGACAATAGATATCTGATTCCCTGAACAATCAAGGAGCGAATCATTTGGAATGAAATCTTCATTAATTAATTGTTCAACAACAGGATGTCGGCCTTTCTTGATTTCAATTATGTCAGCATCATCTACTTGTGGTTTAGTATAACGTGATTGGATCGCTATTTCAGCAAATGAGCAGATTACATCCAATTTAGCAATGCTATGAGCGGTTTGTTGAATTAATTCAGTATAATTACAAATTTCATCGCGTATTTGGATAAATATTGCATATTCAAGGTCATTAATTTTTTCCTCAGCATTGAGAATTTTTTCTTCCCAATCTTTAAGGGCAGGAGTTATAAAACGCTCTGCATTAACTAAGGTCTGCCTCCTTATGTAATCGTTGGGTACCTTATTAAGATTCGACTTAGTCACTTCTATATAATACCCAAAGGTTCGATTGAACCCCATTCTTAAGTTCTTAATACCAGTACGTTTCCGTTCTGTCTTTTCTAAATCAATTAGCCAGTTTTTACCAGTTTTAATGATCTCGCGTAACTCATCAAGCTGTTTATTGAACCTATCTTTTATTATTCCTCCTTCAGTTAATGTCTGTGGAGGATCATCGACAATTGCCTTATCAATAAGAGAAACAATATCCTCCGATTCTGTTAGTAGGTCCTTCGAGATTATTTTTAGATAAGGAGTATTAACATCTTTCAAGAGGTGGGTTAACTCAGGGACTTTTTGTAATGAGGTTTTAAGTAATATCATGTCTTTGGGAGAAGTTCTTAAATAATTTAAGCGGCTAATAATCCGTTCGAGATCATGAATACTCATTAGTACCTCTGTTAGACCCTTTCTTAGTATAATATCCTTGAACAGTTCTTCAACCGCTTCTAGGCGGCTTTGGATTTTTTCAGGCTCTCTAAGAGGATGAGTGATCCATTGTTTCAATAATCGACTTCCCATTCGTGTGAGAGTGTGATCTAAAATTGATAACAGAGTGCCGCGGCTTGATTTGTCACGAATATTTTCAAGAATCTCTAGATTCTGGATGGTGGATGAATCGAGGATCACATATTTAGAGATTGAATGGGTTTTTAATGATTGAATATTTGTCAGAGGTGCTTTTTGGGTTTCTTTCAAATAGGAAATAATGGCTCCAGCTGCTGAAATAGCCAAAGGAAGATTTCCACAACCATATCCGTCAAGTCCTCCATGTGCTATTCCAAAGTGATCCAGTAAAGTCTGTTCTGCATAGTCTGGATCAAAAAGATAATCTTCAAGAGGAGAAAAGTAGATGTCGTAGGGGATATTCGTATGAAGTGAATCCATGAAGCCTTGGTTCTCGCTTAGACTCCTTGGAAGGAGACATTCTTGAATAGGATATCTTGAAAATTCTGTGATTAGATCATTAAAGGCAGATTTCCCAGGAAGATAGGTTGTTTGGAATGTGCCAGTAGATAGATCAACTAAAGAAAGCCCATACCCAATTTTTCCTCGCACAAGGGCTGCTAAATAGTTATTGACCTTCGCATCTAACATATCTATGTCAAAAATTGTCCCTGGGGTGATAATCCGGACTATTTCTCGCTTTACTAGCTTTTTTTTGGGGCTGGGTTTCTCTACTTGGTCGCAAATAGCAACCTTATAACCTCGATTTACAAGCTTTTTAATGTGGGGTCCAACTCCATGAACAGGTACACCAGCCATTGGAAGCATTTTTTCTTTATCTTTAAAGGTGAGAATAATTCCTAGTTCTTGACTAACAAGCTTTGCATCCTCTTCGAAGGTTTCATAAAAATCACCCACTTGGAAAAACAGAATCGCGTTATTACATTTCCTTTTCAAATCGTGATATTGTTTAACCATTGGTGTGTCACTCATAAATGGTACGCCTCCATGTGGGAAGAAAAATCCCTTTAACCCAATTCATAATATACGTTTTATTCTAAAACATATAGGAGAGGAATTAAATCAAAATCCAAGAACCATCATCAAAAATGTATCGACACCTTGAGAATTTTGTTCTATGGCATGTGTCTTATAAAAAATAAGAATTATTTTCTTGATTTAGACTTGTAATTGTTAACTTTTAATAG
>JBHIFL010000021.1:0-52113 GCA_046761065.1 Candidatus Heimdallarchaeota archaeon
ATTAAATTGGGAATTCGGATAGAAGCTTGTTGCAGGAAATTCTCCATCACCACTTGTCGACACAGATCCCGTGAGGATATTTTGGCTATTGTCGCTATCGTTGAATCGTACCCAAGCGGTAACTGTGTCACCCAGTGCTGCTGAAATCGGTGAATTCAAACTATGGAGTTCGGAGGGATGGTTGAGATCAAAGGGCTCGGCAATATAGGCCACTTCTGTCCCACTGGTCCAGCTCATAAGGACAGTCCACTCACCCGCTGTCGTCTTCCCAGTTGGGAACGTGAAGGATGGAGTTGTCACAACGCCGCCCGCGTCGCCCGAAAGGCCCAAGTAATTGAGGAACGTGAGCTGGAACTGTTCATAGTCCATTCCAATCGTGAATGCTCCAGAGTGGGTACCATAAACCCTAAACCAGATCTCATGAGTTGTATCGTCAATGTATGCGCCAGGATTTGCCGTCATCCACGACCAAGCCTGATCTGTTGTGGGTGCATAGTTATCGTTTATCTTCTCCCATGTTCCACCCGTAAAATCACGGACATATAAATCTCCATCCGTTATGCTGGTATTATACGCTGCTTCTATCCATAGCTCGAGGTTAGTTACATCCGTTTCCGCGATCCCATCAGCGTCAAGATCATAAGAAGTGTACAAGTCGATCACATTTCCAACACTCTCAATCACAAGATCAGTATCGTCAGAGGTTTGTAAATCCGCTACTGTTCCGCTAATGGGGGTTCCTGTAGTTAAGGTGTAAGCTCCTGGGGGATGTGTTTCATAAAACGTTGTGCCAGCTGGTGTGAACCATGTGACATTGACGGGATTGGGTGTCGAGGTTGAAATCGTGCCTCTTGCACGCGTAGTGTTTGTGGGGCGGAATGTTGTTGCTGGTGACCAAACACCAGGAGGATCCTCGATTTGCGTCTGTAAGGATTGAGCATAATTCGGTGATGTTGCCTTAATGTGCCAATATCCGTCCGGAGCAGGTGATATTGAGGGGACGGGTACCGTCAGCACGCCAGGGGTTGCTGTATCACATTGGGTGACATTGTTCAAAGTCGGATTCTGTGGTTCCGAGACCCATGTGATTGTCCAGTCTGTGGGGAATGTAACATTGAACTGCGTTTCTGTGTATCCTGTAGGAACCGAAACATAGACATAGAAATCCCAATCTACGGTCGTGTCTCCATCATTTACATCATAGTTAGTCCCTTCCGAAGTTGCATCCAACTCATATAAAGTATCTGGACTATCTTTTCTAACATATAGATCAGCACTGTAATCGAACTCCACGTCATAAGATCCCGTTCCATACTGCGATGGTAAAGAGACGATCGCATCGAACACCATGTTTACAGGGCTTGTTGTCCAAGTACCTGTCTCGGTGATACTTCCTTGTCCCCAAGTGCCCCCATCAGTAATATTGGCTGTGTTCATACGTAGCCCAATATCTGACGGAAAGACCTCTGCAGTGAGAATTAGATTGAAATTGTCTACCCAGATCTGCTGGTATTCAATATCAGTGAATCCTTGTGAATAACTAGCACTGTCTGAAGTGTATTCAAACCTCAATTCGATATCGACAGTTCCATTAACTGGATCAGTAAATACATTTGTCGAATTGTCCCATGCCCCGACTGGAACGTACCTGCTTTGCCACACATTGTATCCTGCATCTCTGAGCGTTTTTAATCCTCTTGCATAGACAATGACGCTGTTTATCCTAACTGAGAATGTCCATGAGTCAAACAGGGCGGCGTGGTCCACAAAGATGTCAAATGTTATTGCAGCATCCACGACAGTTCCACGAGGGACGTTTGTTGTCTGAGTCCAGTAGCATCTGTCTCCGTTGTCATAACTGTAATAATTAGTCATATAATCATCATCGCCCTGGATATGTAGTTCTAGGGCATTGTCATGTGGATCCAGATAAGCTACGGTGTCGTTACCTTCATAATTCCCTGCGAATGCAACATTGCGAGGGCCAACATCAGTGTAGCCAAAACTCCATGATGTCACATTTACATCGTCATTTATATTGACATCACCGACGTCGTTAGGCCATTCGTAGCCGTCATGAGTCCCCGTATCACTGAAATCAGGATTTAAAACCCAATTGCGGATGTCGTGTAGGTTACTGATCGTGTTGTCAATCCTATAGCCCTCCCAACCTGACCCTAGGATTAATGGTTCGGTATCGGATGTTCCTTGAGTAAATTGACTTTGTCCAGTTGTTGTCGAGTCAGCTAATTGCACAACTTCTAGAGCAGTTCCTGTTCCTGAAAAAGTAGGTGGAGTCCATGGACTCATCATTTTGCCTGGCATGAAGTTATGGTTAGATGTATCATATTGGTATCTTTGATTTTGCTCTTGAAGGGGATTTAACGTACCCTTCTGAGTTTGGAGATCGGAATCAAGAGCAGGATGAGATTGTGGGAAAATAGATATGTTTAACATAAAAATTAGGAGAAGTCCAACTGACCATATATGTGGAATTCGTATTTTATACATTTAGCATACCCCATAAAACATTTAGAGCGCAAATGATGCGACAACCAGGTTTAATCATTTCTACTATATTTGTCATACCTATCTCTTTTTTCCTTTTAAATATTGGCTTTCTTTCTATGGATGGATATTGGAAACTCGTTTCTGCTCGTTTCGCAAAATAATTTCGGCTTTAATGATGATATTTTACTTAGTAGAATGGCTGGAGAATGTTATAGATGTATTACCATAAATACCATTCTTGCCATTTATTGCATTAACACCATAAATAAGTCATTATCGAATTAATCGATCTCTAGAATTATATAAATTCCAGATAGCCGCAAATATAGTAAGGAGATTTCTTTTAGAAAATCAAACCCCACGATTTGTTTAAACCCATGTGTTTTTAAAATCCAAGACCTACCTTTCATTGAATCCATTTGATTCTCTGGATGGACACCCACTGAGTCCCACGAACCCTATGCCCCTCTCGGGTCTTGAGGTATGAGCCAATGGATGCCGTGATCCAGACGTTCCTTTCCGAATTGGACGCGTTGTTTTCGAAGTGGCGGGAGCGAGAGTGGCCGCCCAAGGCGGATCATACAACCCGTCAAGAAGTAACCCAAGAAATTGACTAGCTATATGACCCATTTGTA
Source organism: Candidatus Heimdallarchaeota archaeon (assembly GCA_046761065.1). Classification (GTDB taxonomy): domain Archaea; phylum Asgardarchaeota; class Wukongarchaeia; order Wukongarchaeales; family JBHIFL01; genus JBHIFL01. The sequence goes on from JBHIFL010000021.1 coordinate 3,147, forward strand.
AATACCTTAGACCACCAATTCAAAGATTATTCAAGAGATCATCTGTTCATGAATGAGGATTTTCTTCAGTTTATTCGTCGATATGCTACTCATCAGGAGTGGAAGCCCCGGGCCTTGATTTGTATATTTTTGGGGTACCTTTACACTTTTACCTGTTCGGGCATAACTGAAGGGAAGTATCTCGAGCTAGACCGGCTACTGTGGTCCCTGCACCGCGACCCCGAGTCACGTGTGGTGGAGTTGTTTTTAAACTATAAGATCATTCTTTCAATGCGAAGGTGGAAGACAGGGATCGATCCCACGATCCCTATCTCCCTCTCGGATCTAGAGACCCTATTTCTTACCCTGAGTGACAAAGGGTTCCCCCAACACCCGGGTCCGTTTCCGCTATCTGCAGCCGAAAATATCAGAGCTGCCATTAAAGAGGTTGTCGTAAAATTAAAAGTTGAAAAGCTCGACACCCTCCTCCCGTTTATTGACCACTACTTACCCCACCAAACCTGGGAGCTCCGGGTGTGTGCCATTATTTTCCTCGCCATCCTGCTGGATCGCCGCCACTGGGAAACCCCCGAGCGAGAAGGAGATATGCGTAGCAAAATGAAATTTGAGTGGTTAGGATATAGCCAATTCGAGGCCCAACCCTATTTAGATCAGGTGACCGCGCGGTTCTGGGGGGTGTTAGGCGCCCCCGACCCCTGCGTGCTCGAGTACTGGGCGCGCAGCCTCTACGAAATAAGAAGGGCCGATTGGAATATTTGGTTGAACCCGGAATCCGGCACCTTTGCGTCCCTGCCCCTCAGCGCGGCCCAGCGCCAGGCCATTGACGTAACCATGTTGAGCCAGACCATCCCCCTCCTGAGCCCCGAGGCCCGCCCCGAATGTTTCTGGGCCACGACCTGCCTGGTCGCCGAACGGGTCCGCCGGGGAGAGGAGACGGAAATGACGCCCGTCCTCCTCCAGCTCCTCGCGATGGCCCTCCAGGAGGGGGGGCACGTCTGGAGAAAAGAGGGTAGGGGGTACTGTGATCAGGAGGAGGGGGAGCTGGTCGCTGAGTTAATTGAGCTGATAGGGCAGATCTCCCCTTCGCATATTACGCGGGACGTGGTCAAAGCGGCCATAGATCCTTCCATTCCTGCGAACCTTGATCAACACCTCATTCGCTTACGAGACCTCGAGTTACTCGTCTCCTTTTTAACTGATTATTATAGCGATTATGGAAGTGAGGACTACGATGATTATGTTGAGCATATCAGCAAAGATATCGATACTTTGTTTCAGCTGGCCCTTGAAGCGGAGTGGGACGAAGGCGCCCAGTTCTTGCTCGCGTACGTGATCGGCATCACCGCCAGGTATTACCGCTGGGGGCCAAAGGGGATGTGGGCTGAGCAGACGCTCACCAAAACCACCACGAAGCTTCTCAAGCAGTACGTCCGGCGGAACTTACCGTGGGATCGCCCCCTGTTGGAAAGGTTGGCTGAATGGTACAAAGCTAGTCTCGATTTACGGTTCCTTGAAAATGAAGAAGGGGTGAAGTGGTTTAAGACGTCCCTTATTTCGGTGGGCCAGCTCATTGAACAGCAATGAAACACCACCCTCCTTGACTTCTGCCTTGCCATCAAGTTTCTACCCCTCTTACAGGGGGCGCTTGAGAGCGCCATCACTGCAAGTAATCAACCGTGGATCCGAAAAATCATGGGGTCCCTCTTAGAGAGCTACATCCCCCTCAGGGAACACGACCTAGCCTCCGTAGTGCATTTCGAATTTCTTTTTCTTAAAAAACCAAGCGAAGCAGTGAGAGAAATTTGGACAATCAAACGCCAAGACGATTTTATCCAAAGAAAGAGGTACCTCCAAGTGTTCGCTGACCTTCTCCTCCTCACGGCTCCTACTTATCCCACCCTTTGGGACACAACACTCCGCCGCCTGTACACCGCCCATGGGATCTGGGTGCTCCGCTGGCTGGTCGACCTCCTCCTTTATATCATCCATACTTCTGAGGATGAGTATTGGGACGTTAGCAGAGAGGAGACGCTTGGTACAAAGAATTGGGCTGCCGGCATAGAGGTGATTGGAACGGTATGGGCCCGGGCCTCCATCCCCTCCCAACCGACATCCCCTCTAGAGGCTAGCGATACTAGGTTGTTCATGATCCTGCAAGGCTGTGCTGCCGATCCCACCACCCATGCGTTGTTGATCCAGCACGCTACAGCACCCACCACTCCCCTTCTCCTCCGGAAATTGTTATTAGTTATACAGATCCGCTTCGGTTCGAAGGCTGTAGATTCGTTGGTCCCACTCGAGAAGTGGGATCATTTGGATGAGGATTATGTGGATTATTATAAGCTTAATAAGGTAAAACCCTTACGAGAAGTGGCGGCTTGGGCATTAGGAGTCATCCGAGACACACGTGCCGTGCCCACTCTGTTGGACAGCCTGCGCGATGAATCCCCCAAACTGCAGGCACGATGTGCCTGGGCCCTCGGCGAAATTCGCGATTCCTGTGCCGTTAAATCCCTACGAGAACTTCTTGAGGATCCCACAATCCCCGATCTAATCGAAATAGAAGTATTAAGGGCGTTGGCAAAACTAAGAGCGGTTGAGCTTCTCATTCAAGCGTTGCAGAGTGCATATCCCAATGTACGAGCGGGAGTCGCATGGGTTCTTGGGAGGATAGGAGATGCGCGAGCAATCGCACCCCTCATTCAGGCGTTGGGGGATAAAGAAGATAGTGTTCGAAAGGCCGCTGCTAGGGCGCTGGGAGAAATAGGAGATGCGCGAGCAATTGCCCCGCTTACTGAAGCGTTGCAGGATCCCATTCTTTGTGTTCAAAAAGCGGCGAAAAAGGCGCTAGCAAAGCTTCCTCGACCAGACTCAGAAAAGTGATGGATATTGTATAATGACAACATACGCCCCATATTTCTTCTTTTTTTGAGGTCTACAAGTTTTAGTTATCTTATCAGGTTAAATGGTAAGCTGCGTAGTGATCTGAGTATGTCTCCGCCATCTCCTTGCAGATCCTGAACCCGAGGTTCGCATCGAAGGGATTCGGGCTCTAGGAAAACTGGGAGATCCCCAAGCAGCGAAGCCGCTCTTAGACGTGTGGGAGCGTTTAAGGTCACAGACAAGAATGATAGGCGAGTATCTAACGGAAGTGCCGTGGCGAATGGACATCCCCATCACATGAGAGAAAACGGTCAAGGCGGTGCGAGAAGCCCTCCACCAGTTAGGGGTTAGTGTTCCCCCGTTGACCGCCAAGGAGGCTTTGGAAACACAAGGATTGAAATAAAAGGGTGCACGCTATTTAAGGGATCAAATACAAGGGCAATGAACAATCCAGCGGATTTCACTACGCCACCAGATCACATTGTAGCAATTTGACCGACTTTTGGTTGGAAAGGAAATAGAACCATACTTCAACTGCAAAATTCAGATAATGCTTGAGCCGGTAATTGCTAATCTAGTTTCTAGGGCACGGAACCGACCGCATAAGCCCCTCATTACTGTTCCTTGAAGTAGGGGATGATCTGCTCACCATAGACCTTGTAGACATGCTGCACGTCCGGTCCCCGGTTCAGCACGACCAAGTGGGTCAACCCCGCTTTAATGAACCGGTCGATCTTCTCGAGAACCTCCTCTCCCGTTCCAATCACGGTCAAATCAGTAATTATCGTGTCCGTGATCTTCTCAGCGACGTTCTGGAGCTTCCCGACAAATTCGGAGGAGGGCGTTGCTTGGCTGATGTTGAGCTCTTCCTCTAGGTGTAGGCCGTACCCTTCCTCCAGTTTGTGGGTGTCCGCAGCAAAGACCATCCGCGTTAGCTCCACCCGTCTGAAGGCGCTTTTGAAATCGTCTGCGATGGCAGTGTAAGTCATAAGGGCGTAGTCGAGATCCGTCGACGATCGTCCCGCGCGCTGGGCACTTTGAGCAACTTCTGCGGCATGCTTTTTATACAGGGCAGGCGATTCGCCCATTGGGAACCAGCCGTCGCCTAGTTCCCCGGTGATTTGGCGTGTGCGAGGGCGATTCCCAGCTATATAGATAGGAATCTGCTCTCGAATTAAGGGGTCAATGAAGAGCCCTGCGTTCTTCAGGTGAAAGAACTCCCCCTTATAGGTGACGGATGGCTCTGCCCACAGCTGGCGCAGGATCGTGATCGCCTCCACCATTCGGGCGACAGGGCGGTTCCATGGGATCCCGTAGGGGTCAAGGTTCATGGCTTCCCCAGGCCCGATTCCTAATACCATCCGTCCCTGGCTCATTTGATCCAGGGTTGCCAGAGTCTGGGCGAGCAACACTGGGTGGCGGCGGTGGGGATCCGTCACCCCCGTTCCGAGCATCACGGATTTAGTGGAGAGAGCTAGACCTCCGAGGATACTCCAGACCTCGGGGCAATAGCCGACCGGAAGCATCGCCAGGTGGTCTGCGAGCCAAATCGAGTCGAAACCCGCCTTTTCCGCGGCTTGAACCGATTGAAGGATGGTGGGGAGCTTAAAGGCGGGCGCCGGAATATAGTTCCCAAATTTAATGTCTGACAAATCCCATCACCTTGTGAATGTTTCATCTGTTCTTTAGTGCTTTTGTTGGGAGGATGTTAAAAACCTATCTTCTAATTTAGATCAGCTCCAATTGAGATGAATAATATGACTGAAACGTTTAGTTGTTCAACTGACATTCATAGAATTGGAGCATATCCTTTCCTGGCCCTAGGAAGTACTAATAGCTTAAAAATGCTTAAGAAGCAAATTTGGCAATACTCAATAGAATATCATCTTACCAAATAATAAAAGCCTTTTGAGGGAAGGGAGTAGGGAGTTGATATTCACCACAATCAGGGTTTTAGCAAGAATGTTTCCAGTTTGTGCAGTAATAGGATCACCTCTTCGCTATATTCAGCAAAGGTTTCCTTATCCAGCCAAGTGTGATAATAATTGGCATGCAGCGCTTCTCCCTTCTTAAAACCTTCGAAGATTTCTCGGTCTTGAAATTCCTGAGCCAGGTGTTTAACAAATTCCTTCATTTTGCCGTGCGTATTCAAGATGTCCCCAGCGAGGAGGGCTTTTGCCTTCAATAATTTGACCAATGCTCCCCACAGGAACTCACCGGCTTTAGCCTGTTCTCCTGCCTTTAAAGATTTCTTAAAATTGTTGAAATACTCACCACTCTCATCCCGGCATGTTGCAATTTCATTCCATGCTTCTGAACTCAAGCACCTCACCCGAGGCCGCATCGATCGTTATCTTGAATAATTCGCGTATTGCTGAGACTAACACGATCCATTTTGATCCTTCTTTTTTTGTTTCCCGAACAAAGTAAAAGTAATATCCAGCGGTATCCATCGTTTCTCTGGCAATCTTGTTGGCGTCATTGACGTCCTTCACTCCATTCCCACTTTGCCGGCTCATGAGAGAATTCTCTCCTTTTGTTGTTTTTGACTCATCCTTCCTTGTTTTGTCGTTGTCCAATAAAAGGTATTAATATTAGCATATTAACACCTCGTAGGACGGTTACCCGAAGAGGCAAACTCAATTGTTATATCATCCTATCATTTGAGCAAGGTCTTTGTTGGATAGCTCAACAATTCGGATTTTTGTTCCTCGCATGAGCAGCGGTCTATTCTGTGCATAAGGCAAGTAGATTAATGAAGTTTTACAGAAAGGGAAGTATCCGAGAGGCTATTGCTGCCAAACGCTAGTCTAGCTTTTCTTTCTCCGATTTCTGTTGTTCAATAAACTCTACAATATACTTTGCATACTGTTCCAGGTCCCCAACCACCGTTTGTAAGATGTCATATACAATGTCGAGGTCTAAATCTAGATACGCATGCATCAATATGTTTCTGAACCCTGCCATTTTGGCAATATTTGTGGCAAAAGAGGGTGGGGTGATTCCATGGTCTCTTATATTTATGAAAATGTCTTGGTACCACTCTGGTTTTCTTAAACCCAATCGGGAAATCAGGTGAGTACCGATGTCAAGGGCGGCTTCAATACCAGCTGGAGGTATCTTTCAGCCAGACCATGATGTCTGTAATCATTGAAGGATGTTCTGTCCACATTCTTGCGGATTTCTTTCATATCTGGCTGTATTCGCCTAATTTTAACAAGATTGTGCAAAGCACTTTAGTATCAATCATCGTCCTTAGCCCCCCAACTTCTTATCGCTTCAAATAGGGCATTCTTATATTCGGAATAGATTTTTTCCAAATCAAGATACGTGTCAATTACCCTCGTCTCAAACTTAACACGTTCTTCTTCATTCCGACAATAGATGACGACACCTTTGATTATGTTGTAGCTGAGTAGCGGTGGTGCGTGATTCAAAATCACGCGATCGACTTTGTCTGTCGACAAGATAGCAGAAATTTTATCTATTGATTCTAGTTGTCGCATGAAAAGTTCAGTTCGGCTAGTTAATCGATCAAAGAGGAGTCCAAAGTCGATGTCGCTCAAGTCCGAGGGTCTGGACAACTGAGAACCGAAAAGATATACGCAAATCAATTGATCGACTGATTTGAAAAGATGATCGAGGTCTTCTGCCCGTTCTTCAACCCTTTGGAGGAGGTTCAACTCTTGTAGCCTCCGTCTCTAGCTGTCAATCACCCATTCTCTTTTTTAATGAGCTGTATATTGTATGGAAAAAGATCAATTCCTTTGGTTCAACCACATCCCAAGTTTAGCAGGAATGAGCTGTAAATTGCAATTTCACCTAAAACGGTTCATTCAGTGGAGACTAGTTAATAGTTAGGAGGTGTCCATGCTGTCTTCAGCTCAGCTGGGAGTGGGACAATTGTCACTGGGGGCTTATGCGATAGCAAGGCGGATAAGGACTTCGTTTCGCCCGTCGGAACTCCTTCTTGAGATACAAATCTCTCTCAGGTCCCTGGTTTAGTTGCCACACTCTTTTTCCCTCTTCGTCGTCTCCACAATCGCTATAACTTCCCCAACTTCAATTTGATCTCCGACACTCATGTTGATTTTCAGGGCTCAACATGGCATTGGGGCTACTAATTGGTCCCCTGGAATGGGAGCGTGTGGAGCCATCAAGCCCTCAGGGGTTGGTACCTCATGAAACGAGACCGAAGGCCTTTTGGGTTCTAACTTGAGGGTTTACCATTCTTCTAGCTCGATTTTTATGTCTTCTCCATCTATTGTAATCTGAAAAGGTTTATTGAGTGCGATCCCTTCCATAATACTGATTTCATAGGTCAGTTCACCAATTGTGGCTTTAATGGTGTTCTCATCCGGCATGGAAGTGATAATCTTCACATTAAAGGCTTCGTCGTTTAGTTTGACGAGGGCTTCGCTGTTTATGACCTCTACTTCTAGAATATAGGGAACCCCCTCAACTTTGATCGTATACTTCTTCATGGTGGGTCCCTGAGCCTCATTGTAGGTTCAGCATCCCCTGGTGTAACTCCTGTCTCCCAGCCAGCCCCCAGATGTTGAGGAATCTAATAGGTGGTCTTGCCACAGGGACGATTAGGGGAGGTACACGTTGTTGGTGAAGCTGTCGAATAACAGCAGCGGAGATGGCGGCAATTTTCGCGAGGTTCACCTTCTCGGGCATGGTTCTTTCTTTGAGCCACTCTATAGTCACTTCGGGGAAGAGGGCATAAGAAATCGCATCTTCGTCCTTCTCGGAGTACTGCTTTATCGCGTTTCGAGCGTCATCGAGCATGGGAGGCAAGAGATCCGCCGGTCTCACGGATATCGGCTCTTCATCTCCAATCGCCTTCTGCTTGATACCTTCATCAATCGGCGCTGGCGGTCGCCCATAGTAGCCGCGGATGTATTGGGTGACTTCTTTAGGGATGATCTTCCAGCGGTCTCCGGTCACCACGTTTAAGACGGCCTGAGCCCCCACCAATTGGCTAGTAGGGGTGACCAAAGGGCACCAACCGAGTTCCTGCCGAACTTTTGGGACCTCTCGGAGGACTTCTGGAAGTTTATCCAGGGCGTTTTGCTCTTTTAGTTGGGTGATAAGGTTGGAGTACATGCCGCCGGGGATTTGATACAGAAGCACATTGGTATCGACCCCGACAAGGCCGGATTCAAAGGTGTGGTATTTTTTGCGTACTTCACGGAAGTATTGGCTAATTTCAGAAAGCAAGGTCAAACTAAGGCCAGTATCTCGCTCTGTCCCCTGGAGGGTCGCCACGAGGGGTTCACAGGGGGGTTGGGAGGTAAGCATAGCTAGAGATGAGATTGCCGTGTCGACCACGTCAACACCAGCTTCCACAGCTTTTAGGTACGCCATAGAAGCCATGCCGCTGGTATAGTGACTATGGAGTTGGACCAACGTTTTCTTATCGAGTTCTTCCTTCAGCCGCCGGACCAATTCGTAGGTCGTCGTGGGATCGATTAAGCCCGCCATATCCTTAATACAGATCGAATCTGCGCCCAACTCCTCCAAAGTTTTCGCATCTTCCACAAATTTGTCGATGTTGTGAACCGGGCTGGTCGTGTAACAAACGGAGGCTTGGACATGGGCCCCTTCTCGACTGGCAATCTTTATGGCAAATTCCATGTTTCTCGTGTCATTGAGGGCATCAAAAATGCGGAATATATCTAAGCCACAACTGATGGCATTCACGATAAACTGTTCAAGCACATCATCTGGGTAATGCTTATACCCAACAATGTTCTGGCCTCTGAGCAGCATCTGGAGTTGTGTGTGGGGGATATGCTCCCGGATAAGACGGAGGCGCTCCCAAGGGCTTTCCTTGAGGTATCGTAGGGCACTGTCGAAGGTGGCTCCCCCCCAGACCTCCAGTGAGTGGTAACCAACTTGATCAATTTTCTCGGTAATGGGGAGCATGTCGTCGGTCTTCAACCGGGTAGCGAGTAAGGATTGATGGGCGTCACGCAGGGTCGTATCAGTAATTCTCAGTGGTTGCGACGAGAACACCTCCCGAAGTTGGCTATAGGGGGATATTCCCATGTTTTCGGGGTGGGCGTTGTTCGCGTTTGGTGGCAACGGTTTCTAACGCTTGGATTAAAAGCGGTCTCGTGTCTTTGGGTTCGATAACCGCATCGATAAACCCGATCTCTGCCGCCTTCCAAGGGTTCGCAAACTTTTCGATATACTCTTGGATTTTAACTTCCCGATACGCGTCGGGATCTTTAGCTTTTTGAATTTCGCGCCGAAAGATGATGTTAGCTGCCCCGGAAGGCCCCATGACCGCACATTCGGCGGTTGGCCATGCGTAAACAATATCTGCCCCACTATGGCGGCTTGCCATAACATCGTACGCTCCGCCATAGGCCTTTCGTGTAATTAACGTGATTTTCGGGACGGTGGCTTCACAGAATGCGTAAAGCAGCTTCGCACCATGGCGGATGATGCCACCGTGCTCTTGGGTTGTGCCTGGTAGGAACCCCGGGACGTCCATAAAGGTAATCAGTGGAATGTTGAAGGCGTCGCAGAACCGCACGAATCGAGCTGCTTTATCCGACGAGTTGATGTCGAGGGTCCCTGCAAGAAAGGCCGGCTGATTGGCAACGATTCCTACAGAGCGTCCATTGAGCCGAGCAAAGCCCACGATAATGTTTCGGGCATAGTGCTCATGGACCTCAAAAAAATCGCCATTATCGACGACCTTCCGGATGACCATTTTCATATCGTAGGCTTTCGAACTTTCATCTGGGATGATTGCATTTAAGGAATCGTCCGTCCTATTTGGGTCATCTGTGGGTTCAACAAAGGGAGGATCTTCCAGGTTATTATTAGGAATAAAACTCAAGAGCTTTCGAATCATGTCGAAGCAGGCATCCTCGTTTTTCGCAGCAAAATGGGAAACTCCTGAGGTCTGATTGTGGACCATTGCTCCTCCAAGGGTTTCAAAGGTGACTTCTTCTCCTGTAACGGTTTTAATGACCTCTGGTCCCGTGATAAACATGTAACTTGTGCCTTCTGTCATAAAGATAAAATCGGTCATGGCCGGAGAATAAACGGCACCACCTGCATTCGGACCAAGAATCGCCGAGATCTGAGGTATCACGCCGCTAGAGATTACATTCCTGAAAAAGATCTCCCCATACGCTCCTAATGCGACTACGCCTTCTTGGATACGGGCTCCTCCGGAGTCATTGAGGCCAATAATTGGGGCGCCAGCTTTAAGGGCTGCATCACAGATCTTGACGATCTTCTTGCCCCATTGCTCACCACAGGTCCCACCAAAGACGGTAAAGTCTTGGGAAAAGACATAAATAGGCCTTCCATCAATTGTGCCGAATCCAGTAACCACACCATCTCCAAGGATTCGCCGCTCGAACATTCCAAAGTCATGCACTTGATGCATTGCGAATTTGTCGGTTTCCACAAAAGATCCAGGATCCAACAATTTCTCAATGCGTTCTCTGGCGGTGTACTTGCCCCGTTTATGTTGTCTTTCAATCCGCTCTTTCCCTCCGCCCAATTCGGCGTGTTCATTTTTCTTCCGGAATTCTTCAAGTTTTTTCTGCGTGCTCACCATTTAGAAACCTCATTTCGCTTTACTTAATATATTCATGCCTTGAGAAGCGTGTTTTAACCTGAGGAGAAGCTCACAATATTCCCAACGAGGTTCAAATTATTCACAGCTTATGGAAACACTCTGAAATTCGAGGAACCGGCTAAATTCTTTTCGAATCGATAACTTCGCCAGATATAATTCGCTGTACCGAATTATCAGCAAGCTTCAGGATCAAGCCACCATCCGGATCTATCCCTTGAGCGATGCCCTCAAATGTGTCGTGTGTCGTTGTAATGCGAATCCACCGCCCCGGTGTGACAAGTAACGTGTTATAGGTATTGAGAAGTGGAAAGAGGTCATTCTTTTGGAATTCTTCATATAAACGTTCAAATTCTTCCAAGAAATTCTGAATAAACGCTGTCAGAGAGATTTCAGTTTTCAGCTCCTCCTTAATGGAAGTTCCGGTTGCTCGAACCTCCTTAGGTGATGCCTTCAGATCTACATTAGCGTTGATCCCTAAGCCGACTATTAGGTATTCAAGACGGCCGCCTTTTGTACCGCCTTCGGTAAGCACCCCGCAGATTTTCTTGTCGTTAACCAAGACATCATTTGGCCATTTTACTCCGGCATCCAACTGATATTTGATTTGGAGGAAATTAGCCATTGCAATTGCGCTGACTAACGCTATCTTTGGAGCTTGATGGGGAGCAATTGGGGGTTTTAAAATGATTGAAATATAAACGCCTCCCGGTGGCGAGAACCATTTACGGGGCTGACCACCATGAAACCGTCCCCGCCCATGAATTTGTTCTTTCGCAATAATTACGACACCTTCATTCGCGCCAGCTTCTACAAGTTCTTTTGCTTTATCATTTGTAGAGTCGATTCTTTGATAACAGATTACCTCATGACCAATAACTTTTGTTCTCAGCCCGTTTTTAATTTCAAGAGCCCATGCGGGTTCCATTGTGCGCCCCAGCTTTTGCCCTATTCTGGGATTAGATGCGGTTGTAGCATACTTACCCTATCTCAGGCAGTAAATTGCATAGAAGTTAGTCTGTGGCCTCCATGAACTCGAAGAGGACTCCTCTGGTACTTCTTGGATGTACAAATGCAATTTTAGTCCGATGTGCTCCAATTCTGGGTTTTTCATCTATTAGGGTTACTCCTTGCTCTTTAGCCCGTTGTAGAGCGGTCTTTATATTGTCAACTTCTAATGCAATGTGATGGATACCTTCTCCACGGCGTTCGATATGTTTGGCAATAGGAGAATCTGGTGTGGTCCCTTCAAGCAATTCGATATGTGTCTCCCCTATGGGGAGAAACGCAATTTTCACGCGTTGCTCTTCAACTCTCGAAATGTCCTCGCATTGGAGTCCTAATGCTTCAGAATAAAGCTTTGCTACCTCTTCAGCATCTTTAACAGCAATTCCAATATGAGCTATCTTCTTTATCATACCAATCAACTCATTTGTTTTGAAAATAGGTTAAGTTATGATCACCGCTCTTTAAAAGCTTCCATTAACTCTTTCTAGGGGTATCATTGCACCTAATCTTGTTCATGTTGAACACTTATGGAGTAGTATTTTAATGAAATTATTAGATCACCTAATTTCAGCATTTATATGTACTGAAAAAGGGTCGATTTTCTTAGAATGGCTCCGATCTTTGGGATCATCTATCCATCGATGAAGGGAAGAGCTCAACATAGCTAGTAGCAGTTTCAAAGCCGTTAATTGTGCGGTTATCATACTAAGGGAGCGGTTGCGTGAATCAGAGTGTGGATGCCCCGTAAAATCGTCCGACAGCTGTCACACACATAGTAGACTTCTTCAGCGGTTTCCTCGGAAATCCGCATGATCTTTATTTTTCTAGTAGACTCTGATATTACGGTGTCTCCTTCCATTTCAACACTTGGGACTTCTGCCCCCTCTTGCCTGTGGCACAACCAGCATTGCTTAGGATCTCCTACGAATTGAAAAAGTTCTTTACTCATTTTTAAACCACCTGTGAATCATTTTGTATGTTAAGAACAAAAACATTTCGCGTGATTCTGTTGAATGATAAGTTGACAATATTTCAAATAAAAAGTAGTTATACATATTTAGTTATTAGGACGGGTTTAAAGCGGTAATAAATTGAAATGGGAGCAAATTGGTTCTCCTAATTGTAATTTAGAATAAGTTGTAATGAGCAAGGGCAATCCGAGTTTTCTCCCTCTTATTTATCCTGTTTGGTTTCATGACTTAACCGAAGTGATGGGCCATTGGCTCTAGGTTATTCTTATATTGAAGAATGGAAAACCTTTTTGGCATAACAGAAGTGAATGCATAAAAGCTCCCGGAGTTTTGAACCGATGTTTCTTGACAAGTTCATAAATGCCGAAGAGATTTTCACATTTTCTGATCTCATCCTTTTACCGAGAAAGACTAGCATTGCTCCTTGGGAACCCGATGTCCAGACCCAAGTTACAAACAATTGGCGTATAAATATCCCACTCGTTTCTTCTCCCATGGATACGGTGACTGAGACGCAGATGGCAATCTCCCTCGCTCGATGTGGGGGAATGGGAGTTCTGCATCGAAATTGCAGCATTAAAGATCAAGTAGAAATGGCTCGTCAAGTAAAACGCGCTGAGTCTTTTATTATCCGAGATGTAATTACAACGACCCCGGACACTACTGTGAGAGAATTAAAAGAGGCAATAGCCCAATACAAAATCAGCGGGTTCCCTGTGGTTGGTAAGGCGGGAGATCTTGTTGGGATCGTAACTCTCCGCGATGTACGGTTTGCTTCTGAAGCGTTAACAGTTCAAGATGTTATGTCGAAAGAAGTTGTCACTGCCTCAGAAGAAACGTCTCTTGAGGATGCGAAAAAGCTAATGCACGAACATAGGATTGAGAAACTCCCTATCGAACGGGAGGGAAAACTTGTCGGGCTAATTACGTTGAAAGATCTGGATCTCCGGGGGAAGTTTCCTGACTCTTCCCGAGATGAAGAAGGACGACTACTCTGCGCTGCAGGGATCTCCCCCTTCGATCAGAAACGGGTGGAGAAACTGGATCGTTACGTGGATATTTTTGTTTGCGACGTGGCGCATGCTCATAATGAGGAAGTCATGAGAGCGGTTAAAAGTTTAGCAGCGAGGTGCGCAGCAGCCTTGATTTTTGGGAATATCGGAACCTCAGAGGCCGCCGAAGAGGCTCTTACAAGACTTGAACGGTTGAATGGCTTTCGAGTGGGCCTCGGCAGTGGCTCTACGTGCAAAACAAGTGTTGTTACAAAGGCAGCGGCACCGACGCTCTATGCGACTGCGAGGGTAGCCGAAACGGTTTATGAATATGGTGCCCTCGAGCAGATTCCGATCATTGCAGATGGAGGGATTCGAAACCCAGGAGATGCATCCTTAGCGCTGGCTGCAGGGGCTTCTGCGGTTATGCTGGGTAATATTTTTGCAAGTTGCCGAGAAAGTCCAGGACGTTTAGTTGCTCTTGAAGGGAAATATTGGAAAACGTTTCGAGGAATGGCTTCGCAGGCAGCTCTGCAGAAACGCTTCGCAATTGACCGATATGGGCATACACGGATACCTGAAGGAATAGAAGGGTTCGTCCCATTTCGAGGTCCTGTCAAAGAGGTCGTCTCCGAATTTATTGCAGGTATTAAAGCATCTTTTGCTTATTGTGGCGCAAACACCATTGCAGACATGTGGAAAAAAGCAAGGTTTGGGAAAATAACCAATGCAGGCATCAAGGAAATGCAACCACATGACATCCTGATGCCAGGGAGGGCTGAAACCAGTTAAATACGTACAATTTTCACGATTAGCCCATAGTATACAAATGTGATGAAGAATCAGGAGCCCTCATTTAAAATTCACAATATAAATAAGATTTTACTAAGTACAAAGTGATAACGGCCTAATATTTGGTATACACGGATTTAGATCCTCTTTCTCATCTTACAAAACATTTAGTTTTCTATTAGGAAGTTAGAAGGGTTAAAGATTGATTAGTAGGTCCTATCTACGATAAACTCCACAAGGTCAATGAGCAATTGTTTTGCCTCAGAATCTGGAAAAACTGCTATTGCATTCTTTGCTTCTTCTTCTAGGCGTTTCGCTTCTTTTTTTACGCGAACTGGTCCATTAGTGGATTTCAAAGTTGAGATGACCCAAGAAACATCTTTTTGATCAGGTTTCTCTTGGCGAATGATGTTGAGAAGCTTGTTCCTCCTCTCTTCCTCGAGCTCCTCAAGCGAGTAAATAATAACAAGGTTCCCGAGCTTGTGTTCCTTGATGTCTTTCCCGATCTCTTTTCCAAATTTTTCTTCTTGAGCAAACAGATCTAAATAATCATCTATAAGCTGAAAGGCTAGGCCCGCATTCCAGCCATATTTACCAGCGGTAGTAAGTAGTTCCTTGGATGCATGATAGGCACAAAGGACACCTGCTTGACAGGCAACTTTGATGATTTCGGCGGTCTTACGGCCTATCATATCAAAATATGCGTCTCGTGTAACATCTTGATACCGATGTTGGAGGATATATGGTTCAGTCCGTCCTGCTTGCTCGAAAAGGATATCTAGTCGCTCTCCTTCAATCATTGCTCGTATTGCTTGAGAAAACAATTCATTGATCTGTTCTGCATTATGAACTTGCTTAGTGGCTTCGAAAGCAGCTTCACGGTAATGCATTCCTATTAGGAGTGCGATTGGAATGCCATATTTTTTCCAGACAGTAGGGTTTCCCCTACGTAACGTTGAATTATCAATAATGTCGTCCATAATAAGACTATAGTTGTGAAGTAATTCAATACCTGCTGCGGGACCATATGCTTCTTTTCTAATGCCTCCAGCCGCTTCGCAGAATAAAAGCGTCAAAGCAGGGCGAACCCTCTTTCCTCCGGTCGTAATTAGGAATTTTACTGCATCAAAAAAGTTTTCACTGCTCTCTTTTTCAAGGAGGTTATATATTGTCGCATCTGTCATGCTACCTATTTCTTTAAGAACTTCTATCATGTCTTTTTCTTTTTGCCTCATCTACCCCACATCAAACATATTATTCTCTAAAATTTATGATAATTGTCAATTGAGTTTGCATTTACCCAGAAAATCACCTTAAAGCGAGTGGCCAGATTCCCCTTCTCGCTATTGAAGAAAACCTGAAATCACACCGTGAATTGCACAGAGACTATAAATGGCTTTTCGTTCTAATGAAAAATCTCGGGTTTCGGAACAAAAAGACATTGAATAGAGATTTGGGTTTTTTAAGTCGTCCCAATGCCTCCCATTGAATCGTTCCACTCTTCGAATTAGTTCGAAGGCTTCAAGATCCCAACTTTCTTTCATGTGTTCGAGTTGGAATTTTGTAAGTTCTTCCTCTTTCAGTAAGGCTTTTCTATAGACAGTCAGAGCTGTGGGATTTTGGATTAGAGTTGTCGGAGTTCTATCAATCTCTCGAAGTACTTTTCTTTCTTCTTCTGTCAATTCCAAAATTGTTGCTAGTGTTTCTTTGAATTCAATGATTTTAGAAATGGTAAAGAAACTAAATCTCCCTTCTCCCATGTTGGAGACAAATTTTTTTACTTCCACATCACTTAATGCCATTAATGCACGATCAGGATAGTTACTCTCAACTTCAAAGGAAGGAGGAATTCCTAATATATTCGCTAATTGACTTTGTTTAGAGAACATATCTGTTTTATGGATTATTTGCAACCAAAATATGTCGTGTTGCTTCTTGTTTATAAAGACCCCAGACGCCACTAAATAGGAAGGAAAACCTAAGAGAAGATATGTACCCTTGTTTTTATCTTCTGCCATGGAAATTTGGGCCAGTTCAAAATCAATTCTGGTAATCTCTGTGACGTCATCTATATTTTCTTCGATGGCCTTTAGAATGCGATCCAAGATCTCTGCGCGCTTTATTCGTTCTTTTTCTGAGACTTCAACGCTTTTGGGGAAAAGCATTAGGCTGCTTGGGAACAAGCAATCACCTCTGTGATATGGAATGATACCAGTATTGGAAGCCTATGTTACTTGGATTTGGGACATCTAACTCGATAGATAGAAACCAACCCATTGATACACATAACTCATATAGATGAGTGGAAGTTGGTAGAGTTGCTTATTCAACTTTTTTAGGTCATAATAAATCTCAAAGCTGCAAATTAAATATCTGCATATGGGAAAGCCTTCCCTTAGCATCAACTTATAATAATAGGTAAATTCGATTGACTTTATCTCTTTGTGGTGTCCTCCGTATCACAAATAGTATTTGCTCTCCTAAACAATTACCCTTAAGTCGAGCCAAATAAATTTTTAGACTTAAAAAACAATTATCGGGGCTTTTTCGTTTTATTATTTTCTAGACCAAGATCGTTTACACTATCTTAGCTTCTAATAGCATGTTATATAAGAAAATTTGATCATAAAAGTTTATTACAAAGTTTTAGTATTATATTCGTTCTTGATAATTAAGGAAAAGAGGGTTTAAATATTTTGAAAGGATATACTTTGTTTAGATATATAGCATTAATCAGATTTCTCCAAGACAATTTTTTTATCTTTCCAATCAATTTTTACAACTATTTCTCCAAAGTAGAGAGACATTTCTCCTCCAAATGGTTCGCATTTACTGCAAAAATCCAAATTTTCCATAGCATCCCTGATTTTATGTAAAAGACACTTATTCCGTTCGCCTAATGCATCACTTTCAACCTTGAACAGTTTATCTCCTATGATTTGGCACAAATAATTTCACCTCCCCTCCCGTCCTGATTAAACTAGAAAAAGACAACCAACATCTGGAAAAACGTTATGAGCATATCCGCATAATACCTGAAGTAAACAGACCTAGAAATGCTAACATTCATTTTTAATGTCGTAACATCACTCTAAACTTCTAATTTGCCCATATACATGTTTTGTTGGGTAAATTTTTAATCTTGGGTACTTCCGTCTATGAAAAACAACCAAATTATCTAATATTTAGATGATCCAATTGAGATTTCTTTGTTAATTTCACGAATGTAAGCGAACATTAGTTCGGTGTTTGCAGCTTTATCATCCGTTTCTTCCTTCACATCGAGCACTATAATCCTTTTAGGAAAAATATAAGAGAGTATTTGTTTATAAACTGCTTTAAGATCCATTTCTCCCTCTTTTGGGAGCAGTCCTTTCATAGTAAAACCCCGAACATTGCTCAAATAAAAAATTTCAGTGAATTCTGCTAAATCTCGCATTGTTCGAGAGATATTGGGAGAGATTTCGATACCCATCTGCTCAATCCATGCTAACTTTTGAGTTCCTTCATGGGCTGCTCTCCAAGCATTCCTAAAAAGATAAGCATTAGGAATATCGAATGCCATCCAAGCACGTGTTACTGCGCCAAGCTTTCTGATGGTTTCATAGACTTCTGATACGGTGGAAAGTCCATGAAAAGCTCCAATGGCCGGTCCTGGTTCGACTAGAGGGGGCGCATTCTTCAGGCAAAGGAGAATCTTAGCACTAGCGGCTTGATCAGCGAACCGCTCAAGTTCTCTCAAGGTTCGATGTCGTGCTAATGTCAATAGTGTTGTTGGGTCCTGTGTTTGGATTTGATTTTGATCAATAAAAGGGGGGAGTGTCACGACAACTCGGGGAGCACCTATCGAAGCAGCAACATTAAGTGCCGCTTCCACAATTTCTACACCTGCTCTTCGGTTTTCTTCATCGAAAGAGGCGAAATCCACTGGTTGGCCATTTGATCGGAGCTCTGGAACATGTAGGCTGACAATTTCTAAGTCATACTCATCTATATTTCGTTCAAGTTCTCCTGCAATTTCTACTCGACGCCCAATCAGAAGCATTTCTGGCATCCGAATTTCTATATGATGAAAACCTCTTTCATATCGGTCTCTCAAGTCTTCTCTGAAGGGGTTAGATGTAGCTCCAATAGTAACAGAACGCATTCGAAATCCTCCCAGATTGATAATGCATATATGATACTGCCTTGCATAAAAGTATTGCTCATGAGAGTCGCAGGTTCTTATGTTCTTAGAAATTCCATGATCGACTGTCAATTATTCAACGCTTCTACTTTTCCCCTTCGGATCGTTAAACACACGATTTGCAGGGTATCTGAAGATATTGACAAATAAAAATACAAACGTAAATTTTCAATGTATTTTTGATAAGCATGAAATACTGCTCTCTCATACTGCCCTCCCATACTGATAAGGTATTCAAGAAGTTTCTATCTTATTTTCTGAGTGTTCGTAGCCAACTGCCGAGCGAATTCTACAAATTTGTGAGAATCTTCAAGGTTGAATGAAGGCGCTCCCCTTGTTATTAATAGGTACATTTCATTTACCTTAGTGATTGCCACATTTGAATCAATTAATTCGATAATAAGTTGCTCGAGTCCTTCTGGGACATGTTTTGCTGCCGATTCAAAAGCCCTTTGTGCAATAATAATGGTTTCATCGAATTGTTCTAAGTCCTCCCCAAGCTTGATGACATGTTTTCCATCAAGAGTTAATAAACTGATAGCAGAAAGATGAAGTGTCTCCCGTGTTTGGTCTAGAACTTCCCGAAGTTCTTTTAGCTCATAGGGCTCTTTTATTTTTGTATGTTCGGTCTGGGTTGCTAAATCAACTCGATCTTCAATGGATGGGGTGGTTTCGAGGTTCATCGGAGGATTAGGTATAGAAGGGATGGGTATATCAGAGAATGGACCATCTACGGGTGGAATTATTTCGGATTGGGTTTTTTCGGGTTCAATTTCGAGCTCCAACGCCTTTTCACCAGGACGAGGTGGTTCATTATCCATTGTAATCATTTTCGCTTCTTGTGTTGAAATCATACTCAACTCTTCAAGGCGTGCTCCGATTTGTTTTTCAGCATCTGGCATAATTTCTCCGAGTACGGCTAGGAAAGCTTCATTGGCACTATTATCATGAATTGTTGTCTCATAAAAACCAATGGCATCTTCTACCTGGTTTTGAAAACGCTCTTTTAATTGTTTCACCCTCTTTTGCTTTTTATTTGAGGATGAACTCAAGTCGATCTTATTCAGGAAAACAAAGATCCTTGCTGAAGGGCTGTAATCCTGGATCCTCTGCAGGACAAGCTTATAATATCTTAAAGCTGTATCGTAGGTGTTCTCCTCTGAGATATCAACCACAAAAAGAAGCGCCTGGATTCCAAAGAATGCCGAGGAACTAAGGTTTAAAATAAATTTTTCAAGAGCTGACCATCGCCCTCCAAGCTCTAAGATGGTGATGGTTGGACTATCGGGTTCTTTCGTTAAATGCCATTGAAAATAGCTCAGAACTGCACCGTTGTCCTCCATCCTTCTGGTTTCTCTGCCTTTGATTGCCATCTTGCGAATTGAGCTTCGTCCCGACTCATCTAGGCCACAAAGTAGGATTCGTTTTACAAATCGACTTGTCCCCCGGGATTTCATGTGCTCGGACATTCGAATCACTAATTTGAGTTACTTAAACCCAGCAGATCTCCTACTACTCATACTCACCTAATTAATAAATAATTTGCTCTTCAAAAATTAACACAAATTGTCTTTTAAATGGTTTTGGCTAGTTAAATCGCACTAAATATTACAAAGATATCAGACCATCGTTGTCAAGTCTTGATATCAGCCAAATTCTTATCTGTTTAGGAATACAAGAATTTAAATCTTACAATCGGGGATTACAGGGAGCTGAGAAGTTCTGGTAATTCTATCAAACTGGATACCCGATAATCAGGAAGAGGATTTAGTTCTTGTGGGATTTTTTGCTTTCGATCAAGTAAGATAGTAATGATTCCAGCTTTTGTGGCACCTACTATATCGGTTCTATGATTATCCCCAATAAAAACGGCTTCGTATGGCTTGATCTTAAATAGGGAAAGGGCATGAAAGAAAATTTGCAGAGCTGGTTTGTATGCTTGAACAGTATCAGGACCAATTATATGTTGGAAAAAATTCTCAATCCCTGCTTTCTCAAGCTTGCGTGTAGTCGCCTGAATAGACATATTTGAAATGATTCCTAACACATATTTTTTGTTCAGAATAGCCAGAACTTCTTTTGTTTCAGGATACAAACGTGATTGGGTACAAAATCTTTCAATTGTTTGTTCAGCAATTTCTTTGGCATCAGACTCGGAGAACAAAATGTTCCGACGCGCAAATACTTTGATGAGACTTCGAGCAAGGGTCTCTGGAGGAGTTAAAAATTTAGCCGAGTTTGAATTGTCACGTTGGAGCTTTTCATCTTCGAGATCCCACTCTTTATGAACTTCTTCGGCATCCAAATGCTTTTGAAGTTTCATAGACTCCAATAGTTCCTTTACTACTCCATCATGGATCCCTGTGACATCGAAAAGGACTCCATCGGCATCGAACAAAACAACTTTGATCTTGGTTGTATTATCTTGTATAGGCATTCAGATCCCCGAAAATCTATAATCTTCCTAAATAACTAAATATTCAAGAGTTTGATAGCGCATTCACTGACATTCTGATTCTTTGCTATGAAATATAACTATATCATGCCCATTTTGTCATTTTATACTTTAGTTGTTAGGTTATTGGTTAGTAATTATCCACAAGGTATAAACAGGAACTTGTGTTTAGTAAAAAGTTTCTCAAACTATTATTCTGAATCTGGTCGCTTAGAGTGCTGATAAAAATCTTTAGGCAGGCTTACTTTCCTTTCTGAATTTTTTTATTCACCCAACGATTTTTAGGAGCTATACTCGTTGTTTTATAGTACATTGATTGAGGATTCTCTCAGAGGGAGAAAAATTCTGAAAAACAAAATGGCACCAAGAAATTGTATCCCTGCTGTTAGAATAAAAGTCGCTTCTAGACCATAGAGCGAAGCTAGTATTCCCAACACCAATGATGCTGTGGTGCGACCAACTGCCACAAAGGCTCCCCAAGTCCCTAAGGCGACACCTCGATCAGTTTCAGGAACTCTAAAGAGGAGGGCTTTACTTAGTGCTGGAAATCCAATTCCAAATGCAATACTGATCGCCATAAGAAGCACTGTATAAGCCAACATGCTGAATATAAAGGGTATTGTAAAGAGAGAAAGACCAATTATCATGAAAGTAATGATTGTAGGAATGAAGGAGCCGTATCGGTCAGAGATTTTTCCCAAAGGGATATAGAATATCCAAGGGAAAAAACGTCTTACTCCCATGATCATTCCAATATTATCCTTAGTAAGACCTCGATCATCTCCTAACAGGGGAAAAAACGTCCCTATAAGTATCATAGGAAATCCCAAGAAGAAAATAGCGATATTTGCCGCAAAAGCACTTCTACTGTGAATCAAACTTCTA
Organism: Candidatus Heimdallarchaeota archaeon; assembly: GCA_046761065.1. Taxonomy (GTDB): domain Archaea; phylum Asgardarchaeota; class Wukongarchaeia; order Wukongarchaeales; family JBHIFL01; genus JBHIFL01. The sequence continues at coordinate 24,928 of JBHIFL010000021.1, forward strand.
GCTCTGGTGAAGCTTTTTTGAAAATTTGAACGGAATAGCTGAATAAAACTATTATATTTCATTCTGTGCGATTCAGGGAGGGAATCCTTCATAAAGAGCAGTGTTACGATAAATCCGACAGAAACAATCATCATATCTAAAGCGAAAAGCGTTTTGTATGAAAAGCCAAATCTTTCTGAACTGAGGAGCTTTCCTCCAATTATTGGTGCGATGAATGCTCCTCCGTCTAACATCATAAAGAATTTCCCGAAACCCGCCCCAATTTCTTCAGGATAACAATCACCAACCAATGCAAAGACAGCTGGATACAAGTTGGACATTCCTATCGCATGCACTAATATCCCTAGAATCAAGTGTGTCCAGTGTTGAGTTGTGACGAAGATGCCTAACGCACTTGCATAGCAGAATAAACCAAGGAGAATCATTTTTTTCCGCCCCACATAATCACTTAAAGCGCCAATTGGAACCCTTAGAAAGACTTGTGCGAGGTGCCGTATTGCAATAATGGAACCAATTAGTGCCAAATCGATTGTTAGGCGTTCTCTCGCAAAGAGAGAGAGAAATGTATCCGCCATCATAAAACCAAAACTTGCGGAAAAGACCGCAAATCCAGCTAATCCAAATGTTCTTAACTGTTTCATCAAGATCCCTTCATTTTTCACTCTCTTTTCCCTCAATCCATTCTCCCTCCAGTATATCTCGTCATATTAGGTAATGAGATTATTTTGATAGATTTCAAACACTGTTTAGCCAAATTATCTAAAGACTCGAAAAATTTTTCTAACCTTTTTGATTTTCTTCTTCCGTATTATTAGAGTAAAGAGAAGTCCAAATGTAAAAGATATGCTTAAAATCGACCTACTGAACTCGAACACTGCTATTTCTTGAATTTTAAACTGCTGCAATTCCCTTATCTCCCCGCCTGCGGTATTCCCCCCAATATCTGACGCTAAAACGTAGTAGGTGATGATCGTCTCAGCCGGAAATGGCCCAATTGTGGCAATATAGAGCTTTTCCGTGAGCAGCATTGGTACAGATTTCCAAGTGGCCCCTCCATCCAGTGAGTATAGAAGTATAACACTTGTGATAGCCAGGTTATCATCCACCCTTGCCTTCACATCTATCTCATCCTGCTCAGTCGGTTGACTTGGGGTGTGTTGCACCGTCAAAATCGTCGGTGGATGGGTATCTACTAAGATTTCAGCAACAGCTGTACTCGCCGAGTTTTTCCTCATATCTGTTGCACTTACATAAAACGTAATCCAGTATCCCTCTTCCAATGATTCAATCGAAGTCATATACTCGGATGAAGTTGCAGTCATGGCTTTGATTGACCACGATACCCCCCCATTTGTTGAATAGTGAAGCATCACAGCCTTAACTTCTATGTTATCTACCACACGTGAAATGAATATGACTTCTCCGACATTATAAGTGAAGTGTGTCACGTTTAAGATCACAGGGGATGTGGTATCTAAGAGATCCACGAAGCAGTAGGACTGTAAAACAAGGCCTGTTAGCACCCCTGCATCTCTTAGATTCGCTGGATCCGTTAAATCCGGTATATCTTGTGGAGAATGATAGTAGGGGTGAGATCTCGTGATATTACTGATGGTATCCCAAAAAACAAGGACAGCGGGGATTCCTGCTCTATAAGCAGAATAGTGGTCTGATCGCCCACCCATACTTGTATTATGGACTGGAATTCCCGAAATTGCGCTTGCCATCTCAAACTTTTCATAAAGTTCTGGGAAGTCTGTTCCCCCTTCGATCTCAAATCCAAAATTTTCTGTCCTTAAGCCCCCAACCATGTCCAAATTGATATTGAGCACCGTTTCTTCTAAGGTAGAATTTGTTGAGTTATAATAATACCTGGAGCCATAAAGGCCTTCTTCTTCTCCTGACCAGCATGCAAATAGAATTGAACGATCAGGGAGACCGTATCGGGTGATATATTCTATTAGCAATCTGGCTAATTCTAGGAGGACCGCAACTCCAGAAGCATTGTCATCGGCTCCTGCGTATAACCCTTTCTCTTCTCTTGCAAAAGGAGGTGTTTCGTTTACCCAGTTACCCAAATGATCATAATGGGCACTTATAATCACCCTCTCGTCGCTTTTGCCCTGCAGCCATCCTAGGACATTCTTTGTAGAGCCATTTGTCCATTTCCCTTCCTGGACGGATAGGGCGAAGTTTTGGAAGTAGGAACGCGTCTCTTCGTCGCTTTTAACCGGATCTCCGGCTGGGAAAAGCCCGATTTCTTCAAACTGCTCGGCAATAAAATTAGCTGCACGATGCTGACCACGAGTTGCTGTTAATCTTCCCTCAAACGAGGCATTCGCCAGGCTATTAACAATTTGCCATGCTCGATTTCCATCAAACTGATCCAGAAAATAGCTCTCATAGGAGGAAGTAGTCACATAACTTTCTGAAATGGGCGAAATAACTGGTTGAATGTTACTGCTCATAAAGACTGTTGCAAGAAGTATAGTGAACACCCATGTTTTTTTACAAATAAACAACGGAAGATCCACCTCTTTCAGGTTAATACAATTTAAAATTCCTTTAATTATATAAGATGTCTTTGTAACGGTCGAATAATTGGTTTATTCTTCAATCGCATGTTTTGTAGCTTAAGATAGAGTCGTATTTTAATTTCTCTTTTATATTATCGATTATCTTTTTTCTCTAATTTGGTTACTTTTAATTGGTAAATACTCACAGTTTTAGCTGGGTATCAATATGGCCCGAAGGCAACTTTCACTTTTCTTATTTTTAATGACCTTGTGTCTAGGTATTTGGAGCTACATTTTAAGTGTTAATCGCGATCTGAATGGGCAGCCACTATTGCCTACAAGGCTACCACGATATGGACTTTCCCTCCTCTACGTCACAGTGGTGGTAGGGCTGCTTTTTCTAATTTCATTATTCCTTGGAAGGAAAAAACCCATGGAGACCCTTCTAACACAACAAAGGTGATATTTATGGGGGAACACTCCAATGAATACAAGTGGATGCTTGTTGAGGATGAACTCATTCCTGAAGATTTCAGTGAAGCAATTGGAAGAATTCGTCGGATTTTCACCCTGCGAATTAATATCCCTTATAATCTTATCGTTGCAGCAGTTATCACGTATTTTGGAGCCTTATTAGTTCGGTTTCAGTATATCGGGCTTATCAAGATCCCTTTGATTAGCCGGGTAACAGGGGATCCAGGAATTAACTTCATTGCCATGAGTTTCTTTCTTTTATTCCTGCTCTTAACATTTTTAACCATGTTCCCAACCGGAATCGATCTGTTTCACGGTCCAACGCGCTTTTTTCTTGTGCGAATCGTGAGTACTTCGGTTCTCTATATTTTTGTTATTGGTCTTCTGCTTTTGGTTTGGCGGGTGTTCTCGAACACGGTTACACTTTTGATGCTTCTGATTGTATTTTTCTGGCTTATGTTTCAAGTTTCTTTCCTTTTTCGTGGGTGTAAGTCAATCGCTTTCAGAATTCATCATCGGCGAGGGTCAAAATTCCTTGCGTTTCTAGCGTTTTTAGCTGCTATCGTTGCCACAGGAGTTGTCTGGCTCTATTCCAACAATTTGATTGTTGATTTCTGGATTCACCAAAGACTTCCCAATGTGCCCAGCTTGTTGATACAACCCTTTGGTAGTCGCATAACTGTTACTTTAGCTTCTGGGGCTATCCTGCTTATTTTTGGGGTGTTTTCATTCTTCGCTTTAATTAGAAGAAGACTACTTGAGTTTCTCCTTTTTTGGTTCTATCTCCTATACCATTATGGTCTGTTTGCGATGAATTTGGCGCGAAATATTGATCCATCACGAGCTTTTACTGTATCACCTATCTCAGGTGTTGAATTTGAGCTTCCAGTTCGCTTCGTAGATCTTATTCTCATGGTTGTAACAATTATCTGGGTTGTTCACAGTTTGGCTTATCAGGCTGCAACAACGAGTATCGCATCTCGGTGGTACACAATTAATGACTTTTCTATGACCCATTTCTTCTTTTCCATGGCGATTGTCTATATTGCTGGTCTTTTATTCTTCAATGCGACTGAATTCATAATCCCTGGGTTGCCTCATGCCTCTTTGAAACTCATCCAAGCGGGAATTCATGGAGTGATGGTTGCGATCGGACTGCTCTTTGTTGCTGGGGAGACGATCATTTGGATTGTAAGTCTTCCTTTTCGGGTGCTTTATTGGCTTCTCAAACACCCTGGGGTGTTTCTTGTCCTTGTATTCATTGGTGTATTCATAATACAATTTATAATATGAAATAGGTGCTTCTCATGACACCTCGAGAAGTGTATTCTCGTAAAGGGAATCCTTATGGAACAAGCGGCATTGAGGTAACGATCCCTGGTATTGAACCACAAAAGTATTTGGTGTTTTCTCTAATTAAACCATCACGGAAACTCACTGAAAAAATCTATAGCGCGGCTCGGAAACAAATTAAAATCTCTTCCCATCGGGATCTACTCAAGTACCGCGATCTCCTAGCGACTCTTGTCAGTTCTCATCTCCATGTCCACAAAGATCAAGCCTTGCAACCTACGAACCTTGCCGAATACTGTATACGTAAGAAGCTTCCGTTTCTCCCTTATGAACTTTATGGAGAATTCCTATGTGCGGCCTCTCAATGGGGAGAGATTGAACAGGGGTTCAAATTAAAAGGTCCTATGACCATTCTATTTTCTAATGTGGCTAATGTTATAGATAAGCCCTTAGTGGATCCTGAAAAAGGTGTCTTGGGCTATGTGGATGGGATTTCTCAAGCCAAAAATGGAACAATCTTACTTTCTGTCTTAGTAAAGATCCCGACGGGTGATACCTTTCACAACCTGCTCAGAGCTTGGGTAGCCAAAAAGAATCCCGAGAAGAAGATCTCAAAGCGTCTCAAAGTCTCCCGAAAGGCAGCACTCACTTGGCCAAATATCATGCGGTATAGAATTGTAAACGGCCATTTTCGAAACTTGGAATCTTTCAACCATTTTAGAGAAGAAGTCTTTCAGCCAACGATGGTTCCCTTTAAGGGGGTATCACGGATTGAGGAAAAATGTGTTGTATATGGCACTATTACTAACGAAACGCTTTTGAGTAGCGACACACGCCCTTCTGGAGACATCGCAGTGGAATCTTCTGAGGGAGAAGTTTTTTATTCCTTTGAAGAGGCACTAGACGCAGATTCATAGGCATTTATGATGGGACCAATAAAGGATTTCATTTTCAAAATAATTCTTGTTGGAGATATGGGAGTAGGACGAACATCTTTAATGAGAAAATACATGGGAGGGGCTTACTATCTGACGTATGATTTGCGAACTAACATTGCTAGCCCATATAGTAAAGAGTTAATCGTTGCGAATCAAAAAGTTAGTTTGCGGTTTTTTGATTGGGAAGGACCTGCTCTTCCTTTCTGGGTCCGTGATTCCTACTTTCACAACACAGATGGTGCTGCACTTGTTTTTGATCTCACAAATTTGAATTCCCTTCATAATCTGGAAAAATGGTTTCGCAGAATAAACAAGACCTGTGGACAAATTCCTTTAGTCATCATCGGAAATAAAATAGATCTAATCGACCCCTGTGTTATCCCATCTGGGAAAGGTGAGAAATATGCAAGGAAGTGGGGCACGAAATATTTTGAAACATCAGCAAAATCAGGAAAAAATATCGAAGACGCCTTTATGTTTCTTATTAAGCAAATAATTGAAGCTAAGAAATAAAATGGTTGAATAAATTAAGATTCTCTTTATTGAAACTACTTACATTGTTTAATCCGAATGTGGGCGCAGAAAAAAAAGAAGAGAGGGGTTTATTCCGCGTCTTCTATCCTTTTGCAGCTTCCGCGATGTCTCCGTCCATGATTGTTACACGTTTGGCTGCTTTTGCAAGCCCATCCGCGTTTTTGGCGAGCTTCTTCCCTTCTGCTGTTAGGATATCATTGAGTGCGGTCACTGCGGATTTCGAGACGCGAAATTTGGTACCAATACTCTCTTTAATAAGTTTTTTAACTCGTGAGGCGCTAAAGGCCATTTTTCGCACATCCAGATTTCTTTTTTGCTATTCCATTTTTTTGGTACGTCCTATCATACTTTCGCGAGTACACCAAAATATGATGGAACTCAGACCTGTTATGTGCCACACTTGCATATAAACATTGCGCCTTGATGATTATTCGTTTATTGGTGGTGGGAACTATGATGGGTTGAGTTCAAAATGGTTCTGCATAAAATTAAGTGGATCGCCCAAAATTGATTTTAATTTCTGGATATCTAAGGTTTTTAATAACAGAAAGTTAATTTTTTAATGAAAGGGTAATGGAACCGATCACCATGGATTAAATTTACTTATATGGCATTTCCAATTAGTATTCAAATTCACTCATTTATGTCGGGGCATTAAGAATAATATACCCACATTACCAATTATTCTAATATTTCTAATGTTCAGGAACGTGAGTTATGATTAGTTTTCTCTTATCGCTGCGTGAAAGCTTTTTGATTTCTAATTCCCTTTGAATGGCTTCTTTCCGTGTTTGATGTCTTTCAATGTGGACTAATTTGACTGGGAGTCGATTGCGGGTATATCTTCCCCCTATTCCGCTGTTATGTTCTTGCACCCGTCGATCAATATTCGTGGTGTGTCCAGTATAGTAGGAACCATCCTGACATTGTAAAATGTAGGTAAAATATTGCTTTTTGGATCTTCGGGGCATAAACCTCAAACCTCGCCTAGTTAACCAAGTTTCTTCTCCAGTGTTTTTTAAATGGGAGTTCTCTAGTACTACGTGATGACACTAAAGGGGTTCCTTCAAAAACTTTATCGTTGAATATTTAGGAGTGAAATCGCAGAAGTCATATCATTTATGTGCAGAAGACATACTGCCATATCAGATTCATGAAGGGCTAAAACATTGTTTGTTGGTATTCTAGTCATTGGGAACGAGGTGTTGGATGGTATTACTTTGGATACCAATTCAAACTGGTTAGCAAGACGTTTAATACCTCTGGGGGCAAAGATAAAGACACGGATCACTGTTCGTGATGATATTAGAGCCATATCCAAAGCCCTTCTCCATTTGATCGAACTGGGATGCAATGTTATCTTTGTTTCAGGAGGTCTTGGCCCTACGCACGATGACATGACTTTACAAGGAATTGGCCATGCACTGGAGATAGAACTTGAGCTCAACCTCCAAGCGCTGGCTATTGTAGAGCGGCAATATCAATGGCTGCATGAAAAAGGACTCGTTGATACTCCTGAAATCAATGAACCTCGAAAAAAAATGGCCAACCTCCCGAAGGGTGCTATTCCATTGGATAATAGGGTTGGGGGGGCCCCTGGAGTTCTAATAAAACGAAATAATATTCTGATTTTTGCTTTACCAGGGGTCCCAGCTGAACTAAAATCGATATATAAGGCAAAGGTAGAACCATTCCTCTTAAAGAAGCGTTCAAGATTCTATTCGGAAGCGGTAATTGAGCGGGAAGTCAAAGATGAGTCGATGATTGCACCTTTGATTGACCAACTCATGATCCAGTTCCCAAATCTCTGGGTGAAATCCCTCCCACCAGCTTATGGGACTTCGAATAAGATTCGGTTTTGGTTTTCCCTCTCCTCCGATCAAAAAGATCCGGAAATTCTTCATAAAACTATTGACAGAGCGATTAAAACATTTGATGAATTATTGAAGGAGCAGACCTTCGATTCTGAAAAAAGGAGCAAAAGTTCTTGATATCCTCTTTATTTTTTACTAGACATTCCTAAAAATTGCCATAAATAGTTATAGAACATACTAACGTTCAGCAAAAAATCTTATTTTAAGTCCTCATTTTATTGGATAACCGTAGCTACGTATGTTTTGTGGATCTCTCCGAAATTCTCTAGTTCTGAAGAAAAGAAGGAAAAGCTATTCAGGACTCTCTTTTATGTTTAGGCATCGAAAGTACCCGGCCTCCATGAGTACTCTTTATATGAGGGAAATTATAAAGATCTCTGTCAGCATTTACTTCAATCTTCAAGAGCCCTTCGGTCAGAAAGAGATTGAGGAAGAACTTTTTACCACATGTTGGACAAAAAGTGTTCACAGTATGTTTTCCTCCTCCTTGATCAGGGACTGAGAGTAATGTATTACAAATGGAGCAATGAAATGTGATCTTATTGAGTTTCATGAAAACGACCTCCTATTCCATAGGAAAAAATTTGCAGTAATCCTGCCCGCCATATAGACTTAAACAAGTCAACCAATTACTAATCAAATTTGAAAATAGATTGAATCAATTTTATTGATTACCAATATCAACCATCAGATTGCCCTTTCCCCGGCTCCAATCCTATAAAAGGGTATCGGTAAAGCGTATTTTGTAAATATAAAATATTGAAGAGTAAAACCGATTATAATTGGGAATTTATTTTTTAGTTATACCAAAAAAGTGTCCCTTACCACTCATCGGGAAAATAGATCCTCTGTTGTTCCCATTAGCCTTTTTAATTCAAGTTTATGTTAAACCAAATATATTAACAGTGGCGTTCTTAAAGAAAGGAAAAAAACATGGGTTAAAACGAAAAGGTAGCCATAAATAGATTAATGGTTACTTTTACTAATGTTTTCATAAAAAAAGGCGACCTAAAGAGGCGTGGGAAGCATTGTAGCACCAAGAGCTCCGGTCGCCAAGAGAGCTGCTAGGACGATCATTATTGCCATCCCAATTAGAAAACTCGTACTTACTGGAATTGTAAACTTATGAGTTCCAATAGTTGCCATACTTAATCAACCTCAACAACTTCTTTACAGTTAATCCTTAAAAAATTTGTTTTTCAAGATCTTTCTCATTCTTCTGAGAAAAAAGTGATTGTTCGATTTTCCAATACCCCAGCCCGATAAGAACAGAAGCGATGCTGATGAACAAAAGATGAGGTAACACATATGGGTGAACAATCATTCGATATTCATATTTTCTTAAATACCCCACCGGTGAAAACCAATATCGCTCACTATAATCCCATTTCTGCATATCTTGCACGAACTGCAAGGATTCTTCCCCGTTGATCCCATTAGATACTCGTTGGGCTGAATATGCAAAAGCATTTACAACAATATAGCTTGCATTCACTGAAGTAATAAACGGGAAATAAAAGCCTAAATATTCTGAATTCACTCGATTTGAGATAATAACTAGCCCTAGGTGATTAATTGTCAGCCGTTCGGTGTAGTTTATATCCTTAATTGTACCATTTGACCATTGTTTGACCTTTTTTGTTAACTGTATTATTATATATTGTGGGATTTTTGCAAGTATTTGGATCTCAATTGTTCCACCCGTAGGGGAGGTAGGTCCCCAGACCTGTTTTATCTCCCCAGAAATCTGGTAAATTGCGCTCTCGCCGGGTTCGATTGTCTCTCCAAAGCCATTTGTTGAAAGTTCAATGACTTCTGTTACGTGGCCGCCACTCAAGCTAAATCCTTGCATTATTACCAACATTACAAAGGAGGAGCCTGCAAGTCCCACCAGCCCTTTTTTCTTTAAACGAATGGATCTCACATAGAAAACCCAATAAAGGAAAGCTGCAATGAAAATAAGTGCAAAAAGGCCGTCGAATGAAATTAGGATTGCGATTGGCCAGCCAAGATATCGGAGCTTATAAATAACTTGGCCTTTGATTGTCTTGGCTGGGACTAGCGAAATGATAATCCGCCTCCCATTGTCATCGAAGGCGGGTTTGTGAATAACGTCTTTGGCGCCTTTATGCACGTCAGGTCTGCCGTTCAATTCACCATAGAGCGCAAAATATCTTATCCCATCAATGATTGAGATATTCCAGACTTGGTGGAGAATTCGTTCTTGGAAGGTGCCATAATCGATCTCATAGATGATGATATCCCCAACCTTCAGATCTACAGGGTCCACTTTCTGTACTATGAGCAGATCACCCACTTCATAGTAGGGGGACATACTTGGAGACATGACCACCTCGAATGGTCTGGGATTAGAGGTCCCAATAGCAATAAGAGCATAGCTCACCAAAAAGAAAATAACTGGCGCAACAAACGCCATGCGTGATCTTTTCTCCTCTTTTTCGTGGGGATTGTCCCTACTCATATGCAAGTTATTCCTCTACCTGCTGCCTATCATGAGTTCAAATCTGGATTAAATCCTCGCTCAACAGCTTAATCGCGAATTTCACCCGTTTTTTGTACATTTCTTTGGTTCTTTTGTTTTTTCCATAGCGTTCGAGGATGTCCAGCCCTTCGATTAGAAGGGCTACACTAACATCGAAATTAATGGGAAATCCATCCGGGTAGAGGCTGTGTAGGCTGGGTGCTCCCCACATCTGAAGAGTGGTGTCATAGTCTCGTAAGAAGTGTTTTAAGAGGTTTTGAGTCTTTGAAATGCTATTTGTTCTTTCATATTCCTGGAAAAAGAAAATTGAGAAGAATATTCCAATATCTTCAAATCGAGAAACACTACTTGAAGTGTCTTCTAAATATTCCGGATCAATTATCCATATGATTGGATTCTCTGATCCTAGGTATTCTTGTTTTCCTCCTAAATCTGAAGAGGTTGACGAAAAAAGAATATTTCCATCATGGAAATCTCCAAAAGGGGTGGTACCCCCAAGGGAAGTGGTCAACAGCTTCATTTGTTTCCCGAACAGGTCCAGAAAGATATCTTTCAGCTTTATCCCAGCTCCAGGGAGCTGCACGGTTGCCATGGTTACAAGTCCTTCATAACGAGCTATGTTTATTTCGCGAATATCTGGTCCATGAATAGCCGCTAAGGCCCTACCTGCTAGACTTGCTTTTTTTGAGGGAGGGAGTTTCGTATCATTATATTCTGTTCCATCAATCCCCTCATAAACTAATAATCCTAATTTTGGATCTGAATGCAACAATTTAGGTGTTTTTATATCTGGTACAGGAGGTTGGCGGTTTTGAAGACGCTCTCGAAGAATGTTTGCTTTTCTAGCCTCCTCCAAGGTTTTCTCAGACGTTTTGAAAAATTTTATAGCAATTTTTGAAGTCTGCTTTCCCATCTCTGTGCTGTATTGGACTGAAATGAGGTTGATCATTCCCGATCTGCCAAATTTTTTTACTCGCGAGACATCATTTATTGCAAAAAACCTGGGCCTTTGACCAGTTTGAGCTTCGAATTGATCGAAAAAATATTCTTGAAAGTGTTCAGCAATTTGACTAAGGGTTTCTTCTAAATGGATTTTTTGAATGATTCGCTTTGTAGTATCTGATTGATGTTCTGACATGGTCTTTTCCCCACTTACACTTCACCAGAACATCACTTACAGATTTGAAATCATCATTTCTTTATTACTTCCTCCTTCTGTTTACAGGTCCTCCTAGCGCAGTTACATGATTTCATTCGTCAATCTATTTCATTATATTTTATCTTAGGTCTTCTGTTCTGCTTTGGCTAATGTCTGGATCTGTTGCGCATCCTCTGCCAGATTTGATAAGCGGGTTTGAGCTTCTTGTAGGCCATCTCCTTCTAATAGTCTTACTGGTGAGCCATCGGTGAGGGGCAGAAATATCGCTTGTATAAACACCTCAAGCCGATCAAGTAAGTCCGATAGACCATGAAATTGTTCTTTAAAGGTGGCTATTTCTCCTTTTTCCGGCATGATCATCGCCACGCCCGCAGAGGAATCAATTGTTTGTTGCATTCCACGGTGGACGATTTGAATAGTACTTATAATTCGGTCAAATAAAATTTCTAATTCACGAGTGGCTTCAGGGCTTTTTCTTTTTAGTTGGGTTTTTGCTTCTTCAAAGCGTGGAACGAGCTCCTTTATTCGGTTAAGATCTGATTTTATCCGATTAATGGTCACAAAGACCCGGTTTCTATCCCATTCAACCCCCACTCCTTCTCGCTTTTCAAAAAACCATAGTGGTAGATTTCTAGTTGTATCAATGATCGAACGGATGGCTCGATATTCTTCAAGATAACTTTTCACTTTTGCCTGATCTATTCCGATCGTGGAACGAAGGAGACGCTTCTCTTCACTCATAAATTGTTTCTCACGGAGTAAAAAATTTAGGATTTGCGTGTTTCCATGTTCTTGAAACAATTTAGGGTGTGTAATGATCACTTCTAGGATTTGCTCTATCGGATCTTGCTCCAATTATTCTAACTCCTTATGTGGTTTATATTACATTTTTACCTAAAAAACCTTTCAAACAGAACCCAGCTATCTAGGGATCTTGGGAAATGGCAGACATTCTTTTTCATGGCGTGTCATTCATAAAAGCCTATCATATTAATATTTAGTTAAGAAGATTATAATAAGACATTTTGTTAAAATCTTCATTACCTATCTTCAAGCAACCCTTACTATACTGAATACGTAATAATAAAATGGATAAATCCATTTAAACACCTACCCGAATACTGTTGGGAACTACTGACACATCATCCTACTTCTCATGCTATCTGCGGGGAAATATGAAATGTCTAAAGTAATTTCTGTGCCCCTGCAATTAATCCTGCAGGTCCTGCCATCATTTGATCTCCAAATGGAGCTGCATGATGAAGGCGTTCCAAAGGCGAGAAGTTCATTTTGTGTTTTTGAGGACCAAGGATAGCTATGATTTCGATATTGCCTGATCCAATTGGCTCTTGGGTAAACGCCCCATGGCCACCACTCTTAAAAACTTCTTCATTTGGTAATTCGCCATCAGCCAAAGCCAACAGATCATTCTTCGCTTTTAGACCATTCATCAAGCCAGTATGCTGCTCATAGATTGCCATCAGTCGTTTTTTAACTATTATGCCCCCTAATGTGTGCTGATTGCCGAAATTCAAGATGCCAACATATTCTTTGGTTTTCAGGATCTCATCTTCTAGGGCTCCAAATAACACCGCTGGTCCAGTATCCATGACCAGACCGTCGCATCCTCTTTCTGTAATCTGTCGCGCGACCGCGCGCATCCTGGTAAATTCTGGAAGGACTTGTCCTGTTTTAAATGCAAACTCCTCTATCCTGCCTCCTGCTTCAATCCCCGGTCTGAGGAGTCTTTCAAACCTAAATCTCCGCTCACTCTCACCTTTTGGAGCTTCTCCATGATCTTGGACTGCTACTGCAATCCCATCTACGGATCCAATGGAAATCCCAAAGTAAGCAAATGCCCTCTCTAGCGCATCCAGATCCAGATCACCCGTTCTGAGGCGCACATACCCTTCGCCTTCTAGCTTGTCAACCAATGCATCTGAGATGATCTCGATGCTCATCTCCCGAACAATATCTAAGTTGTCTCTAATGGTTCTTGCCGCTTTTGGTGTCATCGCTACATTAAACCCTGCTTCTAGATGCTTCTTGATTGATCGCGCAAATGGAAAACCCCCCATTGTCTCTCCATCGACCACAATATTCTTTCTTAGGCGCGTGAGCTTATCGACTTTTGCGGCTAAAAGTTTTGGTTGGGAAGGTAGAACCGCTTTCACGGCATTGCCAATTTCATTGTAGCTGTCATATAGGAGGATGTCTTGGGTTCCTGCCCCGACATCAATCGCTAGCAATCTCATTTATACTCACCACCATCAGGTTCTTTTAAACATCTAATCAAAGATTTGAGTGTTCTAGGGCTACTTCTCGGACGGTTTTTAGAAGCTGTCGCTTTTGGAAAGAAGACAAAAGGGCGGCGGCGGTCGCAATTCATATAAAACAAAATGTTTGGCCTCAATTATTTTAGTGGCACCTGGTGGTATAGGTGGAACTCTCAGAGAAAGCTTGTCGATTAAAATCAGTACATGCTCATAGTTTTCCCATAGCTCATGTGAAAGCTTTTTGGCTATATTACAATTTGTAATATACTGAACCCAATATCCAAGACGCAAATCACCAACTATAACAGAGTTTGAAGGAATAAAACTTCCAATAAACTCTAGCTCATGATAATCTACCTCTCGAATCGTTGGCTTAATGGTCTTCGAAGTCGCAACTCCCTGCAAAACAAGTGGAAGGAGACATAAAAGCAGAAATATTGCAGAGATCAATTTTCGTTTTATTTTTGACACAGCAAAACCCAAGACAAAAGCTATTGGAATAAATTCCATCAAGAGAAAACGCCACAACCACTCTTGGGGAATGAAGGGGAGAGAAAGAAAAACGCCTACGATGGTGACTGTGGAAATAGCTAAGGCGGTTTCTCTTTTTTTCGTGCGCCACTCATAAAAAGATAAAACAACTCCGGTTGCAAGGATTGGTATTATAAATAATCCACCTGAAGGTTCGAAAATAAATCCCATGGGGTTTGTCTCGCTTGTCTCAGTAAACAAATCTCTGAGAAACGCTAATCCCTTATAGAAATCTGTGAAAAAAGATGGAAAAACCACGAATGCTGAAATAGCGAAAACTAGAACGACTAAACTAAGGATTCCCGGAGTTTTTACAATGGATTTCCAGTCTTCACCAATAAAGCAGGCAATTAACGGGTAAAGAAACAGGAAGAGAAGAGCCACTCCAAAGTCTAAAATATGAGTTGCCCCAGTTAAAATTAGAAAAAAGGCGGCAAAAAACATGCTTTTCTTGGTTCTGTTGAAGCTGGAACAATGGAGATAATAGATGAAACATAGTAAGAAAAACGCTCCAACTGAATTTTTGAGTAAGTCGTTCATTAATCTTATGTGTGGCGCCGAAAAGATGCATGCAACCATAGCAACATATCCCGAAAGAGGAGAATGCGTGATTTGTTTCATCCATAAATAAAGTGGAAGGGCTGTTAATGCAGAAAAAATAGCAAGTCCCACTCTGATTCCCAGAGTGATATCTCCTCCTACAATTAAAGTAAAAAAGGTAAATATCAAAAAAGCTAGGGGAGGGTCCCCATATTTTAGACGTCCACTTTCCAGTAAACTTCTAACCTGAATCAGATAGTAGGGACCATCTATTCCATAAATAAGAGGATACCTCGTCAAGATATAGAGATAAAAAATGAAACTTGAAATAAGAATTAGAATTAAAATTGCACTCTCTTTTCTCAAAGAATTACTTTCGGGGTTCATCACATTATTTTAGTGTAAATATTTGTAATAAATTCTCTCATTCAAGTTGGAAGTTCTATCTTTCAGTGCAAATAGAGTGAGTGCAGCACAAATGAACTTGTTGAAGCGCGCGTAGATTTTTTTGATTACATTGGACATATTGGATTCTCAAAGGAGGAATTTTCATATAGAAATAAGATTTTTCACTCAGGAGAATTTTATCGATCTTTCTTCTCTTCTGCGTGCCCATTTGAGCGATGATTCTTCAAGCTCTGGCGGTGTCAGAGGAGGTGGCTAGACATCAAAAATGTCTGGGAAGAGGTCCTCCAAAATTTTCTTTATCTCTTTAGTCAATAACGTATTGATCGCTTCACAGGGTGGTCTTAGAAGTCTTTTTCGGAATTGATCGAGGCGAATTGATCGAGGTTCTGGATGTGTCAATCCACTAAGACAAATAAGGCTGTGTTGATCCTGCTAGGAAAAGATAAAAAAGGCACACTGCTGTAGCAAGGGCTAAAGATCAACCAATTCCTTGATACGCAATTTCATAGGGGTTTTTCAATGCTAGACTTACGGAAAGTGGACTTCTCATCGATTCTCAAAAACAGTGATATTGACCTGATAATTTTATTTGGCTCTGCAGTTGTTGATCAAACCACGCCCTTAGTGACGTGGATATAGCCGTGTTTTTTTCTTCGAAAATAGCTCCCTCCGATCTTTTTAATAACGGTTTGATGGTTTCTTACAAGTTCGAAAAGTTGCTAAAATCTGAGAATATCGATTTAGTTGTTTTAAATATGGCTCCTCCCGCACTGAAATATGAAATTATGACAAAATGCGTTCCAATATATCGTAAGACCCCCGAATTATTTGAAAGGTTCTTCTCTGTCGCAATTCGTGAGTTCTTGGATTTTCGATATTTTTCGGATGTTCATACGAAGACCGCATTCGACTACTTGGAGCGTGGCACGTAATTGGCCAACCTAGGGAATACAGAACGTGTCAAGAGACTAGCTGACACTCTCAAAAAGCTTGAGCGAATTCAAAAAATACCTCTTGAGCAATTCTTGGGGGATCTTTTTCTTTCCGATGCGGCGGAACGGAATCTTCAGGTTTCCATAGAAATTTTACTCGATTTAGGAAATAAGTTGATCGCTAAAAGAGAGCAAACAAGACCCCAAACACTTGCTGATGTTTTCGTGATTCTTTGCGATTGCGACATTTTGCCTCATTCCTTGAGGAATGATCTAGTTCGAATGGACCGGTCGGAACCTGCTTGTCCACAGTTATGCAAAAATTGACAAGACGCAGGTATATAGGATTGTTCAAAATAGAATCGATCAATTGAAGACTGTTGGAAATCTACTGGCAAAAGCTCTCGAAGAAAAATCAAAATAATTACCACTTCTGTGTGGCTTTCAGAGTGCCTCCAAGTTTTTGGAATCCCTCTCAAACTCACCTGTCATTAAGAGATGGCATTTTAAGAGAGTTCGTAAGAATCTACTCGAATAACGATTACATTTAGAATTCTATTGATATTCCTTTAGAATTCTAATAGAATTCTATTGGTATCAGCAACGAGGCTTGCTATACGCGGTTTATCAACGTTGGTATTTTCTTCTGTGTCGATTTGCGGGCGGGAGCCGAAGATATTCTATCTGGGCTGTTGGAACCTCCTCGATCGACTTGAGTACGACGATTCTGGAAGATCACGAGAAGTGGTTGCACCCACAATCTTGTCTCCCTCCATATTTAAACGGAAAAACCAAGCTGTTGAAGTACTTGGACGCCTCTTTCTGGATAGTTCGTTAAAATTCCGTCGATTTTTAGATCTCGAAAAAGATGGATCATTTCCTTCGGATCATCTGTCCAAAAGAAATTGGCTTTGATACCTTGCTCGTGAAATCGTTCGACCCACTCGCTCGTCGCTGCCGATTTTCTAATTTGAACAATTGGAAGATCCCACTTGCAACACAGATCTAACGCTTCTTTTGGCGTCCTTTCTTTTTGCAAAAGACCTAACGGACAGTCAGGGGACAATTCTTTGAGGAGAGGAATAGTTTCAATGTGCTTAATGGCTAGATATCCTCTATGGGGGAGGTGGTGCTCCAAGGCAACGTCTAGAACTGACCGCTCAAACCAGTCCTCATGGGGTGAATGATACTTGAGTTCGAGGTTCAAGTTTATAGATCTTGGCAGCTTCTCTAAGATTTCGTGGAGGAGTGGAACTCTCGTTCCTTCCCACTGGGGGGCTTTCCATCGTCCGACATCAAGTTGCTGGACTTCTCGCCATGCCAGCTCGGATATTTTTTGGGGGATGCCAACAATGCGTTCCAGAGTTTGGTCATGGAAGAGGATTAACTTTTTGTCAGCAGTCGGTTGAATATCCATTTCAACACAAGTAGCGCCCAATTCTACGGCTCCTAAAAACGATGGAAGTGTGTTTTCTGGGTAATGCCCCGAAGCTCCGCGATGGGCAATAATCCAAGGTAATTGGCTCATGTTTTCACCTTTTTGCTGATTTTAAGAGGTATTAACGTGCTTATTAGAACTGGAACGTACCTCGTGAATAAAGTCCTCCAAATCGAATAAGATTCTTTAAATATCCCTCTAATTTTGCTGATAAAAGCGCAAAACCAACTTGGATTCCATTGCCTTGTTTTGATTCCTAATGAGGAAAAAAGATCCTGCATTATGGCAAAAGCTTTCAATCTGGAAGAATATTGAAATGTATGAAGCTTCAGAAATGGCAATTTAACACTTCAATTCATCTCCTGCTGGATATGTGAACAGAAGTCTCCTGCTTAAAGACGTTTACTCGGTCATATGGATGTGATCCCATCTCAACGGGGCTTTTAGATCCCAAGGAGCGACGACCAATGAAGCAAAGGGATCCAATCCGGAGGACCCATCAATCCCCTGAAGAAGAGCTTGCACCAGACGTATATCCGACCCTACAAGAACTCCATGATTGCAAACTCTGCTCCTGGAAGTGCAGCGTGGATCGCTTAGCTAATGAACGGGGTGTTTGTTTACTGGGTCTTCCCGAAGTCACTTCGTTTCAGCTCCATCCGGCACCATCGGCTTCATTTACAGTGTTTACGGTCTCCTGCAATTTCAAGTGTTTGAATTGTCAAAACTGGAAGATCGCTCACGGCTATCTTCGTGATCCTACCCAATCACTGGGCTGGGTCGCCCCCCGGCTTATTGCGAAAGAGGGGCTCCGTTCTATTCATTCCATCTGGGGAAAATTGATTGCCGCGGATCGATTATTTTTCAGTGGGGGCTCTCCCGCCGTTGCTCTGCCCTGGGTTGAGCATATGGTTTGGGAAGCCAAACAAATTGATCCCTCTGTCAAAGTGAACTTTGATACGAACGGCTTTCCCACTCCAGAGAGTTTTAAGCAGATCCTTCACCTCTCCGATTCCATCACTTTTGATATCAAAGCGGCCAGCGACTTACTCCACCGAGAACTGACCGGTGCACCTGTCGAACCCGTGCTACGAAATGCGGAAACGATGGCCCGCTACCGGGACAAGCTGTGGGAATTCCGCATCCTCGTGATCCTCGGCATCATTGACCAGCATGAAATTACGAATATTGTGGAATTCATTCTGAGTCTCGATCCTTCGCTCCCTGTGTGTTTTTTGGCCTTTCGCCCCAATTTTTGTCTTGACCTTCATCTCGGAGCAACTACAAAGCTCATGAAACAAGCTGTCCACCTTGCGAAAGGACTAGGACTTGAAACAGTGAGCTGGGCTGGGTTCACCGATATCTCGGGAACCCCGATTCCACCCGATCTTTCCCTCCAAGCGAAGTATCAGCGAGCAGAAGAACAGATGGCTGCCACTTACGCAAGGCGTGCAGGGTGCTGGACTACTCCAAGAGCGTGTGGCACATGCGTCAGAAAGCTAGATTGTCCCCTGAAGAATTATGTGTCCTTGAGAAGTACCTGAACTGAAGAAAAAGTAAAATAACTATATAATCAACTAATAACAAAGGAATTCAGTACGTATATTTATAGCTATCAATATTACGATAGGGTTAAAAGTACCCGCTCTAAAGGCAGATTGAGGCAAGCGTATGACATATTTAATCGGTGAAGCGCTCACCGGTTCCGGTGATGAGCTGGCTCATATTGACTTATGTATAGGCGATAAAGAAGGTGCAGTAGGACAAGCGTTTGCAGAAGCCCTGGCAAACCCAACAGCTGGCCATACCCCGCTGCTAGCGGTCATCCGCCCCAACCTTCCCCCCAAACCCCATACGCTTGTCGTTCCTAAAGTTACAGTTAAGGACATGGACGATGCGGGGAAAATCTTTGGTCCGGCACAAGCTGCGGTCGCCAAAGCGGTGGCCGATGCCGTGGAGGAAGGGGTCATCCCCAACGCCAAACTCGATGAGTGGGTCATAATCTGTGGGGTCTTCATCCACCCGAAAGCCACAGATTATTCCAAGATCTATCAATACAACTATACAGCCACTAAACTCGCGCTCAAACGGGCCATGCAAAATTACCCACCTCTCGAGAAAATCCTTTACGAGAAAGACCGCGCGAAACACCCCATCATGGGCTTCCGCCGCCCTCGTTTGTGGCGCCCCCCTTATTTGCAGATCGCTTTAGATGTCCCCAGCATGACCGCGGTTGAACGGCTTTTGCTCCAATTACCGGATAGTGACCGTTTAATCCTTGAGGCGGGGACCCCCCTCATCAAGAAGTATGGCGTCAGCGTGGTTACTAAGATTCGTGCGTTGAAACGCGATGCCTTTATCGTTGCCGACCTCAAGACCATGGATGTTGCGAAGGTGGAAGTGGATCTCGCCTTTGAGGAGTCGGCCGATGCGGTTTCCGTCTTAGGGACCGCGGCACTCCCCACCATTGACAATGCGATTTATGAAGCCGATCGCATGGGCATCTACTCGATCTTGGACACCATGAACATTGACGATCCCGTGGCTCTCATTGAAACCTTGAAAACGCCACCTAAGATCGTCCTGCTCCATCGCTCCGTGGATGTGGAGCGTGCCGGGGGGGAAACGGCTGATAAACGCTGGCAATTCTGTAAAACCCTTAAAGCAACTTACCCGCAACTCCTCGTCGCCGTTGCCGGCGGGCTCCGTCCTGATAACGTGTCCGACGCTCTAAAGCGCGGAGCGGACATCCTCGTCGTTGGTCGCTACATTACCCAGTCCAAAGACGTCCGCCTGTCCGTTGAGGAGTTCCTCGAGCAGTTTAAAGAACGAGAAATCGACCTCTTCCGCGAACACGTCGAATAACCGCTTCTTGGTGTACGAAAGCTCCGGAGAGCGGGGTTTGCGTCTATTCCGTCGAGTACGTGTCATGTCGCATGGGATTCACCACGAAACGGATGGCTCATTTGTGTTCCGGGGATCTTCCGTCTCGACAGAGTCAGGAATTGCACCTGGCTATCCAGCTAGGGGTGCCGAAGCAGGGAGGGAAGTTGAGGTCGAAGTTCGTAACAGGAACAGAGCCCAATTAGCCACGCCGACCAAGCGATTGCGGAGGGTTTCAATGGGCTGAGCTTTCGAAGCTGTGAAACTGTTGAGCTCCTGTGAGTGATAGATGAGGGAATAGAGCTGGTAGACGGAGCGGTGAGCGGCCTGTTCGAGATGTTGGATGAGCTGATCGATATTAATGGGAGCCACCTTGCGGCGGCGCGTCGGGAGGGAGAGGAGGCGGGCGTAACGGGAGGTGCGCGAGTTGGCTTCTTGGAGGAGCTTGAGTTTCGGATAGGTGGGGTGGACCTTAGAATGGTGGTGTTCATACAACCATTGGACATAAGGGTCCGGGATTGTTATAGTCCGGCCTAATTTGGAGGGGTGGAGGGCAGTATCCACGAGATCGTGAAGGAGGGCGGCCATGACGAGAGAAAATCAGGAACCTGATTTTCCTACTCCGATTGCTAGTCTGCTATTTCTTCAAGGTGTTGATGGCCTTTTTCGCCCAATCCGGGTCCTTTAGAAATGCGCGACCTACCGCAACTAAATCAACCTGGCCCTCTTGGATTACTTTGTTCGCATACTCAGGATCTGTGATTCCTCCAACCCCAATTACCGGGCTATCTATCACTTCTTTGATTTTTTGGGCTTGTGGGATGAAATACCCTTGGTGTCCTTGTAATTGAGTAGGTCGGCTACCGCTCAACCCCCCTGATATATCTAAGATATCCACCCCGGTGTCTTCTAGCTTTTTTGCAAATTTTTGAGAGTCTTTGATCGTTGTCCCCTCCGGCATTAGATCGTCGGCACCTAACCGGTACAGGATCAACCTTCCCCCTACCTGATCTATCACGCGTTCTACTACTTCTAGGGGGAATCTCATCCGGTTTTCTACCGCTCCGCCATACTGGTCCTTACGTTGATTGGAGAGGGGCGAAAAAAACTGGTTTAAAAGAAACCCATGTGCCCCATGAATTTCTACGCCGTCATACCCCGCCTTCACTGCTCTTTCTGCGGCCATTACGAAGGTTTCAGCAAGGGAGTCCAGCTCTTCTACTTGAAGCTCTCGTGCCGCGTCGGTTGGAGAAGGGGCAACCGGTTGCATCCCCGTTATCTCCTGCGTTGTGGTTCTTCCGGCGTGGTTTAGCTGAATTACCACAGGTGTGCCTGTAGCATGAACCTGGCTCGCAATCCGTTCCAAACCCGGAGTCAATCGGTCATCGTATATCCCAAGTTGCTTTTCCGCGAGCTTTCCTTCCAGAGACACGTAGCTATGCTCGACGATCATAAGGCCGAGGCTTCCTGAACGGCGCACATAGTGATTCACGAGCGCATCCGTTACCATTCCCTCCGTGGTCGCCAAACTGTTTTGCATTGGGGGCATTACAATTCGGTTTTGCAGCGTTATCCCTTTTACTTCTAACGGGTCTAAGAGGCTAGTCAAGATAATCCGTCCTTTACACTTTTTTTTGATAGCCTATCTACTTTATTGTATGTTATCGGTTATTTTACTCTTTCGGGGAGAAAAAGTATCCGTGTGGACGGGCTTACTTATTTCTCATATGGTAAGATATCTACTTATTAGCTTACTTTTTGTGGAAGATTGAAAACTAGCTCAGAAACCGCAGTTATCCCTTCTTTGTGAAATATTCCCTCAGTATCCTTTGCTGTTGCACTTTCAGCAGGAGGGTTGATCCTCGCGTCCATACCGCTAGGGGAATCTTCAACCGCGCCTGGATATCACTCAGCGCCTTGCTTAATATTGTGAATTGTTTGGAAGCTTTAGCTAGCGCGTGACGGGCATTTCCCGAGATAACCAGACTCCAACCGGCAAATAATATGCTTCCGAGAATTCCCGCTTCCGGGACTTCGAGACTTCCGGCGGATAATCAAAACATAACCGCCTTCCTTCAAAGCAAATTAAGGTCTAAAGGGTACTCACTCTCGATACTACCAGTTAGGTAGGTCAGAATTCGCTCAACGCGGCACTAATACCGGAAGGATTAAAAATCGAGTATTGGCACAATTTAGATTTGATGAACTCCTTTCAGTGACCCCTAGCAACGGATACCGGATCGTGTAAAGGCGGATTCTCATGATTCCGTCATCCGGTGGCTTGGTAGTGAAAACAATCCCTACCCCGCAGGCTACAGCGCCATCCCTGTCAGTAATTCCCTAATCGACGAACCTGGCCTCTTATCCAACGTAGATATCGAATTCTAGGATGGAATCTCAAGGGTTTTAAGGTCGGAGGCCGAGTAAGCCTTTCACTTCCTGGGCAAAATACCGCACCACCTGGAGGGCCTAGTTCGCTTCCCGCTTGGTGGGGCGTTTTAGTTCATAGTAGAGGTCATTTCGCAGGATTCTTAGCCATCGAAGCCCCTTTTCCGATCACAAGCGGACTCCGATATTGCGCAATGTCGGGATCACGATCCAACCACAATCTATCACGAGGGTGGGAGTTCTCCCGTGGATAGCTTATCCGGGCTGCCGAGGATGATATCCTGTTGCTATTTGATTTTCACGACAGTGTGAAAGCTCTTGCGGACAATGGCCCGCGCTCGCAGCTCCCCCAGATCTCCCCTGATGTCTTCTTGGAAGCCTTCTATACCCAAGCCCTTTCTGTCCGTTCTCTCAGTGATACGGAAAAAACCATCATTGCCCGCACCATTGCCCTCAACTGCGCAGACGCCCAACACTTTGGGACGGAGCTGCACCTCCCCCGCTCCACCGCTTACCATGTCGTCAAACATTGCGTCATGAAACTCCACCTGGAAGAACGCCGCTATTTGAAGCAGTACTGTATCGGCCTTGAACCGACCCTACTCTTCTTCTTGCACATGCGGGAGCAAGCCACGGCCCGTGTTGACCAGTACTTTCGGGCCAGCCCCTCTACAATGCGGCCCGCCTGCTCCCCCCGGGAAAGGAGCAGTCCGGTCAAGATGGCCTGACCCTCCTCATCAGTCTCTGGTTCCCCGGTCTTATTGCCCACAAGCTCATGACACGCGTGAAGCACTTTACCGCAACCCACGGCTTTCCTGGGGTCCATTGGTTCCGATATGACGGTTTTACCACGGTTTTGTGCTCCGACGGTTCGGCATTGACGTGGAAACTTCTCGCGCCTTTAATTTACGCGGTGGCGTCGTGGCAACCCGTGTGGCTCTCCACCCGGGTGACTTGGCCATTCCCGGACAACGGCTCCTGACCCGCCCCGCGCGCCCTTTGCGCGAGGTTGCCCGGGCGACTGGATTTTCTATCAAGCGCGCATTTGCTACGAAGAAGCGCTTGCTGTCTGAGTTGATCGCCGGGGACGATGTCGCCGTCCTCCTAGAGCACTTCTTATCAGTTCGAGAGTTCCGCCTCTTCATCAGGGCCCAGACGCCCGACGAAGTCGCATATTTCCGGACGGCGTTTCCCGAGCATTATTGTTTCTGTGATGTGAACGATCAGGAACTCCATGTCCTGTTGCTGGTGCCCGACAGGCAAACCCGTGACCTCAAAGCCTTTGTAGCGAAGCGCGCGGAGCGTGTGGTTCTGGCTGGGTTCAACTGTGGCCCCTTGTACAACTACATCTTCAACCTCGCTGACTTAGAAGCGGAGTATGACTATGGCACCGACGAATGGAAAGACCCCTTCCGGTCGCCGGACCGGTGGGACTGGCTGCACTAACAGCTCTCATATACAAAGTCTAAAATATACACCTAGGAAACTTTGAGCGAATACAAGCGAGAGGTGGTACCGCGAAGCAAGCACGTATTTGCATTTCAAGTTTTTTCTGACAGGATCCTCGGCTCTCATAGCAACACCGAGAGGCCAGCAAATTGAAACTTCGGATGGGGGAACCGTGATATGATGTTAAGTCGAACGATGTGGCCAACACGCTGAAAACTCATCTAAAGCGTGGTAATTAATCACGAGGTCCCAGAATCCCCACTCCACCCAACATCCCATCTCCACTAATCTCGCCTTTAAATCTTTTGAGGGACGGTCGATCCATTGAGATGCGATCATCCGCCTTGTTCTTTTTGTGCGAATCCGAGGCAGCGATTGGACCACTCGATTGATTTCAGGGGGAATTTCTGCGGAATTTTCAGGGAAAAGTTGTGTCAACATTTTGGAAAGGAAAACGGCTAACCGCGCTTTGGAAGGCGATTCGCCAATTCCTTTACTCCAGAGCTCTTCCACTGTTGTAACGAGCTCTTCTACTGTTGAAACATCCCGTCGCTCACACAGCACCCCCTTCTTGAGAAGATCCACATCAGCCGGCAGCACATGATGGAAGCGGGTTGTTCGTGCGATAAGACGAAGAGAAGTATCAGGGGATCCAGGAATCGGTTCTAGGATCACGGGCGGAGTTAAAATTTTTTTATATGGGATCTTCAATTGCCACACCCGCGAATTGCCTTTACTATTATATAATACATTCTTATAATTTAATATTTCAATTCTTCAGGCTTCAATATTTGATCTCAATTTGAATGGAACTTGCTCCCAGCATCATTCTAAATCGAAAAAGAAAGAAATTGTCAGCTTTTAGAACTTTAACAATCCACTAGAGAGATATTTGAACAAATCCCGCCCCCCGCGGAAATCTGAGGATACTTTTTATACAGGTCTCCATTTTGTTTATATCAAAGCTATGCATTGGTTAAAATCTGTAATCATCGAAATTGTGGATCAAATTGAAAATAGCAGTTTATCTCCCAGTCAAACTAATGAGGACGTGTTGCCTGAGCTTTTTTATGTCCAGATTAATTACATATCTCTTAATGCAACAATAAGAAACTCGATTTAATGGCTAGTCATCTAATTCTTTTTGATTTTTCGCTTTTTCAATAGTTTTGTAGTTGCTATAAAGAAAAAAGTGGCAAGGGTTAGAACAGGCGTGATCCAAGGGATTGTTAATTCGTCAGTGGGAATTGGGGGGATTGTGGACTCTGTAACCCACGTCCTTCCCCCCGTGCTGAAGCTTCTTAGCGCAATTCCGTCAGCAAAGATAAGATCCAAGAACCCATCCCTTTCAACATCAGCTACGTCAAGATCAGTAATACTGTTGAATGTAGAAATCGTTGTGAGAATCTCGCCCATTTTACCATCTAAGATATAGATAGTATTATCACTTGCCCCGATTACTGCATCCGAGATGCCATCCCCATTGAAATCACCGGTCTTAACAATACGAATCCACCCACCTACTTTAGCAGTCGTCCAGAGCTCAGTTCCATCCATTCCATTGATGGTAGTAACTGTCTGGTTGTAAGAACCTGTTAGAATATCATTTTGCACCCCATCTCCATCAAAGTCCCCAAGAGCGATGCTTCGGATGACACCCCCCACCGTAAACTGCCAAATTTCTTGCCCCGTCCTCCCATCAAAGACATAGAGCTTACCATCCGCACAAGCGGCAAGTACCTCTATGCGGTGATCTTTATTGATGTCCGCGGCAATAAGGCTCCAAACCCCCGCTCTAGGCGCAGGATTCCTCCACATGAGTTCTCCATCCGCACCTTTGTAACTAAACACATTGGATGCGTCACCAATAACAATGTCTATTCGGGAATCATTATCTAAATCACCTAAAGCAATTGCGTAGGAGAGATTGATTATAACCTCTTCCTTGGGGCGTCGCCACAAAAGGGTCCCATCTACTCCATCGATGCAGTAAATGTGCCAGTCATCTGATCCGGCGATGATATCATCGATGCCATCTCCAGTAAAATCCGCGGTTTCTATAGTTCTGATAACTTCTTGGGGGGCGTTCTCGCTCTTACCACCAAATTTCCAAAGGAGAGTGCCTGTTGCCCCTTGAATTGCAGTAACATTTCGATCAAACCCCCCGGCAATCACATCTTCCTTTGCATCCCCATCGAGATTGCCTATCGATAGACTGAAAACGCGACCAACAGGGTCGGTATTGTTCCAGATCATGCTCCCAGTTCGTCCATCTATGGCAACGACGTACGACGAGGCCCCTGCAACTACATCAAGTAGCTGATCCCCATTGACATCTCCAAGCTGGATAGTTAAAAACGCATTAGCGGCGTCCATCCAGACCCATTTAGGTTGCAGTTTTAACAATAGACTCTGTTGACTCCTGATCGATCTCTCAGTAACATATAATGAATGATTTTTGTCGATCTTTGTGGACAGCAGGTCACGACTTGAATGAGCTCCTGGTGACGTAGGAAAAGGGTTCATAATAGTGATATGGAGCATTGTTGTGGTAATAAATAGTAATAGCAACGTTTTAATTTTCAGCTTCATACCCTCGATCCTTTTCCATCAATCATGAGATCGCATAGGGATAATCCTGATAAACAAAAAAGAGTTTCGCTTTGTTGATCAGATCTAAAACCACTTTTATATGCCGGATTTTTTAATGATGTTTTTGAAAAATTGCTTTTAAGGGCTTTCACGACACACACCATTCACAAACTGGCTACCACAAAGTAGATGATCCATCTGGAGATTACAATAACCTATAAACCCCATATGAATTTTCCCAAAAATTTGGAAGACATTTAAGAGAAATCTAACCACCACAAGATCAATGTCTTAAGCAAGTGTGATCATAGTATCTTTCGGGGTTCCAATTTATACAAATGACGACCATGAAACTGAAAAATACCAGAGCGTCTGAGCGTCGTTAATTATAGAGTAGCATTTATGACTAGTGCTCTGTTACACTCACAATGAGGGGGGGGATATATATCTAGATATTA
>JBHIFL010000022.1:0-50980 GCA_046761065.1 Candidatus Heimdallarchaeota archaeon
CTTATATATGAAAAAATTTATAGAAAATATGCAAAATGTTTTTATATAATTTTTTATATTAATACAACTCAAATGATAGGGTATGTATAGCCTGTAAAAATTAGATATTACTGAACAGGAAAATTGGAAAATGCAAAAAAATCAACAAAACAGAAAAAAACCACTCTCGAATCAGAATAATAAAAAAAAAGTGTTTCTAAATATTTTGCGACTATTTTCATTGTTATTTTTCATTGCAGGATTCATCATAGTAGGGACCTTCGTCTTATTCATACTCATTCTAGGGAAGGCAATAATTTCATTTATAAACATTGTAACTATTGAAGGGTTTGTTTTGTCAATCTTGGGAGCCCTCTTTTCTCTTGCTGGACCAAGCGCCCTCATGAAACGGATTACCCCTCAAAGTGTTGATATTTTAGTAAAAACGGTAGAGCGAGAGCAGAGAGATGGTACGCGAAGCCAACAAGTTAATCATGCCCTAGTACTTGGATTGCTGGGCTTACTACTTATTGGAATCGCGACGGTTCTTTGGTTGATCCTCTCTTAATCCTTCCCCACTTCTCTTCAACGGAGGGGTGGGTTGGAACATGGGAAAAGGAAAGGATGAGTTCTGGTGAAGATGAATATTGAGTGAATATGGGAAAGTGAAGATTGGCCAGTTTGAATGTGAAAGGGTTTGCTGATGCGGTTTTTGTTTTTGGGAGGTTTCCATTATTTTCTTTTATCAAGATTATTCTGTACCATAGTGCCCTTAATCTTTGTAAAAAAGAACAAATGAAAGATATTAGTGAAGATATGATGATTAAAACAATAAAATCAGACTGGTATTTCATTATTCCAGCGTCAATAACCTTTTTTTCCGCATTAATTATTACATGGTGGGATTTTGTTAAGATTCAAGAGATGTCATACCATACGAATCTGATAAATATTACTGGCTTGCTTCTTTTTGTGATAGGTGTCGCTATCCGTAGAATAGGTAAGAGAACTTTAGGAAAATATTATGCATACGGTCTGAGAACCCTACAAAACCACAAACTTATCACACATGGAGTCTACAAACACGTACGGCACCCTATATCCCTTGCCATGTTTATGTATGGAATAGGCATCCCTCTGATTTTTACGAGCTTCTATGGGGTTCTAATTATGCTTATGCTCGTTCCTTTAACCCTTTATAGAATAAGAATCGAGGAAAAGATGTTAATCGAAAAGTTTGGAGACAATTATAAAGATTATATGACAAGAACTAAAAAATTAATTCCATTCATCTACTAAAAATTAATTGAGTGGATAAAAGCTGTTTGGGCATTGATCTAATGGATTGGCATAGAGAAAGGGTGGGACATCGGTCTGTTGGGTGCATTTTTCTTGTAATTAGAAACATGGAAGGGCAATTAATGGCCTTCCACATCATTGGGGTTGGATGGAATTCAGAGAATAATGATTTTGTAGATGCGTATCAACTGAAGGGCGTCTTCTCCAGCTTGATTAGGGTTTTCTTGACAGAAGCAAAGCAGATCCGTTCTTTTCCGTTCCCATTGTAATTTTCTAGGATCATATGGTTGGCACATATTGGCACAATTCATTCCCTTGTTCAAAAATCGAATGCTTCAAAAGATTCAGTTTTGAACCACTCTTTAAAGGGATATGATGTGAAAAGATCTCTAACTTGCATTTTGTAAAAAAATGGCAAGGGATTCAGTGGTGAAATCTGCTGCTCAACCCAACCCCTGATCCCCTGCCCTCGTATTAAAGTAAGACAAAAATAGATAAAAAATCTTCTGGAATAACCAAATTACGGGTTTGGTAGGAGCTTAAGTATGAGTTGAAGCGTCTCTCACGATAAGTTGAGTTCCAATAAATAAAATCCAAGGTTGAGTAGCGACACGTTTCTGTCATTTCAGCTTTTGTTTCGCTTTTGGGACCATTTACTATTATAAATATCCTCAGAAAGACCTAAGAAATTCTAAAACCACAAACCGGAAAATCTGGTCTCCAACTCATTCAGGGCGAGTTTTCTCATCTCTGATATTTACATATTTTTGCGGATATTCCGTCCATAGGTGGCATTTTCGATAATGATGAACCCTTCTTGGTCGAGGATAGAAAGTTTATCCTTGATAATAGAATTGGTTAAGCGCAGCTATTTTCCTCTTTCTGTCATTGAATGTTTCTTTTGATCTGATAGATGTGTTAGAATTCTTATTTGTGTGATATTGTTTAGGAACTGCTCGTGAGACGTGAATCGGATCCAAGAAGTTGGAAATGTTTTTTGCTATCTCAACTTTTATTTTTTTCAACCACTCCGGGGCGTTTGGATCTTTTTAAGTCCATGATTGATTAATAGATTCTAGGATGATGCAAATTCTTTCCAAAGGGAGTAATATTCGACTTGGTTTCGAGATCTTGGTAAACTGACTCGTCCACTACTACAACGACGATAAGCTAATCAGTTCGACTCAGATGTAGACATTATTCTTGCGTCAAGAGTTCACAAAGTTCAAGACCCAAAGCTACTGTTAAAAAAGTATTAATCGCAGAAAGGAGACTGCTAAAAAGTTCTTCGTTCAATCTAGATCCAATAGTCTAAATTAAGTACATAAGTTATTCTCTTCCTAAAACCGTCACCTGTTTCAGTATATTAACTATCAATAACAATTTTGCGTCTCCTCCCCCATATTTTGATGGAGTTTAGTCAAACGCCATGATAGCATCTTAAACCCGAGTAAATCTGATTTTTTGGTCAAGACATTAGCAGAAAAATTTTACAGTTGTATCGTTGTTTCGTGGCAAAGTGAATTGTGGCAAATGCATTTAGCACGCTTATATTAGACTTGGCACGTCATATTATTTAAATGTCTAAAAAATATACGAGCTAATTGGTAACTGAATCGTCTTAGTAGTCCAAATTATAATACGGGGCTTCACAGTAGCTCATGCTGAATTTATATACCTGAACTATTGAGCCTATCTCAAGGTTCGCTTTGGAGGCGATTCAAACCTCTTTGGGCCCTCTGTTTAATATTAAGTTTACTTCATCTAAATATGTAAAATCGGAAGGATAAGAATGAATGAAATTGGCCAAAAAAGGGTGGCTTTACTTATAGCGACGCTAGGATCGTTCCTGACACCCTTTATGGGATCAGCAGTCAATATTGCGCTGCCCTCAATTGGGAATGAATTTGCAATGGACGCGGTTTTATTAAGTTGGGTCAATACCTCCTATCTTTTAGCGGCAGCAATGTTTCTTGTGCCTTTTGGAAGACTTGCAGATTTATATGGACGTAAAAGGCTTTTTACCTACGGAGTGTTGAGTTATACAGGGTCATCTCTTCTTGCAGCCATTTCAAGCTCTGCAATGGGATTTATTGCCTCCCGAATTTGGCAAGGAATCGGTGGAGCACTGATCTTTGGGACGGGCGTAGCAATTTTAACGTCCGTATTTCCTGTGGGGGAGCGGGGAAAAGTGTTGGGGATAAATACAGCATCAGTTTATTCTGGACTTTCTCTGGGCCCGTTTATAGGCGGCTTTCTAACGCAGCATTTTGGTTGGAAGAGCATTTTTCTTACTAGTGTTCCCTTAGGCTTAGGAATCATAGTATTAATTTTCTGGAGATTGAAGGGTGAGTGGGCCGAGGCAAAGGGTGAGGAATTCGATTTAGGTGGGTCTATAATTTACGGGTTCATGCTTATAGGGATAATGTATGGGTTTTCACTGTTACCTGCCATGTTGGGGATCTGGATTTTACTAGGAGGAGTCGTAGGACTTTTCGCATTTATAATTTGGGAAATGAGGGTAGAAAGCCCTATTTTGGAAATAACGCTCTTCAGAATGAACAGGGCTTTTTCATTCTCAAACCTAGCCGCATTGATTAATTATAGCGCGACTTTTGCCATCAGTTTTCTATTAAGCTTGTATTTGCAATATATAAAAGGGTTGAATCCTCAAAATGCAGGTTTGATTTTAATAGTCCAACCGGTGATCCAGGCTATGTTTTCCCCGTTTGCCGGTCGACTTTCTGATAGAATTGAGCCCCAACGAGTTGCTTCGTTAGGAATGGCTTTAATCGTTGTAGGGCTTGCTTTGTTCACACAATTAAATGAGACAACAACGTTGGAGTTTCTCATAGTGGGTTTAATCCTCCTCGGTTTAGGATTTGCCCTGTTTGCTTCGCCCAATACGAATGCAGTGATGAGTTCTGTTGAAAAAAGGTTTTATGGGGTGGCCTCGGGCATTCTAGGAACCATGCGTTTAACAGGCCAGATGCTAAGCATGGGAATTGCCATGCTGCTTTTTGCGATATACCTGGGTCGGGTTCAAATAACCCCCGAATTCTATCCACTGTTTTTGAAGAGCATGCATACTGCCCTCATTATTTTTGCAACCCTTTGTTTTGGTGGTATATTTGCATCACTAGCACGAGGTAAAGTACGAGAATAGCTAAGAGTTTAGTCCGTTCTTGTACTCTCCCGATCAAATGATAGATAAAAAAGTGAAAGCTTCTGCTTTCAAATGAGCTCTCCAAAGTGAATCTCATCGATATATAATCAGATGATATTGAACTCTATTAATTGAGGTTTTTTTGATTGGAGCGACAAAATATGAATAAGGGTAGTGATAAAGGAGCAGTATTCTTGGTTACAATACTGTCTTCGTTTGTTACTCCCTTTATAGAGTCTTCGGTTAGTATTGCGCTGCCTTCAATTGGATATGAATTTGTACTAGACATAGTTATATTAAATTGGGTCGCTACATCCTATTTTTTAGCTGCAGCAATATTTCTTGTGCCCTTTGGAAGGCTAGCAGATATTTATGGGAGGAAGAAATATTTTACCTACGGTGTTTCCTGTTATACGGGGGCATCTCTTCTTGCGGTGTTGTCTGGCTCTGCGCTCGTACTTATTGGGGCCCGATTTCTGCAAGGAATTGGTGCAGCAATGATTTTTGGGACAAACATAGCGATTTTAACATCTGTCTTTCCTCCTGGGGAGCGGGGAAAAGTGTTGGGGATAATTATAACGACTGTATTTTTAGGGCAACTATCGGGCCCCTATTTAGGTGGCTTTCTAACACAACAGTTTGGCTGGAGAAGTATTTTTCTTTTCAATGTGCCTTTGGGTTTAATAATGATTATAGTAATTTTCTGGAAACTGAAGGGTGAGTGGGCCGAGGCAAAGGGAGAGAAATTCGATTTAGTAGGATCCGTTATCTATGGGCTCATGCTTCTAGGAGTGATGTATGGATTTTCTCAATTACCTGAGATTAGGGGTGTATGGTTCATTCTAATGGGGATTATAGGACTTTATATATTCGTTAAATGGGAAATAAAGGTGGAATGTCCTGTTTTAGAGATAACACTTTTCAGAAAAAACAGAGTTTTTGCATTCTCTAACCTAGCTGCGTTGATTTATTTCAGTGCAACTTATGCAACGACTTTCCTATTGAGCCTATATTTGCAATATATCAAAGAACTGAGCCCTCAAAATGCTGGCTTGGTTTTAGTGGCCCAACCTATGGTCCAAGCTACTTTTTCCCCGATTGCTGGCTGGCTTTCCGATAGAATTGAGCCTCAAAGAATTGTGGCCTGTGGAATGACATTGACAGTTGTAGGACTCTCCCTATTCATGTGGTTAAACAAAAAAACACCTATTGAGTTAATTATCACTGGCTTAGCTATCCTTGGTCTTGGCGCCGCTTTATTTTCCCCACCCAATTTTAATGTGGTAATGGGTTCGGTTGAAAAGGAGGTTTACGGAGTCGCTTCAGGGACACGTGGAACCATGCGTCTGTTAGGGCAGATGCTCAGTATGGGAATTACTATATTGTTATTTACTTTATACCTCGGACGGGTTCAAATCACCCCAGAATTATATCCGTTGTTTTTGAGGAGTGTGCGCGCACTGTTCATCATTTTTGCTGGCCTTTGTTTTTGGGGCGGCATATTTGCATCGTTTACAAGAAGTAAGGTACACTGAATGGTCGGACTGCTTTAGAATGTACGATAATAATTTGATGTTCGATAAAATAATAGAGCGTTCTAAGATCTTCTACGAGCAAGTAATTGCTTGTTATTCAGTCGAGTGAAGCAAATATGATCAATGATGCTTCAAAGGGATTTTGCAGTGCTCCAAGACCTTATAACGGTTGTATTCCCACTTTTTTATTATGGAGACAAAAGCAGTGATCTTTGACTTAGATGGGGTGATTATAGATTCCTTTGTCGTGATACCAGAAATTTACAAGATCATAAAGAAGGAGCTGAATCTAGCGGTACCGGAACAGGTCTTTGAATCTGGAAATTTCTTTAAGGTGGATTGGAAAAAGCATCTGAAGCGGCTGGGTATCACCTCCCCCCAAGAGATAAAAAAGGTTGTGGAGATCTACTATAGGGAGTACGCAAGGCTTGAACACCTCATCAACCCTTTTCCTGACATTAAAAACGTTCTAGAGGAACTTTCAACGCATTTTAAGCTTGCAATCGTCTCAAATAGTCATCTTGAGAAGATTGAATCCATGCTAAAAAAATTTAGACTACTTAATTACTTTGATTGTGTTATTGGTGCTGATCAAGGCACTCTGAAACCTGACCCAACGCAATTTTTCCTTTGTTTAGATTGCTTAAAAGTAAAACCTGAATCGGCCGTTTATATTGGAGATATGGAAGATGATGTGCTTGCAGCCCGCAATGCCCAACTCAAGAAAGTAATTGTCGTAACCTATGGCTTTCACTCTGAAGATAGACTGATGAGGGCCAAACCGGATCTGATTATTTCCAAACCGGAAGAAATAGTCGATGCAATTATGTGAATCAATTAAAGACCACGATTAAGATACTGGAAAGAGGGCAAACAGTTACCACTTCTTCTTTATCTTGTTTTATGTGTGATTTATAGGACTTATTAGATTTACTCGTTATTCGATCGCACTCGAAAGAGTTGAACAAGTAAAGCAGAAATAAATATCAAGAAGATTCCAAGCCAATCGAGGAAAGTTGGGAGTTCTCCCAAGAAGACCAAAGCCAATATAGTTATTTGAGGCAGCATCGTGCTGTTAATGATTGTTATTTCAATCGCGTGTAATCGTTGCATGGCCTTATTCCAGAGCGTAAAGGCGACTGCAGTGTTAAGAATACTTAGCCATAAGACATAGAACAATCCTAAGCGGGTCAGGGATGGCAAACCATCCCAAATGAGACCAGAGCCAAGTAAAGCAAGTGAACCAATGCCCATACTTATGGTGGTTACAAGTGATGGAGCAAGCTCCTGCGGTTTATTGATCGCCCTTCCAAGAATGGAAGACAACGCATTAGCGATAACTCCAAGAAAAACAATAAGAATGCCAAGGCCGCTACTTTCAGAAAGGGTTAGGGGGTAAAAATAGACGTATACCCCTAACATCGCTACTCCTATAAGGAAGAGTTGTTTTTTGTTTGGGATTTCTCGTAAAAAGTGAATGGCAAAAATAACCACGAAAACAGTCGTGAGGTTCAAAAGAAGACTTACGGTGATCGCTGGTAACAAAGCCAAGCCAATAAATTGAACACCTTGGGTCACTGCATAAAACAGGATTCCATATGTCACCAAGCGTTTCCACCATGTTATTGATAGACCTTTCAAAGCCCTTCTCTGGTCGGGAGTCACCAGGATGACGCTTAATAGCATCAAAGAAGCGATAGAATATCGAAGTCCAGCAAAAATCATGGGAGGAATCTCTCGTAACCCATATTTGATAATAACCCAAGATGATGACCACAACACTGTAACTAAAAGGGCTTGAACGACTGCGAGCCAATGGGATTTGTCAATTCTCTTTAAAGCTGTCCGCAACCCCTTAAACTGAGAGAATTCTGATCTAGCCATTTACTTACAGGTGTCTTGGACGCATTATAAGCAAATCGCTATTGCTAACAATAAGAGATGATCCAAGAAGACGCCGTGAAAAGCCTACAGAGAACCACACTTAAGTGATCTTACAAGATTTGTGATTATTAGATGTTTAATCCCTAAAAAAAGGAAAAGATAGAAGAAAAACCCCTATGGTGAAGATTTAGAATCAACAAGGACTTGTGCTCAAAGAGATATTGCTTTAGTTGCTCCTTAGCAGATTTTCCAAAAATTCAAAGGCATCTTTAAACCCGGAAATGCACCAACCCCGTTAAGGGCCGCTTGGGCATATGGGAGGCATTCCATAGGGCTACAATTTGCTGAAGATACACCGTCCCAAGCACCCAAGCATGAGCCGCTGCAAGTCCCCGCTGGCGGGGGGTTTCTAGGTCTAACTGGACCGTTAGATGCCCAATAGCCCGTTCTACAGCGAGTCGCTCGATCCGAAAGAGGTCTTTCCCGGACTTGCCCCGTTGGTACGGCCGAGTGAACAGGATTTGCCATACTGTGGCAAAACCGCGCCGTAACGTCCGCAGACGCGCCTCACCTTGAAAGCCACTGTCAAAGAGGGCGAGTAGGGGCTTGACTTTGCCCTGCAGTAAGCGGGTCACCTGTTGCCCAAAGCGTTGCAGCTCTTCCGCCAGCGGTTGCCCCGCCGTCGTGACGGTGGCCCAGAGGGGGATCTGGGACCACGTGTCCACTAGGATCCGCCCCATCCGCCCAAAGAAGTAGCGCCCCTTGCTGGCCTGGTAATGGAGGGCGGTCCCGGGATCCTTGGCTCCATGGGCGTTGCCCATCAGCCCATACAATTGGTCCAGCTCCTGGGGCCGCCCCCAGGAAGGTAGCCGCTTCTGAATGGTAGGGATGCGAAGCAGCTGCTGGCAGAGCTGCGTCAACACCACGGCCGCCCTCTCCATGGCGGTTAACTGCTGGAGATACTTCGAAAAGGTGCCTGCTTGGACCGCCCGGCGTTCTAGCTGTAACCACTGGGATAACCCCAGGTGGTCCTTGAGAAATCGGTTGAACGTAGCTTGGGAGGGGAATCCCCACAGGAGATAAAATAGATAGAATTTGAGGTAATCGGCCCAGCCCCGGTGCTTGTTAGGCCGTGTACCAACGGCGGCATCTACCCAATCGAGGGGAGGCAGGGCCTGAAACACGGCATGGACGTCAGCCTCCTGCGGGGTGGGAAAATCTATAGATTTACTGAGGTTAAGGGAGCTTTCCAGGGCAAAATCGTCCCCAGCCAGCACCAGCCCCTTGAGCAGGCGTTTATCCAGCAGTTCGGCCACATTCCGGGCGAGGAGCCGTTCCAGGTAGGTGGAGAGCTCGTCCTTCACGAAGGTGTTGTAGGTGGTCTTTTTGAGGCCCGTGGGGGGCACTTCAAAGAATTGGCATAAGGAGGCGTCTTGAGCCAGTAGGGCGAGCGCAAAGGTGGGGGGTTTCCGAAGCACCAGGCGATTCCAGACCCAGATGAGGAAAAAAGGCTTGCGTGGGAGGCGAGGGCGGCCCACGGGGCGAGGGGAGGGTGGATCCTCCGGGAAGAGCTGCTCAAACGTGTGCCGCGCTTGATTGAGGAGGGAGCGGACATGTGGGGGGAGATACACCTGAAACAGGGCCGAACTAGGGGAAAAAAGCAGAGTCTCGCTCCTGCGTACAGCGAAAAGCATATTAAACAGAAGAGTCAAGCCGAGATGGAGGAGGATGGTCTCTAAAGTGAGTTTAGTCATAATTGCTTGGGAGTCGTTCTCCTCATTAAAATATTCCTGTCCGGGCGACAAAAACCAGAGGTCAAAGCAAGAAGGGATGTGGAAAGGTTAGAGCCCGCAAAAAATTTTTGAAAAGTCTGTTAGGTGATTAATAGACAATGCATGAAATGTCTCGAGTCCTGATTACTAGTATTGCATTAAGGTTATCATGGTAATAATTTTCCTGGTCTAAAAGGCTAATTCCCTTTTTTGGAAGATATAAAGGGCTGCTAGTAATGCTAGTAGTCCAACTCCAGCTACAAGGAAGAATTCATCCCATGGGAGTTGTCCTAGGTTGGTTATCGTTTTAGCATTTAAGTAGCTGAAGAGGGATAGCTTCTTCAAAATTTCATATGACTCTTGTAATTGACCAATACTCTTGAAGAGGTATTGGGATATTATAATAGCGCCAGAGGCAGTTACTGCTTTATCCAAGAAAATTGTGCCACAAAGTAACGAAATTGCACCTAAAGCGAAGAATAGGAGCCAGACTCCTAGGAGGGAGTAAATAAGGTTCGTATAATTCATTGGTTCATTCAATGAATTTGTATAATAATACGTAACAAGTAACAGGATAATGGGATAGAGGAAATTGTAGCTCAGATACACACTAAATTTCTCAAGTATATAACGCCAGCGAGAGATTGGGTAGCTCAACATAACATCGAGGGTATTCTTAGTTACTTCATTACTAATCATTCGAGCAGGAACAAATATAGTAATGAACATTATAATCCACTCCAACCAGATAAAAATGTACATGTTATAAAAGCCAACCCAAGTACTCATGTCCACTAGATCACCAAGCATCGCTTTATATATTGGATTATCTAAGAATTCGGCCCAAACTTCTGCTTGAGCTTTCATGTCTGGCCATATCGAAGCAATTAGCGGAATTAATATCGCAACTAGAAGAGGGGGAGCGATACCCATTAACCATTGTTTCCGCAAACCTTTCAGATAGACATTCAGCATGGTATTACCCTCCTACTCATAAAACTGGAGGAAAATTTCCTCCAAAGTAGCCTCTTCAATCGTTAAACGTTCAATTTGGTACTTTATAAGCAATTTAAGTAATTCGTTCACATCTCCTTTAATCTTTAACGTGAAAGTCGTCTCATCGGTCTTTTCTATGGAAATAACTGAGTCTAGTGTATTAAACTCCTCTTCTGAAGGTATAGTTGTCGAGGCAAATTTAATTTTGACATCTTGTAAAGATTTCGCTCTAAGATCTTCTACGTTTTCTACTAGAATCATTCTGCCTTCTTTGATAATCCCAACACGATCACAAACCACTTGAACTTCTGCTAAGTCATGAGAACTTAGAAAAATGGTTATACCTTCTTTTTTTAGTTGTTTAAGGATTTTATGGAAATAAGCAGCCATTAGTGGATCTAAGCCGGAAGTCGGTTCATCTAAAATCAATAGTTCAGGTTTCGAAGCTAACGCTGCGATAAGACCGACTTGTTGCCTGTTTCCAGAGGAGAGCGCTTTGATTTTTAATGTCAAATCAACTCTGAAAATAGATTTCAAATATTTTAAGAACTCACGATCAACTGGCCGAAACTTATGCAAATATTCAATCAGCTCTTCTCCAGTAAAGTTCTCGTATAAAGCTAGATCTTCTGCAACGTACCCAATGCGTCTCCTGATTGTTAGCGCATCTCGGTGGTGATCTAGACCAAAGACCGTAATGGTTCCCTGTTGGATTCGTAAATAATCCAAGATAGACCTGATAGTAGTCGTTTTTCCCGCGCCATTTGGCCCAAGGAACCCAAAAATTTCTCCTTTGCGAATTCCAAACGTGACCTCCTCGGCACCAGTCACTTTTCTCCCAAATTTCCTTTTATTCCCGAGTTTCAGCTCTCGACCATAAATTTTCGTCAATCCTTCAACCCGAAGGACTTCTATGGCGGACATAGTGTTTCGCCTTTCATGATTTTTGTATTCATTGCATAATTTGCGTGACTAACGCAAATAACTAAACATGCGAAACATATATAAATCTTCCTGTTTGTATTTGAATATAGGTATTGATTCTTATGTCCAATAAGGGTACTCCTCTTGAACGTCCGGACATTCTGAAGCTAACAGAGGAAATATCAAATTTTTTTGAAGATATTATGTATGATCGGGGAGGATCTCCACTTCTCGGTCGTATTTATGCTTTATGTGTCTTAACAGCTCCTTCAAAACCGTTATTGCAAAAAGATCTGGTCACTAAGTTTAATGTGAACCCTTCAACAATAAGTCGTAATTTGAAAGAGCTCGAGACTTGGCGATTGATCGATAGAAGGCGCGAGCCCGGCTCCCGAGAATGGAACTATCAAGTTGACCCTACCTCATTTCTTGAACTATTGGTAAATAGATTTCAGCAAAATGCTGTGACACTTCGGGAACGAAGAGATGACTTAAAGCGGATACGGGAACACTGGGGACACACTTTGAGTAAGGAATCTAAACAAACCGAAGAAGGAAAACGCGTTCTTCACGTTCTTAATTTTTTGATTGAATGGATAGCCATAGTGGAGGGTGAATTGGAATCATTTGTCCAGACCCTTCATAATCGGTTTTTCGAATTGGAAAGGCAGATTAAGAAGCAAATTTAACGTATTTTCCTTTTTCGGGATTCGGTTATTTGGCCATTTCTTAGATTTTAATTAAGGAAAATTGTGCCCTTGATACCTCGCTTGCTGCCGATGAAGCTTTATAGAGTAAAAAACAGAATCTAAATGAGTTGAAGTAAAGAATTTTAGTACCATTTGACAAACTTGGAGTCTTGCTCCTCATTTATTGGCTTTTGAACTCTTTTAAGAGTTTTTTCTTGGAGTTCATGGATAATTTCAGGTATTTCACTCCTTCCACCGAGAAAATATTTTTCTTTTTCTCCCACCATGATACTTAGGATTAATACTTCCTTTTTATGTTCTTCAAACTGCTTTCCAAATGTAAAAAGGCTATACCCCAGTGTCTCAAACCCCCCGAAGTCGATGATAATGGCGCCTTCCCGATCCGAGTTGTTGGCGAATCCTAACAGGTCATTGAGACTTGTATAGATCGTGGTCACGATTCGGGCAAGAGCATCACTTTGAATATTGGAATTTTCCATTTCGTAGTGGATATCCAGAGATAGTTTATCCATGGTATAGTAGATTGTGGCATCCAGCCCCTTTCGGTAGTGTGGATGCCCTACGTCAACAATGAGAGGGCTTCTACTCCCATGTGGCTTTAGGGTTTTTATCACAGTAGTGTAATCAAAATTGAAGTCTTGTTTCATGATTTTGTCAGCAAACTCGGTAAAGAAGACTTCGGCCATTTCACGCAGGGTATGGAGTTCTAGACCTTGTAAGACCTCAGGAAAATCAACATAAAACGGATTTTTTGCCACTTCAAAGCCAATAGCGAACCCTTCAAAGGACTTCACCGGTTCTTCCCCAAGTCCCAATCTGATAGCTAATTTTACCTCGCTTGGGTCTTTTTGTATTCGCTTCTCGATAAGATATTGAGGGGAAAGAATTACTTTATAGACGTAATTGCGCCCTACAGCGATTATCATTTTCAAGTCCATTTCAAAAAGACGACTAAAGCTCCGTAAACTAGTAAGTAGTGCAGGGAATAGAAGTTCCGCATCTTCCCTTAGATGGTCCCTGAAAATACCCTCGCCAAGAGAACAGACGACATTTCCATTCACAGTAAAGAGTATGGAATCTAATCTCCCTAAGGGGTGTTCCCCATCTTTTTCTTTGAGATGGTCTCTTAATCCCAAAATCCGCACCCGGCAGGATCGCTGTCTCCTAACCTAATGGACTGCGATTCTGATAGTGATTATATACGGATAATCACAAAAAAACATATCCATTGAGTTGTTACAAATTAGCTCTGAATTGGTGAACGGGGTATGAGATAGTTATTAGGATTGCAAATATTTTGCGAATAGATTAGCCATTATAAAATTACTAACGAAAAATACAGAGGATAATTTGCTTAGAATATCAAATGAACTTTCAGTCGGGTGAAATCACTGGTTAATTTCAAAAATTCCTGCTTCCTTGAAAGTCTTCCAATAACCTATGATAAATGCAATTTACTATTCTTGATATGCGAAAAGTACAAAAAGGACGCTCTACCACGAAGCGTATCTTATATGAAACTTCGGAGGTTCAAGGTTTTATGGTTGGGCGGAGAAGGTTTCTTAGCAAAATCATAACGGGAGGTATGTCTGCTGGTCTTTCTGTTCTTGGACAGTTCTATTGGTATCGGAGGGACAGGAAACATGCTTCTGCTCAATTAACTTCTTCTCTATTGGTATCGGAGGGACAGGAAACATGCTTCTGCTCAATTAACTTCTTCTTCTATACCGTTGGATGCCCCAGAGCTCCCACCTGGAATGAACTTGAAACTCGGTACCATTTGGTACCAAATTAAAACAAAAGGCCACTCTATAAGGGGTGGGACCGCTATTGTACCTATTCGCAACACGGGGACCCGCTCCCTGTCCAAAGTAAGGGTTACCCTTTATCAGTACGTCCCTTCTACAGGGTATACTTTACTAGGTGGTCGAACGTTGACAATAACCCCTGGGGAAGTTCGTTTCCCGCGTTTTACCTTACCAAACTTAATTGCCAAGGATCTAGCTGCCCAGCGGATTCACCTTACAGCTCGCTGCTTTGCGTTCTCATGTGCAGCCCGAGGTGATCCGATACCCCAAAGATCCAAAAAGTTGGTAACATCTCCTAAATCTTCCTAGGAACAAGGAGGAATTGAGAATCCCTAAATACGCCATTCATCATATTATCCTGCTTGAGACGATAAAGAAACTGAAGCAGAGCTCTGTCCCTGCTGAACAAGATATCGGCAATCTGATTGAAAATAACCTGCAAGCTGCCGTCATGGGCTGTGTTGCCCCGGATATGTTCTTCTGGAGTCCAGACTATGAAGTTGTCAGAATCCCTTTAAAATTTTATGAGAATTTTAAATGGCTTGTCGATCTCTACAACAATACGATTGGTAAACTTAAGGAAGCCATCAGCCACCTTGCTGATAAGTTGGAAGAAGCAATGGAAAAAGTCGCCCCAGCGACAACAGCGCTCGTCAAGACATTAATCGAGGAATTCAAAGAATCCGCTGATCTTTTTAAAAAAAACCTGCAAACAGGGTTGTTTGATGGTGTGTTAGCAATTTCAGATTTCATTACGGATCTAGCAGATGTTCCCGATTTAATGCATACGATTTTTGATGAGTTTATCCCCCCTTTACAGAGGGGCGAGGGAGAGGAAAAATGGTATTGGTTCGATATGATCCATTATCGCTACACCGGGGAATTCGCTAAGAATCTGCTGCAGCTGGCATCTTCTGGATCGGACTTACAGAAGGCATTTGCCTATGGATGGCTTACACACTTGGCGGGGGACGTCACCGGCCATCCTTATGTTAATCAGATCGTTGGAGGTCCCTATCGCACCCACGCGCAACGTCACGCCACTTGTGAGAATTTCATGGATGCTTGGAAGTTTTACCACTATTGGGGGGAGAATATCAATCAGAAGCTTCATGACAAACTGAACTTTCCGCAAAACCTCCCTGAAGAAATTGTAACCCTCTTAGATGACACACTACACGCAACCTATGCCAATAAGCGCCACCCGAATCGTATCAATAAGGGGGTACCACACAATGGGTTTTTAATGAAGGGAGATATAAGAGATACTTGGGATGTTTTCATTTTTGTCATGGAAGTTCTTGGGGGACTTGTCCCTGAAGAACCTGAAGAACCCTTCACAGACGTTATCGACATTCTAGATGAAGCTCTGGAACAATTCACAGCACCTCCTTCCCCTCCTTCACATGGTGGTGGCGCTTGTAGTGCTAAGGATATCTTCTCTTTTGGATTAACTTCCAAATCCCGGGAATGTTATAAGGCGATGGCGGAGGCCATTGAGGACTGGTTTGAGTATATTGGTGAGCTGTTGGAATGGACATTCGAGACCCTGCTTAGCCTAGTCGACTTTCTCCTTGCCGCATTGCTAACACTCCCTGTTATGGCCGTAGTTGCCATCCTCTATGGAATACAAATTATCCTTTATCGCATTTATCGCGAATTGCGCTGGCCTCTAGTGCTCTCCGGGCTCTACTACCCTGAGCCCGATGAACTAGACACTTCTCACTGTCGAAATCTCATCTCCCCTTACCAGTGCGAAGTCACTCCCTTCACGGACTATCCCCGGACACATGATTGCGACTACGGCAACTTGGAATGCCCAGGAGGTCATGGTGAAAAGCCGTTTACGGCACCAGGGTGGTATCCTCTGGCTGATCCATCCATCACCCCCGACCGCTTTATCCACGAGGAACCCTTCGGTTTAGCAGGGGTTGAAAGATTGAAAAAATACGCAAACGCAGCGGATCCGGAGACAACGCGACAGTTGCAAAAGTCAGGAGGAGGGGACGGGTTTGTAGCGGCGCCGAAACCTTTGGGTCCCATCGGAAATGCCATCGACTTTGCTACTTGGCTAATTGGAAATTCCGCCAACCCCAATATTACTGATATCGTCTTCTGCGATTGGAATTGGGATGCCGACCGTGGCATCGGTTATCACTGCTTCAAAGCTACCTTTCCTGCGAAAGGCTCCACCTACGAGATCACTGATGAAACCTATGATATTCCTCTCCCTGCAGAATAATAGTCCTCTTAGATGTTTTTTGAGTATGAGATTGGTAGATGCGTTTGCAGCTACTTAGCTGTAAGAAATAATCTTATTGTTAGAAAGGTT
This sequence comes from Candidatus Heimdallarchaeota archaeon, assembly GCA_046761065.1. Taxonomy (GTDB): domain Archaea; phylum Asgardarchaeota; class Wukongarchaeia; order Wukongarchaeales; family JBHIFL01; genus JBHIFL01. The sequence goes on from JBHIFL010000022.1 coordinate 16,406, forward strand.
GCAATTCATTTGGAAGTTTCGTATACCAAGCCACTTTTCGACTCCGCTCTTCGAATGGTTCCCTGAGCGGATCGAGAATTGGATCCATCACTCGAACGTTGAGTGACCAGGTAGGAGTCGGGCTCTCGAGGGTGTTCACATCCATCTCTGCCGAAAAGAACAAATACTCGCGCTGGCCGGGTTGCAAGGTTAGGTGCTTGCGTCCTAGAAGATCGTAGCCACTCTCCAGCGAGTAGGAATACATCTCGGCATATGTGGCAAACGATGGAGCGGTTCCCTGATTTTCTAGCCAAAGATATACTTCTGCATGAGTTGGGTCCACAGGCTCGGGCATGAGCCCTGGTGGATCCACTATCACCAGGTAGGGCACTATCATATTTTCTGGCTTTCGTGGTGGCGTTATTATAGTAGGGATAGGAGCAACTGAAGTAGTGGTTGTGAGGGGGGCTGTGGTTGTGGTAGGAGTGGTAGGACCCATTGGCGTTGTCGTCTGAGTTGAAGGTGGCTTTTCTGTCACTTCTGTAATCTTCCTAACGATATCCTCACCGTACAAAAGGTATGCAAGTGCCGCACCTCCCGCCAGCATTGTCCCTTGAACGGTTCGCCGTTTGACCAAATCTTGGCCTCCAATATTTTTTCCTAAGATAAGTTATATCTATTTTTCGCAAACCTCTTGAATCAAATATAATTCTTCCCTACCTTTAGTCACCATTACCAACTTGTTGGTAGCTTATTATCGGCTAATAAACTACGAATTTGTTATGAAATCAATGGAATTCTCGATCTTTGTAAAAATTGAAATGAAAGTAGGGGATTTCCAACATTTAGCAGGCCTATAACTGATATTCACATATATTATTGTACCAAATTAATTTCATATGGTAAGATTCCTTTTTTCTATAATCCTTTGTGTTACCTTTTTAAGTAGTCCAACCTTGCCACCACATTCCGATTCTGTGGGATTCCCGAAAACTCAGCGATACGTTGGCATTTTGTTCGATACAATACATAAATCACTGGGAGCTGAAAATTATAAACACTCAAAGATTCGAGATTCCCCATGCCTTTGCCAATTACCAGGTCAGCTGCAAAGAAGGCACGACGGAATGCATCGGATACTTCACTTAGAATTGTCCCCACACAATCGGTGCCCATTGTAATTACGTCGACAATGTGAGTCATCCCAACCGCTTCTGCGTCTTTAAGGGTGGCATCATTCATGACGGGTTGGTTCTTAACTGCTACGGTTACAGGAGTAAATGACTTGAGTTCTTTCACGAAAATCGTGTCAAAAGCAATTTCTCCCGCGTTATCCGTGATGTAGAGGATTTTTTTTGCGTTCTTGACGTCGTTGAAGAGGTCATCGATTTGGTCAATGGCCAATTCCGCTTCAGCTCTACCAAGCAAACTTTGAAGTTGGAAAAGTGAGAATTCATGCCCAAACACCCCAGTTTCCATTGCATTGGCAGCTACTGCGGCAAGACATGCAATCCGAAAGCGTTCTTGCGGCGAGCGTGCGTTGTTTACCTGGTCTTCAAGGTGTGGTAATAACTTTATTGCCTCGTCGTTTGCTTGTCGCTTGTGGGCAGCATAAAAGTCCGGATTCTCCGTAAGTTGTTTAATAGTGCGTTCCCGAAGAGTGCCAATCCATGCAGGGGTCTGACGTTCATCATCCGGTGCAAGCTCGTTGAGGTCTTCAGTCTGTTCGTGGAGAACCTTTAAAAAGGCTCGCATGGTCTCTATTTGTGTGTCAGGATCATCCGTGGCCAGTTGGATTTCGATCCAGGCGCGATTCAACAGGCAGAAGATACAAGGTGCCTGTACTTGCGCTGCTAATGTTTTCTTCATCGCTTTAGGCTCTCCTTCTTGCTTGTTTTGAGGGGAGGCCCATTTCTTATGAATTTGGTCTAGCAGGAAAACTGGACGTTTGAATTCGTGATATCTCAGCTGAGAGAGAAGCAGAAATCGTTAAGAACTGATTCTCTGGTTTTTGGTACTGGTTGAGGGAAAGTTTATTTAATATCAGGATTTTTACATGCAATTAACCTTAGCAGTTTTAGTAACTGTTTGACGAGTTTTTATATCTCGGCAAGCTCCCTTCCTACGCTTTTGCTAATGGTCTGGTCAATTATGTCCTGAGCTCGTAGATCGACTTACGTGTCAAGCTTGGATGGCTTGTGCATGTTCAGCCTCATGTTCGAATGCGATCTGAACCCATCTGGCTAGATTGTCCCACTCAGGACTTCGAAAACGGGTTGAATTGAATAGCTCCTCATCACTCAGCTTATTCAACAAGTTAATCCATTCTGTTTGGGCTTGTTCCATTTCATCCACGATTTGCTGCCAAGTCCGATTTGATCGTTCAGACACGCTCTGAGCATTGAATGCGTCCACATCTGTGATAGCAGAAATATCGACGTGACCGGTTTTGATCGCTTCTCGTGTAGCTTTTAAATCCCAAACGGCCCACCCAGCAAGGTGGGCTAAGACGTCATGTACTGACCATTTCGCGGTTATTAGGAAAGCTTTTGTTTTAATGCCTGGTAATTCCCTCAGAATCTGAAATAGGTGCATACGTTCAGCACGCAGTCTGTGAAGTAAGTCTTGTTTCCGTGAATTCGTCATGTGCTCATGTCTCCAAACCATACTTACTCTATTGACCTTCTAAATCCAGTAGATGATTCATGATTTCTGCTGATTGAAAATCCTGCGTGTGGTATAGTAGCCCGCTCCTCCATCTGTTAACTTAATAAACTCGCGAATGATCCCTTATGGGGTCCTATGTTTCGGATTGGCTATGAAACGCAATTTGATTCTGCAGGGGAAACAAGACGATAAACTTCGCGATTTTGCAGCTGATGTGGATACGTCCCTCTAAAGAGACGCCTTCTTAGCGCCTTAGATCACCTCAGTGATGTGAGCCAACTCTTCGGCCGCCTTCTTAGTTAACCCTTCGCTTCCCAAAATTGTGAAGCGATCTCTAATTTTGTGGGCAATTGTGAGCGCCTTAATAATGTATTTGGACTCAATTCCCAGCTCTTCTGCTGTGGTGGGCGCACCCAAGGTCAGCAATGTTTTCTTGATCTCTTTCCAGCTAATCCGGGAGTCATGCAGGTAAGCCATCATAATTGTTCCTACCCCACTTTGTTCCCCATGTAACGCGGGTTGTGGGGCGACCTGGTCGAGGGCATGAGAAAATAGGTGCTCGGCGCCCGAGGCGGGACGTGAGCTGCCAGCTATTGCCATCGCCATGCTGGAAGATACCAACGCTTCCAAAAGGACATTGAGCGCGTAATCGTAATCAGCACGCATCTGGGTGGCTTCTTGAATAATCGTCTCCGCGGTCATCATGGAGAGTTGAGCTGCGTATCCGCCGTAATATTCGCTCTTAATTCGATGTGCGAGGCGCCAATCTAGGACTGCAGTGTAGTTAGCAATACCATCTCCACACCCGGCACTGAACAGGCGCCGGGGTGCTTTCTCGATGGCATCAAGGTCCGCTATGATCGCTAAAGGGGTTTTTGCCTCTATGGAAACCTTACTGCCCATATCCTCGATTGATGCCCGTCCGGAAGCAATTCCATCATGGCTGAGAGCGGTAGGTACACTGATGTAAGGGATGTTAGTTTTAGTTGCGGCGAGTTTCGCCACATCTATAGGTCGACCTCCTCCCACTCCTAAAACGAATCTAACCTGATTCTTTTTAATTTTCGTGATGCAGTTTTCGACTTCTTGGAGGGAAGCGTTGGTGATAGTATGAGCAAGAACCTCAAAGATGCTTTGATCTTCGATGGGAGAGGTGAATTGGTGGGTTGTTTCATCGCAGACGATTAACGCCGGAGAAGCTCCACTTAGGCCAATTTCTTCTATGAATTCTGGTATGTGAACAAGAATACCTCGCCCCCTTACTATAAATGAAGGTAATTGGATTTTATGCATTTTCCACACCCACCAACCACTTAGAATGTTTCCCCAATAATTTATTAATTATTCACAGCTTAGTTATATCTGGCTACCTTTCGCAAGGTCTCTTAAGGCTTCACGCGGGTTTTTCGCCTTAACTACTCCCGAAGCTAGGAGAACCCCTTGGGTTCCTAGTTGAAGCGCTGCTGTGACATCTTCTCCATTGGTGATCCCTGCTCCGCATAAGGGGATAACTTTATCGTTGACTTCTCGGATCCGATCTACAGTCCCTGTTACGACTTCCGGTTTGGCTTTACTTACAGGAATTCCCGTCCCAATCAGGTCTGGGGGTTCAACTGCTACCGCATCCGGACCAATCGCTGCAACCGCCGCACTTACCTCCGGTGTGTCCGCACAGACACACGTAAACATGCCCGCCTCTTTTCCGCGTTCTACGATATTCGCTATAGCTGCTAGCTTGATCTGATGCTCACTGTGATTCACAAGTGTTCCGATGGCCCCTGCTGCCTGAACCGCCTCCAGTAATACATGGCCTGTATGACTCCCAGGGGTAATCGGATCCATATGTTGTGCCAACACAGGCAGATCGATGGCCTGTGCTACTGCATAGATGTCTGTAAATTGAGGCGCCACCGCAATGCATACCCCCGTTTCTTGAGCTACTTTCTCACAAATTTTCGCCAGTTTAACAGCCGCTATTCCGGTTGCTTCTTTATATGTCTTAAAATTCAGGATAATAATGGGCAACTCTATCTTCGCCATACTGTTCACCGCTTGTTTCGGTTTAAGGAACCCTTCAACTCCTTCTCAGGAGGATGATTGATTGAAAACGCTTATTCCCAATCTTCTAGGCGGCTTTGGAGCTTTTCTAGAACAGCAGGTAATGTTGTATATTCCATTTCATCTAAGGGTAACATCCCTGGCTCAAAGGGCCCATGACGACGTAGGAAGTCTGTAATATCTGCGCAGCGTTGACGGAGCCGATCAAAGATGGGATCATCAAATAGATCTACCGGCCCCTCTAACATCCCATTTTTAACTTGGAAACCCAGGCCCACCACTCGTGGCGGCCCATCAAACCGGGTACATTGGCTATATCCCATGGATACAGGCATCAATGGACCTCGATGACTGCCTCGCATCCAACCCGAGACAATATGACCGAGAGAAAAGCCTTCCAGTACTTCTCCAACCGCTGGGAAGCCACTCTGAGACCGGATCACACAGACCGGATCATCTTTTCCAACGTATTTCCCTGCAATCAGTGCGAGCTTTTCGGTACTAATCGAGGCCGCAATCCCACGTTTTTCGTCCTTCGAATGGACGTATTTAATAACATAACGACTTTGATGTCCAATCATTGCTAGAAGATCATACATTTCTTCAGGAAGGCTCATCTGGATCTTTTTATTTTCTTTGATGTCCACTGCTGTAAATCTAAAGCCCCTGTGCATGTTTGGGTCGATTATAAGCCCAGCTGTACAAAATGGATCTGCAAAAATGCGATAAACTGGAAAGTTGAAGGCTCCTGGCTCTGTTTTATCGGCGGCGAAGATTAAGAGCGGCTCAGCTGGTCGCTCATCAAATTCCATCTCCGCGACTCCAGGCCCCATCCCTTTGATATTACCGCTGAACGCATCAGTGAGAAGATCTTGCCCAGCACCGTAAAGCCCAAGTTCTTTTGCGCGCTCAGCACCCTTCACAAAGGCATTCCAGGAAAGCTCATGGATTTCTGCACTGTCTACTCCTTTCGTATGAGTCATGAGAAGTTCGGTGTCGTCACCAGCGTTGAACACAAACGCATCTAGAATAATATTTTCGTCAATTGCGTCTTCCATTTCCTCTTCCATCATGTCTATAATGTCTTCATGTACTGTTACATGGCCTGGAATGGAGCCAATATCTGCCTTTATCAAAGATACTGTTATTTTCATTGAATGGCTTCACCTATTTCAATTCTTGATGTTATATTTTATCATGAGAAAATATCTCTCTTATGTATTCTTAAATCTTCTGTCAAATTTTTTTAAATCTAAAATCTTGTAGGTCTGTTTTTCCTACTTTTTTTTTATAAAACACGTAAAATTTTTAATGTTCCCGGAATTTGCTCACTCTGAGTTGATTAAATCGCCAATAATCACATTATCGGTATTTTGATTATTTACGTTCTTCGATCAATCGCTTCATGTCTTTGATCATTTCAGCTTTGAGTGCTGGATAGTACAAACCAGCCGCAGGATGGTAAAGGGGAATAAGTACGTGCCCTTCATATTCAATTTTTTGTCCATGTAGCCTCCCGATTCCGGTCTTTCCGAGAAGGGCTTTCACAGCATGGTTTCCTAGGGTGCCGATGACCTTCGGTTGGATCGCCTGAATCTGCCTCCAAAGATATGGACTGCAGGTCTGGATCTCATCCTTCTTTGGCGTTCTGTTGTTCAGGGGTCTGCATTTTACGATGTTTGTTATAAAGACTTCCTCCCGCGACAATCCTACTGCTGCGAATAGCTCTCCTAGGAGCTTCCCTGCTCGCCCAATGAAGGGGCGCCCCTCTTGGTCCTCTTGCCTCCCTGGTCCCTCGCCTATCAACATGAGGTCTGCGTCCTTAGGCCCCTCTCCTGGCACTGCCTTCGTCCGCTCCTTGTGTAACCGACATTTGGTGCACTTCCGCACTTCGTCCGCTATTTGTTCTAGCTCGTCGTGGGTTATTAGTTGGATCTTTTCCACCCTTTAGCATTGGTTTTATTTCTCTTCCTATCCGACATATCCGCTCTTCCCAAATCTTTGAATCATGTCTTCGGAGAATTGTCTCTGAGAACGTACTTTCGATGATAGGTATTTTGTTTTTTCTTATTTCACTACGAAGGAATCCTTTAGGCTCGCTTATACCTTGCGACTCTCATCTCATCCGCAAAATACTCTCCCCAAATATGATTCAGGGCATTAACCTTCTTCGCATTAGTTACTGCCTTGATGTATTCGTCTTCCACCTCCGCCACCAGGACTCTCCCCACAATCCAGATGTGATCCCCTATCTTTACATGCGTCTCCATCTTACACTCCAGCCAGGCATACGCCTCTTTGATCCTCGGGGGCTGCACTTTGTCCGCTTTCTTGTGATTAAGACCTGCTTTCTCGAGCTCGCTTACCTCGTAGGGCCAGTCCTGCTCGAGGATGTGCATCAGGGGACCGAAGGATTTATCAACGTAGTTCGCAACAAACTCGCCGTTCTCCTTGATGTTCCGCCACGTGTCATGTGTGGGGTTGCTTCCGAAGCCAAACAAGGGCGGATGGAAGCTGCAGGGGGAGGTGAAGCTGAAGGGGGCCGCGTTGGGGATGCCCCGCGTTGATACGGTGGTGATGACGACGGTAGGCCTCACGGAGAACTTCGTATATTCTCTATTTTGTAATCTCATCTTTCTATCCTCTGCCAATCCGTCATGGCCCATGTATAAAATTGTTTAGGCGACTGAATTCGAAGCTTCTTGAGGGACCTCCAACACAACGCGGGTTACCACTGGCAACCCACCCCGTTTTAGAAACTACTAACTGGTTGAACTATTGGCATTTCCTTCTGATTCCCCCCTTCCGGGAGGACTGTCCAAAGTGGATTATTACCGGTTGGGCACTAGTTCGCGTTGATAATGCTGGTTCAGTGTGCAACGAGCACACACCACTCTAACATGGTCTCTGCCACCGGGAAAGCATCTATCCCAGCTCCTTCCAGTACAACACCGGTTGGGGTGGGATGCGCTTTCCCCGTGCACACATTGACCACCTCCACCTCCCAGCCTGCATCAACGAAGCACTCCAACGCCGTGCGGCGGAAGAGCAGCATGGACAACCCCGTCTCACGAATCTTCTTTGCGTTGACTTCATCATCCTCCGGATAGAACTGAGATATCGCTAGAAACGTTCCAGCGACAATACGTCGAAGCTCTTGTAACAGATTTCCTGGGTCTTCAACATTGGATAGCCCTAAGTTTGTCGTCAGTGTCTCGACCGCCCCCTCCTTGAACGGAGTACACCGCGCGTCAAATGCGAGTAAGCTGACGCGGTCATATAAGCCCAAAAACGTCAACCATTGGTGGTCACGCTGCAGCACACGCGGGCTAAAGTCGGTGGCGACGACTGGCTGCCCGAGCCTGCGTGCCAGCTCCTCAACCAAGTAACCGCGTCCCGAACACAAATCAATGATCGGGCCATCCGCCGTGGAAAGACGTTTGACAACGTAGTTGACCTGACTATCATAGCAAGCCAGATATTCTGGAGTGTACAACCCCACGCGAGCCAAATCCGCCGTGGTCTTTGCCTGAGCATAGTCGCCACGTTCTTCCAATACCAGTGCGCGGAAGAATTGGTCCGCGGGGGTTAATATGTCCAACGGCGCGTCCAGCAGTTGCCGTTCGACCTCTGGATGCTCACCCAGATACACCATTAATTGGCTATCCACCTGTTCCCATAGATCGTTGCGTGTCCGGTCCGGTGTGAGAAACAGGCCCATGCCTTTACGAACAGGATAGGTAGCAGCGCAGACCCTACACTGCGCCTCTGCCGTCTCGATTCGGGCTCCCCGGCGGTCGGTGACGGTCCAGACTAACTCGCCGCGACAAACCGGACACCCCAACATCTCGATCAGGTAGCTGTGCATTATGGTGCCTCTTATTTATCGTGGGCTGTAAGTAATTCCTTACTCACGATACCCTCATATTTTTGGTCTGACTCTGTTGGAGTATCGCTTCCAGCTGTGAGCCAGCTTATACCCATTTGTCATCAAGATATTTGCCTAACAACAGTTAATGGACTTTCCCTTAATCTTCAAGTCTTGTTTTAGGGCTTTTGCTGTAAAGTATTGGATGTACGTGGCAGTTTGTTCCCTCGGTCCAAGTTTGGTCAGCAGTTTTTGGTCTGCAGTATACACACGACACCCTTGAAGGTCGCCAATAGCCAGATAGGCTGCATCATAAATTGTGATATTGTTTAGGGCACGCTCAATCGTTCTCCTCGCATACTCCCCTCGGAGGGGAAGTGTCAGAAACTGGTAGTCTTCTAAAACTTTCGCAGCCTTTTTAATATCTTGTCCCTTGAAGGCTTCAGAATAACGTAGGGCATAACACTTCGTACGCTAAGAGTGATGGGATCGCTAGCTCAATTAAGCCATTTACATAGTCCTCACGCAGGGCTCTAGCCTGAGCCGAGTATTTTTCCTCTAAAAACCAACGCACTATGACCGAGGCGTCAGGCACAAACAAATCTATCTTCGCTTCTCGCGCCATTTTCGGATCTCCTCCTCACTTCTCCACCCTGGCTTGGCTCGTCGAAGTGAATCCGTCACTATCACTGCCTGCAGCAAACGACGTCGATCAATATGGCGGGTCCGCATCTCTTCTTCTTCAATTTTACGTTCAATAGCGTCCCGAAGCACTTGACTCCAATTCACATGCGCTAACCGATCCATTTTAGCTTTCGTTTCCTCATTCACACGCACACTGACAACCGGCATGTCTGACCCTCATGCATGAGTTGTATTACAAGTAATAAAAAAATTATGTCTCGGCTGAAGCCTTTATCCCACCCAGTTTACTGACTTATCCTCTTTATTTACCTTGCCTTATTTGAAATATTTATGCTGTACCTTTCATTTACTACGAAGGCGATATCCTACCCTTTATCGGTTCTAGTGTAAGACGAAATTTCTTCTCCCCCCATTTAATCAATGCAACGCGTGAAAGGGATGACCTAACCATGCGTTAGACTCCCTTCCATTATTTTCTTAAGTCAAAAGATCTCTATAAAGCCATTTACATATTTAGTGTTTTGTTAATTCTATTTTACTTTGTATCTGTCTTTTTAGTCAAATAACGTTAAATCCTTGTAACCTCTCCTAATTATTGCACGGTGAGTGACATTTCTGGGAACAAAGGTGGTACCCCTTTTTGTACACGTATATTCCTTGCCATCGCTGGTTACTTCGATTTTCCCATCTAAAACGACGCCCCATTGCGCTTCATGCAAATGTTCTGGAACTTCTACATCCTTTTCAAACCTCATAAAGATGAATTGCTGCTTTTCGCCTTGCAAAAGATGTGAATGTACCCCCCCGATTGGGATGTCGGCTTCCAGTAGGGTTGTAATCATCTCCGGAAAGAACTTATCTTTTGGCATTTTCAACTCCTCCTTTTAGCAGCGCTTCTTGTTTAAGACACCCAAAAGTAATTCTTTACTCAAGATGAGATCTTATATTCATGGTCTAGCTCCGCTGACGTGTTAGACCTCTTATAACATGATGTTGCGCGATATTTTGGAACTATGCTTGCTCTGCAATGCGTTGTTCGCTCCCTTGTCTTTTTCAGAAATAATTCTGATTTCCATCACTAACATTTTGGCTCTATTCTTCGGAAAGTTTTGCACGAAATTACTATGCTTTTTGAATGGGGGTTTCAATCCAACATTTAGCATCGTAGAGTTTCCCTCTAAGCCCTCTATGTTTTCCTCCCTTTCTAATAAGTGAAGTGGAGGAAACCTTTCTCGCTTCATAAACCAGTCTTTTTCCTAGGATAGCGTCTCCAGCTTTTGTGTGAACAGTCATTGTTACGTTCCCTCCTTTAGAGTGCCTTCAGCTATCATTTGTTTGACTGCTTCAAAGACCGGTTCAAGCTCTAGACCATAATGCTCCGCAATATCACTGGGGTATACCGGCCCCTGATGTTGCTCCAGATACTCTTCTATCAACTTCTTAGCTTCTTCAACGGATGTGGTTCTAACACTAAGTATCTCTATTTCGCCTAATCTATCTAGTTCATGTTCAATTGCCTTTCTGGTGAAATCAGAAAAATTGAGAAACATCCCTGCGTCGATCAGTTTCTTTATTTTCAGATATGTTGACCTAGAAACTTTACAAGCCACTTGTTGAGAGACTTCCTCTTGCGTTGTCATAAAATCACGGTCATTACAAATATGTAGAAATATGTAACGGTTATTAAGGATTTTCTTTGAGACGGATTCCAGTCCAAAATGGTTCCAAAGCACTTTTATTCGGGTCCTTCCCGAAAGAACTGGAAATTCTAAACATGGAATTAGTTCGAAGTCGTCTTGTTTATTGCAAAACGGAGAGCAACCGGAATGCTCACCGCTTCCTGAGTCATAAAAGCGCCAGTACTCAGCGGGTACGGTCAAACCACCGATGATGGGTCATCTCCGCCCAACCGCACCACAGATTGAATGGCGTATTGTGGGCCAGGGGATCTTCCAACGCGACATCGCGACAGAGCTAGAAGTTGCACCTGGCTGTCCTGCGAGGGCTGCACAACCATTGCACACCTCTTAGAAAATCCGTGAGAAAAAATACTACAGCATCTAGAGTATGCCACTTTTTTCTTCTCTCGCTCCTCCCAGAGAAAAAAGCTTAGGTTGGCAAAGGACGAGTCTTATTTTGGGTTTTTTGCTCCAACTTTTCTTTTCCTTTTACTAAGCTCTTTCGGAACTCAACGATGTATCCTTTGGTAACCTTCCATGTTCACTCTCAATCCACCTAAAGTACGCCTGAATTAGACGGTGCAGACAAAGGCAGAAACAACCTCACCCCCGTTAAGATTCCGTTATTGCTAACTGAATTGAAACCTCTTTTTTTCCACCAAATAACCGGGATGCGTTAAGGACTTCAATCCCTGCGGGTTCGCCTTCTTCATCATAATCGACAATAATCCCTTTACCCACTTCATCGCTTTCTTGGAACGGCTGGTCTTTTAGCTTGATATACAATGCATCCGCATTAGGGTCATAAATAATCCACATGCTCTCCACCTTTCCAATATTTGCTGATCTTTGATGTCTATAGCCGCTAATTTCTTCCAGTTCTGTTTCACGCCTTTGATAAAAAATCTGGAGTAAGTATTCCTTTGACGTATGTGGATCCAGGATCTTTTTATGAACGACACACCCAGTTTCATTCTCAAATAATTCATCAGGATTAAGTAAAGCTGCTTTAACTAAACTTTGAGCAGTTTTGCGTGCTTTCATTTGTTCAAGCGCATAAAGTAGAAAGTGGATCTTCATTTTTATGTCATACCGTGTTAGGATTTAAAATCGATCAAAACTATCTTACCCTTGTTATGTTCCATATCTTCTTAAAGAACTTCTAGAAATGAGAGCAAGAGGGTATTGAAATTTTCCAGAGTCTTAAAACATAAAAAGAGCATATTGGCTCTATTTCTAATTTCATTTTCCCTCCTTAATTTTCCTTTTCTCCTCTATCCCCTAGGAAATCCCTATACCAAAATCAAAAATCAACCTCCCATCCATTTAGATGGCAAAGCCCTGTTTATCGCGGATATCCACTTTAATGGCAGACCCATGGATTTGGGGACGTATTTGGCCTCCGAATCAATCAACCATCTTATCATCCTCGGCGATCTATACGAATCTCCCCAGATCTATTATGATCTTGGCATCCAGACCACTTTACAGCTCCTGAATCTTGATGCTTATTCCGGACAGATCTATTTTATTTGGGGCGCCCCCTTCGACCCTCAACTTAATATCACCCCTCATGACCCTCTAGTCAATATCTCCGCCCCCAAGTTCCAATCCCTAGGACACTTCGGCTACTTTGTTACCCCACATTACAGGATTCTAGCACACCACGGGACCCAAAGATCCCGTATTGGATCTGTTGCTTTCCTTATCAACTATTTGATTTCGTACCCCCTTTTAGAACAGCTTTGGCGGAAACGCGCAGGAATCCCCAAGGACATCTGGGTTTTCTCTGCCCATAGCCACATCGCCAAACTGTATCCCGACTTAAAGATCGCTAACTGTGGGGGCTTTAAGGACATCCTCTTCTTTCATCCGCGCCTCGGGGAAGGGATTCTGGTGGCGGACCACATCCAACTGGTTACGATCCCCTTTTAAAACGCCTTCTTCTGATTTTCTCCTCCCTTCGCAATCATGATCCGATATTATGGCTATGAAAGATGCACACCAGATGGCGAAAAAATAGAACCGTTTTTAGCTATATTTTTTCACAAGATATCACATGTTCCATCGGGAACTCTAACCCGTATCTCCTTAACTCTTTCTCATATGTTGTGGTGAAGCTCGGGTCGACATTCCATTCTTTGAGTCGCTTTAAAGCGGCATTGAAGTTTAGTTTTAGGTTTGTTTCAAAGTAATTGACATTGATTTTTGTGAAGCCTGTTTTGTGCAGGAGGGTAGCCACTTCGTCAGCTGAGGGCGAAAACCATTCAGGTTGTAGTGTCATGGTCTCTAGCGAATACGAATAGTCAGCTTTGATGAAAAATTCTTGAGCTTTGTTTTCGGGGATTGAAACGAGCTCTGCATGCACCATCTGGCCCTTAAATCGTAAAATTCGGTAGAATTCTAGTAGAGTGGTTTCTAGGCCGTGTAGATCAAGATCGCAGAACAGTTCATTTGAGACAATTAGGTCGACTGTTTCATTTTTGATGCCTTTCATATTTCTAACATCCCCTATAATAATTTTAACGATGTGATCAAGGTCCTTTTTTTGTATGGTTTCTCTTAGTATTTCTAGAGATTTTTTGTAGGATCCCATAAAGAGATCATAGGCAATAACCACCCATTTTTCACCGCCTCTCTCGGCTAACGGTATGGTTAATCTCCCACTTCCACAACCAGCTTCCAGAACAGTGGAAACCCGGTTTAAGTCGATTTTTTCTAACATAAAGTCTACTAGTCTGTTATACATCGCACTGCATGCTGATTCAAATTGTTCATTTGCAATCTTCATAATTCTCATCCTTTACTATGCGAGTTGTGGGGGAACCATCATAACGTTGCAGGTATAAAGTCCAACAGGTCACTCAGTTTCTCTATTATAATGTCGGCATCCTCTTCTTTATCCCGCTTCTTGACGAAAGCCGTCTTCATTCCTACTCCTTTGGCACCCTGAACATCTGCTATTGGATCATCACCCACGTGCAGACAACGATTTGCTCTTACTCTCAGCTTCTTCAATGTGGCGAGATAGATCGATGGGTGCGTTTTGCGCATCCATACTCGTAGGAGAGAGTGATAACAAGGAAATATTTGTTAAATTCGTCTCTCACTTTTTCCAAGAGGCGCTAGTGGGTATTGGATATCAGTCCCAAATTATACCCCCTATTTCGCAATGTCAGAAGTGTTTCAATGGCATCCGGATACCAACATGCTTTCCTTGTTGCCAATCCTTTGTCTATGGCTTTTTTAATGATTTCTTTGCCGGTTTCAAGTTCGAATGTTTCCAAAACTTCCAGAATCATATTGTCTAAGAGCGATTCCCGCAAAGTTTCTTTCAGGGTGTTACGATAGGCCCTATCTACTCGGAAATAAGTCTCTAGGAACATATTTTTGTTGATTTCAATTTTTGTCTCCATAAACCTGATGATCGGGTATATGATATCCTCCTCTTCTTCAATCTGATAGCGCATGGTGTTGAAATCGTCAAATGTGATCGCATCAAATTCTGTTAACAACACACTCTCCTCCTTTGTCTTGCTATGACAAGTTACTTTTAAAGTGTAAGTATATTCAAAATGTGTACTTTTTATGTTTATATTAAATAAATTTCAAAGTAATGTAAGCTTGATCCGAATTACATCAGAGTGTCAAAAGGTCCACAGGTTTTTTACCCTCCCTCATAAAGCCAAAGGCTTTTACCGGGGTCTATATTAACGATTTTAGAGACATTCATAGATGGAGAACAAGCAATGAGTAGAAGGGTACGTTTCCTGTCTAAACTGATGAAGAATGTCCTTTTACCATATGAGGTTAGTGATAAGTATGTGGAAAAGATCATTGGTAAATTCGAAAACCACTATGAAAAAGCGTATTTCCAGTATTTTGTCAAACTCGTGGGACTAAGAGCTCATATCTTAGATTTAGCGTGTGGGGATGGCAGACACACCCTACAACTTTCTATGCACTTAGATCAAATAGTAGCACTTGACCTCTCCCAGAATAATCTAAAAATGGCAAGGGAAAAATGCCTAGCCAGAGAGAATATCGCCTTTATTCAAGGTTCCATGCTTGAACTACCATTTCTTCCGAGCACTTTTGATGGTATTTGGTATTCCCAAGCGTTTGAATATGTGCCTCCTGATTGGCGAGAAATGTTCTTATGCGCTCTGAACCGTATCTTGCGCCCCTCAGGCCTTTTATTTATGAGCGTGGAAACCTGGATGCACCCCAGCCTTGTGACATCTTTGAAAGAGCTTTGGAACGACTTCAAACTATTTTTCTACTGGAAGTTCCTGAAATATACGCCTTTGCTATGGGGGGAGTTCCTGTATTACCTCTCACTAAAATTTGCAAGGGTGAAATGCTCAGGTTGGCACTATCATGTGCATACAGACAAGTGGACATTGTACAAGTTGGTGAGCAGGTGTGGGTTTGTGGTAGAAAAGTTGAACCCTCATAACGGTTACATCTATGTCCTATGCCGGAAGACACCGAGGTGAGTGCAGCACCACACCTTTGGGTTAAATGAAATACTAAACAACTCCATTTTGAACTTTTTATCTTTTTTCATCTTTATCTGTAAGAAAACCCCATTTAGTCCAGCTTTCTTTATATAGCAACAGGTCTTGCAGAAATAATTTAGTTCTGGCTCAACATAACTCCTGGTTTGTAGTCATTTGAAATCAAGGGAAAAGAGTGGAAGAATTTAGCTTCCATCATGATCAAGAATGGGTTTGTAGTAACAAGGGATGCCTCCGATAAATTGGTGCCTGAAGGAGCAATATACATAGAAGATTCAAAGATAATCGATATTGGAAAGACAAGAGATCTCGATAAAACATATAAAGCCGAGTAAATCATCGACGCATCAAATGGCGTTATTATGCCAGGATTCGTAAACTCGCATGTCCATTTTTTATCTGTTCTTAGGCGTGGCGTTGAGGATGACTTACCGCTCGAACAGTGGCTTGGGTCACTGCCTTGGTTCACTCCCGCTCGAACAGTGGTTCCTCTGCATCAACTGGCGAGTAAGGAGGAACTCGCTGCTGTTTACAGGCTTGTATGTCTTGAAATGATTAAAGCAGGAATAACCTGCCACTCAGCCGGGACAGGATTGCTCCGTGAGAGGTATGAAAGTGGACTCAGGGGTTTTTGCGCTTTTCTTGTCACGGATGAAGTTGGAGATTATAAAAGTGTCCTTCAATGCGTACAAAAAAACTACTCAGATCGATTTCGGTTTGGACTCGGACCTTGGGCACCAGTGGTACCTGAGAACACCCTATTGGAGGTAAAAAAAGTAGCTGAGAGGCATAATCTTAAGATACATATGCATGTAGCCGAGTCTAGAAGAGAAATCCGAGAAATAAAAAGGAAATACAGGTGTGATAGATCTATCGAATATCTTGATCGATTGGGATTATTAAGCCCAAAGTTGGTCGCAGCTCATTGTATTCATGTATCATCCAGAGAAATGGATCTGATGCAGGTGAAAAGACTCGGGATAGCTCATTGTCCTTCGAGTAACGCGAAGTTAAAGGATGGAATCGCCCCTTTAGTTGATTTCTTCAGAGCAAAGATCCTCCTCGGCTTGGGGAGTGATGGTCCTGCCACGAACAATTGTATTGATATGTTCCAAGAAATGAAGTTTGTATACCTCCTTCAAAGAGCAGCCCATTGCGATCCGACAGTAATCAACGCGAAAGATGTTTTAGGGATGGCAACGATTGGAGGAGCAAAATTACTTGGTATGGATAATAAAATCGGCTCTATTGAGATTGGTAAAAGAGCGGATATTACCATCTTCGATGCCACCATGGGGCAATGGCAGGGCGGTGGGTTTTTTACCACCCTCTCGGAGAACTCCTCTATAATAGTTTAGAGTGCCCTCCTCACCAATAAATACATTACAACCGCTGCTTACTCAGTCGACTAATCAAAAAGTGAAGGCGAATGTACCTTTTGTCCCTCCCTTGGGGTTTTTGTTTGTCCTAGGGATGAAGTCTATGACATCGTTTACAATCCATAGTTCTGAAAGCGGCAAGTTTAAGCCCTTTCGATACCGCATCGAAGAGGTCAAATTGGAAAAATCAATCAGGAATGGTCTTAAACGGTTAAGGATAAGTCGGTAACGGGAAGATGCATCATGTATCGACTTCATCAGGTGTTTCCGGAGCCGAATGATCGGATTTGGACTGTGTACAGTAGTTATCTTAGGGTTTTATGAGGGTCAAAAACTTTTATATATACAGATATATATGGGCACGCCAGTCTGGTTAAAGAATCAGTAAGTTGGTTAAAATGAACGGGAGAAGAATTCTCAAAGGATCTTTAGTCGGTATTGTTATTGCAAACGTCCCCACCGCAATCTTTCAAGATTCAAACATCGCTGTAGGAGTAGGAATTACTTCCTTTTTTCTCGGAACAGTTATAGCCGGGTACGTCGCAGGAGACATGGCAGGAGGCGCCATAAGTGGGGCTATTATTGATGGGTTAATCTTGGTACTTGCAGCCGTCTCTCTCCAGACTGGTTCGTTAGCAGGTATTGCCCTTCTAATAATTTGGGAACTGCTTCTTGTCCCACTTATATTGGCTGGTCTAATTGGTGGGTATGTCGCCCAACGAAAAAGTAAACCAGAATGATTGATTCCAGCCCTTAAAAATTTTCCAATCATCCGAAGGGTTTGACACGGTACTCCTCCGGGTCGAGCTCGCATAGAGGTCAAGGTAGGTGGTGGGCATCGGCCTTCCTCCACCGGACAAGTCCAATATAATATACTTCATGACATCTATCGGTAAGTTCCTGTCGTCTTGTCGGATCTCGACCTTATAAACCTTATGGCGAGCACCAAATGCGCGATTTCTGCCCTTCTTGAAGGCATCACACGAGTCAGTTTGTTTACACATTGTACTTGTAGGAATACCATTGAATTTGTCGAAATAACTCACTCTCATCAAAGTCATGACAAACATAAAAAATTATACTTATCTATACTTTGATAATATAAGTAATGTTTATTTACCCTTGAAGTACATACATCTAATTGTACAAATTTCGGAACACAAAAACAGACATTGAATTGTTTTCCAATAGAATACCTTCTATAAAGTTCAGTCAAAGACTAAGTGGACTAAGAATGCAAAAGGTCAAGGTCACGAAAACCCGCGAAGAAGAAGGATCCCTGATGAAGGCCTCAGCTGTGAAGACCGCCTCGGTATATGTGCCGGGACATATCACGGGCTTGTTCGAGATCTGTCCTGCGCGGGATTTTGCCCATATGGGCAGTCGAGGGAGTGGGTTTTGCATCGACAAAGGCGTCAAGACCACTGTGACAGTGCGGCCACGCAATAACGATGCACAACCGTCGGTGGTCCATGTCTTCTTCGACTCGTGGCCAACCGCAGCACCGGTTACACGAACAGTGGTGCATCGGCTGCTCGCAGACACCCCAGGCGCTTATGAGATCTGGATTCGCCACGAGTTCGACATTCCCATTGGGGTCGGGCTGGGGGCGAGTGGGGCAGGGGCTCTGGGGACGGCTTGGGGGCTTGCAAAGGTGTTAAACCTGGGGAAGAGCCCACAGGAATTAGCACAGGTCGCGCACATTGCGGAGGTTGAGAACCGAACGGGGTTAGGGGACGTGATTGCGCAATTCCACGGAGGGTTTGAGATTCGACACAAACCGGGGGCACCCGGGATTGGGGAGATCACGGTGCTGGGTGATGTGTGGGCGCGGGACGTCGTCTGTTTCTGTTTTGGGGAGGAGATCGAGACGGCCAGGGTGCTGAGCGATCCGAGAATGGTGCGACGGATCAGCCGGAGGGGCCACCAATTGCTCGAGGAACTGGCCGTGGGGTTTTCGCTGGAAGCGTTTTGCAAACTATCTCAGCGCTTCGCAAAAACAACGGGATTAGTGACACCGAAGGTGGCGGCGATGTTACGACGGGCGAAGCGGGTGGGGGTAAAGCTGGGCTCGATGAGCATGTTAGGGAATTCGGTGTTCTTGTTTGTCGAGGAGGGGCGGAAGATCCTCCCGCGGCTAAGGAATGGGGCGAAGGAGGTGCTGGTGACGCAGATCCCGAAGAAAGGCCTCAATGGGATGACCTAATGCCTCATGTATCAAAAAAACATCCCCGATATATGTCGCTCAAGATCCGAGAGGACCTAGTGTGGGGGTTTCGGGCTGGGTTGGTGGTGGAGGCCGGGCTCATCGCGCATGGGCGGGGGGAGGCGTTAGACTATCTTCTAGGAGAGAAAAGCCAAGAGTTTGCCAAGGAAGCGGAGAAAGCAGCAGTTGCGGCCCTGTTAACCGCGGAACATCCAATGATTTCAGTCAATGGGAACACAGCTGCGCTGGTCGCTCCCGAGATTGTCCAGCTGGCAAAGCTTGTCAGGGCAAAATTGGAAGTCAATATATTTCACAGGACAGTGGAGCGAGAGGAGCGGATCCGCGACATGCTCATCACAAGCGGAGCGAATCCGACCGACGTGGTAGGAGTGGGCGAGGCGGCGGATACTGAACTGCCAGGGATCGCGAGTGCACGGCGGCTGGTGGCGCAGGAGGGGATCGCGCGAGCGGATTGCCTTCTGGTGCCCCTCGAGGACGGGGATCGCACGGAGGCGTTACGGCGACTGAACAAGACAGTGATCGCGATCGATTTGAACCCCCTGTCGCGTACGGCGCAGAAGGCGTCCATCACGATTGTTGACAATGTGGTGCGGGCCATCCCGAAGATGATTGCGTTGGGGAAGGAGGTCGCCACCGGGGAGCCAGCGCAGCGGAAGCAGTTGGTCAATGCGTATGATAACCAGAAGGTCTTGAGAGCAGCTATCTCCACGATAACAACACGGCTTTCGGCTCTTACGGATCTAGATGTGTCTTTCGAGAAGGGAGGAGTGAAAGCGGAAGGAAAACTCCTCTAGTGAAAAGATTGGACCATTACGAGAAAAAAATTTCCAGATTTTGTTTTTCTAGTATTTAGGGAAGTGGAAGGAGAGAAAGATTTATAGTTCTTATAGATTCTATAATTATGATAGCGAAGGAAGTGAAAGTTTGACAACAATTCAAATCGATGAAGAAACAAAAAAGAAGCTCTTGGAGATTGGGGGAGAATTACAAGCACGGATGAAGAAGAATATATCATTCAATGACACGATAACGTTTCTGATCGATGCATATAGAGGAAAATTGGGGCTTTCAGCGTTGTTGCCTCTTTACGGAAGCTTGAACAAGGACGCAAACGAAGTTAGAAGAATATTTGTAGAGTTAAGGAAAGAAGAGGAAGCCAGACTTGAACGACTTACAGGGCGATCTAACCATTGATACCAGCGCGTGGATAGAATTCTTTCTTGGGACGCCCCAAGGCGAGCTCATCAAGGAGTATCTAGAGCAACCTGAGCCGAAACGGGTGTTTATTCCAATTCAAGTGCTCGCGGAGATCTATTACATTTTATGCAGAAAAAAGGGAGAAAATTACGCAGAGCACTGTATAAAACTCCTTTCGGATATCAAAGAGGTAACCATTGACAGCTCAGTTGCCCTTGCTAAAGAAGCAGGCAAGTTGAAATGTACGCGGACAATCTCATTAACGGATTGTAGTTGTATTGCGCTGGGGAAACGTGCGAACACCAAAGTAGTGTTTGCCAGAAAGGAGAAAGAGATTGAGAAAGAGGAAACCAAACAGCCCTTTGAGGTTTCCCTTCTTTTTCTCGAATGAAACAGAAAAAAGTAATGTCGGAATCTTAATTTACGTAATGAAATAACCTAGGAAACGTAATAGAAGAGCTGGAGAGAAGCCAACCGGTATTAAAAATCTGGTTTATTGCCAAGCTAGATGCCTTCTCGAGGAGGAATGAGAAAAATCCCAACGCATGACTTGAAGACTAAAGGAAAGCCGACTAATAGTTGTTAGGGAAACATCTTGATGAAAGAGGGGAATAAGCTGGCTTACAGCTGGTTGCGACACTTCAGCGGAGTTGAACCATAAATATAAGGTCTCATCTTGAGTAAAGAATTACTCATAGTCGTCTTAAGCAAGAGGCACTGCAAAAAGGAGGAGTTGAATAATACCAAAAGATAAGTTCTTTCCGGAGATGATTACAACCCTACTGGAAGCAGATATCCCAATCGAGGGGGTACGTTCACATCTTTTGCAAGGCGAAAAGCAACAGTTCGTCTTTATGAGGTTTGAAAAGGATGTAGGAGTTCCAGAACATTTGCATGAAGCGCATTGGGGCGTCGTTTTAGATGGGGAAATCGAAGTAACCAGCGATGGCAAGGAATGTACGTGTATAAAAGGGGATACATACTTAATTCTCAATGCTGTCAAGCACCGCGTAAAAGTTTATATCCTTGCAAATATAAAGTTACCGGAATTCTATCTTATAATCGGAAATCAAGCCTCGAGGTCTCCGCAGTATTTACAAAAAACTTTTTCCGGCTCAGATAATCTTTATCATATTTTTTTCAGTGTTTTTGATTGACATCAAATTTGAATGATTTCGACCAGCTGCATACTTAAAATGAATTGTTTATTTACCATATTAGTTGAACCGCATGTGAATGTAATCTGAAAATTTTCAAAAGAGCCCAGACATCGCTTTACTTAGAAGCTTGGACAATCCATCTCCCGCTCTCATCTTTGAGTAATTTCAGGTCTTTGAATTTTGTAAATAATTCTTGAATTTCTTTTTTAGTATAGAAACTGTGTGGTAATCCTGTTTCTGGTCCAATTAGTGGAATAAATGTTCCTCTCTCTATTTCTTTACGGGTTTTGAAAGTATTCCATATTTTCACGCAAGAAAGGTCGGGAATTGTGATGAAGATCTTCCCATTCGGCACTAACGCAGAATATATTGTATCAATTAGATTTTTTATTTCTGACTTTTTCCCATGATGAAGAGCTGTAATTGATATAATCAAGTCATATTTTTCTTTGGGGATCTTACAAAGATACATATCGGCTACTCTTACAGCCAATTTATTATCTAAAATGACTTTTGCCATATCTATTGCAGTTTTACTTGAATCAATGCCAGCAATTTTAAAACCCGATAGTTCTAGCAGTTTTAGGTATCTACCGTCTCCACAACCAATGTCAAATACTGATTTGAGTTTGAAGTCAGAGTTTTTTAGAAATTCTTTGAAGAGGGGATGTATTTCTTCACCCAGTGATGCCCAAGCTTTACCTACTCTTTTGTACTCCTTGTAAATCTCATCCCAAATTGTCATCAAAAAGATATGTAATTACGCAGCAATAAAAAAGATTTTACAACTCTGCACTCCCTTTATCATGGTTACGAAATTTCAAAGACGAAAAATACGTCTATGCCAAATACGTCCCCAAATCCATGGGTCTGCCATTAAAGTGGATATCCGTGATAAACAGGGCTTTGCCATCTAAATGGATGGGAAGTTGATTTTTGATTTTGGTATAGGGATTTCCTAGGGGATAGAGGAGAAAAGGAAAATTAAGGAGGGAAAATGAAATTAGAAATAGAGCCAATATGCTCTTTTTATGTTTTAAGACTCTGGAAAATTTCAATACCCTCTTGCTCTCATTTCTAGAAGTTCTTTAAGAAGATATGGAACATAACAAGGGTAAGATAGTTTTAATCGATTTTTAATGACAGATTATAGGTGTAGGATGGGAGATTTATGGGGTGATAGGATGCTATTCCTATTTATTTTCCTTAAATAGGCTCGAAGAAGGACAACTATGGGACATAAAAGGATTTATGATGGTCTAGTCTATAAATCGGCCGATAGGGGTTATTTCAGGTAAAAATATTCACCTATATCTCTCTGTTCCCGATCCAAGCGAGAACCGGGTTTATTGACTCGTGGGCGTCCGCTTTCCGGATCTCGGCGAAAGGTGATCTGGACATCTTTAAGGAAGGCATTCATACCAGTACGAAGATCAACGGGACGACTGGCCTCACCAACTCGTCCCGGGATCCCTTGGAAAACAATCATTGAGTCGGCAAGGTAATCGATCATGGTGACATCATGTTCAACGATGAATGCGGCTTTGTCCTTTTCTTCAAGGCGTTCAATGCGCCTCTTAATAACTTTAGCGACAGTCAACCGATCCTCAGCAGAAATGTACGCGCTTGGCTCATCCAGGAGGAAAAGGTCAGCATCTCTAGCAAGACAGGCAGCAATTTCAACCTTTTGTAATTCTCCTCCACTAAGGCTTACGAGTTCCCGGTCCATGAGCTGGTCTACTCCTAGCCCCTTTAAGACATCCGATTTAAACCAAGTGGTCACAATACGCGCCTGGTTAACCTGAGCTAAGTAGTCCTCAACTACTCCTTCAAAGGAGGGCATGATGTACTGTGGTTTATAGCTAATTTGTAATTCATCTGTCTCATTCAAAAGGGACTTTCCTTCATCAGGTTCAAGTACACCCGCCAGCAATTTGACAAAGGTCGTTTTCCCAATGGCATTTGGCCCCAAACAGCCAATAATTTCTCCTTCTCGGATGTCACCATGCTGTGCCTTAAAGGTAAAACCATTGAGAGATTTTTTCATCGGTTCAAACTCGAGGATGATTTGTTTGGATGCACGTTCAGAAGGCAACACGGGGCGGACTTCAAATTTAATCCCTTCAGGACGGAACCGCATATTCTCGTCGGGTAGATAACCCGTTAAGAAGAGATTGATCCCTTCACGAACTCCATGAGGGTGTGAAACAATCCCATAAACACCTGGATGCCCGTAGAAAATTGAAATCACATCCGAAACATAATCAAGGACAGCCAAATCATGTTCCACGACAACAACAGTCGTGTTGTCATCCAGGAGCGAACGGATAGCTCGAGCCATCCGCATTCGTTCATAGACGTCCAAGAAGCTAGAGGGTTCGTCAAACAAGTAGAGGGTGGCATCGCGAAGTAAAGCGGCTCCAATTGCCGTTTTTTGGAGTTCTCCTCCGCTCAATTGCGATACTTCTCGATTAAGAACATCTGAGAGACCTAGAAAAGCACTGACTTCTTTGAGTTCACCTTTTTCATCGGCTCGTTCGAGATTTTCTTGCACGGTCCCCTTAAGCTGGGCGAGCTTGTCGACATATTGGGGTTTCAGAACGGCGCGAACTTGTCCCGCAGACAAGTCTTCAAAGAATGTTTGGAGTTCTGAGCCGCGGAACACTTTGATTAATTCATCCCATGAAGGAAATTCGTCAAAACGTCCTAGGTTTGGCTTCAGATCGCCTAGGAGGATGCGGAGGGCTGTACTCTTCCCTGCTCCATTCTGCCCAACAAGACCAAGCACTTTCCCCCTCTTTGGAATGGGTAACCGGAACAGTTCAAACATATTCTTACCATATCGGAAGATGAGGTCGAATTCCAGCCGTTTGGGGAGGTTGACGACTTCAACAGCACCAAAAGGACACTTTTTAACGCAGATCCCAGCTCCTATGCAAAGAGTTTCGATAATGGTTGGTGGTTTGTCCTCACCCTCCTCAAAGGTCACCGTTTGATCACCTGCCAGCCAGCGGGGACACAGGCGCTGGCATTCGTGCGTACATTTGGTCGGTCTACATTTCTCTCGATTTACTACTGCGATACGAAGTTTAGTCATGAGCCAACCTCCTTATCACTCCCCCAAATCAAATAGGCGCATTTTGTCTTAAAAAAATGATGGAACCTCCCTTGTGGATATCACGGCGTGTTTAATCGGCAAAAGTAAATCTGAATGCTAAGTTGGTAAAAATTATTCCATAAGTTTCAGATAAACTTTGTCCGCTTGTTCTACCTTCTTGATCCGACCCTTCTCGATTAAGGTTTCAACAGCAGCATCAAAAGCGGTCTTTTCAATTGGTTGCTTGCCTGATTGCGCTGAAGTCATCACATGATTCATGAAGATGGCTTCAACTAATTCAAGTTTGGAGGTGAACGCTTCTAAGACCGCTACTTCTTCTGGAGATGGTGCAGTCGGGCTGAAACTCTCGACTGTGGCGGCAACAGGGAGAACAGCGGCTATTGCGGTAGCAAGATTCTTCCCACCCACACTCTCCGAAAAGCCATAAAGATCTGCGATCACATGAACGGCATAATCCATAAAAGCTTTGACGGAGGGAAAACTACCTTTCTCGACCAGCTCTTGGATAAAATCCACTAGGTTTGGAGGGAGGTCGATGTCAATTTCCATATTTTACTCCTCTTTATGATTCTATTCGCCGGAGAAGGCATCCAATACATCTTTGACAATAGATGCGTATCCGGGAGAGATATTGAATTTCTGGCGTGTTTTATATTCGCCTTCCTTGTTTCGTTGCCATCCATAAAGGCGGATTTGTTTCTTACCCTGACTATCTACTAAGACAATGGCCTTAAACCAATTACCCATTCGGGTAAGGGTACGCCCTCGAAGAACCTGCACACCTTCGCCCACTGGGAAGTTCTCTGGGTCTTCTGGCAACAGCTCCTTTAATAACTCCTCTTCGGTCAATCTTTTCACCTTATATTCGTTCTTCTTGGCTTCTTTAAAAATCAACCGTTCGGAGAATCAGGGATTCAAAGACGTCCATTTAAATACTACTTCTATCTTGTTATTTTACTACGATTCATTAAACTCCAAAGTTTCAAGTATTGGGAGATCTTCTCTCTTTGTGTGATTGGAGTGGTCCCCATTCATTGTTGCCAATTATGTTATGTTCCTTCATGACAGAAATACTCCCTCTGCCTTCTAAGATCCATACTTTTTGATGCATTCTTAGATTATATTCTTATCTTCTTCACAAGACGGAAGCACATCAAAAAATCTTTGATAATCTTCCCTAAGCAGACTCTTAAAAACATGGAAATTACTTGTGTATTACCCAATACTCATTCATATTTCTAGTTAAGATGTTTTGAAAAAGAAGCCAAGAGTCGCAAGATACTAATCAAACACAACAAATAAAAAATGAGCGAATGAATCAAAAAATAACAATACCAATGGCCCGGCTGGGGTAGCCGCCCAAGACAAGTAGTTAAGCGGCCAAGTGGTTAACGTAACAACGTCTTTAAAACCTGAGGGACTGTGGATCGATGTCTAGGGACATCCTCTAGCTCTCATAACCCTTCCCTTCGGGTAACCCGATAGGAGATTATTCGCCGCGGGTTCGATAAAGCTCTAGAGTACTAGAATTTCGAAAATCCCGCGCCGGGCCCCATTTCCTTTAAATGAAAATAAAGGCAAAATCTATAGAAATACAGCCGCCATAGCTCAGTTGGTAGAGCGTCTGGCTGTTAACCCGACGCCGGTTGGTGGCCGGAGACATAAACCAGATGGTCACAGCTCCGCACATTTGGCGTTGCGACTACAGGTTCGAGTCCTGTTGGCGGCGCCACTCTTCTTTTTTTGTTATCACTGTTATTGGTAATTGTTGGTATTTTCAGAAAAAAATTTCAATGGTCTTAGTAATAACTTACAACGGCTGTCCTTTTTTCAGAAATAACTTACAATGAAAGGAGTCCAGATCTCACACCCTTTATATTGGGGGCGTTGCATTTAAACCTATTTTTCTTCATTTAATCATAAAACCTATTCGATAAGACTACCAACGCTTTATTATTAGGAACATAAAAAATGAGAATGGTTGATTTTTAAGTAAGAACAGGATTATATGGAATGTATATACTTATGGCCAAAAAGATGGTTGATTCCTGGGAAGTGGGATCAGACCCCCAAATCTTGTGTGGACTTATTATTGTCAGTGACACTTTACAGGTAATAGGAACTTGTTTCAAGGTCTAATAACGGAATTTTTGATAAATTATAGCTTTTAAAAGATTTTATGCTTGATAGAACCTCCATTAAGATAAGGTTATAAATAATAATGATAAATATATCATATGACAAAAATATCAGATATCTTGATAACCTATCAATTGTTTTTCCAAGCCCTAGCAAATTATTCGAGGCTTGCTATCCTTAGTCTCCTAGAGAAGGGGCCTAAGACGGTCACCGAGATAAGCAAGGAACTTGGGTTTGAACAGAGCCGGGTTTCGCATAACCTAACGTGCTTAGCATTCTGTGGGTTCATAACCAGCGAGAGGAACGGGAAGAACAAGGTGTATTCCTTGAATACTGCCACCATCCAGCCCTTGCTCGGCCTTGTTGACCAGCACATCGAGAAGTATGCTAGTAATCTTCGGGAGTGTAAGGTGCTTAAACGATGAGAACACCGCTGAATAAGACTAGTAAAGAGGCCCCATAAAAAAGAACACAGGTTTAGCCTCTTTTGGGATATGGGCACTTTTAATTCTGTGCTGTGCACTTCCACTTGTCCTGATAGCAGGAGGGGCAACGGTTTTGGTAGGTATGATATTTCAACAAACGATTATATTGATTTCCGGGGCGTTTTTTATAATATTTAGTGGCCTAACCTACTTAAGACGGAGAATATAGGATAAAATCAGGAGGAATACGCGATGAGAAGTAAGAAAGAGTTTGATGTGATCATCCTTGGGGGTGGCGCAGCCGCCTTTGGAGCCGCGATGAAGGCGGATGAACTGGGGGCGAAAACGGCGATGATCGAGCAAGGCACGCTTGGTGGAACCTGTGTCAATGTAGGGTGCTTACCGACAAAGCATCTCCTCCATGTGGCTGAACGAGTCCATTCCACAAACCATCATCTGGTCGTCGGGTTAACGAGTAAGGCGTCCATCCAATTTCAGACCATCATGGAAGAAAAGGATAACCTGGTTACCCAGATGAGAGAAGAAAAATACGAGCAAGTGTTGGCCAATCTACCCAACGTCACCCTCATCCAAGGCTACGCTCGGTTCGTATCTAGGAATGCAGTGGAGGTCAATGGGGAAACATATCAGGCCGAGCGATTCATCATTGCGACCGGCTCCTCCACCTTCATTCCCCCCATTAAAGGAATAGAAGAGACAAATTACCTCACCAATATTGAGGCGCTGAGTTTAAAGCGCAGACCCGCCTCGATGATCGTCTTGGGCGGCGGCCCGTTAGGCGTGGAGTTCGCCCAGATGTATGCAAGATTTGGGACCCAAGTGTGCATGCTCCAAAAGGCGGCAAGATTAGTCCCTCGCGAGGAGCCAGAACTCTCTAGATTGCTGCAACATTATTTAGAAACCGAAGGGATAGAGATCTACACTTCCGTTGACGTGCAAGCCACTTATAAAGAGGATCAAGAAGTAGTTGTCACCGCAATTGTCGATGGCGAAACAAGGGTATATCGAGCAGAAGCCTTGTTGGTCGCCACCGGGCGAAGGCCAAACACCTCCGGGTATGGGCTTGAACTCACTGGAGTCGAGCTGGATACGCGGGGAGGAATCATCGTGAACAAAGAAATGCAGGCCGCGGAACATGTGTGGGCGGCGGGGGACGTGAAGGGGGAACCCATGCTGGAGACGATCGCGGCTCGGGAAGGCTTTATCGCGGCGCACAACGCGCTCTCCCCTTCGAAGAGACAGATGGATTATACGGTTGTCCCTCATGCCATTTTTACTGACCCCCAGCTTGCTTCCGTGGGATTAACTGATGAACAGGCCAACCAACAAGGCACCATCTGCAGCTGCAGGACAATCTCGATGGATCTCGTCCCGAAAGCCCGGACCATCAAAGATACGCGGGGCGCAATAAAGATGGTCCTGGATAATGAAACGCAGCGAATCGTGGGGATCCACATTTTAGCTCCCACGGCCGCCGATCTCATCCATGAAGCCACCTTCATTCTCAAGGCGAATCTGACGATTTATGATGTGATTGATACCCTCCATGTTTTCCCCACCTTGTCCGAGGGCATCAAAATCGCGGCCCAGTCGTTTGTCCGAGATGTCCGCAAGATGGCCTGCTGCGTAGAATAACTTCAGGAGGAATTTTGATTGTAGTGAGCTAGCAATGAGGTACAATTTGGTGATGAATGTGATAGAGAAAAAAATTGGTGTGGACTATGAATTTAAAGCTTTTAACTGAATTTCAAATATGGGGAAACAGAAAGGTACTCAAACTCTTAGAGACCCTTACTGAGGATGAATATTATTCCAATTTAGGCGAGAATATTGGGAGTATTCACCATAAATGTGCACACATAGTCAGTGTGTACGACTTTTTTATTAAAATCTTTGAAGATGAGCCTTTTCCTCGTTTCCGGACATGATCGGCTTAAGTAAGAATGAGATTTTAAAGAAATGGGATAATGCCCACCAACGATGGCTAGAATTCCTACAAAATCAATAAGAAGGCTTAGTTGGCTTGTCTTTGGCAAACGGACAAAGAATTGATGTGGTCCATATTTACAATGATGCCCTCTTGCATACGATTCATCATCGCGCCCAAATTCTGACGGCTCTCAGGTTGCTCGGCAAAGATAAAAAGGCGGTCCATCCAAGGGATACCAATACTGACTATCTTCTGTATCTCTTCAGTGCGCAAAGGAATCTAATTCACCCCCCTTTAGTGAAAAAAGGTGACAATTAAATCATTTTAAGGATCAATAATGCCCGAATTAAACAACAACCATGAACCAAAAGAAGAACGAACCCCCTACCCTCAATACCCTCCTCTAGATGATAAAGAGAAGGAAAATTCCTGAAACACTCATCGCCGTCTTTTGCACATACAACGAAGATGGCACGATTCATACCGATTCGGTCTGGTTCAAATACGAGATCGTGGCAATCCTCTTTGGCATCCAAGAGGTCAGTCGGAAGATTAGAAATCTGCAGCGCAACTGCCATGTCACCGTCTTAATCGATACTCATGACCCACCCTATAAGGGCGTCTAAATCTATAGTATCACCGAATATGACTATGATGATATGATTGGCAAACGGGTAGCCATTTTTGAGAAGTACACCTTGCGGGAAAATGCTTAAAAATATGTGACTACTTATGCCCGTCAATTTAAACCAGTGATCGTACGAATCAAGCCCGAACGGGTCTTGAAATGGGATTACACGAAATAACTTGGCGAAATCCCACAGTACCAAAATGCTAGTGTTACGAGGAGGAGCAGCATTCCCTGCTTTGTCCCTTTTGGATACTATTTGACTCCAATATCATGTTTCTTAGAACGATGGCGAGTCAAACTGCTTTTCTTTTTGGTTCGAAATTCACAACCCGATTGGTTACAGGAATGCCACACGACGCCCATATTATGTTTATGGGCAAGATTTTGTTTTAGATTATTATGATGTTTTGCATGATACTCACAATGGGGGCAAGGATACCATGTGATCTCAATCTCGTGTTTATCTACTAAATGTCCTCAAGTTTCTAATGTCATTACAAACGGTTACTAACAAAAGTGCACCCGTAGTAATTTTTTTCTAACAAAAGGACAGCCATTGTAAGTTATTACTAATAAAAGGGGACCTGTTGCAAGTTATTACTAATAATGGACACGAGTTATTATAGAATTCTTCTGAAAAAAAAGGAGACTGTCTATTATACTTGTATGTTTCATTGTTATTTTTTTTCTAAGAAAACTAGTAATTGTCAAAATGACTTGGATTGAATAAAAAATCTCCATTGATAATGGTCAAGACGTTTTACATATCATTTGGGTTCATTCGATGGGGATGTTTTGACCAGAAACATCCCCTTCCTTTGGGTGACGAATCTTGATAGTAACCTCTAACACACCGTTGTTATATTGTGCTTTGGCAGTTTCTGGTTGAACTTCGTAAGGAAGCGTTAATTTCTTTTGGTACATATACTCCCCCTTCCCAGCCTTGATCTGCATCATCCGGTCAGTTGTTTTCAATTTAATGTCCTCTTTCCGAACTCCAGGGAGCTCTACAATGATTTTTAGTTCGTTAGGTCCTTCAATAATATCGATGAGCGGTTCTCGACTTTCAAAGGTGATTGCACCTCGCGGGCTGGGACGAACATTCCCAAATTCTTCAAACTGAGGTTGTCCTTCCGGACCAAGAGAATATTTAAATCCATAAACAAATGGCCTGCGTATCTTGAGATCTTTATCTGGTTTAACTTTGATCTCTTTGTCGAAATGTCGAATACGTGGTGGGAAATCCGGCCATCTAGCGAAGTCTCGAAACATTGCATTGATATCTTTAAGCATTCGTTCGAAGATATCGTCCCAGTATCCTCGTCGACTTTTCTTCTTCCTGAATGGCCAGTCGTCGTTCCACCAGCTCATTTAATCCTTCTCCTTTCGAAACCTTCTATCATTAAGGTATTTATTATATTGGATAATATTATTTTGATGTTTCTTTATTACGATAGCATTTAAATGTTATAAATGTCACAATTATTAATAAATAAATATAAAATTGGATGAAACCGATCCTTCTCTCACATATCAATGTCTGTAGGGATTCTAAGTACCTTTCGGTTTTCTAAACTCAGCTTAAAGAGAAAATAAAGCATTAATTAGCAATTCTTATTGGACACTGCTATTATAATAGGATATTTTACCAAACTATTAACTGATCTGAGGAGAATTAATTTTGAGGGTTCGATTAAGACATGTTTTCGAATCATATGCGTTCTTCAATGCAAGTTGGACATAGTGCAAAGCTTGTATAAATCGTGAGGACATCACTCCATTCCCCACAAATTTCACAGTAGCCTCCAGTAAGAATCGTTTCTCCTTCATTGAACTGTGTGATATTGTTATTCCAATGTAAGTGAATTAATTCCTGCAAGATATCCACAAGTTCTGGAACAATCCGTAAAACATCGGAGACGGTCAAGATGCCTACTGGAATCCCATTTTCAACTACAACAAGCCGTCGAATTTTCTTAGTATTCATCAACATCATGGCTTGATATGTGGAGGTGTCTCGTGTAACTGACACAACGGGTTTCGAGGCGACCCGTCCAACAGGGTAGGTCTTGAGATCCCGATTTTGTAATATGCCTCGAGTAAGCAGATCGCGCTCAGTTAGAACTCCAAAGATTCGCCCTTCCTCGTCTACAACGATCAGGGTTCCGATCTGATGTTGGGTCATGAGTCGTGCTGCCTTCCCGATCGAGGCATCAAATCGGATCATGATGAGATCACGAGACATGACATCAGACACCGGTAAATCTGCATGGATCTCCTCGATTAGAGGCATTCTATCTGCCATTAGAGTCAATTTTATTCTCCTCTTTCAAAGTTTTCCTTTATTGTTTGTTAAATAAGCTTTACAAGACTTTTAGACATCAAATCTTCGCGTTATATGCGTTCGTGCGAACTAATCCAAGACAGGATGACCCTAAATGTGGGATTAATCAGTTATGAAAAAAATGGGAAGTGACATACTTTACTCGATTTTAATTGCCTTTTTAGGTTCTTTCGGCTCTCGAGGGATTTGAATTTCTAGTATTCCTTTTTCTAGTTTAGCTTTAATTTCTTGATCAGTCATCACATCTTGCGGCAGGACAATTTGTCGGATAAAAGTGCCATATGCGCGTTCTTGCCGGATGTAACCCTCACCTTTTTCTTCTTCTTCGGATTTCCGTTCTCCTCGGATGGTAAGGTACTGGCCATCCACCTCA
Source organism: Candidatus Heimdallarchaeota archaeon (assembly GCA_046761065.1). Taxonomy (GTDB): domain Archaea; phylum Asgardarchaeota; class Wukongarchaeia; order Wukongarchaeales; family JBHIFL01; genus JBHIFL01. The sequence goes on from JBHIFL010000022.1 coordinate 48,766, forward strand.
ATATTAATGTCTTTTTTGTCTAACCCCGGAAGCTCCGCTCGAATAATGTAACCTTTGTCCTTTTGGATGACATCTATGACGGCTGTTCGGGGTATTGTATTAAATCGATCTAATGGTTTTCCCCAAAAGAAGTCATCAATACTTCGACGGAAGTTGGTTAAAAGGGAGTTAAAATCGGACATCCAACTCCATGGGGAATTCTGCCACTGAACTATTGCTTTTGGTTTGTTAGTTCTTTGAACATCCAGATCATTTTCTTTATTAGCCATTTTGGTTCACCTTGTGTATGATTTTTCGCTTTCGATATATTAAAATAGATAACACTAATTTATTGTTATCTATAATATAACAACATTTAAATGTTATGATTTTCACATTCCTCCTAGGAATGATTATGATTCTATCAGATGATAAAGAGGGCTTGGCACTCATTTCTAATGCATTAGGCAACCCTGTACGTCTTCAAATTCTTGCAAACCTCGCAAGAGGGGAAAAATACATCCTACAATTAGTTAGAGAGTTGGGGCAACCCCAACAAGTGGTCTATCGCCATCTACGCTACCTCGAAAAAAAGGGTCTTATCAAATCTTCAGTTCGACATTATCGGACCTATAAAGGCAAAGATATTCCCCCATCTCGGCAGCGGAAATATTATCGAATCGATCATACCTTGTCCATCAGTATTGACATTGGTCCCTTCCTTTTCTACCAAGATGTGACCCTGTTGTCAGAAGATACAATGGAACAACTACCAAAGACCTTACAGAAGGAACTCAGGGAAATAGATCAACTCCAGGATAAAGCCAAACAAAAACTGCAATTATATCAAAAATTACTCGAGTTAGAGCAACAAAACAAAGAATTGGAAGAGAACCATCACAAATTATTAGTCCAACGACACCATCTCCACGAACGCCTTAAAAAAATTCTTAATACACTGTTTCCGTCACCGGAAGAGCAAGAAATCGCCTATCAGTTAATTGGGCAGGAATTTGAAAGCCTTGACGAACTGGCTCGCTATCTAGATATCCACCCGGAGTCCGTTAAAGCGATCCTCTCCAAGCTACGAGATCACATTGATTACCCCTTTCTTGAACCCCGGAAAACTGAAAGGTTTGAATCAATAAGGTAAGATTGTTTAATTACATATAAAAAACGTAATTATTTGTTCTGATGGCATTTTAGGGTTCTTAAGATGTTCCAGTTACTCTACTCAAACATTTAAGATAAATGCATAAGGTTTGGACTGCAACAGGTTAGATGAAAAATGCTTCCAAAGAAAGTACTTATAGTAGGCCTTCTCAAAGCTGATTCTGGAAAAACTACCTTTTCTCGAGGCCTTATTTGTGCTTTGAAAGAACGGAATATTAATATCATTCCTTTCAAACCCGTATCTGGTCATAATTTCTATTTTCAGTTTGATACGCTACAGGAAAATGTGAGAAACCAGTGCCTATTTTCACACGACATCGACACACTAATCGCTTCTGCACAGACTCAACTACCTGTGGAGTTATTGAATCCTGTAGATCGACTTCTTGTCCCACTCGATTTCGAAAAATACATCCAATTCCCAAGGCAATATTTCACTCATATCGAGAAGGTAGATACACTCCTGCTACAAAGAATGTCTTTTCTGCGTGACAGAAACCGACTCCAACTCGATAATGTTTACTTAATCAACAAACCTGCAACAGATAAAGTTCTCTGGACCCCTCAATTGATCGAAGAAATCCTCAAGGGGGCAGATCAGGTAATTGAAATGGAAGATCTTTATCAATTGGTCACATATCATGCAAAATATTTTGAAGAAATCACCACTACTGCTTTTAATGCAGTGGGAGAACGCGCAGAACTGATCTTAATCGAAAGCTTAAATGATGTCGCATGTCCAGCTCGCTGTGCGACAAGTGCAGACATTATAATAGCGGTTGTTCCTGGTTGGGCTCTCTTTTACTCACCTAAGGATTTCTTCCGAACTCTGAACCTGCAGCAGCAACTCAAAGGAGAACAGCGACCCATTCTGATGGAAGACCTATGCCCTGTAATTGATCCAGTTTGGAAGATTCGTCTGAATTTTCGGACTCAACGAGAGAAGATAGGCCCTGAATTTGAACACATTGCTGAGTACATTGTTTCAAGGTAATTGTTCTGTGAGACTTTAATAGCTTGTTGCCCTAAAAGTGGTCCCTCAAAAAGGCATCTTTACCTCTCT
>JBHIFL010000023.1:0-49930 GCA_046761065.1 Candidatus Heimdallarchaeota archaeon
ATTAATAATAGGTCTTACATTGATTTATTGAAAGTTCCAGGTATCGGTCCCAAAAGTGCTGCAAGGATCATTAAGCTACAGGAAACCGGAGTTAAGATAAAATCCTATGAACAACTCAAGCGGATCGGCGTAGTCTTGCAGCGTGCTAGTCCATTCGTTATTGTTAACGGTAAATTACAAGAAACCTTGGATAAATGGTGGAAATGAAGAAAATTGACATCCTTAATCGCTTAAGAAGGAATCAAAATTGTTCTATGGAATTTATAGAACAAGTGAGCAGAGAAGATCCGGAATTTTTTGAAAACTTAGCCACAGACATTGCAAAAAAAGCAGAAAAGCTTGCGAAGGACGTTTCTCGAGAAGCTTATAAAGTCCGAGCATTCACGCGGTTAAATCTATCACGTCATGGAATACTATTCGCAGCTATTGAACCCAAATATCATGTTGAAGACCTTGTAGTGAAATGGTTCTGGAAGCGCTTTCCCCAGTTCGTGATTGCACTAGAGTCTAAACTAAAACGAGGAGTGTTCCTTTTCGGACCGGGATTCTCTGATGTAATATTTACTAAGGCACCCCTTAAAGAAGTGATCGAAGATTTAGAATCGCGATTACCAATAAAACCCTTATTAGAAGAGGTTGCTGAATTTTCGGAAAGAATTTGGCAAAAATACTATGCATTCCAATATGTTCCTTCTCGAAAAAATCTTAAACTCTTCTTAAAATTCTTACCTCGAAAATATCAAAAATGGAAGGGATTAGTAACTGAGGCAAGTTTTGGAAACCGGAGATTAGATGAATTTTTTCAACCCGTCATTGATAATAAAAAGGATCAACATTTATGAATAGTAAATTTTTGGGATTTGTTTTGTCAATAAATTAAATAGTATTTTTGAGAATCTTTACCGAAAAGCTATTCATAGCTTTAGTCATTTAATCTTCAGTAGTGATCAGAAGGTGAGTGAATCGGTGAATTTTGAAGAAGAATACTTGAAGACTATTATACTCGTAGGCAGACTTATTGAAGAGAAGACAGGGACTAATCTTGTTGATGCATTTTTTGGTCCAGAAAAATTAGCTCCTAACAACATTAACATTACAGGTCCATTAAATGAAAGTCTAGTGACCACATTGGAGACCTTAGACGATGCTGCAACTCAGATATCAAACCCATTACGTCAGAAATATATTCATTATTCTCTCATCTCTCTTAAAACAGTAGTACAGTGGGTTTTAGGTAAACCATTCACATATTTAGATCTCGTTTATTACCTATTTCGCATTCAACCACGTCGGATACCCGAAAAAACAATTGATAAGGTGCAAAAAAAGCTAGAAGTAGCATGTAAGGATCTTAAGTTACGTGGAAAGAGTATTCATGAAAAGATTAACATTTGGGAGAAAAAAAACGCCCTTAAAGGACAGGAACTGAAGAGGGCTATCGAAACGGTGGTTGCAACAAGATCACGGGAAATCCAAGAGTTGTTTCAGAAAAAGATTTTTGCACTACTGCCAGAACCAGTACAAAATAATGGTATTATATGGGAGACCGCCACAGGGAAGCCATGGGGTGGCTATAACTACTATCAGGGGAATTATGTTAGTAAAAATATAGTTTGTGTCGATAATCCAAGAAATATTGACCAAATGCAAAGGCTGATCACCCATGAAACAGAACACCACATTGCACTTCTGTTTCGGGAAAAATATTTCCACGAACATCATGCACTCGATCTCGCTGCTGTTCCCCTACACACACCGTCATCTGTAATTGATGAAGGAACCGCAGATTGTGCTCAAGAATTTTTGGAGTTAACTAATGGGAGTACATTGGAACAAATGATTAAGTGGCTTCAAGAACTCCGAAGGTTGGTGCGGGTTAACATAGCGTATGATATGAATACAAAATGGTTAGATTTTGAAGATGCACTAGAAATCTTATGTGACCGCACGTACACGGATCTTAAGAAGGCCAAATCATTATTACAATTTACTAAACCAAATATCACTGGTAAGATTAATTTTTGGGCACCTTATGTTTTCGCATACTTTTTTGGGAAAAAAGATTATGTGCTACCTCTTTTCGAAAAAGCTCGAAAAAAGGAAAACTTCGCGAATTCTTTGAAATCCTCTATTTAAATCCTTACAGTCGCTCAATTATGACTTGGGAGGATGCATTCACTTCGATTTAACTATAATCCGAGTTATTTGAATCTTGTGACATTTCATTCTTGAGTAATTGTTCCTCCTAGTGCTCCTCCAACGCCCGCTTCAATTGCTGCGGTTATAAATCCTATTAACATTGTTTCGCCGTAGGTGTTCAAGAGGTCTCCAACTCCAACCCCGTCTAAAAGGAGAAGCATAATAATGAATAGGATCAAAACAATTATTGTCGCTAGGATTCCTCCAATCGCACCTTTTTGGGGACTTTTTGACGCCAATCCTCCAATAATCCCAGCTAGAAGCCATGGTATCACTGACCATATTATGGAATTTAATGAGAAATTACGGGATTTAACAATTGCCTCAGGAGCCCGTAGAAGATCTAAAATTAAATTCTTTACGATAGTAGTGGCATCAGCTGCAAATGGTCTGTCTATGAGGATATAAGCCACAATTTGGAGAAAGAAGGCGCAAATTAATGTGATTAAGGTCTTTTTTCGAGTCATTTCAATTACTCCTTCAGATCTGGTGTATTCAATTAGATGATTTTAAAAATTTAAGGGAAGGATATAATTATAACCTTGGTATAACTAAAATGAAGTTTCTCTAATCTTATCAGAAAGTTTTTACGTAATAAGGCACGAAGTACCTAAGGATACAATCGTCCGATAGTTCTTGGATAGGGAATGGCTTCCCTAATGTGATTTAAATCGCAGATCCATTGAACTACCCTTTCTATACCCATTCCAAAGCCAGAATGGGGAACTGTGCCGAATCGCCTTAGGTCGAGGTACCATTGGTGTGCTTCCTTTGGGAGTCCAAATTCTTTAAGCCGCCGTTCAAGTAATTCATAGTTTGAGATTCTTTCACTTGCCCCGATGATTTCTCCATACCCTTCAGGAGCTAGGAGATCATTACAAAGTACTACTTCAGGATTTTCAGGATCAGGTTCCATATAGAAAGCTTTAGCCCTCACTGGATATCGATGGACAATTACTGGTAGTTCAAAAAGATGGGAAATATATCTTTCGTGAGGAGCACCCAAATCATCGCCCCAGGTGATTTGAAGTTTTGGGTCTTTAACAGAAGCTTTTTGAAGCTTTCCTACCGCCTCAGTGTAACTAATCCGGGGATATGGAGGTTCTACCTTTTCCAAAGGAGTCAGATCACGTTTTAGCACATTGAACTCTCGTGAGCAACGTTCCAACACACGTTTGACAATGGTTGTAATGAGGCCTTCTTCTACCTTGATGCAGTCTTCATGATCCATATAGGCCATTTCTGGTTCAAGCATCCAAAATTCTGTCAAATGCCGTCGAGTTCTGGATTTTTCTGCACGAAAAGTCGGACCATAACAATACACCTTTCGAAAGATGAAAATATCGGCTTCATTGTAGAGTTGCCCGCTCTGAGACAAGTAAGCCTTCCGTCCAAAGTATTCTGTTTCGAATAGTGTTGTTGTATCTTCACAGATGCTTGGAGTCAATATTGGAGTATCGACACAAACGAAACCTTCCCCATCTAAATATTCCCTAGCAGCTCTTATCACCTCTGCTCTAACTCGTAATATCGAAAATTGTCGTGGACTTCTTATCCATAGATGTCTGCGATCCATGAGGACATCAGGCCGATCACTGGTATGGATGGGCCATTCATCTGCCACTTGGAAGACTGTCAACCTCTGCATTTGTAGTTCATATCCACCTGGCGCTCGTTTGTCCTGTGTTATGTTCCCTTCAACTATGACTGAACTCTCTTGGGTCAATTGTTCAGCCATCTGAAAAACTTCAGAACTGACATCTTCTCGGTGAACGGTCACTTGAAGAACTCCGGTTCCATCTCTGATCCACAGGAATAGAACACCCCCCACATCAAATTTCTGCTGGATCCAGCCTGCGATCTTTGCATATGGGTATTCGGTTTCATCCAATTTCCCATCAAGTATATCTGCCACTTGCTGAAAATCGTGCATTCCCACGCACCTTTTTGTAATCCACGGAGTAGACCATAGCCTCATTCTTTAACACCTTTTCAAATATGCCTAAAATATTAAGATTGAGGCTCCTGCGAATTGACGTATTCGGGGATTTATAGATCGAACTTCCATTTTTAGGGATTATCTTAACTTAAAAAGCAAGATACCTGTTGATTCAAGTCTTTGTATGTTTATGGGCTGTTTAGACATGCGAGAAGTAGGAATAAGTGAAAATAATGATCAAACTGAAAACTTTTTTTTGGTTTATAGCAAGGCTCTAAAGCCAAACTCCCATCAATCTATAAAAATCTCGGCTTTATACCGCGATAATCCACTTAAATGACTATTTTGCTGTGAATTTTTCAAGCAGTTTTGTGGCTAACCTCATATGCTCTAAAACATTACTGAATGCATTCAAGACTCTATTCCTCTCCCTCCGGAACTTCGTCTCCCAGAGATTGAACACTTCACGATCTTCCCTCAACTCGCTCATTTTTATAATAGGTATGTATAACCTTGGAATCGGCTTCCCGACTAAGTAATACCCATAGGGATCCTGGTCGTATTTATCAGCCTCCATCCAAAGGATGTTAGATAGTTCCCTACTCACCTTAATTGAGACTTCATTTATGAGATTTATAGCCTCCTCCTCTTCCCTGATTCGATGTGATAACACCTCTTCTTTCCACTTATTTAGTATTTTAACAGATTTCTCAAGCTGCGCAGTCTTCTTGATTAGATCATCTAACTCAATTGATTCAATATCTCCTGATAGCTTCTGTAGAGAGTCAAGGTGTGATTTCAACACGTCTGCAAGCTCCTGTAGATTGTAGGGCACAATTTTCGAGTTGCATAGCCACAATATAAGGGTTGCAAAGAAATGCAGGTGTTTTTCAAAGAGTTCTCTATCGAGTTTATCTATCGTATCCGCTTCACTGTGGAGCCATGGGCTTAGAGATGCCCAGTTAAGCCTTTCAAGCTCTTCAGGTGTATAGCCAGTTGAAAAACCGATATACGGGACTCCTACTCCAAGGAAGGACTCATCCCCACCCTTATAAGCCAGATCCCAATCGCCCATCTTCCCCCAGACTTCTTGGACAACATCTAATAGAAATTCCCTGACTTCAGGCACACTTCTGGATCTTGGAACGCTAGTCCCCCGTATCCCGGGGTTATCGATATTTACATAGGCGATACAGTTTTCCGCCAATTCGCCCCAATTAATATCGACAAAATGGGTTGATCCAGCTGCTTCAGCGATCTCATGTCCATCCCAGAAGGCGAATACAATGCTCCTCTTGAGCCATTTCCTATGCTTGGCAAAGACTCTTGCCAACTCTAGTGTAAGGGCATTGCCCGATGAGTTGCAGATGGCGGTCTTCCCCCAAGCCTCTAGGTGGCCTCCGACAAGAACGAACTCTTCCGGTTTCTCCTCACCAGGAAGAATCCCCACAGGTTGGTTCGCTGGAACCCATTCTCTTGTTGCTTCAGCACGTAACCAGACAACAACCCTTCCCTTCGAGCAGAGCTCCTTTAAATACTCCCCCGAGGCTCTGGTAATGCTGATGACAGGGATCTGAGGGATTTTTTTGAAGTTCTCCGGTGTTGGATTACCCCAAACAGATTTTATGGCCCCCATTTGGATGACTGGATTATCTGGTGTCCCCCAGTTCATTATAATCATGGCTATCGCCTGCTTCTCAAGGGCGATTCTCGCCTTCTCGGGTCTGGGAGGAGCCCATGTCATATCCACAAGGATGATTCTATCCCTTGCTTCGATGCCTTCGTAATCTTCATATCGCCCCGCACCAGCGTATACCAGCTCACCAGTTAACCTGTCATCACTAGTAGAGGATATGTGACAACAGGGCCTAGCCTCTATAACGTAGGGTTCAGGGTATATGACCTTAAGAGCAGCAGAGCCTGGGTTACTATGATACATGTAAAACTTCTCGACCCTAGTATCTATGCCGTAACTTTCAAGCTGTTTTTTAATATAATTTGCAGCTTTTTCAATGGCTTTCGTCCCAGCAAGCCGCTCTCCCACCTTATCAACGAGGAAAGTTATATGTTTAAAGGATTCATCAACTGATACGTCCGCTATTATTCCCTGTTTAGCTTTTTTCATCTTCTCGTCCAACCTTCTTGAGGATATAACGTTTTAAAAAAATACTTAAGTGTTACGTGCGCATTTAATGTTGATTCTCAAAGCAAATCCTATTCTTCAACTAGAAATCAAAGATTTAGTGCTTCTTGAGAAGCTTCTATAAATGGACCAATGGCTTTATTAGATTTGAAAGGGTTTGATAGGAAAAATTCTATTTAACTCATCAAGAAATTATTAATCAAAAAAAGGAATGATTTTCCTGAGATTTGATTTAAGGAAGGGCTTCTAATGTTACAACGAAGTGAATTACGTCCGAAACCGTTTGAGGCTACAAATTGGCTAAAAACGCTTATGACGGAATATTATAAAGAATTAGATCACGCTTCAAAAAACAAGAACGAAAAAGTCGCGTGGTGCACGAGTGTTGGACCTGCTGAACTTCTTTTAGCCTTTGGCTTCAAAATATATTATCCGGAGAATCATGGTGCCATTTTAGGCACTACCCGCACCGCAAACACTTACATCCCCCTTGCACATGCGCTTGGTTACTCACCGGAAATCTGTTCATACCTGACAAGCGACATTGGAGCATTCTTGAAGAATGAAACACCATTAAGTAAGGCTTATGGGATCGAATCCGTTCCAAAGCCCGATATCTTAGTATATAACACAAATCAATGCCGGGATGTTCAAGAGTGGTTTTCCTTTTATGCTCGCAAGCTTGGGGTTCCCATCTTAGGAATAAATTCCCCGTGCGCCTTAGACGAGATAGAGCCGAGTCACATCAAAGATATTGCAGACCAGCTCCAGCAAATGAAAGACTCATTGGAAGAGATTTCAGGGGCTTCATTTGAGATGAATCGGCTAAAACACACAATATCCCTTTCTATGGAAGGTTCCAAACTTTGGAAAGCTGTTCTCAACACGGCCTCGCATGGTCCCTCTCCTTTGACTTTTTTTGATGGCTGTATCCAAATGGCTCCGGCCGTTTGCTTCCGTGGGGAACAACGTGCAATTGACTTCTACAAAGTTCTGCTGACTGAGCTAGAAGAACGAATTCTAAATGGGGTAGCCGCAGTAGATGAGGAGAAATTCAGGCTCTATTGGGAAGGCATGCCTATTTGGGGCAAACTACGGCAAATGGCAACTTTATTTATGGAACTTCGGACCTGTATTGTTGCGTCAACGTATTGTAATAGCTGGATCTTCGAGATGCTTGATCCGACCAACCCCTTTGAGAGTATGGCGAAAGCCTACTTGAATATTTTCATTTGCCGATCTGAAGCTCAAAAAGAGAAATATATAATTGAGCACATTAAACGCTTCAAGATTGATGGGGTGATCTTCCATGATTCCAAAACATGCCCGAACAATTCTAATGCCCGTTATGGAATGCCTCGTCGGCTTCAAGAAGACAATCAAATCCCCACATTAGTTCTGGACGGAGACCTCAACGACTTGAGTTGCTATTCAGAGGAACAGGCAACAACCAATATCGAAGCGTTTATTGAACAGTTAGAGGGGGCATGAGTGGGGGATTCCGTCTTTGCAGGCATAGATGTCGGCTCTGCGACTACAAAAGCGGTTATCATAAACCAATCCAAAAAAATAATTGGCCATTTCATAAGAAAAAGTGGAACATCCCTAGAAGAGGCCGCGGAACAGAGTTTTCAAGAGGCTCTGCAGGCTGCAGCGCTCTCCAGAACCCAGGTCGGTTATATTGTAGCAACAGGCTATGGACGAAAGAATGTTCCTTTTGCAGATCAGACTGTCACGGAAATTAGTTGTACGGCACGTGGAAGTCGCCATTACTTTCCAGTAGCTAGCACTATCATAGATATTGGAGGTCAAGATACAAAAATCATCAAAATCGATGCAATGGGTAAACTTATCGACTTTCGAATGAATCGTAAGTGTGCTGCTGGCACCGGAACCTTCTTAGAAGAGATCGCATATAAATTAGACGTGCCACTCAACCAACTTGATCATCTGGCACAGAAATCCACAAGGAATGCAACCCTCACCAGTTTTTGTACCGTCTTTGCATCAACCGAAATCCTTCAACGAATAAGAGCTGGTGAAAAAGTGGAAGATTTAATACGAGGGGCCTTCCAATCTGTAGCAAATCGAGTATTTGAAATGGACACCCTAACGGAACATGTGGTAATGGTTGGAGGTGTTATTGCCTACAATCCAACTATTATTGAACTATTGAATGCTAAGTTAAACACGAGGATTCTTATCCCTCCGAATCCACAGTTTGTTGCTGCGTTTGGTGCCAGTCTATTTGCACTGGAAGCGCCCAACTAGCTGAGCTAAAGACTTGTCTTCGATTTTCTTAGTTATAACAGGCAGATTCCACTCGTTTTCACCTCTTATATCTAGGAAATTACTGCCTTATGCGTAAAGCGAAGACAATTACTTTACAAAAATCTCTCGCCCTATCGAGATGGGCTGTAACATGCTCAAGTTGGGCAATTTTGGTTTTGCTCTTAAAGCGTACATCTGATAGGCGGTGAGCCGATGTAAACTAACTTATAGATAATAAGAGTGGAGTCGACTGTGCTGCTTGTTGTGTAATTTCAAATTTTTTTACCAGTCTTCGCATCTAACGCATAGACATTCTGACCCCGTGAATTTACATAGATTATGCCTTGAAAACTGTATGAGATGACCATATCCACCCTTTTATATTAAATTTTCATATCAACTCCTCAGTACTGGCATTTAGAGCATAAGCCTTATAATCACTGGAGCCCACATAGAGAACACCATTATAAATAATAGGAGATGAGAGCATCGAGCCCTCGGTTTCGTATTTCCATTTTACGCAGGCTTTTGAGTTTTGACGAAATCTGTTGATACATAACAATCAAAACAACCGGATTTAGTATAACCAAAACCAAGATTGCAACTGCAGTACGACTTATAGATTATTAACTACCTTTGATTAACATATTATAACATATTATTTATTTTCAGGAAATAAAACCCTTGGGAAACAGATTTTTAATGAAAAACCCTTGGGAGGATTCTAGTTCAAAGAATTGCATAGGTGAGTTGGCTTGGGAAATATTCATTTCTTGTATAATGAAGTCGCCTTTTTCTTGAGAAAAGTCAAATTAGCAATTTTATACTTCATAAGTCTCTTCTCAGTTTTCCTACTCATGCTACTTTTCATTGGAAAATCATTAACATTTATTGATTTGGCATTGTTTTTGTCCCTAAATTACACTCCTAAAACATTACCTGAAGCTCTAGCTGTATTTATTATTCTATTGATGGAGTTGTCTCCTATAATGGCATTCGTGGAGGTGCGTACATTGTCTGTTGAAGAAAAAGGGGTTTTACGTGCTAAGACCTATCGTGATCATATTATTTTGGTTGGCTGTGGGCATTTAGGTAAGAGAGTTGCATCATTGCTTTTGGAGTTGAACATCCCTTTTTTGGTTATAACTCTTAGAAACGATTTAGAATCGAATGAGTTTGTCAATAAACTGATTCGACAGAAGGTTCCAGTAATTCTTGGGGATGCCTCGGTTCAAGATATTCTTTTAAAAGCAAAAGTTAACACTGCGAAGGCGCTTATAATTGCTGTTAACGATGACTCGTTAAATCATAAGATCGCCTATAAAGCCAAAACCTTGGCTCCACAAGTGAAAGTAATAGCACGTGTCTACGATGATGAAATGGCCAACATTTTAAAAACAAGCGGCTATGCGGATGAAGTCCTTAGTTCGACTGCCATTTCGGTACGGAATTACATTATGGGAAGTTTTATCGACGTTGTCACTGAGATCGATGCTCCAATTGTAATTAAAATCACACCAAATCTGCTAAAAGCAAAAAAGACACGTAATGAAATGGAAAAAGAATTTGGTGTGAATATCCTAGCCATATACCGTGATGGCAAATGGCTTCATGGTGAAAATCTGGATATTCAAAATCAGGATATTCTTTGTATCCAAGGCACTTCTAAGCAATTACGTAGAATTATCCAACTTGGCTAATTCGCCCTAGGAGAAAACCTTAACTATTTGTCAGAAGCTCGAATCATTCCGAAAGAACCCTAAGGTGAGAGGATTTGAAATACTTGAATATGGGAGAAATCTTAGCGGTGAATGCAAAAAAATACCCCGAAAAAATAGCACTTAAGGACATCCGAACCAGTCGAACCTTTCCTGAACTTGATATACGAACAAATAAAATTGCTAATGCATTTCTTGACATGGGAGTGGAGGAAGGAGACAAAATAGCCGTTCTGCTCAATAATTCGGTAGAGTTTATGGAGATCTACATGGCTGCTGCGAAAATGGGAGCAATCATCGTTCCAGTGAACTTCCGGCTGATTGATAAAGAGATACGGTATATTGTCGCTAACTCAGATGCTACGGCTTTCATTACTCAATCGAGAGAGCCTTCTTACATCGATACAATTGAAGCAATCCGTTCAGACTTAGTGAAGATCCCTGATAACAGGTACATCGCCCTAGGACTTGAAACCCCTACTGGATATTCGAATTTTGAACATCTTGTTACTACGGCCTCAGAGTCCTCCCCGGATATCAAGGTTGAAAATGAAGACACTTGGATTCTTTTGTATACTTCGGGCACCACAGGGATACCGAAGGGTGTGGTTCGGTCACATCGTTCATACATCGCGTTTTACCTGATAAATGAAGTAGAATTCGGCTTCAATCATACTGATTATGGTATGATTCTCATGCCATTAGCTCATGTGAACAGCACATTCTACTCTTTTGTGTTTACTTATATTGGTGCAGGATGCTACGTCCACCGAGAATATTCTTTTAATCCAGAAGAAGTGCTGGCTTTGATTGATAAAGAAAAAATCACTTTTACAAGTTTAATCCCTACGCATTATGCGTTTATTTTTGATTTACCTGAAGAGACAAAAAAGAAGTACGATATGAGTTCAATGCGAACGCTCTTATGTTCCTCAGCTCCAGCACGTAAAGCTCTTAAATTACAAATAATGGACTTTTTTCCCAATGCGCGTCTTTTCGAAGCCTATGGGAGTACAGAAGCTGGGCTGGTTACCATATTACACCCTGAGGAGCAATTGAATAAACTAGGATCAATCGGACGTGAGTGTATTGGCACTGATATTATCAAGCTTTTAGACGAAAACGGCAATGAAGTACCAGTTGGAGAAGTTGGGGAACTGTATTCGAAGGGACCTATGATGTTTGACGAATACTATAAGCTGCCAGAAAAAACGAAGCAGTCGTTCAAAGGCGATTACTTTACTGCTCGAGATATGGTACGTATGGATAAGGATGGTTTCTATTATATCGTGGATCGCAAGGACAACATGATAATAAGCGGTGGGGAGCATGTGTATCCCAGCGAGGTCGAGGAGATAATCTGCCAGCACCCTGCAGTGTTTGATGTAGCTATTATCGGCGTCCCTGACAAGAAATGGGGGGAAGCGGTGAAAGCTGTTGTTATTTTGAAGGATAATATGACTGCTACTGATAGTGAAATAATTGAGCATTGTCGAGCCAAAATGGCCAGTTTCAAGAAGCCAAAAACTGTTGATTTCATTTCAAAAGAAGAAATGCCACGAACCTCAACGGGGAAAATCCTCCACCGGATCCTGCGAGAACGCTATAAAGAAGAGATGGAATAAACAATATATTTCAGAAAGAAATGTTAATGATAACTATATTATGATAAAGCTTAAATGATAACCTCGATTTCAGATTCCATATTTTACCATGAGGAGAGGTAGTATATCCAATTTAAAAGCCTAATAAGCCAGCGGCGGGCTTTCTCCGCTATCAGTCACAAACCTTTTTTATTGACTCCTTACTAATAGTGCCCGATTTATTTTTCAGATGGCTGTGTAGGAAACATGGCGGAGTCATTACGGCAGGAAAAAGCCGAAATTAAAGTTGAAATTAACCCTCTAACAAAGGTCATCAAAAAGAGTAACTACCATCCCATAAAATTATTTAACTTTCCCCAAAATCTTTATATATTTTATATTTGTATATCCACTATATATATTCCCCCAATAAAAAAAGGAGAAATCAAAAATGAAACAATGGAATAAGATGGCAGCTTTTACACTGGTTCTAGTGGCACTCATGTTTTTCCCGGGCTGTATTGGCCAAGAAAAGGGACCAGAGGAAATAGTAATCGGTTTTTCCGCATCTCTTACAGGAAAATTTGACGTATATGGCAGAGAGGGCGTAGATGCTCTTGAGTGGTGGGCAGAAGAAGTCAATGCGAATGGTGGACTCTATGTGGCTGATTTTGATAAAAAGATCCCAGTAAAAATTGTCTATTACGACGACGCAAGCGATAAAGATACAGCTATAAAAGTGGTAGAGAAACTTATCGTTGAGGATGGAGCACACTTTATAATGCCCTCGTACTCCAGCACTCTAACTCTTGCGGAGGCACCCATAACAGAAAAGCACCAGAAGAGCATGTATGGCTGGGCCGCGGCATCAGATTCTATTTGGAAACAAGACTTCAAATATGTAGTTGGGACAATCACGCCATCATCCCTATATGACAAAGAGGCTTTGATATTCCTTAAGGAGCATAATCCAGAATATACAAAGATTGCCATATTATACAAAGACGACCCATTCACAACATCCATCGCGGAGGGCACTCGTAAGATGGCTGAGGAGAAGGGCTATGAAATAGTATTTTATGACAAGTACCCAAAAGACGTTGTGGATGTCTCGCCTCTGCTTCTAAAACTCAAACCAACTGAGCCAGATATCATATTTGTTGAAGCCCACCTTAAAGATGGTATGGTTGTTGCTCAAGCGATGGCTGAGTACGATGTTCGAGCTCCCGTAATAATTTATGGCTCTGCCTCAGCGGCTGTACCATGGTATGACTTGGGACCGGAAATAGCTGAGTACTCTTCAGGAAGCTCCCAGTGGGAGAAATGGCTTGAACTAGACCCGACACAATTCCCGAATTGGTATGGACCTACATGGACGTCGTTAGAGTGGTTTGATATGTGGGAGGATAAATACGGCTACGAAGTAGACTTCAGAGGAGCAAACATGTACCATTCCGCTTTAATTGTGCAAGCCGTGATAGAAAACGCTGGTACTATAGAAGATCCTGAAAAGATTAGGGAAGCAATAGTTGATCTTGACATACAGACTTTTGTTGCTCCATTCGAAGTTGATCCTGATACGCTTATTCAACTTGCACGAGGAAACGTCATAATTCAGTGGCAGAACGGCGAAAAGCAGATAGTTGCTCCAGACTACGCGGCTACTGCTGATTGGGTCATACCTATGCCATCGTGAGAGAAACGCTTAATAAATACCCTCCCATACAATATGGCTACTACTAATTGCCTTATACCAAGTGGTTGAGCCATGTGAAGCTGAGAGTTGTAATTCCAGACTACGTGGCTACTGCTGATTGGGTCATACCTATGCCATCGTGAGAGAAACGCCTAATAACTAAAATACTTTGGAGTGGAATACAAAGTGAATAGTGAATTTGCTATACAACTATTAGTTTCAGGTATTCTTATAGGGGGAATATATGGGCTTTCGGCGCTTGGTTTGAGCTTAATCTGGGGAGTAATGAACGTAATAAATGCAGCCCATGGTCATTTAATTATGTTGGCGGCTTTCATGTCTTATGAGCTATTTATACGGTTCGGACTAAATCCATTACAGTCTCTCTTAATAGTTTCTCTTGTTGGTGTTGCATTAGGAGCTTTAACATACAGGGTATGTATTAGAAGACTACTCATGCAACGTGAGTTTTCCCATGAGATGACTTTGATTATGATGTTTGGAGTCGGGATAGTCATTTACGGCTTGTCTGTATATGCCTGGGGTCGGGATATCAGAGGAGTGCCTTTTCTGCTCCCTTCATTAACAGTGGGGTTCATCATAATACCGTTGGCTAGACTACTTACATTCACGATAGCCATTTTATTAACCCTGATCCTCTATTTTTGGCTTAAAAAGACGTATATGGGAAAGGCAATTCGAGCATTGGCTCAAAGCAGGGA
Source organism: Candidatus Heimdallarchaeota archaeon (assembly GCA_046761065.1). Lineage (GTDB taxonomy): Archaea > Asgardarchaeota > Wukongarchaeia > Wukongarchaeales > JBHIFL01 > JBHIFL01. The sequence goes on from JBHIFL010000023.1 coordinate 14,272, forward strand.
TGCAGCCATGGTTTCAGGGGTGAACCCTGATCAGCTTTATTTCATTACCTTCATGATAGCTTTTTTCTACGCATTTGTAGCCGGCATTATGGTTAGCATAGTTTCACCCGGTTTAACACCATACTTAGGCCATTATTACATCGGTAGAGCATTTGCCATAGTAGTGTTAGGTGGCCTTGGGAATCCGATTGGCGCAATGGTCGGTGGCTTAATTTTGGGTGTGGCAGAAAGTCTTGCAACTCTTTCCATCACCTACGGATTCGTACCAGCTATAGCATTCCTTCTACTTATCCTCGTGTTGATATTTAAACCAACTGGACTTTTCGCGCCCATGAGGTAGATCCAGATGCAATTATCCCGAACAGCCCATTTTATCCTCCCCATGTCAGTAACAGGTCTTGCCGCTTTTGCACTCCTCCCGTTCACCGGATATCCACTTATATTCCCCTTCGTCATACTCAAATACATAGTTTTAGTATCAAGTTTGAATTTAATCACTGGATACACTGGTTATGTGGACTTTGGGCATGTGGTATTCTACGGCTTAGGAGTATATGGAGCAGCCCTATCAGTCTATCATCTGAGAGGGATATTTTTTGCACTACCATTCATAGCTGTATTGCTCGGGGGTTTGGTGGCTAGTATTGTAGCCATAATCATTGGTTCGGTACTTTTAAGGCTTAGAGGTGCCTATTTTGCCTTAGCCATGTTAAGTTTTAATGAAGTAGTTAGACTTACATTTTTAAATTTGCCACAAAATTGGGCTGGTGGCACATTTGGTATTCCACTCCCAGCTATCTATGACCCTCTCTTAGCCTACTATGGAATGCTAATACTTGTTGTAGCCACTCTTAGTTTTATGTATCTGTTAGCTAATTCGAGCTTCGGTGTTTGTCTCAAGGCTATTAGAGAGGACGAAGACGCTGCGGAGGATCTAGGAATACCAACTTTTAACTACAAGCTCATCGCTTTTGCCTTATCTGGACTTATTGCAGGGCTTGCAGGAGGATTCGATCTATGGTATACTGCATATGCTTCCCCGGATATCAATTTTGAGTTGGCTCACACGGTTGAGATGTTCGCGATGATGTTAGCGGGGGGATCAGGTACTGTTTTCGGCCCAGTACTAGGTGCTTTCATACTAATCCCATTCAGAGACTTCGTATGGGCCTTATCTCCATTCATCTATACTATAATCTTTGGAGCCTTAATTGTTGGGCTTATACTTTTAATGCCATATGGCATCTTGGGTTTGCTTGACAGGCTGCCAAAGTTCAAAGGAAAGATAAAGTAGCTAAAGTACTAGCAGTTTATACACCAAAAGCCGTTAAAATAGTAAAAGATTAAATGAAAAAAATGTTATTCAAATGTTTAATATATATTAATTAGTAAAAAAAGTGAAGCTACAATGGCGAAAGAAGAAGTTATCCTCCAAATCGAAAACGTGAAGAAGCACTTCGGTGCCGTTAAGGCCGTCGATGGGTTTTCAATAGACATTAGAAAGGGGGATATCATAGGACTAATAGGACCAAATGGCGCTGGTAAGACGACTTTGCTAAACTGTATATTGGGCTCGATGAAGGTTGATGAGGGATGGATATACTTTAACAATGAACCTATACATGGCGTTGCACCACATAAAATAGCCGAAAAAGGCGTTACTAGAACATACCAGGTACCCAGACCATTTCCAAAATTGACGGTACTGGAAAGCGTTTTGACGACTGTTGCTGCAAGAAGAAAGAGGGCTTTTGGCATAAGAGTAAAGGAGAAGGCAAAGTCATTATTGGAGTTCGTAGGTTTATCTCACATGACTGGAGACTATTCAGGAGAGCTATCTGGGGGTCAACAAAGATTATTGGAGTTTGCTAGAGCACTTATGAGCGATCCGCAGCTTATGTTAATGGATGAACCCTTTGCGGGCGTGTTTCCTGAAGTAAAAGAACGTCTTATCAAATCTATTAAAGAAGTTAATAAACATCAAGTAGTGACCTTTTTTATAGTTAGTCACGATGTAACAGTAATGTCTAAAATCTGTGAACATATAGTTGTTATGCATCTAGGAAAAAAATTTGCTGAAGGACCATCTAAAGAGGTGTTAGCAGATAAATCGGTGATTAAAGTATACCTTGGTAGTTGATTCTATGTCTCTCATAGTGGAAGATCTAACAGCTGGATACTTTCCTGGAATAAACATAATTGAAGATGTTAGTTTGAAAATTGAGGAGGGAAAACTGGAAAGTATAATCGGCCCAAATGGCTCAGGCAAATCTACATTGCTCAGAGCAATCTATGGTCTCCTTCCACCGAGGAGCGGGAGAGTGTTATTCGACAATGAGGATATTACCCGTCTCAAACCATTCCAAAAACTGGCTAAAGGTATAGCATTCATACAACAGGAAAGAAGCATATTTCCGTATTTAACAGTATGGGAACACTTGGAGTTAGGCGGATGGTTAATAAGAAAGGACAAGAGGAAACTTGAGAAAAGAATCGAGGCAGTCTTAGAAAGATACCCACTACTTCAGGAGAAGGCCAGTGAAAAAGCTATCAATTTAAGTGGTGGTATGCAGAGAATGCTTGAACTAGCAAGAACCCAGATTATTGATCCTAAAGTCATCTTTTTCGACGAGCCCACAGCGGGTTTGGCCCCAATAATGGCAAAGGAGATATATGATGAGATTAGTAAGCTGAAGGGCGAAAGAACTATAATCATTGTAGACCAGAACCTCCAAGCAGCAATAGAATTAGCAGAGTATACTTATGTGCTTGAGCTTGGCCGGATCAGGGGCGAAGGAAAAAAAGAGGATGTCATGAAAGCTCTAGAGCAGATAGCAGCATCATGGGTAGCCCTTGAATAGTTTTAATTTTACTGGAGCCATAGTGTTGCAATATCGCGAGCAATATTGCACATGTGGGTAGAACTTGCCGGGGCCGGCTACTTGTCAACCAGTCAATCGTAACGAGGGAAGGTAGATCGCGGAACTCACCCCTCAGTTACAAGTGCTGCCTGGCAGGGTGGAAGAGTTGATGTTCGGCTCTTGGCTGAATTAAAAATTTTCACAGTTCTCTTTACCCAGGAGAAGGAAAGATTTTTGGTGAATAGAAACAACTAAGCTACAACAATTAAGGTGATCTAATTGAAAGCTGCAGTGTTTTATGAGCCAAAAAAACCCTTGAAAATTGAAGATGTGCCTACTCCTAAAGCGGATCTGGGCAAAGTGGTTGTAAAAATCGCCGCGTGTGGTGTCTGTCACACCGATGCGGGTTATCTGTTTTACGGAGTCCCCACCTTCAAGAAACCACCCCTCATCTTGGGGCATGAGCCAAGTGGGGTAATTGAGTGGGTTGGAGATGGAATAGATCACTTAAAAGAGGGTGATCAAGTTCTAATTCCAGCAGTCTTGACCTGTGGACAATGCTATTACTGTCGTACAGGTCGGGAGAATATTTGTCAGAACATGACGATGCTTGGTAACCATATCGATGGCGCATTTGCGGAATACATCGGGATTCCCGCAAAGGATGTGATTCCATTACCAGCAAGTATTCCACTGCAAGAAGCGTGTATCATTAGTGATGCGATCAGTACTCCCTTTCATGCGGTAAAAAACCGGGCGCAGGTGAGAGCTGGAGACTACGTTGTCGTTATTGGATGTGGGGGCGTGGGAATGAATGTTGTCCAAGTGGCAGCCGCTTTTGGAGGACAAGTTATAGCCGTTGACATGGTTGATTGGAAGTTAGAGATGGCAAAGAAGTTAGGGGCTATTGAGGTCATCAACAGTAAGGACATAGAACCAAAAGATGTAGTAAGATCAATAAGAAAACTGACAAATGGGGGAGCAGACATTGCTATGGAGGTCATAGGGAATCCTAAAACCCAGCAAATCGCGTATAACTCCGTGAAATGGGGGGGACGTGTAGTTATAGTGGGGTTTGCTCCAAAACCAACGGAGTTGAATCTGGGACGTATGATGTTCAGAGAAATTGAGATGCTTGGATCCTTGGGATGCCGCCCTGTTGATTATCCATTCTTGATCCGTCTGGTTAAGGTAGGAAAAATTCAAGTAAAACCCATCATTACTCACCGATTCCCCCTTGATGAGATCAATGAAGCGTTTGACACTCTCCACAAAGGAGAAACCATTCGATCAATAGTGCTTCCATAGGAAAATAGTTGAGAGTTGTTGAATCTTGTAGGACGAAATTTTAATAACTTCAATGCCTAACATCTAAAAGATTCTCCCTAAGAAGAAAATGGTCGGGTGGCTAATGAATAAGAGAAGTATTGAAAGAGGAGAGGAAAACTATAACAAGTTAAAAATAGCCATCATTGGTGCGGGTCCCTCTGGGGGCATCCTAGCGACACATCTTGCAAAAAACGGCGAGAATGTAATTTTAGTCGATATCCTCCAAACTCGAATTGATGCAATACGAAGAAATGGCTTATCTATTTCTGGTTTCATCGAATTGCATTCGGAGATTCCACACCTTTGTTATTCAATCTCAGAACTTGCCCCCTACAAGCCGGATGTTATCTTTATTGCCGTTAAAACGTCTGTTTTAAAAAAAGTGATTACGGAGATTCAAGCCATCTGGGGTCCTGGCATGAAGGTGATCAGCTATCAGAACGGTCTTGACAACGAACTATTGCTTGCAAAGACATTTGGAAACGAAAATGTCTTACGAGTTGTAATCAACTATGCAGGGAATGTAGTAGGTGATGCGAACATCGAAATGACTTTTTTTAATAAACCTAACTTTATTGGAATAGTCTCTGAGCGTGTCAAAAATTTTGCTACAAGAATTGCACACCTGATGACCGAAGCAGAGCTTGAGACAGAATTCACAGAGAATATCAAGTGGCATACTTGGAAGAAAACTATCCTCAACAGTTCAATGAGTCCTCTGTGTGCCATTACAAATATGACCATGCATGAAGCCTTGGATTTTCCGGAAACCCGAATACTTATCGAAGAAGCCCTGAAAGAAGGGATTCTAGTGGCGAAAACGGATGGATACGACTATGGAGCTAATTTCTTCGATACTTGTATCGCATATCTTAGGAAGGGGGGACATCATAAGCCAAGCATGTGTGCTGACCTCGAAAATCGATGTCCAACAGAAATTGATTTTCTGAACAAGAAAATCGTTGAATATGGTGAAAAATACAACATCCCAACCCCTTACAATCTTGTCCTTACCCACTTGATTAAAGCGCTAGAATTGAAAGTATGTAAGTGATCAACCTCTAGAAGCTCAAATTGTGAAAATTAAGGTCAGAAAGGTGTTGTACATTCGCATATTAGTAGTATTTTGAAGATCAAACAATAAACAAGAGTATACTCTTAAAATATCGTTTGTTTCACTTCATTTTGGAGAACAGAGACTCCTAAGTCAGAAGCAGGGTTCCTTTATAGCAATGCATAAAAAAGTTCTCCATGAGGAGAAGTACACGGTGTGAAAATGAGGGATAGTGTTTATTGGTTCCACAGTATTATTCTTCTTAGATAGCATACTATTCCTATACTTAATGAGCACCCCAATTTTCTTAGAAAACTCCTGTTTGCATGAAAGGAGATTAGATAAGTGAGAAATAAAAAATAGGAAACAAGTGGGTACGGGATCATGACATTCGAGAAAGAGATTCAAATCCTCGATAAGTTAGAAAAAAGAACAAGTGAAATCATAACAAGAGAGGAGTTGCTTACACTTCTTAACCAAATTCGTTCCGGGCGAAAAGTAAAAGGGTACATAGGTGTTGAACCATCGGGACTTTTTCATGTAGGGTGGATCATCTGGGCGCGCGTATTACAGCTTTTAAGCGAAGCAGGGATCAAAATGCATTTTCTCGAGGCTACTTGGCACGCCAAAATCAATGACAAGTTAGGGGGCGATATGGACAATATTCATGTGTGTGCCAAGTACTTAGAGCATTGTTTGGTCAGTCTTGGTGTTGATACGAAGCGCCTAGTGTTCGAGAAAGCGGAGGATCTCATGGATTCCCTGAACTACTGGGAAACAGTGATGCACGTCTCCAAGAGCATGTCCCTCCATCGCGTAAGAAGGGCGTTGAGTATCATGGGTCGGAAAGAGGATGAAGTAGATTTAGATTTCTCGAAATTCCTCTATCCAAGCCTCCAAGTCACGGATATCCTTTCGCAACAGTATGAGGTTTGTTTAGGAGGTATGGATCAACGTCGGGCACATGTACTCGCACGCGAGATGGTCAAGAAACTCGACCTCGACTGGACTCCCGTGGCTATCCACACCCCACTTCTGCCAGGGCTTTCAGGAGCAGGCAGAATGGACATTCAAGCAATAACTGAAGAAGAATCATACAATCTAATGATTGAAGGAAAAATGTCCAAGTCAAGACCAGGAGATGCCGCTTTTATTCATGATCCGGAAGATAAGATTAAAACAAAGATAATGCATGCTTTCTGCCCCCAGAAGGTCATTGTAGACAATCCTATCATTGCTATCAATCAACATATTCTCTTTGCTGAAGAAGGTTTTGAACTTTTAATACCTCGACCCTCAAAATATGGTGGTGACCTCGTCCTCGCTAGTTACGAGGAATTAATCTCAAAATTCAGATCGGGGGAACTCCACCCTCAAGACTTAAAAAATGCTACCGCAGAGGCGCTGATCACATTATTGGAGCCCGTTCGAGCTTATTTTGCAAAAAATAAAGAGGCAACTCATTATAAAAACCAAGTTGCTGATATGGTTATTACTAGATAAGAATAACTCTCTTCAGCTAATCAGATCTAAATTCTCATCAGCTCTAGTTCAAATGAGAAAAACTCATATGCAGATAAGTCAAGAAAAAGATAGGAGTTAGAGGAAGAGGAAATCTACTGTGGTGGAATTTTCTTCCCTCTAGCTCTCTGTTTCCGGATTTTTTGCCTTCAAGTTGGAGATCTTTTCATCAAGCCGCTCGATAGCCTTAGAGAGCCGCTTTCTCATAAACTCCAAGTAGGCTATTTGTTCCTCTTTGGTTGGGGGGTCGCACCAAAACATCCCAGGATGCGGGAAGCCATACGCCCATCCATACCCTCTTGGCTTACACATTTTTCGTTTCATCTCGTAATTTCTTCAATTTCTTTCTTACTGTTTCAAGCTCTTCCTGAAGTTGTTGTTTGTAGGTTTCAAGTCGTTGTAACTCCGTATCTCGATTTTGGTGAGTTTCTGTGCCACACTGCCCAGTTAGAACACATCTTGCCCAAAGACGACCCCATAACCCATGTCGCTGGCTCATCGAAGTCCTGAACCGTTCTTGAAACGTTGGAGGAGCATGTCTTGACACATAGTGCCAAAAGGGTCCAATCACTATGAAGGGATCTGGAACTCGCTCGAGCACTTCATCGACATTGAATACTTCATTTAGTATTTCCTGACCCTTTTCGGTGATTGAATATCGAAATGTCCGATCTTTTAGGGAAGGTGTCATCTCAGATCGTTGGATCTCATGTTTCTCAATTAAATCACTGTCCACCAGCCTATCTAAGGCGGGATATAGGGTTCCACTCTTTGGAACCCATCTACCTCGGAACCCGCCTCTCATTAATCGGAGGATGTCATATCCGTGTGTTCCCTGTTTTCGACGTGCTAATGTGAGGAGAATGAGAAATTGAACGGGGGAAATCCTTCCCTTGCTTGTCTCTATGCCTTTTCGAAATGCAAACATCCTCAACAACTTCATTCCAAACTTTTCCGAGAGACAAAATTGTCTATCAAATTATTAGTTGCCAACTATATATAGATATCTATATGTAGATAACTACTTACTCCATCAAAAAGCTGCAAGTCACCACTTATAAGGCATATGATTTCGATAAGTATGTCCTAAGAATCAGATGTTTATGTCGGTGGTCTCTTTCACCGACTCAAATACCATACACGTTAGCGTCTTGTCGATGCCCTTCACTGCTCGGATCTTGTCAATCACAAACTGCCCTACCGCCTCGACATCCTTCGCTTTCACCTTGATTAACATGTCCCAGTCCCCCGTGATGATGTGGACCTCTTGCACCTCTGGAAATTCGGCCACTTTGGCCGCAATCTCCCGTTGGGAGAGTGGCTTCTCCACCCCCGGCGGCCGATAGGCAAAGGCCGCTAAAATAAACGCGGTTGTCCCCCTCCCCAGTTGCTTCGCATCCAACACCGTCTTGTACGCTTTAATGAGCCCTTCCGCCTCCATCCGCTTTACCTTCGCATAGACCGTGCTCGGTGGACTCTCAATCGCACTGGCTATTTCCGCTACGGCGAGTTTACAGTTCTTTTGGAGCTTTCTGAGAATCTCCCGGCTATGCTCGTCGAGCTGGTTCATAGGTGTAATTTTTTCTTTTATATTTAAAAATTTTGGGAGATTTGCATTACTACACGCATTCTTAGAAAATTTTTATAATGCAGGGAGTTATCTTAAAATAATGATTTCTTCTATCTCCCCAAAAATATGACCACTTATTTTTCATCCTGGCTTACTCAGATCATCATGTGTAGAAATGGAATTAAATAACTCTCTGGCATTTGCCAAACCAGGAGTTCCTCAACAAAGTGTTTACCGCACATATGGACGAAATTGGATATCAATAACAACTCTAAATTCTTTGGTAGAGTTGAAGTTCTTAAAATTATTTCTCATCAATCAGATTCAAAATTGTTTTTTTTTCTCATATTTATAATGATATTTTGGGAAAAAATGGAAAATTTCTATGGAAATTTAGAAAAAATTTAAAAGGGGGAAAAACCACTAGGAGTTTTATGCTCATGGAAGATTTAAGTTCATTGCATAGCTTGGCAAAAGGCTATATAACAATCCGACAACCGAGAATGCAAAAAATCCTGAAAATACAGGCGGCAATTGGAGCGGCGACAAGGGAATACTTGGATACCCGCGGATTCATCGAATTATTGCCCCCAATAATCGGACCAGTGACAGACCCTGGAATAAGGGGCGCCCAACAAGTGTCAGTTGATTATTACGGGCAAGAATTCAGGATAATGAGTAGCGCGATCCTCTACAAGCAAATGGCCATGGCGTCCCTTGAACGAATTTACTTTTTCTCACCCAACATCCGTTTGGAGCCTTTGGAGACAGTGAAAACGAGAAGGCATCTATGTGAGTTTGTCCAAGTGGATATTGAAGAGGCAAATGCAAGTTATGACGATGCTATGGGAACTGCCGAAGGATTGCTTCATTATGTGTGTAAACGGGTAAAAGAACATCATGAGAAGGAGCTACAAGACTTAGGGCGAACCTTACGAATTCCCAAACGCCCATTCAAACGAATCACTCATCGTGAAGCGGTCGATTTGCTGAGATCCAACGGACATGAGATCGATTATAAGTGCGAAATCCCTTGGGCACAAGAAGAAGTCATTTCAGCAATGTTTGATGAACCCTTCTTTATTTATGATTATCCACGGGGCGCGAGAGGGTTCTATGATCGAGAAGATCCAAAGCGGCCAGGAACCTTGCGAGATTTTGATTTGATCTATCCGGAAGGTTATGGAGAGGCGATTTCAGGAGCAGAACGCGAGTACAGGTATGAACAAGTCATACAACGAATTAAAGAAGGAAATGAGAGCCCCGAAGATTATGGGTGGTACCTAGATATGCTCCAATATGGGATCCCTCCCTCGGCAGGCTTTGGAATTGGGATTGAACGGCTCACACGATTTGTTTGTGGATTAACGTCAATTTGGGAAGCACGCCCATATCCAAAAGTCTCAGGCATTATTTCTCCTTAGGGCAAGTGGGGTGAAGTTGCAATTACAACTTGGATATTTTAATGAAGGGAGTGACCTCAAAAAGTGGGGATATATCACAATTCAGGGGCTTTTTCTCCCTTACCTTAGTTTTTATAGCCCAAAAGAAAATAGAAGTTAGGTTTTATTCTCCTTAGTGGCACATAACGACCGTTTAACTAATTGAGTCTATGTTTTGATTGATCCATTTCCTGAGATCGCTTGATTCAAAGTCTGTACGATACCAGACAGTTTCGGAATTCTTTTGAAATGGTCCGGATTTTGTGTGACAAGGCGGTCTGCATCCAAGACTAAGGCAGTCGCTGCTATTACTATGTCCTGAAACTCTATAATCTTTCCGGCAGTCATGAGGTATGTGGTTATTTGTGCAATTTTATCAGCGATCGACCCATCCACTTCAACCCACTGAAACTGTTCAAGCACTCTTTTCGCCTTCTTGACAGCCGTCTCTGATCGTAGATAAGATCCTGTGAGGATTTCAGCAACTGTGACTATGCTAATATAGGCCTCCTGTTGGCGTGTTATTTGTTTGCACATTGTTACAGCTGCCTCGTTTCTTTGATCCACTTCAACGAGGATAGAAGTGTCTAGCACTATTTTCAAGAGAACCCCTTCTATTCCACAATGCCAAGACGTTTCAATCGTTTTAAAGTGTCTTGTCTCATTTTCTTTTGGATATCCTCAAAATTCTCAGGCAAAAAACCCCCAGGATCGGCCCAAATATCCGTTTCAAGCTTTTCAATAAGAATTCGATGATCTTGTTCTCGCACAATCAGAATGTCGCCTTCTACAATACCTAATTTCTCCCGAATCGCCTTGGGAATTGTGATTTGCGCGTTTCGTGTGACTTTAACCTTGATCATTATTACCAATCTACTAATAATATCTAGTAATATGTTTGTTCCTATTTATCTCTCCTATTAATAAAAGATGGAATCAAGACATACTACAATATAAGACCTTCCTTGCAGGGTTTGGAATTGGGATTGAATGGCTCAAACAGTTTATTTGCGGGTTAGCGACTATTTGGAAAGCATGTCTGTATCCAAAGGTCTCAGGCATGATTTCCCCATAAGGAATCTGCGAAGAACTTTCAAGTGTGTGATGATCAATACCTTAACTCGCTAAGTTGGGCACTAACATGAGATGGTCAATACCTTAACTCGCTAAGCTGGGCAATATCAACACCCATCATCTACAAATTTGAGAAATCCGGAACCCTGATCGAAATAATTCTTGTAGAAGGAGGATGGTTGGCATGTAGAGGCCTAGTATGGAATGGAAGGTATTTTTGGGCCCTTAGGGGCGGAAGAGGAATCTGTAAGATTGATATTTCTGGCTGATTAGTTGGAAGAATCTAAGCGGCAAGCGAAGGGACATGTGACCTGACATGGGATGGGAGATGCTTATGGACCACCCAGAGGACCAATGAAAACTGGTTTAATGATAAAATAACCCAATTGGAAATATTAGAAGTGTTACCGCCAAGTTCTTAACCCACTCTATACCTTCCTATCAATACGGGAAATTTATACAAAAAATAGGTTTTGCGGATAATTGCCTAGATCGTGTTTTCCTCGCTCTACAGCCAAAACCCAACAAAGAAACCTTGAAGTACGTCCCAATCAAGGTTTGCTTCGGATAATCGGTGAAGAAGTCACGAAGATTCGTGAACACGCCGAACAGATTATCCTCCTAGATATCGGCTGTGGATCGGGCTTAAACTCAATAGAACTCACGAAAAAGCTCCAAGCGTTCCTTGTGGGTGTTGACAATGTGAAAAATGCATTAATTCAGGCAAAGAAGGCCTATCCTGAGGGAGATTGGGTGCTCCTTGACGCAGATACACTGAGTATTAAACGAACTTCTGTTGATATCATTTTACTGATTTTTGTTATTCATCTGTTAAAGAACCCAACGAATCTTTTAAGGGAACTTTATCAAGGCCTTAAGAAGCCAAATGGATTGCTTTTCATTGCGACTGTGGATCACGATCAACTCACTTCCGGCATTTATGCAAAATACTTTCCAGAAGCCGTTGGTTTTGATCTTCAACGATTTCCAAAAGTTGCGGATTTAAGGGGGCTTCTTGCTAAACTGGGATTCAAAACTTGGGTTCGAACCCAACGGTATTTCCAACGAGTTACTGACAAAATCAGTGCACAGAACTGGATTCGAAAAGCCCACAATCGAATCTTTTCATCTTTTGATTTGTACACTCCAGTAGAATTGAAGAAGAAGCTCAACTATATGGAAAAAGATCTGACACAACAAGTTCAACGCAAAAAAATCAATCTAAGACGAAAGACAACGATTATTTGTGCATGCCCTATCTAAGATCTGAAAAGAAAAAAGATTGATTCGAATTAATTCTTAAAGATTTGATATAGTAGATGCCTTTAAATATGATAAATCATATTAGACTGATTAATTTGAAAATTATGAAATATTTGACAGAATATGACATGAAATGAACTGTGAAAGACATGACAGAATTTATCGAAGGGAAGTATATATACGGAACTGTAAAGGTTGGTGAAAGAGGACAAGTGGTGATTCCTTCGACAGCTAGAGACCATTTCAATATAAAACCTGGGGACCTCCTACTTGTCGTTGGAGATCGGAAAATAGGAGGTCTAGGACTAATTAAAGCGGATGCAATGAAAGAACTCGTAATGAAAGTACTGAAGGGTTTAGGGGAAGTTGAATAAGACCTCCTAGACAGGGAATAAAACTAAACTGAGCTATTTAGTCTCCTAAAATTGTTCTCGCATGTCATCATTCGAATTATTAAAAATATGAGGCATAAGCACATGGAGAGTGAGTTAGCAGTTGCTACAAAAGAGCTCAAGAAGACATATAGAATTGGGAGGATTGAGATCAAAGCTCTTAGGGGTGTTGACTTAGAAATTAAAAAAGGTGAATTTGTGTCAATTGTTGGGCCCTCGGGTAGTGGGAAATCGACGCTGTTACATCTGATGGGAGCTCTCGATCAGCCCACCGAAGGCAAGGTAATCATAGAAGGAACCGACTTATCTCAGTTGAATGGGAAGCAGTTAGCTACCCTGCGAAACAAGCAGATCGGGTTTGTGTTTCAAGCATACAATTTGATTAATCGAATGGATGTATTAACCAATGTGGAGTTGCCCATGATTGTCCGTGGGCTTTCTCGGAATAAGCGACGAAAAAAGGCAAAACAACTACTGGAAGCTGTTGGACTAGGCGATAAACTCAACCGAAAGCCGATGGAACTTTCAGGGGGAGAACAACAGCGGGTTGGGATAGCTCGCGCGCTGATTAATGATCCCGTTCTAATCCTTGGAGACGAGATAACTGGCAACTTGGATACAAAAACTTCTACCCAAATTATGGATATCTTACGACAAATCAATACCGAGTCTAAAACAACGTTTGTCATCATAACTCATAATTTAGAAGTTGCCGCCCTCACAGATAAGATTCTGTATCTGAGGGATGGGAGGATTGTTGGAGAAAAACTTGCACTCGGACCAGTCACCACTTAACAAAAGGAGGAATATAGATTGAATAAACGTGAAGGAAAGGTCAAAAAATCAATAAAAATCCATAAAGCGTTGCACAAAAAATTGATGATACAAAAGTTGGTAGTAGCTGGAATATTAATTATAGGCTTTATGATAGCAACTTCCACCAATACAAATCACTCCATGGTTTTGGCAGACCCAAGAAGACCTTGGAATGTAGTCGATGCGTTTTGGGGAACGATGGTTATGCCAATGGAAGTAGGTCCAGGCGACGAAAATGTCCCGTTAAGTATCATAATCCAGTATTTACCATACATAGATATATTGGATAACAAAGTTTTTCCTGCTACAGGAATTTCTATCGAATTGGATATTAGTCCACCCTTCACGGTGTCAAGTGGGATCGATCCCATAGCCATACCTACTTTGTTGAGTGTAGGCGTTGGGCAATCCCAACAAGGACCCTTTCAGCCAGGGGATGTTGGGGTTGTACAATATGAGTTAAGCATTCATCCAAACGCATTGATCAACCAAACATATGAGATGGCAATCCATATCATGTATTTCCTAGATAAAACAACCATAGGCAAAGGCCTCAAATACGAGGCAGATACAGTACCTGTCAAAGTAAGGATTTCAGGACGGTCTCGCTTTGAAGTGGAACTTTTACCAGACAAGATTACAGGGGGTAGAACCAACCTAATCTCGCTTCGAATACACAATCTTGGTACTAGTTATTCTCATGACACACACATCACAATTGAATTACCACCCCCCTTGATTTTAATCGGAATGGATAATGAGTTATACATTGATCAGCTCCTCGCTCAAAGCTTTACAGAGTTCAACCTTACCATCTACGCACCGGAAGCGGCCATAGGGTTCACATATCCGATTGCTATCACGGTGATCTTCAAAGATCAGACGGGAATAGACCAGTTGGAACTTCGTCAGCTCGGTCTGATGGTGATCGGCGAAATTGATCTGTTGGTGTATGACCTTAGCCTGTTTCCCTCGGAAGTACCAGCAAACAGCAATGTCACCGTGTCAGGGAGCCTTTTGAACCGCGGTAATATCGAAGCTATGTACGTCAATGTGACCCTAGCGGAAGACGCCCACTTCAGAACAACCGCAATGAGCACGTATTATGTGGGTCAGGTAGATCCCAATGCGCCAATCCCATTTGCGTTGACCGCGTTCTTACAAGAAGGGGTTGAAGAAGGTACATATCCCCTCACTCTCTTGATCGAGTACCGAGACGATTATGGAGGGCATTACACCCTAACAAAGACCACGTCTGTCGTAGTGATTCCAGCTGAACAAACCGGACCGGTCGAAACACCCAGCCCGGACGTTATCCAACGAATTTCTGACACGTTCTTTAGACCAATTCCCCTTCTAGTGACCGCGATCGTGATTGTGGTTCTCTGGAGAATTTTGAGGAGAAAAGAAGAAGCTTAAGGAAGTCCCATAAATTGAAAGCTTCAGATGTTGCCCGCCTTTCATACGGAGCCTTCAAGCAGCGGCGGCTTAGAAGTGCATTGACGGTTCTAGGTATCATGATTGGCGCAGCTGTGGTGGTGGGCTTAGTTTCTTCCACCCAAGGTGTCAGCGATGCCATCGTTGGAGAGCTAAGTAAATTGAGTGCAGATGTCATAATGGCATTTCCAGCTTCCGCCGCAGCGCACCTTACCACGATTGATGAACGCCTTATTGCGAGTGTGCCCCATGTGAAAACCGTAATTCCAGCATATGTCGGAATGGCTCAACTGACATCTGGACGCGAGTCAAAAGAACTCCAGCTGTTTGGCATCGATCAAACATACTTACCAACACTATTGAAAGGACTAAATGTCGAACAAGGGGCTTTTGTGTCCCAGTTCGATGCGGGGGGGATTCTTCTCGGAGCAAAGGCAGCAAATCCGCCTGGATCAACGACCCCTTTCGCTCGCCTCAATCAAGCGGTCTCGGTTGAAGTGGCACGTAGAGTTGAAGGGGAAATCGAGATATCCCGCCGGACATTCATCGTCCGAGGTATAACGGCCGAATATGGCACCGCGTTTGTTGTGAACATTGACAATGTGGCGTGTGTTTCCCTTAATGCGGCCCGGACATTATTAGGAAGCACGAGTTATACAGCAATATTTGTTGTGGCCCACTCACCCGATTATGTGGATCAAGTAGCGGATCGCCTAAAAGAGATGTACGGCGAAGATTTAGACATCATCACCTCGAAACAAATCCTTAACATTGTCCAGAGCATCACCGGGGTGCTCATCATCTTCTTGGGTGGAATTGCCGCGATTTCCCTGATTGTAGCCGGAATTGGGATTGCGAACATCATGTTCGTGTCGGTGATGGAGCGGACCCGTGAGATTGGTGTCTTAAAAGCTCTTGGTTTCAAACAGTTTGATATCCTATGGCTCTTTCTCTCAGAAGCTCTCTTAACCGGGATCATAGGAGGAATTGTTGGGTGTGGCTTGGGGATTCTCTTTGGTTATGGGATAACCAATTTTTTTGTCGGGGGATTCGGCGGGATGGGGGAGGATGGAGGAGATATTGGGGGTAATGGAGGCTTTGGGGAAGGTGGTGGATTTAACATTATAATCACCCCCTCATTCACTCCCGAGTTAATAATGATTGCTGTAGGGTTTGCAGTGTTAATTGCGGCTATCGCAGGGCTCTACCCCTCTTGGAAAGCCTCTAAATTAAACCCTGTTGACGCACTAAGAGCTGAATGACCCCGCCCCTATTCAGGGCATTCACTCATTTTGATGATGGAATATTCTTGGGATTAAGTTCCTATATTGAGAAATTCTTATTCATGTTTTTTTTATTGTTTTATAGGTAGATTTTACAGGTGAGAATGTTCACCCCAACGCGATGGTGAAAGCCTTTGCTAACGCAAGCAATTCTGCTCACAGGAAAAGATATCCCCGAAATTTTCTCCTTTTTTCCCGAATTGGAAGATAATCTTCTAACAGAGACAAAAAATAACATATTAAGCATATTTGACCCAAAATCAAAGATAATGCGTTTTATTGAATGTGATCCTAATGAAACGGTTATGAAACTGGTTATAGAGACTCAAGGAGGTCTTGCAGCTTCAACAACAAGTCGTTTATTGAGATTGATCTCTAAACATATCTCTACATTACTATTTTCCACAGGGTTTTGTGAAGAGGAAGGAACATGTTATTGGGAAGGATTCTTCCTATATTCTGCCCTCGCTGATGGCTCATTAGAGCCACTTCAAGCAGCGTTGTCGAAATTTAAAGAGATCTCACAACATGAGGTTCGTCATATAACAGAAAAAAAAGTTCAGTGACCGTTCCAGTGCGACAACTCGAGCTTGAGAACAAGAAAAAAAGGGAGTATTTTGTTTGTGTGCATTAGCTATGATCTAAAGACTAATATCTTCGATAATGTCGCTTAAAGCCAAAAAGACATAGGATAGCGACTTATCATCCAATTATGAGATAGTTTTTTTCTATTTACCCGGTTTCTCCAATGTTGGAAGAGAGGGTTAGCTGCACAAATTTCAATGGTCGTCTTTAAACATCTTATTGCCAGCGAGCAAACGCCAACTTGATGTCATCTTCGACGACGGTTGTCCTCTTGCTGTGTCTTGCCAGTTCTACAGCTGATTTCCCAATGGACACTGCGAGATCCTCTAGGATGTCTCGTAGAGCCGTAGTAGCCTCCGAACTGACACGAGCAGCTCCCGCTCTCCGGACGAGGCGGTCAATCGGAGCAAGGGGCAATTCTCGCTTTGCCATTTCATTCACACCTTTACGGGCAACCCCACCTAAGGCACCCCAAACTGGTTTCACCTATTGGGCGGCACATAGGAAGGTTCGCTTAATGCGTGTAGACGACCCTCTTCCTTTTAAGGTTTTCTGTTTTCGATCGATTGTATGAGGCTTATGATGGGTATCCTTAGGTGGGAGTGACCTTTTCTTTAAAGTGATCCCTCAAGGTTTTGTAAGGGTAACCATCCCAGTAATCACTTTAGCGAATAGGATTATCCTTAGTGTTATTGGACTTAGGAACCTGGATATATTATAAAAACATGTAAAAAACCCAAATAATACCCTGATTTTATGTGAACTTGCATTCCTTATAGGTTAATCTCGGACAAGTGGGTAGACGGGTCTGATGCAAAGAAGAGATAGATTATGATCAAATCTCAGCAAAATTGGAATGGTGGAACTAAATGTATACTACCCAATCAACAATGGTTGGGCCTTTATGAGCGCGTGCAACTTTCAGCCAATTATATCTCAATTTATTACATGATCCCAAAGTAACTGAGCTTATGGAAAAGTTAAGTCGATGCATCACGAAACAGAAGCAGAATTCTCTGTGCTTCCACAATTTATAGATGAGTTTTTAGGACTTAATTTTGAGAATTTTGATCACAAGAATCTTTAGATTAATATCAGAGAGGAAATTTAGCCTTTTTTCTGATCGGTAGAACTTTAAAAGGTATTTGATTTAAACGTTGATAAGATTCATTTCCTATAATGCTTCAAAACCATATATTTTGAAGCAAGATGAGGAGACAAGTTCCATTTTTACAATGATTTTTACTTTCTCGGAAGGTGCAAAATTGCACTTTACAAACCCATATCATCCTTCTAGGAGTCTTCACCAGTATGGAAAGGGTGATAGCCAGTTCCCAACCTTCACCTGCGATTCCTTGAGGATCTCCCTATCGTAGGCACCGAACTCCTCCTCGGCCAAATCGATTGGCACACGATTGAGCTCAGGAACTTGCAATATCCATTGATCTGTGAGGTTAAGGAGGATTGCGTCAAGGGATACGAGGTCTCTACCAAAGGCTACGACCCCCAAACCCTCTACAATGTTATACTTCATACGCGGGAGGAGTAACGGGAACGTACCTTCAGGATGGGGGTAGGCCATGGTATTCAATGCTTCGCAGATCCCGTAAACATTGAAGAGAGAGTGGTAGACCTTATTGATATCGACGATGCTCATGGCGATTCGCGAGCCCTTTGGGCCATGCCACCAAGGCCTTGCTGGATCGGGTATCATTCCGAACAAGTTCTTTAATGTGAAGCTAGCGTACATTTTCAGCTTGGCTAAGCTGATGAATGTCGATCCGCGCAGATTAAAAAGCTTCTTCGGCACCATACAGTAGAGCTTGTCTGACTGGACCGGTCTGAAACGGGTCTCCACTGACTTTTTACTTTGGTGGGATCTGTTATCCTTCCATTCCATACCTCATCGGTCACATTGATGTAACTGACGTTGAACTCCTTGAAGAGATCCGTGAAACCTTGTTCGTCGAGGAAGGCTTTATCCTCCTTCTTGATCCGATCCCAGTGCCCGCCTTTTCTGAACCAGTCCCAATTTGGGTTCGCGATAAGCCAGTTCCAGCTTTCACCCATCAGGAGCCATTTCCAGTTGACCGTTTTGTCCCCGACGATGAAGTTCATCCCCTCGCGCGCACGTCGGAGTAAGATATGGGACTCCGTGACCACAATATGAGAGTCGATCACCTCAAACATCATCCTCAGGGTTTCTGAGTCGGTGAAATTCGCTGGCTCGTTTGTTACCCAGTTCGGTTTGATAATGATGGCCTCGGATTTGAGCCAAGGGTCAACTAACATCCGCCTTAATTCACCAGAATCGCTCACTTTCGCTATGGTAGTTTGGTTGAACTTGTAATGAGGAATAGACATGTAAACACTTTGTTTTAAAATGAATCTGATCACAATTATACTTTACGAAGAAATGTAAAGTATTGCACGAAATAAGTAATTTAAAATATCACGCATTGTCCGGCAATTAAATTCGTCTAAATTTTGTTAAGATTCCTGTATCTTCTCTACAAGCCTCAAAGCCAGTTCTTCAATATAACTTCGGTTCTCCAGTTTCAAAATCCATTCTGAAGGGATGCTTTCTACCCCTAAGAAGGCTCCAGAGATCCCACTGGCCATTGCGCCGATAGTATCACGATCCCCCCGAACCAGTATCGCATGAAAAAGACATCCTACAAACGAATGAGGATTCCTTAAGAAGGAATAGATAGCAAATGGCACAGATCCATGAATCGTTACATTTGTTCCCAGCTCACGAGCCGTGCAACGTTGATCAGCATTTTTATCGATTAATTGTTTCACCAATAAGAGCCTTTTTTTAAATATAAGGGTTCGAGGGATTTTTTCTAGCTCAGATAAATAATAGTTGAGAGGAAATTCCTTTTCTGGGTTAAGGGGAACCACCATTGCAATAGCATGTGCTAATATCGCAGCTCCATCCTTGGCCAGAGGGTGGGCATGTGTAACCACAGCGGACTGGGCAGCCCGCTCATAAATATCCTTCGAATTATAAAAGAAGAGTCCCAAGGGGGTAATTCGCATAGCCGCCCCATTCCCATAGGATCCTTCTCCTCCGAAAAGACGTTGAGCGGCCTCTTGATAAGAGTACCCTTGCCGAACCAAAGTGAAGACTTCAGGAGGTCCGGGTCCATACCCCCGCCATGGTTCTCGTTCAAAGTTCTTCCGGAACGTCTCGCCAAGGTGGTGAAAATCTAATGTTCCTCGCTCCTCTAATGATTCAGCAATCCCTAAGGCCATGGCTGTATCATCAGTGTATTGAAGTAAATCAGTCTTTTCAATTAAAGCTTGAAGGGCTTTTTTCGAGGGGATATTGAAAGCAAGTTCTCCAATGGCATCCCCCAAGGCACTGCCCAACATGCCCCCAAGAAACTTGGAACGAATATAGGGAGTATTCATTTAATCACTTCAATGAAATGTAAGTCCTAAACAGAACTGAAATAGTAAGGTGGGAATATAAAGCAACCCGTTTAATAACTTATATTTGTAAAGGGATATCTAATTGTGCGTATATTGAGTCCAATATCTCTTTTGATTGATCACAAGCTCTCTTTCCCTCTATTATAACATCATGCCAACATTATAAGATCCTAATGCCTCTGGGAACTGGTTCATTAGCACGTATAAGTGATATCTCATATGTTTCATGCTAAGAACTTAGAGCGCGACGGCTTCGATGGTTATCAAACTTATAATGAGCCAAATCGCTAGGAATGTTATGTCTTCATCCTCATCGATGCAAAGCACTTGCATTGGATAGGATTCTGCTATATTACACTTTCCTGAGGGACATCCCAAACAAGGATCGCCTTCATAGCAGATTGGAGTCTCTTCATCCTCGATTTTTTAACATTCACCAGATTCGCAGGTGGTATTTACATCACAGTATTGTTCCTGGTTCGGCTGTTTTTGCTTAACCCTGTTTACATTTACCTTATAGTAGACCATATCCTTTTTACTGTCGATTTCTATCATTAAACTCGGCATTCTGTCACTGTCACGGAAAAAACTAAAATCACCATTAAAGCAATAGAATTGGTCCATTATCGAAGTATCATTTATACCACCCAATTGTATTAATAAGTTTGCTCACGCAATTTTTTATATTTATTGGGCAGGTACAAACTTGTAGGAAATGAACAGACGTCTTAGAGTCCCAGCTAGGATATTAACACATTTTCATCAATGAATCTGCTGCAAACTCATTATAGAGACCCGTAATTAGACAATTGAGACTAGAATTGATCATCAATGTCACGACAATATCTTAGATCCTCATTCATCAACAATTACAATAGCTGCTTCTACAAATCGTGTTCAATTACTATGTTGTAATATCCAATGAAATATTTTTATGAGTAGCAATTGCGTGAGTAAAACGATAGAAGATCCAGGGTGCTTATCATGGATGTAATCGAATCAAAAATTGACATTGAGGACCCTGAGTTCAAGAAAAACAAAGAGCATTATTTAACCTTGCTTGCTGACCTGAAAAAGAGTCTTGAGCAAGTGAGGCAGGGTGGTCCTCTAGAGACTCATGAACGACATGAAGCACGGGGGAAAATGTTTGCCCGCGAGCGGATTGAACAGTTACTGGATCCAGAAACGCCCTTCTTGGAACTATCCCCGATGGCGGCTTTTAATTTGCATGATAATCAAGCACCATCGGCAGGAGTGATCACGGGGATTGGGTTGGTTCACGGGCGGGAAGTGATGATCGTAGCGAATGATGCAACGGTGAAGGGAGGTACATATTTTCCGGAGACAATTAAAAAGCACCTTCGCGCGCAGGAAATCGCGGAAGAGAATCATTTGCCGTGTATCTACTTAGTGGATTCAGGGGGCATCTTCCTGCCGTTGCAAGACCAAGTGTTCGCGGATGTGATCGGGTTTGGACGGATCTTTTACAATCAAGCGCGGATGTCCGCAAAAAAGATTCCACAGATCGCGGTGGTGATGGGGTTCTGTACAGCGGGGGGTGCGTATGTCCCGGCAATGAGTGACGAGACGATCATTGTAAAGGGAGTAGGGACAATTTACATTGGAGGCCCCCCACTGGTGAAAGCAGCAACCGGGGAAGAAGTGACAGCGGAGGAACTGGGCGGAGCGGATGTACACTGCCGGCAGAGTGGTGTCTCCGATCATTATGCGTTAGATGATGCCCATGCGTTACATCTTACTCGAAATGTTGTAGAAAATTTGAACCGCCCCCCGAAGACACAGTTGGACATTAAACCCCCGGAAGAGCCACTCTATGACCCAGAAGAGATCTATGGGATCATTCCACGGGATCCGCGACAGCCGTTCGAAGTGCGGGAAATAATCGCACGATTGGTGGATGGGAGTCGGTTCCACGAGTTCAAAGCCCTCTATGGGACAACTTTGGTCTGTGGATTCGCCCGGATTATGGGCTACCCAGTAGGCATTCTTGCGAACAATGGGGTATTTTTCAGTGAATCATCGCTAAAAGGTGCGCATTTCATAGAGATGTGTTGCCAGCGACGGATTCCGTTGGTGTTTTTGCAAAATATCACTGGATTTATCATTGGGAAGAAATACGAGGCGGGAGGGATAGCCAAAGATGGGGCAAAAATGGTCCATGCAGTGGCCAACGCGACAGTACCGAAATTTACGGTGATTATAGGAGGAAGCCATGGCGCGGGGAATTATGGGATGTGTGGGCGGGCATATGCCCCGAGGTTCTTATGGATCTGGCCGAACTCCCGTACAAGCGTCATGGGCGGGGAACAGGCGGCAACGGTTCTGGTGACGATCAAGAAGGATCAACTACGGAAAAAGGGGAAAGACATGACAGAGGATGAGATGGAAGCAATCAGAAAACCAATTCTGGAGAAATACGACCGTGAGGGGCACCCGTATTATTCGACAGCTCGGTTATGGGATGACGGTATCATCGACCCAGTGGATACACGGATGGTTTTAGCTTTGGGGATTTGCACTGCCTTGAACGCCCCGATCCCAGAACCGAAGTATGGAGTCTTTCGGATGTAACCAATCCAAGGGAACTGTGTAACACACCACACATCATCTCAAAAACACATATCGGGTAAATCATTTGTACTGGTACCGTTGCCCTGAACTAGTTTAAAATATGCGGTGTTATCGAGTTTTGTCCCAGTCCAGAAGTGATTAAGTGCCGGAAGGAACTTGAAAGGACGCGAGAACACGAGTAGTGATGTTCACCGGGATTGGAAGGTCATTTTATACCGAAGTGGATAGTCTTTAACTTAAGGATAGACGCCATATAGCGAGTAATATTCAAAATAGAAGATTTTTTATCCTATATAGGAAATTTACAAATAGAAATGTGGTTAGTATAGAAAAATATAGGATATTCTAGAATTATAACATCGTTAAGTTTAAATATAACATTGTTAATCTATTGGATGTATGACCAAATGAATGAAGTTACCGTGTAGGGTTATTGTGACTATTTTGCCGAGTATCTGGGCAGTGTTAGTGAAACCAACTCCGTGTGATTGAGTATGAAATGAAGCAAAAGATGTCTCGAAACTGTTTGGGATAGGATAACACATACTTCCGTGGGGTAATATATGACATCAGTGTGTAGGGCGGATAATCAAATTCTGGGCATGTTCCAAGGGTTGGAACGATCTGGTTGAGACATGGTCGCGGCACTTATGCTACAAGATGTACAAGGTATCCAAATTCCGGATTTGTGCCTATTATGTAAAGATCTCCGCTAACGGGAGGCATATTATGACTATTATAGACATGGCACTGTTAGATGATTGCATTATCTGCCAGGGGTTTGAAGATGATCCTAAAAGAGGTAAGAGAGGACATGGGGGAGAGACCTAGCTTGAGGAAGATAGGATTGAAGGAGATTTACTAATTGCAAGAGGTAGGTGCACATCATCGTGCAGTAACTAGGAAGTACGCCAGATGGTCCTAGAGTACTTAAAACCCAATGTCTTTCCTAATATTCTGGGAACAATCGGACAAACCCCTCTTATTGAGCTAACACGGGTCGCAAAAGGAATTCGTGCGAAAGTTTTTGCAAAGGCAGAACTCTTCAATCCAGGGGGAAGTGTGAAAGACCGCATTGGAGTGGCGATGATTGAGGATGCAGAGCGGCGAGGGCTTCTTAAGCCCGGGGGTACAATTGTTGAAGCGACTTCAGGGAATACCGGAGTAGGTTTAGCGATTGCGGCTGCGGTGAAGGGGTACAAGATTGTTTTTACAATCCCAGATAAGATGAGCCAAGAGAAAATTGACCTCATGAAGGCTTTTGGGGCGCGCGTGATTGTCTGCCCTACTGCTGTGCCTCCAAACCATCCCGAGAGTTATTATTCGGTGGCAAAGCGTCTTGCTCAAGAAAACCCGAATACGTTTTTAGCAGATCAATATAACAACCCACAGAACCCAGAAGTGCATTATTGTACGACTGGTCCAGAGATCTGGGATCAAACGAACGGCGAGGTGGACTATTTTGTGGCAGGGATGGGGACAGGAGGAACCATTAGCGGAGTAGGTAGATTTCTCAAAGAGAGGAAGCCTGGGGTCAAGATAATTGGTGTGGACCCAATAGGCTCGATTTTGAAGGAGTATTTTGATACAGGGGTCTATATGCCCGAGAAAGCCCATACCTACAAAGTCGAAGGAATCGGCGAGGATATTATTCCCAAAGCATTGCACTGGCAGTTCATAGACGAGATCATCAAAGTTGGGGACAAAGATGCATTCCTCATGGCGCGCCAGTTAGCCCGAGAAGAAGGAATTCTTTGCGGGGGCTCTGCGGGAGCGGCGCTCTATGCGGCTCTGAAGGTTGCGAAAGAGCTGGATGACTCGAAGCTGGTTGTGGTACTCCTGCCAGACACGGGAGAGAGATATCTCAGCAAGCTCTATTCGGATGAGTGGATGCGAGAAAACCAGTTTATGGAGTATTCCAATGCGGAAAGCTTTCTCGAAATGAAACCAAGGGAACTTCCCAACTTAGTGGCGGTAAGTCCTGAACAGTCGGTTAGAGATACAATAAGTCTCATGGCAAAGTATGGGATTGATCAAATCCCTGTGATACAAAACGGAGTACCGCTCGGGACAGCCAAGGAGGCCCTCCTATTAAAAGCACTTATAAAAAATCCCGCGATTGCAAATCACCGGATAAGCGAGCACATGGACGAAACACTGCCTATTATTGACAGAGCTGCGGACATTGACCAGGTGCTGGACCATCTGATAGATAATTCAGCGGTTCTGGTGTCGAAAGATGAACAACTCATTGGGATCCTAACAAGGATTGATCTGATCGATTTTCTGTCTAATCGTGGTATTTTGTTTATCTAAATCTCATCATCCTACGCAAAACGATGTGTTGGAGTCAAGACTCTCAGAAGATACTTTGAAATGGTTCAAAAGAAAGAATTAAACCATATTGAGCGTATTTTAAAGGAATTAAGCAGATAGGCTGTGAAGTGATGAAGATATTGCTAAAACATGAAGGTGTCAATAGGGTGGAGGCGTATAAGTTTGAAACCAAGGCAGTTCACGCGGGGCAACATCCCGATGAGGCTACTGGAGCGATTATTCCACCGATTTACCAGACTGCGACGTACGTCTTAGAGGAAATCGGCAAAACAAAGGGATATGATTATTCACGTACGTCCAATCCGACGCGTACTATCCTAGAGCAACTTGTGGCGGCACTGGAGGGGTCGCAGTATGGGGTGGCATTTGCCTCGGGTATGGCAGCGATTGATGGGATTATCCGGGCACGTCTCCGGGCTAGAGATCATGTAGTAGTCTGCGATGATGCTTATGGAGGGGTATATCGGCTTTTTGAGCAGAATTTTCGAAAGTATGGACTGCAGTTCACTTATGTGGATACAACAGATCCTGAGAACGTGATGGACGCTATTCGCGACGAAACGCGGGTGGTGTGGCTAGAGACACCTACGAATCCGCTCCTGAAGGTGTCGGATCTGGAAGCGATTTCAGACATAGTACAACAAGTTAACCAACAACGGATCCCCTCGCCGCCGCGTGGGGCAGCCACGGATAAGCGGCTCGCCGGGGAAATCCCTGAGACACGGATTCTCACCGTGGTTGACAACACGTTCATGACGCCATATTTCCTCCAGCCATTCAAATGGGGTGCAGATCTCAGTATCCATAGTACGACAAAGTACCTTAGCGGGCACAATCAGCTCATTGGGGGCCTTGTCGTAGTTCGAGATGATCCTACACGGTGGTATTACAAACCACGGCCCGTAGAGAATGCCCCCCTCCGAGAGGGAGTCACGGAATCCCCCAAGGGGACGGGGCAGACTGAGCTGGTTAATACGGTTTATCAAGATCTTAAATTTATTCAAAATGCGGTAGGTGCGACGCCTAGCCCCTTTGATTGCTGGTTGACCATCCTTGGTATCAAAACGCTTGCGCTTCGGATGCGGTGCCATGATAACAATGCACGCAAGATTGTTAGTTTTCTTACGCAACACCCTAAAGTGGCACGAGTCTACTATCCAGGACTGGAAGGACACAAAAATCATGCCATTGCCAAACGGCAAATGACCGGATTTGGGGGTATAATCTCCTTCGAACTGAAAGGAGGGCTAGCAGATGGCTGTAAATTGATGAATCAAGTGAAGCTGTGGAGTCTTGCGGAGTCGCTAGGAGCTGTGGAGTCCATGATCACACACCCCGCGAGCATGACCCATGTTTCGGTTCCCCGAGATGTCCGGCTTGCCCGTGGGATCACGGATGGGCTTGTCCGCCTGTCAGTGGGAATTGAAAATGTAGATGATCTCATTGCTGACCTGCAACAGGCATTGGAGCAAATTTGACTTCCTAGCTCCTACAGCCTCTCTTTGACCAACGTTCCATCTTATCTCAGATGCCCTGACCTATAAGGGATCAACAAACGTATTACGATAAACCGAATGTATTAAGGAGCACATCTTGGTTCTGAGACATCAAATCCCCGTGTCGATTGTCCTTAAACTAATCGCGAAAAGTTAAACTCTAGAAACGAAACACGGGTTATCCATAACTGGCAGTAGATGGCATTCAAACGAGAAGACATCATTAACTAACACTTCACAAGTCTACGAGATTTCACAGGGATCTCTACGTAGGCATGTATAGATTAAGGCACCAATTGCAGTATCAATGATTGGAAGGCCCATGATAGTGCATGTACTGAGAGGGCTAGCCTCCGCCTCATTTCTCAAAAGAGTACCAATAGAGAGGACATTTGAACTTTCCAGTCGCTCTTTAAGAGTGTTCCCGACCGAACTCTCAAGGCGTCGAGCAAGTTTCAGACTATCAAAGACGTGAGTGTGGAATTGGTCGACGAGGGAAGCTGCAAGAGCTTGTTTATTAGCATCGGCATAAATAAAGTGTTTTCTGTTTTTGATACTAAGGATGGATTCATTCACAATCTCTTGGTAATATGGAAGTGACATCGCATCAACGACGATGTCAGTATCTCTTCCTAGAGCTTCCTTAAGGTTTTCACAGGGGAGCAGGTCAACTTTATGATCGAGTTTTGCCTCGAACGTCCTCTTGAGGTAGTGTGTGACTCGTTCTCGAATGGAAGAGTACTCGCATTTCCTCGCAGCGACCATCCGGATGGTTTTCGGGGGCTTCCGTAACGCTGCCAAGGCAAAAACTACGGCAGTACCAATGGCTCCTATGCCCAATACAGACACAGAATACTCAGAGTCAGGCAATCCAATCGCTTCAATGCCAATTGCAACGCTGGATGCGGTTCGAAAGTCAGAGATGGCATCGCCACACATGATGCTAACCAATTCCCCTGTGACATTGTCATATAGGCAAAAGAGGTTGTTCGATCGTCTTCGCCCTCGCTGTGGGTTTTTCTCATTAGCGCCGAAAGTTCGGACCCCTGAAAACCGCTCGCTTTCCCCTACCATTGTCCGAATCTTTGTTGGGTATTTTTCATCCTTTGAATTGACGTAAACAGCGACTTTATCGTAGACAAAGCGTCCTGGATGTTTCAATGCCTCCCTTGAGAGTTTATTAATTGTTTTAAAGGAGTAAATGCTTAATGGAAATCCCTTCTGGATTTCTTCGTGGGGGATGATGGTTACAGGCATTTCTTGACCTAATAAATCGAGTGTGTAGGGGTTTTTGAAACCTTTTAGATTATCTATTTTTTGCATTATGAAATCCACTCCCCTTTCCTAATTGTTTCAATTTTTTCGAGCAACTTTCGTAGTGTATCAAACAAATCGCCAACGATCCCATAATCTGCAGCCTCAAAGATTGGTGCACTGGGATCTTTGTTAATAGCAACTATGTTTTGAGAATTTTTCACGCCTACTAAATGTTGGATTGCTCCCGAAATGCCACATGCTATGTAAATATCAGGTTTTACAGCTTGCCCGGTTAATCCAATTTGATGGGTGGAAGAGATCCAACCAGCATCGACCGCGGCCCTTGTCGCACCAACCTCGGCTCCGAGAAGGTCGGCTAATTTTTTTATCATTTTAAAGCCTTCAGGCCCGCCAACCCCTCGACCGCCGCCAACAATTATCTTAGCGTCTTCTAGACTTGTTTCATTCTTTTTTCTGATTGTTTTGAGAATGTCTATAACAAGGTCGCTTTCTTCTAGGTCACCATTACAATGTATTATTTTACCTGTTCGTTTGGGATCCATATGTAATGGCTCAAAAATTCCGTGTCGTACCGTAGCCATTTGGGGGTGACACTCAGGAGTGAAGATCGTCGCCATTATATCTCCACCAAAAGCGGGCCTAATCTGGTAGAGGACCCTGTCATAGCGTTTCCCGCTTTTTTTATCATGATAGTCTCCAATGTCAAGATCGGTACAATCAGCGGTAAGTCCTGTTTCTAATCTTGTGGCGATTCGAGGTGCCAAGTCTCTTCCGGTGGTATCGGCAACAAAAAGAACGATTTTGGGCTTTTCCATGCGTATGAGGCTGGTTACGGCTTTAGCGTAAGGGATTGTTGAATAAAGTTTGAGTTTTTCATCATTTACCAAGTAGATTTTGTCAACACCATAGGTTATCAGTTCATGGGCCAATGGTTCGATATTGTAGCCGAGAAGCACCGCGGATAAGTCGACTTTACTTTTATCTGCCAATTGCCTTCCCTTAGCTATGAGTTCAAGAGTGGACTTGGTGAGTTTTTTGTTATGGTGGTTTGCGTATACCCATATTCCATTATATTCGCGTTCCAACAATATCACCTAAATCCCGAGATTTATACCTTCTTCGCCCAATTTTCTCAGTAAAATATCGAGAACTTCGTCTGTGGTTTCCCCTTCAATGATATACTTACTTCTCGGCGACATGGCCTTCGTAATTTTCATTAGCTTTGTTGGTGACCCTCCCAAGCCGATTTTAGTTTCATCCGCTTTGATATCACTTGCTGACCATGTAGTTAGGCTGTGCTTTGTTGCTTTTAGGACGCCCGCAAAAGTGGTGTCGCGAGGTTCATTAGCCGTATTTGTAATTGTCAATAAAGCTGGAATTGGTACTCGGACTAGTTCATAACCACCCTCAAGCATGCGTTTCGCGTTTATGTAGTTTTTATGAAGTTCAAACTCTTCAATGTACGTCAATTGCGGTATTCCAAGACGTTCAGCAACCCCGGGCCCAACTTGGCCTGTATTGCCGTCAGTGGCTTCCATCCCGCATAATATTAGATTGTAATAGCTGAGATTTTTGATCGCACAGCTTAAAGCGTAGGATGTAGCTAAAGTATCAGACCCAGCAAATTTTCTGTCGGAAAGCAAGATTGCTTTGTCTGCTCCCAGAGCTAGGGCCTCTCGGAGGGCATCTTCAGCTTTTGGGGGTCCCATCGAAAGAACAGTTATTGTGGCATCATATTGTTCTTTGAGGTTAAGTGCGGCCTCTAAGGCGTTTTTATCATAGGGATTGATTATTGACCTCCCTTTTTCCCGATCGAGGGTTCCATCTGGTTTTATTCCTGCGAAGCCATTAGGGTCAGGAACCTGCTTAATCAGAACGATAATGTGGAGTGGCATCAAATCCCTCTTTCATATTTTGTAAGTGCGACAATCTCAATCGGTACGACTTTCCTGTAGACCTCTTGTGGGCTTCGGAGGACTCCATCAACTGTAAGAAGGTCTTGAACACGTATTCCAAATAGACTTTCATTTTCTTGGAGTAAGGGCATCATTCGATCCCAATCATCAGCAGACAAGGGAACGAGTTTTCCGCCATTCAGCTGATCTTCTCTAACCGATCGTCGCGGATCCCGTAAATAGACTGCACTCGCCGCGGCGAGGGGCCATAAGTTCCCCCCATGATAGGGAGTTTCCTGCTCAACAAGTTCTCCTGCGTCATTGAAGCGAATACCATTCAAAATAGTGAAGCCGTGAGCTGCCATGCATGATTCGCCCATATAATCCTTACAAGAGCCATTGATCACAGCAGTCGCACTTCCCACCGCATTGATCAAGGGCCTGTCGATTAAATCGCCCAGAATAAAGGTTACTCCTCCTTTGGCGCCATACTCAAACGCTTTGCCCGCATCGCCATAAATAACTAGTTTTCCGGATTTGAAACAATAGGCAACTGAATCTTGAGCGCTTTCATGCACATAGAATTCTGGTCCATCAGCAAACGCAGCGAGACAATCGCCCACCCTACCGTATATATCAATTTTTACTTTTTTTCGCGTTACAAGCCCCGCCCCAAAGTTTCTGTGTCCCCTAAAATTATAGGCGATGAAATTTCGCCATCCGAGGTCGTGAGCTTTGTTAAGGAACTGACAGGTCCCATTATCTCCTTGAGGTTCGAAATCAACAACATCAATAACTAGAATTTGATTAGTAATTGAAGGCCTTCTTAGTTTGTTTCGGGTTTCCCAGTTGATTAAACAATATTGACTGTTTAAAGCCGTTTCTATGGGAGGAACAGATCTAAAAATGTTGTATAGGCCGTTTTCAATCAAATTAACGACATCATTTCTCTTTTTCGTTCCCGTGTTATATCGCCTATTAAGGAGAAGAGTTAACACCTCAATTGCAAGTGATTTCTCTGTATCACCCTTCACCGCTAATTGCCGGAGTTTTTTAACAAAATAAGATAATTCACTGAAAGTCCAATTTTGAATACTCTGAGAAATATGACGATAGAGTTCCATGGGGCTTGTTACTTTTGTAAATTTTCTATCAATGTCTGGAAAAGCTCTTCCAGGATTAGAAATGGACTTGACTTTAGAGTGCTGCTGAAGGGTTGGGGTTGTGATGCGTTTTCCAAACTTATCGGTGCATGTGAGATTTTTCGACTCATCGAGTGAATATATGAACGCCCCTCCATCGGTGTAGCTTCCCCCTCTGGCATACCAATAGCGATCAGCTCTTGGATAGAATCGTTCATCATCTCCTGCTAACTTTTCGAGCATCGCATCGATTGCTTGTTTCTCCGATGCGATGAGCCCAATTTGGACAGTACCTTCTTGAAGGGCAAACACTTGGGGTCTTAGCATGGACGTATCAGTTATCCCGATAAGCTGAACTTGCTTGGTATTAGGAATGTTTCGTGCTATAATGAAAAACCAGGGGCCGTCGGGGGTGCCATGAATGTGTGTAGCTTGAATGGCACGATAAATGGGCTTTTTTTCGTCTGGTAGGATTGTAAAGTCTCGTTCCGTTGTTGGGGCAATGGCTTCGATGGCATATTCTAAGGGATAGCAATAAATACGGGTTAAAAGATCCCAGTAGAGAATAGCAACTTCTGTATCAGTTAAAAAGAGCGGAGATAAGTTTCTTTGGTTAAGGTATTCTGTGATTGAATAGTAGTTTGCAAAATCACCGTTATGAACCAATGCATCATGTAATCCGATGAAGGGGTGGGCCCCCCCGGGATGCCAAATCGTACCTTTCGTAGGATATCTCTGATGGCCAATCCACACATACGCTTCTAAGTCTTCAATCTGATAATACTGGAGAACCTGCTCTGCATACCCGACAATCTTTAAAACAAACATGTTTTTTCCATGCGAAACAACAAACGCTTTTTTATCCCCCAGTGAAGCATAGAACTTTTTGTTTAACGCAAAGCTGTTTCGATAAATGAACTCGTCCTCTGCTTGACTTGGAGCTAATTCTTCCAGGTGGTTTTTTTCTACAAACCGTTCTAATAAGTCCTCATCCACCCTGACAAAATATCTCCACACGTCTGGGGGTCTAACCTCCAGTCCAAGACGTCTATAATCTTGCAGGGTTGAAATTTTTTCAGTATAATCAAGATGTAGATATGGCTCAATGAATTCCATCTCAACCTTCTTTCTGGAATTAGAATCAAGGTAAGCCACTTGCAACAGATAACTCTCTTCCAAAACCTTCGTGGGAACCCCCAATTGGTGATGAGAGAGTCCCACTGCCGCGATGCCCCCACCTTTCCCATTGCCACGGTTGTGCATCTGCACCATTGGCTGGAACAGATACCTTCCTTTTAGCGGAACAGAACAAGCAACGCCAAGAACCCCGCAGCCACCCTCCGCCACCTCCTTATGAATCATGATGTCAGAAAGCGCGGGGGGGGACCTTTGCGGTGAGTAAAACGTTTGGGGAGGGAGTTTAAGCATGATATCACCTTAAATAGTCAAGATGAACAAGATGGTTGAATCGACCGTGCTTGAACTTGATCTCTCCCGTCGGACGGAGTTCTCGGATACTTACTAAGTCGAGTCTTGTCAGAATGTAATGCCACTGGCGTTTCCACGAATGATATAGGTTGATAATCCGCTGAGCTCCCCAATCGGGGTCAATTAAATGCATAAGAGCCAGATCAGTCGTAGCAATACCCGAGGGACAGCCTTTCCCTCGCTCACAATTCTCACATCGTTTGCATCCAAGTGCAACGAGTTCAGCCGTTCCAATGATCACCCCATCCGCGCCCAAGGCAATGATTTTAGCCACATCAAAGGCGGTTCGTATTCCCCCGCTAGCCAGAATTACCATTTCATCCCTGACACCTTCGTTCACCAAATAATTATGAACGATTGGAATCGCATATTCGATTGGCAGGCCGATGTTCTTTTTGGCGATGTCAGGGGCAGCCCCGGTTCCTCCACAGCCGCCATCGATTTGTAAGATGTTGGCGTAGGCATAGTAGCTGCCAATTGCAACCATGTCCACATCAGTAGGGGTAGAAACCTTAACAGAAACCAGAGCTCTGGGATTGATGTCTTTCATTAATTGAACATGCCGATAATGATCTTCTACCGAATACACGTTGTGAAATGGAAATGGGGAAAACAAGCTGATATGGGGAACGACCTCCCGGATTTGTGCAACCTCGGGGGTCACTTTATCGGCCAGTAAATGGCCGCCTAACCCCGGTTTAGCCCCTTGAGCATATTTCAAGACTATGATTCGTGCTCGTTGGATTGTTTCAGCGTTCACCCCAAAATGACCGGTCGCTACTTGGGTGATCACATGATCTTTGTAGGGGACTAACTCATCCGGATAGCCCCCTTCCCCCGTGCTTGTGAACGTACCCCAAGCTTTGGCCGCTTTAGCTCTCGCAAGCATTACGTTCAAGCTCACAGAACCGAAAGACATGTCTGCGCCATAAACTGGGATGGGGATTTCTAGTTTTGCCCGTCCATCATTCCTTTTGTTCAGAACTATTGACGTATCGACGTATGTTTCATTAAACAGCTCAGTAACATCGAGTTTTTCTTCGTTCAATTCAAACTCAAAGCGGATTTTATCAAATCCTCCTCCTGAAGCTCCAATTCTATATTGGTAGTGTGGAGTTAGTCTGCCAGTTGTCGCTTGTTCCCAAGTGGATAAGATTAAATCAGCAGTCCATCGTAGATCGCCAAGAGCCAGATATTGGGAATTGAAGTCAAGCGTTAACGCGTTAGTAGGACATTCTTTCACGCAGCGTTTACAACTAGGTCCCAGGCATGAAGCCCTTGGATTACTTAAACGCAGATAGCTCACAGGCGTTTTAAACGCTTCATAATCAATTGGCGCCGCTCCTATGTATTCGGGGCATAGTTCGGCACAAATCCCACATGCTATACATTTAGCCCTATCTAGGAGGACCTCATACTTTTCTATAGGAATTGGATATTTAGATGGGGCAACCTTTATTTTGGGTGTTTGCAAATGGAGTTGAGATTGTATCATCCTTGGCCACCGAAAATTTTCGCTTCGAGATCATCATAGAACATGGCTCGTCCAAGTTCGCCCCGCTGTCTTCTCACTTCCCGTAACCCCATTCCTCCCAGAACTTCTAATAATTGGTCTCGCCAAGCGGCTATCAAATTAACTATTCTTTGAGCGGCCCACTCTACATCTTGCGGCTCTATTAGCAGCATACAGCTGTCGGAATGCTTATCCTCATAACAAACTCCACAGCCAAGGGCAATTTGATAAGCCAACCCAACAGAAACCGCATCAGCTCCAAGAATAATCGATTTAGGTACATGTGCGGCTTCCGCGATTCCCCCGCTAGAAATGAAAGTGATTTCATCTCTCATGTGTTTCGCAACTAGATGGGAATGAATCGAATGAATGGTGTTTGTAATATTCTCAGGAGTTTGCTCATGTACCTCATCATCATTATACAAATGAATAATATCCGCACCCATTTTTGTCAAAGCTTCGGCGCATTCCCCAGATTTTTCATTATAAGGAACCCGAAAAGAAACTAAGACAGAACGATTGGTTTCCTTGATTTGTTGAAGAGAATCTTTTAGTTCATTACCTTGGAGCTCGAGTTCAATGATCCTGGAAATTCGAATCAGGTCTTCAAATTCCTCTATCTCATTAGGATGCATTCTCGGGATGAGATTCGCCTGATAAGGCATCAGATCGTCGGTATATCCCTTTGCATTTACAACCGCAAAAGTATTGAGTCTCGTCGCCGCTTTTGCTATAGTTAATTGAAGGGTTCTGTCGGACCTCGAAGGGAGCGGGGCATCTAAAATCATTGGGATTGGGATTTCGAACACTCTTGGAATATCAGAAAGCAAGTTTCCGGCTTTATCGAACTCTAGGGATGCTAACTTTCTTCCCAAATCGACTGACGTTGAAATATATTCTCGCCCATGGATTCCATCTCTTGTTGGCCGAACGATCTCTGAGAAATCGAACCAAATGCTATCAAACCCATTCCCTGCAAACGACCCCCCATAGCCAGTTCCAGAAACCGGAACTCGCCCCGTTTCGGCTTCAAAATAGAGGGTCTTTATTCGTTCCGAGGTGAAATATGAGGTGCCCAATTTTTCAAATTCAGGATTGATCCCAATTGAAATAGCGCCTTTGGGGCATGCTAGAGCGCACAGGTGACATCCCCGGCATAGCTCATCAATTGGATCGGCCATTTGGCCATCTTTGCGGGTTCTATGCACTTCAAAGATACAGGCTTGAATGCACTCTTGAACGTTAACACAGTTATTATAGCGCTTGACTACGTATTTTGGCGGCAGCTTGATTTTTGCAGGGGTGTTTCTTACTTCAATATGATACCTTTCAAAAAGTGCACCCATTGTAAATCCCCAAGCACCTTCAGGTGTTTTTGCCCTATGTTTCGAAAATCCTACGTTGGTTTGAAGGCAGAAGAGAACCTATTTTCGCCATAACGCGTGTAAATTTCACTGGTCTCTTCCTTTTTCTATATGTCATATAACGTTTGGCTGCTCCCTCTTCATTGAACTTATCAAAAGAAACTACACTTGTCATAAGAAACTACACTAAATTGGAAACTTATAAATGTATCTATTTTCGGATCAGACAAAAGTAGGGAGTTTCATAGATGATACAAAACATTCGTGTAATGTTAATGGAAGTCGGGACAACCTCCTCATTTGAGGTTCTTTTCGAGTTATTTTAGCTGTGTATTCAATTTTGTGAGCAGGACGTGATACCGAGTTGTTTACTGCTCAAGTTCACGGAGTTGTTGGAGCGCCGTTCTTCGTTGGTGGAGCACCTTTCTTTGTTGGAGATAATCCGCGATTTGCGACTTTTTTTCTGAGTGATCAAGGAGACTATCA
>JBHIFL010000024.1:0-49433 GCA_046761065.1 Candidatus Heimdallarchaeota archaeon
ATTAACTAGGAAAAATAGCACAACCCCTAGAAGAACTCCATAAACGATATCTCTTTTAATGTTTGAGCGATTCCATCCCAAATCGCCCCATGAGACATGCTCTATCCGTCGATATGCCACGTAAATCCAGATGAGGGCAAGGGGTAGGCTAAATAAGAGCATTCCAAGTTCTTGGGCTCCGATATCCAACCCTCCATTTGAAACTGAGGCTTGTCCAGCCAAATTCCCAACGGTCCTGCCGACCCAAAATATTCCCACATAGGCTAGAGCTCGGGACGCCGCATTTTTTTCATTTGAAGGGGGGTACTGGTTCCGGAGTAAGAACATAAGTATAAGCGCTATAGGCCACCAAACGATACTGAACAACCCAAAAACCATAATAAGTTCTTCACTTAGCATTGAATCTCCCATTTTAAAAGAAAAATTATCTAAATATAAGTTTATGTCAACCTGGTGGGAGAAGAAATGGTAGAAAAAGGATCTTAATAGAATACACTATTATAACTAAGTTGATTTATTATTTGTCAACCAAATAAAGATTTCATGGATTTTGGAACAGCGTTTCAGTCAATTGTTTTTGGGAGGGCGTTTACCTTTCTCCAAGACAAGTTCGTCTCTCCATGTGTCATAGATGTATCCAGTGTAGAGAATATTAGGTACGATAGATTCGAAAAGCTCTTCACATTCAAAACTCTTCCGTAAATCCCTTAGGTCCTTCATTGTACTTGTCCATGTCACACAGAGTAAGAATTTAGGCAGGTTGCGGAAAAAGTTGACAAAAAGGACGTTTGGGGAGTAATTGTTTAGAAGGAGCAAGCTTGCTTTCCTCTCGTCTGTGTGAGTTTGAAGATAAAGGTGAAAAATGGTGATTATTTCGTTTGATGCACCAGGGTACCACTCTAGGGAGAGCTCAATCAAGCCTTCGTCGATCATCCTTGAAAGCCGCCGCCGTATCGTCTTCGCTGTAACTCCTAGCTCCTCGGCAATGTCTGAGATGGCCTTCCGGGAATTATGGCGAAGGGCGTAGATGATCTGGTAGTCCAGAGGATAGAGTGTTATATCATGAGTAGATCTGATTGATTCTTCCTGCACAATACCTACTGTTGGGGTTGATAGTTGGGCAATCTTCTTCACGAAGGCTACATAGGATTCGAGTTCGGCGATATTCTGAAGATAGGCACCTATATAGAGATAGTTTCCACCTGCCACTGCAACCCAGTAGGTAGAATCATTTTTTCCAAGCCGATCACATGTTCTATCGACCGTTTTAGCTTCAGATTTCCCAAAAACTAGAACACGATGAGCTTTTAATGCCAATAGACTGGCTTTAGCAGTGAAGATACGGATAACACCGGAATTTGTTAAAGCTCGAATCCGTTTGTGAACCGCGTTGACTGATAATCCGAGTTTATCAGCTAGCTCGCGATAGGAGAGCCTAGAGTTCACCAATAAAAGTTTCGTTAGGATGATGTCGGTCTTGTCCATGCTTAACCAAACCGTTATATTATCTGCAATCGTTTGGTTTTTGGAACAATGCAATTTCTCAGATACAGGTAACACTGTCTACTTAGGGTAAGTTATTTTGATCCAATTTAGTAAGTTCTGCACTCACTTGCCACAATCGGTGAGCTATGGCTTCATTATATGATTCGTTAGACGATTTGACTTGTTTTTTGTTGATAAAATATTTACCTGTTATATTCTCTACATCCGGAGAAGTGGCCAAATAAATCGATGTTTGAGCCCCTTTCTCGGGACTGGCACCAAATAATTGCGCTAACTTCAAACCAACCCTAAAAATTCGAGAATTATCCTGATCATGCCCTAATTTAGTCCTAGTAAAACCAGGATGGAGGCAATTCACAGTTATACCTGTGCCTTTTAATTTTTTGGCTAATTCGTAAGTAAAAAGAATATTTGCTAGTTTTGACTGATTATATGCTTTCAATCCGCTGTATTTCTTTTCTCCTTGGAGATTATCAAAATTGATGACAGCTCCTCGATGAGATTCGGAAGAGACATTTATCACTCGAGCCGGAGCATTAGCTTTGAGGACATCAAGCAGCAAATTAGTAAGCAAAAAATAGGCCAAATGATTAACCGCAAAAGTGGTTTCAATTCCATCCACAGTCAAAGAGCGCTTAGTAAGGAAAACCCCCGCATTATTAATTAGAACATGCAATGGATACTTTTTCTTGAAAAGGGCCGCAAGTTGGCGAATTGATTGTTGTGACGAAAGATCTGCGATCATTAAGTCAACTAAGTCATTTCCGGTTTTTTCCTTGATCTCATCCATTGTGGCTTCTCCTCGGCGTTGATTACGACAAACCATCACAACCCTCGCACCCTGTTCTGCCAACCCCAAGGCCGTTGCTTTGCCTATACCCGAATTTGCGCCTGTGACCAGACAAACTTTGTCATTCATGGGCGTTTTCATCTTTCCCCCTCAATTAACTTTCAACGTTGAATAAGCTGCGTAGGAAGATTTGCCCTTTCCCTAAGGAACCTCCATAGTTTGTTGCCGTGATCTTTACTACTCCTGGTACGGTTGTAGCGCGTTCTATGCCGACTTTCATTGCTGTTTGCACGTCTTCTAGCCGTAATCCAGTTATAATGACCTCATAAACACATTTAACACCCGGAGCGAGCATACTCCCTTCATAGTGAGCTAGGACTGGGCAAAATGGGTCGTTCGTGGTGGCTATTGCGTCCTTATACGTTTTCCCTCCAACTTTGGTTCCCGAAGCCGCAAACTTCCCAACCACATAGGGGATAGTTGTGACACCTTCAAGTGCCCGCTCAGCTGCCTCTAATGCGGTCTGATCGGACTTTGCAAAGATTAAGAAAAACCCTCCCGCTATACCTTTTACAATGCCAAATTTTCTTTCTACATAAAACCACCCGTCCATCCGAGGTATTTTAAACACTTCCCTTCCAAATGCTTCCGTTTCCTCTTCAAATCCATCTCCAAAGGATTGGATCATAGTGTCCTTGATGTCCACAAATTCTTCAGCCCATTCTCTAGGTAACGCATCAAAGGCACTGGTCTTCGGGTAAGGGATAACGCCTTTTCTTAAGCGAACAATAAGCCAGTGTTTCAGTTGCTCCAACTTCCGATCAATCACTTGGATTATGAAGCCGGGTCTCCCATCCGGTGTCTCTTCAGGTTTTACTTCTGCTTCTAGTGACGCTTCTGAAGGAGGAATCGTTGCGGATCTACCAAGGCCTTTCGCCTCTAAAGCGGATTCTAAGGCCCATTTTTTGGTAACTGAGGTAATATACACCCTACTTATCCACGCCGAAAAGGTTTCGCAGAACGTATCGTCAACTGGTACTCCATTTACCTTAAACTCTCCCATAATACATCTCCATTCTTTTTAGGTTTCAAGTGACTCTTAAAGATTTATGCTGAAAGTAAGAAAGAACAGTCCTTATCCCATACAATAGAGTTTTGTGATGTGAATTTAAAGCAATTCGAATCGACCTTGTGAAATTCTTCGAAAGGAGATCCAAACTCCTTCATGGGTTAAAAAAGGCTAGCTAATACAGATGAAAGCTTAACAATTGAAAATATATCGGAAATTTCTCTTGAAATGATTGGGTTTCGATATGGCAATTCAAGAAGAAATTTGAAAAACAGACAATTGAAAAATGTGGTTTGAGCAAAAATATTAATCAAGCAAGTTTTGAGTTGATGGAAAATGACCATTTCTAAAATCTTAGAGCTGATTCAAAAGGAAAAGGTAAAAGAAATTGCCTTACAATTTACAGACATTATTGGTATTTTGCATTCACTTTGGGTACCCTCTAAGATTTTTTCGAAGGTCGCTGAAAATGGTATCCACACCGATGGCTCGTCTCTTGGAATGGTAGATGTAAGTAAAAGTGACTTAAAGTTACTGCCAGATTTGGACACCTTCACAATTCTCCCTCCCAAACTTTTCCCCAAGCGAGTTGCACGTGTAGTTTGTGACATTTACGAACCAGAATCCGATAGACCGTTTATGTATGACCCTAGATTTGTTCTTAAAGAAGTCATAAACGATGTAAAGAAAAGTTTTGGTGCTTCTGTAACTTATAAGACAGCTAGTGAAATTGAATATTTTGTATTTACCAAAGGAGAAGATGGTGAAATCAAATTATTAGATGAAGGTGGCTATTTAGCAACTCCACCAACAGATCGGGGTGCAGACCTAAGACTTGAAATTGTCGATACATTTAGAGACATGGGAATTTTAATCGAAAAGCATCACCACGAAGTGCCGCCGGGAAAATATGAGTTGAATTTAGAGTACTCCCACGGATTAAAGATGGCTGATACAGTCTACTTAGTTAAGTTCCTAGTAAAATTAATGGCTGCACAACGAGGTCTTATTGCTTCGTTTATGCCAAAACCGTTTCACGGAGAATTTGGGGCGGGGCTGCACACGCATCTTAGTCTAATCGATGTTGATAAAGCCGAAAATTTATTTTATGATCCTACAGGGAGTTATCGGTTAAGTAAAACCGCGTTAAGCTTCTTGGCTGGCATTTTAACCCATGCAAAAGCTTTAGCTGGCATAACGAATCCTTCTGTCAACTCTTATAAACGGCTTGTGCCTGGCTGGGAGGCCCCAGTCTATATTTCCTGGGCATGGTATAACCGTTCAGTCCTTGTGCGGGTGCCTCCTGGAGAAGGACTGCAAACTCGGTTGGAGTACAGACCGACAGATGGTTCCTGCAATTTCTACATTGCTTATGCAGCACTTCTAGCTGCAGGACTAGATGGGATTCGAAGGAACCTGGAGCATCCTCCACCAGTCGAGGAAGACATTTATGATATGAGTGAACAAGAACGAGTGGAAAGAGGTATTGAGGTGCTTCCAGGGAATTTAGGAGATGCTCTAAGAGAATTCGCCAAAGATACGTATCTTCGAGAGACCTTAGGGCAAGCGTTCTGTAAGAAATTTCTGGAGCTTAAGATGAAAGAATGGCGAGATTTCAGCGTTACTGTGCATCCTTGGGAACGAAAAAAATATTTAGATATCTAATTTAAGCGAATCTGGAGGATAAATTATGGGAATAGCAGCTGATTTCGCAATAATCAATGCGAATGAACTGGTAACTGTAAAAGGGGCAAGCAGCAAACCCAAAGTTAAAGATGAAATGAATGATCTTGGCATTATTTTCGATGGCGCGGTTGCAGTAAAAGATGGGCAAATCGTCGCCGTTGGCACAACATCCGATGTGCTAAGCCAATTGGAGAAGGGGTTTGAAAGCATCAACGCTTCTGGAAAGCTAGTGACTCCTGGACTTCTGGACCCCCACGTCCATTTAATCTTTGCAGGATCTCGGGCTCATGAACTCGAAGCTATGGCGGTGAAAGGTGTTCCCTACTTAGAAATTAAGGAAAAAGGCGGAGGGATGCCTACCACTCTTCAAAAAACAGCGGCAACAGGCACGAAAGAACTGATCACAAAAACCGCAAAAATACTGGATACGATGCTCATTCATGGGACTACCACCATTGAGGCAAAAAGCGGGTATGAAATGACGTTACAAGGTGAAATTAGACAGCTGGAAATTATCCAAACGCTCAACAAAACGCACCCGATTGATTTGATTTCCACGTTTTGCGCCCAAGGTATCCCCATTGAGTATGAAAATCGAGTAGACGAGTTAACAGATGAAATTGTTGAAAAATGGATCCCAGAGATAGCGAGACGGCGATTAGCAGAATATGCGGATGTGTTTTGTGAGGTCGGCTATTTCAACGTGAAACAGACAAGACGGATCTTAGATGCAGGACGACAACACGGGATGAAACTGAGAAACCACTGTGATTGGCTAGCCCATAGTGGGGGTGCCAAGCTAGCCGCTGAGTTAGGGGGGGTAGTGTCGGCCGATCATCTGATTTTTACGCCGATGGATGAGATTGAAGCATTAAAAGAAACAGGGACCATTGGCGTCTTCCTGCCTACATCTCCATTCTGCTATGTAGGCACTTATGCCAAGGCTAGGGAAATCATTGATCGAGGTTTACCAGTGGCATTAGCTACAGATTTAAGCGCAGCGAACATGTGCGAGTCCATGCAGATGCAAATGGCACTTGCGATTCTTAAGATGAAGATGACCGCTGCGGAAGCCCTCACCGCTACCACGATAAATGCTGCCCATTCAATTGAGCGAGCACAACATATTGGATCTCTCGAAGTTGGGAAGAACGCAGATATTGTTATTTTTGATGCTCCAGACCACAGATATTTTGCGTATCATTATGGGATTAACCTCGCTGAAAAAGTCTTCAAAAAGGGGAAACTAGTAGCTGAAAAAGGAAGACGAATAAAGTAACCCTGTTTAACCCTTATTAAAGCAGGTGAGGTTATTTGTGCCCCCATTTGTTCAGTGTAAAGACCATCAACAAGAGG
This sequence comes from Candidatus Heimdallarchaeota archaeon, assembly GCA_046761065.1. GTDB lineage: Archaea > Asgardarchaeota > Wukongarchaeia > Wukongarchaeales > JBHIFL01 > JBHIFL01. Next base: position 6,408 of record JBHIFL010000024.1, read on the forward strand.
GAGTTATTCAATAATTATGCCATCCGTTGAGAGTTTTACTGTTCTAAGCTCCCCTGTAGTACTTACCCTCCGCATTTTGGTGACCTTGACCGTATGGATGTACGTACCAGCTTCCAAGGTAAGACCTGTGGTAAAGACCCCATCAAAAAAACCAATGATTGTGGTTAAAAATTCGGCTGAATGAGCAGTTTCCGAGATGGTGAAGATGCCTATGCCCTCACTTGCACGAATTTTTCTTGTTTTATGGCGTAAAAATTGCAACGCCTCTTCAAACTTTGCATATTCAAAGAGCGTTGAGAGAGAATCGATGACCATCAAGTAGCCCTCTCCCTTGGTTCGATGAGTTTTTATCCAGAGATCTGTGATATAATCTAACACATCAGGCGCATTGGGATCAATGACAACCCAATCCTCGATACGGCCTTGTCCTGACCACGAATCAATGATCGTTAGCCTATCTGCCTCGATCAAGCTTTCAACAGGGATATTGAATTGCTCCTCAAACATGACCTTAATACTCTCCGGAGATTCATCGATGGTCACAAACGCGGCGACATCCCGCTCAAGGCGCGCTTTCAATAGGGCAATGGCCAATCCCGTTCGACCGGAACCATCAACACCCGCGATAAGAATATTATAACCACGGGGGATAGGTTCTTGAATTATATTTTCTAGGCCTTGGATATCAAACCAAACTCGCTTTGCGATCATTGTGGCTCTTCCTCCTCGGGTAGTTCAAGGATCTGGTCTGTTGAAGGGAATACATGAAGCCCTTTTCCCGAAATCATCACATACCGGGCCCTCCCCGAAACATGTTTGGTGCCTCGGAGCTTTAGGATCTCCAGATAACGTTTTCTGGCTCCCAAAGCATCAGCTTTGTAGGATAAAAGAATGACGCCGTGTGCTACAAACTCTTCGACCCCAAACCGTGAAATGCTTTCTTGTCCTGCCGGTTTTTCCGTGATATAAAGTGTGGTGCAGCCGAGCTCCCCCAGGCGGGCTCCAATCAGGGCAAGCTCTCTCCTGATTATGCCTGCATTTTGTAATTGCAGAAAAAGGACGGATATCGGATCTAACACTACCCGTTTTGCACCAATTTGCTTGACCATCCCTTCAAGACCGATGTGCAACCCACTGAGGTCAAAATGGTCCGAATCTAATGTGAAAACTCGACTCCCAATGACGGAACGGGGACTTAAATCACCGATAAAGAGTTTCTTATCCCGTTCGAGGCGGTTGAGATCCCATCCGAATCGCATGGCATTAGCTCTGATGTCGTCAGGTTCCTCCTCAAATGAGACTAAAATTCCCGGTTCATTGTATTGGGTCGCACCGTTATACAAGAATTCAAGCCCAAAGACGGTTTTTCCACTCCCTGCCTCTCCAACAACAATATATACCCTATTTTTGACAAGGCCCCCTTCGCACATTTCATCAAATCCGGGTATCCCGGTTGGTGTTCTCTTAAGCTTCAGCGCCCATTCCTCCGAATAAATAGGTTGTAATTGCGGACTTCAGTTGTTCTCGATCAGGTAATCCCACGAACATCTGTTCGCTCCCTCCGGGTCCTACCAAAATCGCAGGTAGTGCCATAATCCCTAACTCGAAGGCCATTTCCGGGTTATCATCGATTTTAATATACTCTATTTCAATGAACTGGTCTAGTTGACCTTCTTCTACAACTTCCTGAAGGATTCTTTTTGCGCCAGGGCAGAACGCGCAATGGGAGGAGTGGAAAAATCGTATCTGGACCTTCGATATCACCTCAGTCTGCACAGTCACTCCTCCGACTCAGCTCCTTAATCGTTGAAAGGATGGCGAGTAGGTCTTGTTTTTGAGGAATACCGACAAATCGATGAATCTCATCATTCGTGATGTCTGTTGCTGGCGCAGCTACGACCCCCTCTGTGAAGACAAGCTCGGGGAACTCTTCAAGTTTCACCTTCTCGATTAGGATCTCCTCTTCTATTTCAGCCGCAACTTCTTCTAAAACTGCTAGGATCTTTTCTACATGGCTTGAGCGGCTACAGAAATAGACAATGAATTTGGCGAGTATAGGTGGCAAGGCAATCTCATTTCGATTGTATGACATCTCTCCCTTGATAAGGTTTTCCTCCACACTACCTGAATTTTTGAGTCAATCACCAAAGGGTGAGATTTAGCTATTTCTTGGCAGAAAACTTGATCCAATCAGATGGGCAATCCTCAGGCATTCAGGAATGCGTGAATAGATGGTACTCCGTCGGACAATATGACTAGCCGATTCAAAATCTATCCCAGCTAGTTGGAGATACACTGGTTTTGTATTCACTCTGGATTCGCATTCATAGATTTTTCCAGGTTTGCGTAGAATGGCCCATCTCTCCTTCCCATCTTCAAAGTGCGTTATTAGGGCGTGCTTAATAGATGCAAGATCTGGCTTTCTTTCCCCCACTATAATCACCGGGAGCTCTGTTTCCTCGGAAACTCGCACAGCATCAATGAAATTGAACCCGGCAACGGTAGAGCCGTGAAGCATAATTAATCGTACTTGTGAACGAAATTTTGACTGCTCTAACATCTCAATTAATTTAGTTGTCCCATCTGTTCCGTCGACTGTGATCTCCGTTTGAAGGATTCCTACAATTTTTTGTGGTTCTTGGAGCACAACCCCAATTAAGACCGTCTTGCCGGGCTTATGCGGTATGAAAACCGCATCATCAACGCCTAAGATTCTGATCCCGCTTTTTAATTGCCGTGTCACCGTTTGACCCTTCTACTCAACCTCTTTGCGGTTTGAACAACCCTTCAGATGAGTATTTTATCGGCTAAAACACATAAGTATTTTCCCACAAAAAAATAAGAATAATCTAATGAAATAACTCACTAACAAGAAACTATGACTTTTCAAGGAGATAGTTCATACGTTCGGACTTTGTTTAAGGAGAAGTTATATTAAAAAGGTTCAACTCATACAAGAAAAGAGCTTCTCTGTCATGATCCAGTCCAGGAGGAATAGAAGCCAAAAAAATTGCATTCTCAGGAGTTTTGGCCTTTAAAAATATTATTTTAACAAGGGATTGTGTCTTGAATGAATAATACAATGACAATTCACTTTAAAGCCAAAAAAGGAACTTATATTTTAATTATTTCAGTATCTAAACCAGCCATAGTAAATGTGGGGCAACTAGGTGAGCTCCAATTACTTCCTAGAACCTATTTATATGTGGGATCTGCTCTGGGGACCGGGTCAACCTCTCTACAAAACCGGCTCGTTCGGCATCTTTTAAAGCCAAAACGATTGACATGGCATATAGACTTTATTACTGCCCTACCTCATGCAAGGGTGCGTTATGTCGTGGTAATAGAATCTTCTCACCATCTTGAATGCTTGTTATCTAGGCATATTGCCCGTCTTAATGGTATTAAGTGCCCCATAAAAGGATTTGGGTCTTCAGATTGTTCCACCTGTGAAACTCACTTCTATTCATTTGATAAATCTATAAAACAAGCAGTTGAAAGATGCAAGACTATTGTGAGAAGAATTGGGTTTATACCAAAGGTAATATCAATTAATAATTTATCCAAACTCACAGAGGCGCAAAAAGTACAAATGTAAATTAGACGGCACATCTAATTGGACGAATTGAGGGGAAAAGAATAAACAAATACAAGCTAACTTGAAGAATAGAGTGGACCAGGAAAACATATGTTTTAGACGAACTTTGCTTTATTTTCATCCCACCAAATGTTCCAACTTTTCATAATTTTCTCTCGTTTTTCTTTCTTCAACCCACTAACAAAGCTCAAACCAGGATTGCCCAGGGCTCTTCGAATTATGAGGATCTGGCCCATGTGACCCATGAAGTGGAGCGATGTTCGTTGTATCAACTGTAAAAGGGATTCTTGGTTTAAATGAGAAGGGTGATCTTTTGGTACCTTACTGAACTCCCCTTCAGAAAGTCCCTTTAAAAAACTGAAACTGGAGTCTGAAATACGAAGATAATTGTGAACAATCTCACCAAATGAAAGTGGAAGAGCTTCTTTAATTGTTTCTTTGGAAGCTCCAAACCGGAACAAGGCGTGCTGCTTTTCAATTAGCATCCTCTTTCCCTGACACCACAACCCGAAGAACGAGTCCATTTGATCCGCACAATGGCCAATTACCCAGGCAATCGGATTTATCTCAGGAGAGATTTGTTTATTGACATTTTCAGGTGTAACTCCTTTAATAGACATGAGGAGATTACACTCTGCGATTTCAAGGGAATCTATTGATAAATCTTTGATATTTCTCTTATCTGACATTGCTACTGACAATATAATATAACCTCCTTGGTTCGATTTTAGATGATATTGAATCACATGACGTTTAATTGTAATATCGATCAAACTACAAGTTGCATATTTTTTCACTTGAACTTATAAATACTTTAATCACTTCCAAGAAATCGAGCTGCAATCAGGGCATACATCTTCGATATCAATGGCAACCATTCTAAGCGAACATATTCATTCTTCTGGTGAGCACCTCCCTTTCCTTTATCCCTCCCAGGACCCAGATGGAGACAGGGAATGCCTCCTTCTCCCGCGAAGATGTTGGCATCTGTGATACCGCGGGTGTAATCATAGAAGGGTGCGTAGCCCATTACATCTGTATAAACAGAGTCAAAAACTTGGATAATAGGTTCATTTTTATCCATAACGTAAGCCTCGTACTGGGGAGGTTTCGTCTTCACTTCCACCTCTGCTTTGAGGTTACAGGATTCGACAAGTCTTTCCATATCCGCTATCGCAGTTTGCACCGTTTCTCCGGGTACAAGTAGTCTGTTGACTTCGAAACGGACGTATGCGGGTACAATCACGGAATAGACTTTGTACCCGCCTTCGATCTTTAGGGTAGAATAGTTTCCGATACCAAAGTTAGGGTGTTCCTTGAACCTGAGTTTCTCCAAATTCACAAGAATCTTTGCAGCTTCTTCAATAGCGTTGATTCCAAGGTGGGGTCTGAAACCATGAGCCGCCTTCCCTTTCACATGGATATCATAGAGGATCTTTCCTGTGATCCCCAGAGGGATCGGCATTTCCTCATCACCGGGATAGGGTTCCGCTAACACGATAGCATCTACTTTGGCATAATCCGTTTTTAATAAAGCTTTAGCTCCCTTCCCGTAGGCCTCCTCATCAATGACTCCAGAGAAAGATAATTCTCCTTTGAAGTAGTGACTAGACTCTACGACAGCTCGTAACATGTTCAGGATGCATGCGATTCCTGCCTTCATGTCACAGGAGCCTAATCCATACATTTTATTGTCCTTGATTACCGGTTTGAAGGGGTCAGTCTCCCAACCATCCACGATTTCAATGGTGTCAGTATGACCATTGAAATGTAGCCTCCTGCCGGAACCTGTGCCATTTAGTCGTGCATAGATATTGGGTCTATCTTTTTCTACTTCATCCATATCACACTTCATTCCAAGGACTTCGAGTTCATTCTTGAGATACTCGGCCAAGTTCCCCTCTTGACCTACTATAGAGTTAATACTGATCATATCTTCTAAAATTCGGAGAGTATAGGCGTTGTCGAGCTTAGATAGTAGATCTTCTGTCATAATGGATTCCTAATGGGACAGCTGGAACTGTGCTTTTAAAAATTATTTTACATAGCTCAATTGTTTTTATCAGAAGAAAATCTTCAGTTTTTAATGCATTAGAGTTGGACTAGACTCGAATCGTTTTGGAATCCATCTAAGGAGCACATCTTGTGGGAGTTTATCCGTTTCGCCGCTATTATATCCATGAAAATATCTCTATTCGTATATTAAACTGCAAGAAGCCTTGATACTCCCCCACAACTTTTAAGTAGATAAGTTCATAGACTTTTAAAAAATGTAAAAATATCGATATAAATTATGGGAAGGAATACCAATAATGCTAGTGAAGTCGATCAAGAATGACGGCTTAAACAGTCGAATGGTGTTTTTGTTAGGTTTTCTAATCCTACTGATGTTGGCTAAGGGGCATACACCAACCATAGTGGCAGGAATCGATGATTCATGGACCAGTCGAGCCCCCATGCCCACTCCACGGGCCGATCTAGCTGTGACAGTTGTAAATGAGCGGATCTACGCGATCGGCGGCTTTAACGGAATCCAAAATCTAGCGATCATGGAGGAGTACGATCCAGCGACCGATACATGGCGCCGTCGGGCCTCAATGCCTACTGCACGGGGTTGGCTGGCGGCAACAGCAGTGAACGGAAAGATCTATGTGATTGGGGGCTGGGACGGCACAAATTATCTCCCAACAGTAGAGGAGTACGATCCTACGACCGGCACGTGGCGTTCCCGGGCCCCTATGCCGACCCACCGGTATGGTTTAGCTGTGGTGGCCGTTAACGGGCGGATCTACGCCATTGGTGGCCAGAACGAAATCGCAGAAGGCTATCAGAAGATAGTAGAGGAGTACGATCCCACGACCGACACCTGGCGCCGCCGAGCCGATATGGCGACCCGCCGGTATGGCGTAGCCGCGGGGGTCGTCCAGGACCGGATCTATGCGTTTGGCGGCTTTAATGCAGTAGATGGAGCTCTGACGACGATGGAGGAGTACAATCCTCTTCTCAACACCTGGCGCAGTGTGGCCAATAAGCCGACTGCCCAAATCAGTTTGGCAGCGGGCGCTGTTGGTGGGCGGCTGTACGCAGTTGGGGGTGTGGAGACCTATCCGTCCCCCATGGAGGAGTACGATCCCCTCACCGACACGTGGACGAGCAGAACCCCCCTGCCAACGCCACGTGCTGGGTTAGCCGCCGCGGTGGTGCGGGGGCAGCTTTATGCGATTGGGGGATTTGATGGGACTCGGCGCCTGGGCACGGTCGAGGAGTACGACCCGCCTTTCTATGACACCGATGGGGATGGGTTCGCGGATGATGACGAGTTACGTTATGGCCGAGATCCGTTAGAACATGAAACAGACATTGACACCGATGGGGATGGGTTACTAGATCAGGCTGAGGTAACCAAGTACGGGACCAACCCGTGGGTCCCCGACGCCAAGACTGACACCGATGGGGATGGACTGACCAATGTGGCGGAGGTCGATAGATACGGAACTAATCCCTTTTTAGCGGATGCTGATGCGGACACTGATGGGGATGGACTGACCAATGTGGCGGAGGTCGATAAATATGGAACCAGCCCCACGGTCACGGATACAGATGAGGATGGGTTGGCAGACGGGGTGGAGGTACTCACGTACGAAACTAACCCTTCAGTTGCGGATACAGATGAGGATGGATTAAGTGATTACGATGAAGTCAAAACACATCAAACCAATCCGACCGATGAAGATACAGATGGAGATGGCATGTGGGACGGTTGGGAAGTCGACCATGAGTTAAATCCAAAAGTGGATGATGCTGGATTAGATCCAGACAACGATGGATTAAACAATCGAGACGAGTATGACCACGAAACTGACCCACAGGATTCAGATTCCGATATGGATGGCATGCCGGACGGCTGGGAGGTCACGAATCAATTGAATCCTATGAATGTTTCGGATGCTGACTTAGATCAGGATGGAGATGGCCTAAGCAACTTGGGGGAGTATCAGAAAGGAACCAACCCAGATGACGCCGACACCGACGGGGATGGGCTGGAAGACGGGAAGGAGGTGACTACCTATGATACTAATCCCACTTTAGCTGATACCGATGGAGACGAGCTAGCAGACGGGGAGGAGGTGAACCGGTATGGTACTAACCCGAGCTTAAAAGACACCGATGGGGATGGGTTTGGAGACGGCTATGAAATTCGACAGGGGACGGATCCTCTGAACCGAGATACCTACCACGATCTATTTAGGCTTATCATTATTTTGACCGGCCTAGGAATCCTTTGTGTTCTAATAATGATACGACGCAAGTGGTGGCCCCAATTACGCGGCCCGACAGCCAAACTCGGACTTCAAATAAGCAGTCCTAGCTCTGAGCACGTAGGGGACGGGAGCATCTTGGCGTGTACAAGCGGTGAAACCCTAATATTGAGAGGTGAGGTCTTTGCTTCTGGAGAACTCGACTTGGTAGACTTCACCACAAGCCTTGAGGTGCCACAAGGGATTCAAGCAAATCTTCCAACGACTATCAAACGGCTGGTAAAAGAATCACAGGTCTTTACTGTCCAATTTCTGCCAAGAGAGGTTGGGGTTCACCAAATTGGTTTGTATTTTTCTTGGAGACATCCAATCACACATAAGAAACATACCAAACGGGTTAGATTTTCCCTCAAGGTTGAACCTGGGCTCGTTGTTAAATGCCCATACTGCGGAGGTTCTGTTTCAAAATCAGAAACCTTCTGTCCCCACTGTTACGCAGAGTTATGAGGAAGGTTGTGTAGCGTGTAGGAAAAATGACTCCAATCAACACTTAAAAAACTTGAGCATTAATAAAAACACTTGAATCATTCTTAACATCATCTTCTTGTACTAACCTAATTTATAACCACTTTGTATCCAAGCTTTCTTCATGATAGGATTTCTCTCGAGGTATTCGTCCACCAGAGACTTTGGGACTTTGTTGAGTGGACATGAAAAATTGACACACTTTGAGCAATGGTGAATAAAGACTGTTGAAATAATGGTTATTGAGGACAATAATGTAGCACCCGCAATGCCGAGCAGTCCAAGCAGAGTAATTAAGTCAAACACTTCATAGCGTTTAATTAAAAACCAGATTCCATAAGCTTGAATAAGAAACGGGACTAGAAAAAAGAACAGAAAGCCTGCAAGGACACTTATCTTCTCAAACTGATTGAGTGATCCAGGCCGGTAGCGCCAAAGCTTTGGAATCCCATGGTTACCAAGACAATGCAAAATCTTACTGTCTTCAGCATAGAAGGGGCAGTGACTACAGAGCACACGGATTTCAATAAATATAAAGAATATTGGGAAGAAAGCTATCATAACGATTAATGGCCACCATACTCTAGTTAAAAGCCCCATAACTGCCATCCCAAAAAACACAACAAAGATATAAGAGAAGGAAATAATTAAAAAGCCGGTCAAGAGATTTTTGTCCCATTTACAATTTAATTTCAAATTATTGCCACATAAGGCACAATTTGCTTTTTTATCCCAAGTACAAATAATATTTGAATTATCTATTGAGTTAGAATTTTTTTGAGTAGTCAAAAATTTCCTTCCTTTTGTGTTATCATTTGTACTATCAAGTGATTAGTTGAGACCATACTGTTAGTAATCTAGAAATGTGAATCGAAAAAGATTTCTCTTTTTTTAAGCTAGAAAATAATTCTAATAATCGAATTAATTATTTAATAATAAATCTCTAGAACTTATTCTAGTTCTACAATACCTATAAATGCAGAGTTTCTTACTCTCAAGATATGAGGAGCGATGTTGAGCGACTCACCCTGTGAACTATATATGATAATGTTTAAAAAGGCAAATCTTACCACATTTCTGTGCTTAATGGTGGTATCGTGATGTGGAGGAATAGCCAAATTCTTCAAATACAAGTTTTTAATTGGCCTTGAGATAGTAAACCTCCCAGTAGAAACACCGCGCCTTGATTTTCTAAAAGCCTATCCCCACCAAAGAGTGGATAAACTCATTCCTATCGTCATGGAGGTGACAGGTTGCCTCAATTCAGACAAGTCAAGCCAGAAATGAAGTTTCCAGAGCTTGAACAGAAAATCATCAGGTTCTGGAAAAAACAAGAAGTGTTTAAGAAGTCTCAAGAAAAACGAGAAGCCTTAAATAAAGGCTGGTGGCCGTGGTTGGAGGGCCCGCCGACTGCTAATGCCGAACCACACCCCGGTCATGTGCTTACCCGCGCCGTAAAGGATCTCTTTTGTCGATACCGCCATATGCAGGGCTATTATGTTCCTCGGCGTGGTGGCTGGGACACACATGGACTCCCTGTTGAGCTAGAAGTGGAAAAAGAACTCGGTTTGAAGACAAAAAAGGACATTGAAAACTATGGGATAGCCAAATTCAATGAAAAATGTAAAGAATCCGTTTTTCGATATATCAATGAATGGGATCGCATGTGTGTGCGTATCGGACACTGGTTTGATCAGGATAACTCTTACATTACACTAACAAACCAGTACATTGAGAGTGTTTGGTGGACCTTACAGGAGATATGGAAAAAAGGCCTTTTGGTAAAATCGTTTTATGTTGTTCCAGTTTGTACTAGGTGTGATACTCCACTGTCGTCCCATGAACTTGCGCAGGGCTCACAAATTGTGGAAGAACCATCAATCTACGTCAAATTCAAAAAACGCGACTCGAAAAATACCTATTTTCTTGCTTGGACCACAACCCCTTGGACACTCTATGGGAATGCCGCTTTAACTGTACATCCAGATGAAGTTTATGTAGTTGTTCAGTATAAGGATGAAAAGCTCATCTTGGCTGAAGCTTTGGTTGAACACGTTCTTAAAAACGAAGAATATGAAGTCTTGCAGCGAATTGCTGGCGTAGATCTTGAGGGACAACGATATGAACCACTGTTTGATGTGGGACCACTCGAAAAACCAGCTCATTATGTGATTCTGGCGGATTACGTGACAACAACTGAGGGGACAGGTATAGTCCACACAGCACCTGCGTTCGGTCCCGAAGACTTTGATTCCGGTCAAGAATATGACTTGCCATTGATCAATCCGTTAGATGGCTTGGGAAGATTCACAGACGCGGTTCCACAATTTCAAGGTGAATTTGCAAAGGATACCGACAAGCGAACCATCCAAAACCTTGAGGAAAGAGGGCTTCTCTTTCGTGTAGAGACGTATGAGCATGAATATCCATTTTGTTGGCGCTGTGAAACTGTGGTCCTTTATTTACCACGCGATGCATGGTTCATCAGGATGACAGAACTTCGAGACGATTTACTAGCTAATAATGAACAAATCAATTGGGTCCCCCCCCACCTGAAACATGGTCGGTTTGGGAACTTCCTAGAGAATGTAAGAGATTGGGCTTTAAGTCGGGATCGTTATTGGGGAACACCTTTGCCAGTTTGGACTTGTGAAGCGAATCCTGATCATAAAATCTGTGTAGGGGGACTGAACGAGCTAAAGGCACTCGCACTTAATTGGCCAGGTGAGATTGATCTACACCGTCCCATGATCGATGAAATTAAGCTCAAATGCCCTGAGTGTAAAAGTGAAATGACCCGAGAGCCCTACGTGATCGATGCGTGGTACGATTCGGGATCTGCAGGTATAGCACAGTGGCACTATCCGTTTGAAAACCAAGAACGATTTCAAAAAGAGTATCCCCCTGAATTTATTACCGAAGCGATCGATCAAACACGCGGGTGGTTCTACAGTCAAGTAGCTATCGGAACCGCTGTTTTCAACAAACCCGCATTCATGAACTGTCTTACCTTAGGACTTATTCAAGACAAAATTGGGGAGAAGATGAGCAAGAGCAAGGGGAACTATGTATCTCCTTGGTTGGTGTTTGATCGTTCTGGAGCAGATGCCTTTCGGTGGTATTTCTTCAATAACACCCTCTGGCGATCCTTGCGATTCTCGCCCGAACCAGTTGAGAAGGTCAAGAACCGCTTTATCGGAACCCTCTGGAATACTTACAGCTTCTTTGTAACATATGCAAAAATCGATGGATTTGATCCAAGCATTACCAAAGCCCCCTATGAGAGTCGCCCCCTCCTCGACCGATGGCTCCTTTCTCGGCTACAGCAAACCATTAAAGTTACCAAGGAGGAGTTGGATCGCTTTTTCACCCATCGAGCTACTAAGGTTCTTGAAACCTTTGTTTTGGATGATTTAAGTAATTGGTGGGTTCGTAGATCTCGGCGACGGTTCTGGAAAAGTGAAACAGATATTGATAAAATAAGTGCTTATGTGACCCTCTATGAGGTACTGCAAACCTTAACCAGCGCATTGGCCCCTTTTATTCCCTTTATAACAGAAGAGATCTATCAAAATATAATTCGAAGCGATGATAAGCCCTTATCCATACATGATACAACTTATCCAGAAGTTCGAAGTGAATTGATAGATGAAGACATTGAACTAGCAATGACTTTAACACTAAGAGTAGTTGAAACTGGACGAGCCATGCGAACAAAAGCAGGTATTCGAGGTCGGCAACCGCTCTCTGAATTGGTTATTTGCACCCCAGATGGGCGAAGCACACATCTCATGCAATTTCGCGATCTAATTGCAGACGAATTGAATGTGAAAAGTGTCCGGATTGTCTCTTTAGATGAAGCACAGAACTATGAACAGGCGGTTGTCAAACCACATTGGAGCGCCCTTGGCCCGAAATTCGGAACAAATGCTAAGATGGTAGCTGATGGAATTATGAAGACCGACTCAATTGAACTTGTTGAACAATTAAGAACTAAAGGTCAAGCTAGCATTGGAGTTGGGGACAAAATGTTTCTAATAGACTCTGAAGATGTTGACATTGAACTAAAACCAAAAGAAGACTACGTCTCTGATGTTTCTGGCCAAGATAAATTGTTCTTAAATGTCAATTTAAGTCCTGAACTTGTAAAAGAGGGTTTTATCCGTGATGTAGTACGAAGAATCCAATCGATACGAAAAAACATGGATCTAGACTATGCACAAACCATTGAAGTCTATTTTGAAGGCGATGAATTTGCGACTAAGGCTATAGAAGCGTACCGGGATTACATCACTCAAGAAACACTAGCCACAAAACTTCTTCAAGGTCGGACAGATAAAGGAAAAACTCAGTTCTGGGAAATAGATGATCGAAAAATTTCTCTTGGAGTTTTACCGTATAATAGAAAATAAGATATGACTTAGGATTCTGTTGATCGGATCAAGCCTGAGTGCTCCTTATAAATTTGTAAATAACATCTCGAACTTGGGTATCTTCCAAATACGAACCTCTTTTTCCAACCTCTTTTTTTATCCTACCTCAAAAATTATAGGAGCTGTTTTAAGATAGGTGAAATTGCACCCCCAAGAACGGATAATTTACTGGTTAATCCCTTGAACATAGCTTTCAAATCTCGAAAAACAGAAATCGTCATGGTTTTACCTTCGATAATGGTACCATTTTCGGATGTGAGGAGGATCTGTACGGTTTGTGTCCCTCTTTGTCTTGGTTCCAGTGTTATCCAAAGAGCGTCTCCATTTTTCAGGAGTCGTGCCATAACGCCAATTACATCCTCTGTATCACTACTCATTAGTGGAATTGACATGTGAGGAATTTCAAAGCTTCCCCGACCTTCAACAGAAATCTGTACGTTCATCTTTTCGGGTTCAAAGCCGGGAGCGAGGATTTTGACCATGTAGGTCTTCTCTGAAGGGGTGTTATTATAAAGGAAGACAATTATATGGGCCTCATCATCTTCTGCAACAATTTCATTGGCAGCTCCATCTAAATAGATAGGATCTTCGGCTATTATTTTGATATTATCGATTAATTCAAGCTGTAACCGATCAATTATTGAGAAGAAAGAGGGTGTAGTTCGTTTAATTCCGTCAAAAATTTTAAAAAAATCTTCAGAAGAAAAATAATAGCGACCATCAATTAATGCCCCCTTTTCTAAGTTCCAGTGATTATTTGTAAGATTCATTATCTCTAGTAACTCATCTTTGACCGTATCACGATTAATAACTCTTGAATACTCTAAATAGAGAAGGTATAACAATTTTTCGAGGGCGAAACTTACTGGGATCTCTCCTTCTTCTTGCTCTTGAATAGTTTGAACAAAATCTGGATAGAGCATTGTTTCAATAATTGTGGTAAATTCATCCCATTTTAAGCGGGTTATGGGGTCTAAATGGTACATGAAAATGTCTCCGAAGAATTTGTCAATAAAGAGCTCATGATTACTTGGGCGGAAGAAATCTGACAGGCCCACGACCGAAGTGATGTCCATTCGCACACTTTTGATTGCTAACCCTAACCCAAAGGTTATCAGTGTCACTCCCATCCCAACCCAGACTAAGAAATCCGGGGTCCAAATAATGAACGGGATATAAATTGCTAATGTAATAAAGCTGACTAGAGCAAGAAGTGCGATAACACTTAACGTTTGCATGATATTTGTTTCAATAGTTTTAAACCCTCGTAGACTATCTAAAGGCCTTCCTTTTTGCCTTTCATAGTTTAATCGCTGAAAAAAGGCTTTTCGTGTATATATAACACCACTTGCTAAAATTAATGTATTTAGTGCAAATATAAATAGGACAAGAATAAAGCCCAAAACAACTTCAAAGGGGGGAGGACTCTCGGGAGTGGTCCATCCGTTGTATATGGTTAGTCCAGAAATACTAATCAAGATTAAAGGTAAAAAATACAGAAGTTTTTTTCCGATAGCTGTGGTATACCAACTTATTTTAGACTGTAAAGATTCTAACCGCTCAATATCGTTCATAGTTATTTCTTTCATTATAATTATCTCTCCTAGACAATCCTTACATCACTTCGCGCTTAGTCACTAAAAAACCTTTCAAAATTTTTGACCAACCTAAATTTTCTTAGCAGAATGACTACAGCTTGTGTTGGAAGTACTTGAGGGATTGAAGAAACAACTTTTGAGAATTAGTGCTAAACAAGTAAGGAAAAATAGGATCATAACTAGAAGATAGGGTAGATAAAAGAATGAGTAAAGGGGGATTATGTGTCTGACAAGTAAGGCTCCCAATGGCATCCCTCCAAGGCCACAAATGGCGAAAGCTACTCGATCTATGAAACAATTAGTGTATCCAAATCGAAATAAGGTGATTCCTACTAAGAAAAGAGACAGAACTGGACCAAGATACTCGATGCTCGGGGAGAAGATCCGTGCATAGACAACGAGATGGAATTCAAGCAGCCCCTCAATAGCATCTCCCGATTCGGTCAACTCAAGCTCCAATTCCCCAGGATCCCCACCCGCTTCTAGAGATATTCCGCCTCCAACTTCTTCCAGTTGAAACAGTAGTTCTATTGAAAGGGTAAAATTTTCTAGCACTTCAACAGTTTTTCTACGTAAAAGTATGAAAGATAGATAACTTGTAGGGATTCGTTCGAATTCAAGGTGTATGAGGCTCAAAACCATTCTGGTTTCAATTTTGCCGATGAAAACAGAAGAAAAGTCTAGAAAACTTCGAGTGTAGCGTTCCTCTTTCCCTTCGGAAAATGTCAATTGACAAATTTCATCCAAAATAGGCTCTTCAATAACCTCACGAGTGTTTAAATTATCGACCACGCCAAGGGAACAAAGGACTCCCGATATAACTATCAAAATGATCGCAAAAAATTTTGACCAAGATTTCAATTTCTGTTCTATCCTTACTTTGAATTCCTGGCTTGGTCTTTGATCTAAATTCTCGTGGATCGATTCGCTCCTCTGTCTTTTTGGACATTCGTTTCTTCTCAAGCTCATAGTCTGTCACTTGTGCGTTAAGGTCGCCAATATTTTGTAAGAATTTGATTTTAATTGTTTATCTCACATATGCGTTTTTATATAGTGCTCTCAGATTGATGTTGAGGAATATATAAAGCGAGGGAATGTGGAAGGGTTATAGATCGTGATCCCACTAATAAGAGATAACATAAAGATAGGAACTTAAGTATTTAATCAAGGCTTCGAATCATTTCATGAATTTTCGATGATTAGCTATGAATAACCTCAAATACATTTAAATACGACATAATCACAAAATCACAATATCTGAATATATCAAATTGTCTTCTTGCAGCTAGTAGACGCGATGGAGATTTCATTTAGATGGCAATCGTGGATTACATTGGAAAGACCGTTGCGCTCCCCGATGGCACTAAAATTGGTTCAATAAAAGACATTGAACGTCAACCCATAACACAACGCTTCTTTGCTATCATAGCACTCAACCCCCCTTGGAAAGGAAAGACCATCAAGGTTCCTGTTGGAGAACTCCGAAAGATTACAGAAGGTGCCTTTAGCATCTCCCCCAGATTTGCAGGAGGTGTCAAAAAAGAATTATTCGGGGAACCTGAAGCAGTGGAGATTAAACCTGCCCAAAAACCACCTCCTAGTGTTTCAACGCCATCTCCTCAGCAAGCACCGTCTCCTGCTCAGATTGCACTTAAGGATGCAAAGATCTGGAGTCAGATTAGGCAACAAATCACCGGAAAAAAACACCCTTCAGAACGACCTCCCACCACTTCCACAGTACCAAATCAAGTCCTGCCCTCCAGCACCCCTCCTTCCGCACCAACTCCTCCTCCCCCCACTACACTTCCAAAGGAGTTAAAGTGCCCAAAATGTAAAAAAACTGTGCAATCTGATTTCAAATTCTGTCCTCATTGCCGGTCACCTCTGTTTTGTATCAATTGTCTCTATCCTATTCTCGACCGAAAATGGAAATCATGCCCGAAATGTGGATTCATCTTCCCGAAAAAATGATTCAGCTGTAATCTCTTCCTTACCTTTTCAAAACCAGTTCGTGATTAAACCGAGTAGAAGTTGGGTGTTATTGTGGCTCCTTCAAGGAGACATTCGTTCATAGCCCTCTAACTGTCTTTATGATTGCATCTAAGTTTTCTACAGGAGTATCTAATGGAATAACACATGCTGGCGCGATAACTAAGTATGGAAGAGCTTCTCCCGCTTTTTGAAGAGCCTCTGATACTTTCGCCCTGGCTTCATTAGAATTCCCCTTTCTCACCACCCCATTACTATCCAAGCCACCCAGGAGCCCCCCTTTGAATATCTTTTGGGCATCTGCAAGTGTAGGAGGTGTCTCCTGATCATGCCAGTTAATGGCTTGAATCGGATACCGTTGAGCAATTTCTTCGAAGTGAATTCTATGGCCATGGATGTGCATCACTATAAATTCTGCTTTTCTTCTAAATGCTGTGATGGATTGGAGATCAAATGGCATTACAAAATTTCTGAATTCATCAAGAGTAAAAACATCTTCCCGCGCTTGTTGAGTTGCAAAGAAGATCCCATTTGCCCCCGAATCTAAGCATGCTTCGGCAAATTCCCCAACTACTCGTGTCAGAACTCTCAATGCGGAAAAAACCGGATCCGGGTCTGTTTTGAGATGTTTGAGGAACCGATCTAAACTGGCTAGTTTTGCAGCAACCGTAACCGGTGAGAATACGGTCGCCATCGTTGGAATTATATTCTCCGTATAGTTAGATATTAAAGACACTGCTTTGACTTGTTTACCAAGTTCTCCATCATTCGGGTCAACAGGTTCCAAAGTTCCCCAATCTTCAAGGGTCTGAATGACGGTGTGAGTAGATCTTGCTGCGCCTGAAACCGGATCATAGGATTCAATTTCGATCCCATAATCAATAACTGGGAAAAGGCCATTAAAACAAATCTTCTTCAAATCTAGATCGAATCGTTTCTGGAACGCAATCTCCTTCTCAGCAAGGCTTTCAGGTGTTCGATCCGCTTCTGGGAAATGTTGCCAAAGGCTAAGAGGGCGTTTTTCAGTGGCATTTCCTTTAAAAGCGTTTGTAATAATCTCAAATTTAGTCAACCAATTCACCACTTCATGGAGATGATTTTCCTGATATAAAGAAGAACTCTCAGTATATAATTAATAATTAATATCGTATATTTTCTCCTTTTTTATCATTTCTAACTAAGCGTATGTTTCATTTATTAATAATCATTGTTTATTAACTCCTACCCTTTATCCAAGTGGTTTTAGTTCAACAGCAAGTGGACACGAATTAACAGAAATGGATCAATACAATCAAACCTAAACTTCTTGTATTATAATCGATTTAGACATTAACTTGCGTCAATGATATTATTCAGGCTCAAGGATAGCAATCAATACTTGTAAAAAACCCAACGCTCAGCAAGATTCTTGAAAATGTTTTAGCATCGCTTCTGAGATTTAAACTTCATTACTATCCCCCAAGGTCGCTACTGTAAAGTTTTCTAGTTATTTTTAATAGAATATTCTCTTTTTATATAAAATAAAAAGAAGATTAAGCCGTAAAAGGGTTATTATTGATTAATGCGTTGCCACGGCACTCGAAGTAACTCAACTTCTTCATGAATATCAATTTGAACGTATTTATCGGCTTCCAAATGGTCTATTATTCGTTTAAGTTCAACAGGAACTATTCCACAAGTCGCAGCAAGACTTTTAAGCGGCATCTTGCGCGTAGTCTCGAGTGTTGCAAGAATTTTCACGCGATTATCAGAACCCATAAACTTTTTCATTGTTGTTAGAGCTTGCTCATAATCAAAGTTTTTTTTGCGCTCAAGATCAATTTTTTCCCGAAGAGAGTTCAACTCTTGAAGTTGGTGGGTCATCTGATCTTTTAAGTCGTTCTTTTCCTTTTCAAGTGTTGCTATCTTTTCATCCTTCTTTTTTAAGGTCTCTTCAAGTGTGTATTTGGCGGTTCTAGCTGCTTCCAGTTCTTCATTAGTCTTTTTAAGATTAATTTCGCTAGTTTGGAGGTTTTGTTCTAGTTCCATCGTTTTCTCTAGTTTTTGTTCCAATTCCTTGGTTTGGGTCACCTTCGAAGCAAGTTCGCTCTTTAGATTTTCTATATCCTGCTTAAGACTTTGATTTGCCTCTTCATAGGTACTTTGTTCACTGAGTTTTCCGGTCAGCTCGTTTTGAGTTCGCCGTATTTCATTTTCAAGACCGAATATCTTGCTCTTTAGCTCTTCCCGCTCATTTGTATGATTGGTGAGCAAACGCTCAATTTCACTTTCTTTTTCTGTTAAGGCACCTTGGGTTTTTTGAAGGTCTACTTGGAGGGCTGAAATTTTCTCTTTTAGTTCTTTAATTTCTCGATTTGCCTCGGCAAGTGCGGCTTCAAGTGACAGAGTCACCACCTCAGATCAGTATATATAAAATATCATCACAACATTAATCTTACCTTTTGTTAACTTTTCAATGTTTTCATTTAAATTCTTAGGATTCGACTTAGAGTGAAGTTTCAGACTACTGAAACAACATCCAGTATGCCCATGATAAACAACATTATCTAAAAAATTTGATGGCCTCTTAATCCGTAAAAATCTCTAAAATTCTCTTCTAGAATTCATTTATCCAATATTTATCCTTGAAGGCGCTCTATTAATCTTGTGGGCTTTCCCTTTATTCCCCCACCTTCAACTCACTGCTGGGTCTTTCATTCATTTTAGTTTTTTGATCTTATTTCTCATGGAGTGGCTTTTTCCTTTCTAGGAGTTCTTTCCAATCTACAAAAAGGACATAGATGTATAATCTTGCCATCAATTGTGCAATGTAGTATTAGTTCCGAGGCCTTTACAGTTTTCTTGCAAAAATTACACCACACTTTATAATTTCGCCGAATTTTAGTCCCACAGGAAGGGCATTTAATGATCAGACGTTCCTTTTTTGGTTTGCTGACTTCTTTCTGACTCCATTTTGTAGTCGGTTTTCTTTTCGGTTGCACCCGTTCCCTTATTAAGTCATCTGAGCGTACCTTTCTCTTACAGGTGAAGCACCAGTAACTATAACTTTTGGGCTTTACTTTCTCATCGCCCAAAGAATCACGTCCTTGATTTGGAATTTATTCGCGTTTTCCTATAATAATCTTCTTGGGTATACTTCAACCATATTATGATATTGAAAAATTAATTGGGAGTGATTGTGTGTGAGTCTTTAAGTGCAAAATAAAATACCATCATGGAGGTCCAATCTTGAAACTCTTTGTCGACTATAGAGAAGATCCGAAAGTAGTAAGAATAGCGGAAAAAGTCGCAGAAGAGCTTGGTGCACATTTTGAAATCCTCCACCTCCTTCATGGCGACTATATTGTTGCAGGAGAACACGCAGTAATTATTGAAAGGAAGCGTGTGGGGGATTTCATTACATCTATCCGATCAAATCGCATGTGGCAGCAACTGCTAGAGCTAATGAAGACTGAAACTATCCTTGATTATCCAGTGAAACGTCAATTAGTTGTGGTTCACGGAACTATAATGGATTACCTCACTTCACTTCCGTTTCGAACCGTAGGAGAAGATTCATTACGGATCTTCGCCTCCCTAATGGGTGCAATGTTGGAAATCATTTATGTTTATAATACTCCGATAGTTCTTACAGAGAATGATGATGCCTTCAAAGCTTTTCTTCGAATCCTTTTAAAACGTGAGGCTGAGCACAAAAATGATAAAAACCCAGAAGCAAGATGGTATCGAAAACGGATTTCCAAGGATTTACCTATTAAAGATCGGAAAAGGTATACACTTGCGTCAATTCCACTCATTGGTGAGAAATTGGCCAGAAATCTCCTCGATGTGTTTGATACCATTGCAGATGTGGCTATGGCGTCCTTAGACGACTTAGAGAAAGTTCCGGGTATTGGTAGAAAGAAGGCAGCAAAAATTCATGAGATTTTCCATGGGTAGAGTGCTTGGACTTACAAAACATTATTCAAATATTGATTAATCTTCTTTAGATAGACTAATTGATTCAATTCCATTTTGGGAAACAGAATTTTTTGGTGAATGACACATCATTGTACTCATTTTCTTGCTATGCCTTCAAATTATACGGAACATCAGGAAATGAATTATCTCTTGAAATCTTATTTTTTGAGTGCTTTGATTTAGGGGAAATAATCTTATAAGCATAAAATCCATTTTATTATAAAACATCATCATCCATAAGGATGATTAATAAATGGGTTGTTGCGCATGCCTAGTGAAGATAGCTTTTTCTCGAAAGAAGATATTTTCGGACGCTTGGAAACCTCATTTAATAATGCAAAACAAGCTCTTGAGAGCAAAAACTCTGATCTTGCAAATTTTATCCTGCAAAAACTCCTCCGGCAGGTGATTTCGCTATCTAACACCACGTTACTGACACCAGAAGAAGCTGTTCTCTTCCTTCGGACTATTTTTACTCGGATCAAATCAGAAAATTTAAACTTTCTCCCTGATTTGATTAAAGAACTAAAAACTGCAGCGAAAGTGACCAGTTGAGGGGCTAGCACATCTCCGGAATAACTTTGGAACATTTATTCGATGATAAGATAAATGTTAGTGGTGAAATCTCAGCCCTAACTAAACTAACTTGAGAAGCGATGTTGAGAACATCATTAGAAAAAATCCTCATAGTACTTGATGCTCCTCAAAGATATATCAAACCTTTCGACTCTTATATTAAAACGCAAAACCCTATCTCATCACGTTTTATCTGTCAGAGCAATTTCTTTGAAGCCAGTGTAGTCCCACAAGGCTTTCGGGATCTGTACACTCCCATCCTCTTTTTGGTTCACTTCAATAATTGCAATTATAGCTCTGTTTGTTGCAAGCGCGGTGCTGTTAAGGGTATGCAGGTAATCGACCGGTGTCCCAGGTTCTTTTCTTCGAAAGCGTATATTAAGCCGACGTGCTTGGAAATCTGTCGTATTAGAACATGATACCGCTTCCCGATATTTGCTTTGAGAAGGGATCCAGACTTCTAAATCATATGTTTTTGCAGCGGCGATGCCTAAATCTCCAGAACAGAGATTCATGATGCGATATGGGAGCTCAAGCTGCTTAAAGATCTCTTCTGCTGTTTCTATGAGGTGATTGAACTCTTCCCATGAGCATTCGGGTTTACAAAATTTGTACATCTCAACTTTATGAAATTTATGTACTCGAAAGATTCCTTTGGTATCTGCTGTAGTCCCCGCTTCAGTTCTAAAACAAGGAGAAAAACCAGAATACCATTTTGGAAGATCTTTTTCCTCTAAGATCTCATCCATATATAAAGCTCCTAAAGCGATCTCACTTGTCCCAATTAGCCCTAAATCTTCCCCCTCGATAAAATACACACCATCTGCACCAAGAGGTAAGAAACCAGTT
Organism: Candidatus Heimdallarchaeota archaeon; assembly: GCA_046761065.1. GTDB lineage: Archaea > Asgardarchaeota > Wukongarchaeia > Wukongarchaeales > JBHIFL01 > JBHIFL01. The sequence continues at coordinate 28,195 of JBHIFL010000024.1, forward strand.
CCATAGAGGGCTCTTTTCCTGACGAGAACAGGCGTAAGGAACGGGATGAACCCTTTCTTAATCAAATGATCCAAAGCGAACCGAATCAGTGCGAGATCAAGAATCATCGCCTTGTTTTTCAAATAGTAAAATCGTGAGCCCGATACTTTTGAGGCACGCTCAATCTCCAAAAGATCAAGTTGTGTCATCAGTTCGACATGATCCTTCGGTTTGAAGGAAAAAAATGGGATCTCACCCCATCTTCTGATTTCTACATTATCGCTTTCATCCAAACCTCGCGGAACGCTTTCATGGATGAGATTTGGAATACGGTCGAGAATATATTGCCGTTTTTCCTGAAATTCTCTTCGTTTTTTTTGAGCACGTTCAAGTTTAGGACCAATTTCTTTCATTTCTGCAATTTTCTTTGCTTTTTCTTCTGTAGAAAGGGAAGGGAGTTTTTTACTTATCTTATTTCTTTTTTCTCGGAGGAGATTCTCTTCATGCCGATATTTCCGCCAGTAGGTATCATATTCTAATACGTCATCAACCCAATTCACTTGATTTTCATATCCTCTGGCTTTCAAAGTTTGTTTTACTAACTCTGGAGTTTCTCGAATAATTTTGATGTCTAACATGCCATCACACCAGTCGGGTAACACTTAGTGGTGGTTAAGCATTCCAATTCTAATGAACATCCAGTGAAAACTGAAGAAAAAAAAGGTTTTCACGTCTCTAATAAATTTAACTCCTTGATTAAGAAATAACCAACTCATGACTTAAAAGGTGAAACAATGAGTAACTTGACTTTTGTATACCATTTATAAAAAGGAGGGTGTAGACATTTGTAAAAAGGGTTTAATTATTTGTTTACTACCTAGAACTATTAAAGCCTTTTATTAAATTATCCCAATAATAATTGCTTGGAGAATTTTAGCTAAAATTAACAGAAAGAAGAATATTTATGTGAAGAATCAGAAATTCATATATACGTAATCTAAAAATGTATATACTAATCCATGTTGTTATTATACTACTAAAAAGTTGCAACCCTCTTAATATTGGTACTATCTTCATAATAAATGGAATTGTTAGTAAAAGTGAAAACATCAATACCAAATCTAAAACTATCAAAGGAAGTAGATCTACTATTAATCTCGAATGTCCTATTAGTAGATAGATCCAATATTATATCCGAAAAGTTACTGTAAAGTGTTGGATTGTGGTGCAATGAGTAGGGAACTAGATAGGGTGTTGAGTCCGGATTTGAATTTTTTTGACACGCAATCCTCTGAAGCTTCTCTACAAAAACTATTTTCAATTTATCTCTGTTATTTTGACGAGATTCGTGGCCACGTCTGTCTATTTTGTTTTCCCAAACATGTGTGCGAAAAATCCGCTACAGATCCAATTATTTTTCACCCAATTTGGTTTATCGATGCGACAGGAAGAAAAGAAAAATCTGATAGCTTTGATTTTGAATATCAATTGAGCACTAAAAGCCCCGATTTCCATCATCATGTCTTTCCTGTTGAGGGGTCCGGACTTAATAGAGTAGAACTCGAATTTGGGGGATCAGTTTATCTCGCGGCGAAGTTTTCTGGAGCTTCTCACCGTGCAAAAAAAAGGAGCGGTATGACCCTAGAAACTCCAGAAACTTATGTTTTGATTGTTGAAGCTCCCTCAGCCTTGCGCTTCCTTGGTGCTGAAATCCTTTCAACACTTCATAAAGAGCTCACGGCTAAAATTGCAGATAATATGTTTGTTCTAATTGATAAGAAATGCCTTTTGCAAAAACCAATCAAAACAGAACTCGATCAGAAAACAATCGAATTGGGCGATGAGTTAGAATGTGAACTGATTGAAACATGCCAATCCATTATCCCCCAGGTTTCGATGGATGCCCTCCAAGAAAAGATAATGGCCCAATTCGATAAGCAAGAAGAAAGGGTTGCGATTCTGATAAAAGACTTGATCAAAGCTGGAATCTTGGCTCAACGGAAAATTAAACTGGAATCAAATGTCCCTAAAATATTTGATCCACTCTTAATGGGACGAAAATCAATGAAACTTGAAAGTAAAAGTAAAGATATTCAAATGACGGATATTACGCTATTAGACAAAGAACGCACCTTGGTAATAACGGTTATTAACAATTCCGAATCTTGTATTAGAAATGTAGATGCGAAGCTGATCTATGAGACTGATTTTTTTGAGATCCATTCTTGGGGTCATTTTATCCCATTTTGGGCTCAAGGGGAGGAACTGAATTTTCACTGTCAGCGCGTCCAAAATGATGAAGAAGGTGTTTATGTTTTTCATTTGGACGATAAGGATGAAAAACTATTGATCCGAACATTTAAAGTCACGGATCTATACGATAATACCTAATTGAAGTCGATCAGCTATTTCTTTTCCCATTTCAGTGTTATTCTTATAACCTAAAAGAAGGAAGTTGACTCATGAAAAACCCTGAGAACCACAGAGAGGAAATACGGATAGGCGTTTATGTGTGCTATTGCGGTTCCAATATTGCGGGTTTCGTGGATGTGGAGGATGTCTCAAATTATGCAGCGACACTTTCTGATGTCGTTGTGACTCGAACAAACCACTATACCTGTAGTGATGCCGGGCAAGCTGAGATCAAAGAAGACATTCAACGACTTCGATTGAACCGCGTTGTGGTAGCAAGTTGTACCCCGCGAACGCACGAACCCATTTTTCGGGCCTGTGTGGCGGAAGCGAGCCTTAACCCCTATCTGTTCACCCTCGCAAACATTAGGGAACATTGTTCTTGGATCCATATGTATGAACCCAAGAAAGCTACAGTGAAAGCTAAAGACATCATTAGAATGTATGTGGCCAAAGCCCGGAATCTCCAGCCGCAACCAGCACGAGAAGTTCCCGTCGAGCGGAGGGTTCTTGTCATTGGGGGAGGAGTGGCTGGAATGACGGCAGCACTTGATTTGGCAGATATGGGGGTTGAAGTCATTCTTGTTGAAAAGTATCCCTCCATTGGAGGTGTAATGGCGCAATTAGATAAGGTTTATCCAACAAATGATTGTAGTATCTGCATTTTAGGCCCTAAAATGGTTCAAGTTGGTTCGCATCCAAATATTAAACTTTTATCATTCAGTGAAGTAGTAAAAGTCCAAGGATATGTTGGAAATTTTGATGTCACTATTCAGCGAAAAGCAAGAAAAGTGGATGAAAAACTTTGTACAGCTTGTGGAATCTGTGCAAGCAAATGTCCTATTGAGGTTCCTCATGAATGGGATCAAGGGTTGAAAACCCGAAATGCAATTTATCTGCCCTTCCCCCAAGCAGTTCCTGCCAAGTATGTCATCGATGAGGAAAATTGTATCCAATGTGGAAGATGTGCTAAGGCATGTCCTAGACAAGCCATTAACCTTGATATGGATGATCATTTTGAAGAATACAAGATTGGGGCAATCATTGTCGCTACAGGGTTCACGAGTTACGTGCCTGAAAAAGGTAATTTGTGGGGATATGGGGTTTTGGACAATGTATTAACAACTCCTGAACTAGAACGAATTACGAATGCCTCCGGGCCTACCAACGGCAAATTGGTAAGACCAGGGGATTTACACACCCCTACAGACATTACGTTTATCACCTGTGTTGGTAGCCAGGATATGACTAGAGGTGCCCCTTTTTGCTCTTCCTATTGTTGTATGGCTATCATGAAATTAGCCCAATTAATCAAGGAAAAATACCCGATTAATATCAATATTCTTTATATGGACATTAGGGCTCCATTCAGAGGCTATGAAGAATATTATTCTCGCAGTCGGGAGCAATATAGCTTTCGATTTTATCGTGGGCAGCCAAGTAGTATTGAAGAATTATCGAACGGAAACTTAGTTGTCACATTTGAGGACACACTTCGTAGTGAGATTCTGGAATTAGAAACGGATATGGTGGTATTGGCTGTCGGCGTTCGTCCAAACAATGCTTCTGAAACACTTCAGAACTTACTCACTGTACCTCTCGCCCCTGATGGGTTTTTCATGGAAGCTCATCCTCAACTCCAACCAAATGATACAGTGATTGATGGTATATTCCTAGCAGGGATGGCCCAGGGACCAAAGGATATCCAATTATCAGTGATGCAAGGAAGCGCCAGCGCTTCAAGGGCAGCTCGCCTTATAAACGCTGGCCATGTTCGCATTGAACCAATTACGGCCTTCGTCATTAAAGATCATTGCATGGGTTGTGGTGATTGTATTGATGTTTGTCCTTACAAAGCAATAAGCTTGGTAGACAATAAAGCTGAAATTGTAGAAGCGGTTTGTAAGGGCTGTGGGTGTTGTGTGGCAGTTTGTAATAGTGGAGCCATCGAACAACGCCACTATACCAATCGAGACATTTCCTCCCAGATTAAAGCGGCTCTTGAAGCTCATGTTACAATCTCCTGAGGTGACCAAAAACGAATGATAGCAAACAATTGGAAGAAAAACCATTCGAACCGGTGATATTAGCCCTATGTTGTAATTGGTGTTCTCTTGGGGGAGCAGATATGGCTGGTTTAAGTCGAATGCAACAACCTACAAATGTCCGGATAATCCGAACCATGTGCAGTGCTCGAATTGATCCTATTTTCATTTTACAAGCCCTTACAGAGGGTGCAGACGGGGTCCTTTTTACTGGTTGTCACCCTGGGGATTGTCACTATCTCACGGGAAATTACAAAAGCTTGAAACGCTATGAATATGTCAAATACATGTTCGAGCGCTTAGGCCTTGAACCAGATCGCGTTTGGCTGAAATGGATCTCAGCAAGCGAGGGTGCTCGATGGGCAGAGACAGTTCGCGAATTCACGGAGCGAATTCGGGAGTTGGGTCCCAATCCACTGAAAAAGGTTCAATTCGGACAAAGTGGTGTGTAATATGGTAGAAGTGGGCGATCATATCTTAGCATGGGCTACAAACAATGAGATCAGGGAACATGGAAGTTCTGGAGGGGCAGTTACGGCGCTTCTTGGATTGGGACTTGAGAGTGGAGAATTTGATTATGCGTTAGGTATTAGAAGATTACCTGATCACTCGGGGGAGCTTGTAGTTACAAAAGACCCGGATGTAATCGCATCACTTGCAGGAGCAGTTCATACTGCTCCTATTAACTTTTATAAGACGGTTAAAAAACTAGACGGGCGAGTAATCCTACCTGCGAAGCATTGTGATTCACGCGCTTTGCATTTAAATGCTTTGCGAAGACAAATCGATCGAGACAAACTTTTTTTGATCGGACTGAATTGTGGAGGAACTATTGATCCAACAGCTTGTCCAGAAATGTTTCAGAAATATTATGGAGTGAAACCTGAGGATGTGGTTTGTGAAGAAATCCTTGAGGGCAAACTTATCCTAGAAACAAAGACCCACATAACCAAAGCCGTAAAAATCGATGATCTCGAGGCAGAAGGGTATGGTCGGCGGGAAAATTGCCGGCATTGTCTTTTTAACATTCCAACCAGTACCGACTTGGCTTGTGGGAATTGGGGAGTTCCGAAAGAACTGATAGGAAAGGCAACATACATTGAAATTCAGACTGATCGTGGCAAAAAACTTATTGAGAAAGCTATAAAAGAAGGTGTTATTGAAATTCACCCAGTAGAGGACAAGTGGAAAGAAAGAAGAGCTAAAATAGATCAATTCATGGTCCGATTAGCTAACAAATGGCTTGGCAAGGAATTGGAAAAGTATGAGACACTTGAGGGCTTTGAGCGGATGAACGCGATCTTAGACGAATTCCGTAAATGTGATGGCTGTGGAAAATGTCGTGATGTTTGTCCTGCATGTATTTGTGAAGAAGCCAAGTGTCTTGAGTTCTCAGGCATCGATGGGAAAGGTGGTGGTAATATCCTGCTATTTCACTTCATTAGAATTCTTCACATGATCGATTTGTGCATAGCATGCGGTCAATGTGACTTAGCATGTCCATATGGAATACCTGTTTCCCGTGTTATACGCTTTGTAGTATTTAAGAAACAAGAGCTTGAACAATTCATACCAGGCGTATCTTTGCAAAAGCAACCCCTATTAAGAACTCAATAAAGGAGACAGGGATGAATTGGACAAATCAGCTTCTCAAGATCATCTTGTTAAAAAATTGGTTGCGAACCTAGAAATTCCTACGAAAATCGCCCAAAAAGCTGCCAGCCAGAGTCTCAATGAATCGGAAGCGATTGAACTCGCTCATACCCTTCTTCAGCACGAAAAAGTTGTCGATCGCCTTATGGCTGAATTTCCAATTCTATCACGTAAAGATCGGCGTTTGGTTGAGTTCCTGGTAGAACAAAATAACGGTAATTATTCACATTCGTTATGGGCTCTGAAACGCACCTTCCTTGCTAAACGGTTTGAAAAAAAACATTCAAATGCAGAAACGAAAAAATCTAACAATTTATAAGAGTATTCCAATGTTAGTTGTTAATTTTTTTTGGATACCCTTTGTAAAATAAATAAAGGAGTAGGAATATCTAAATATCAAAAATGATTTGCTCTCTAAATAGCTATTATAAAGCTCTGTGATGATTTCTTCGAAATTCTCTGGAGTACATGAATACACAACGAAAAACAAATAATTAGCCATCTTCCGTGTCATAAGGTGGTATTGGATCATGTCTATGAAAGAAGCTTATTCTCAAGCATATGAGTATGCAGTGGACAAGCTCAAAGATGCTAAAAAAGATAATTTTGCCACATTAAGACGACAAATCATTGCGACAGGAGTTTGCACAAGCTGTGGTGCTTGTATCGCTTCATGTGAAGCTGAAGCTCTTGCAATGGTAGCGGGTCGCCCCACATTAATAGGGAAATGCACAAACTGCGGAGTTTGCCTGCATCAATGCCCACGAACCATCACAACCCCAGAAGGACTTTTAGGGGACTATAAGTTTGCTCGACAAGGAAAATCTAATTTAATAGACCTTAAGGGACAAGATGGAGGTATTGTAACAACCTTACTAGCCTATGCCTTAGATGAGAACCTAATTGATAGTGCAATTGTTACAACTAAAAGTGATGAAAACCCATGGAAACCAATTCCAGCGATAGTTACCAACACAGAAAACCTATTAGCAGCTGCAGGTACGATTTATAATCAATGCCAAGAAAATGTTGGAGCACTCATTCAAGCTATCAAAATGGGAATGCATTCAATTGGGTTTGTAGGCACCCCTTGCCATATTGATGCCGTGACGAAGATGGAAGAATCACCTCTTGGTCTCTTCCGTCTATTTGGCCGGGCCAAGATCTTGAAAATTGGTCTGTTTTGTATGGACTCTTTTACGTACGAACAACTCGTTTATTTCTTGGAAGAAGTTAAAGGGATCTCAATAAGCTCTATTATTAAGATGAATATTAGCAAGGGGAAGTTTCTGGTAACCTACGATGGAGATAAAACCGAAAGCTGGCGGATCCATGAGATGGATAATCTTAGAACAAGTTCTTGTTATTATTGCACCGATCTCACAAGTGAACAAGCCGATATTTCCGTTGGGAGTGTAGGATCACCCGAAGGTAACTCTACAATTCTCGCACGTACAAGTGATGGTGTACAAATCCTTCAAGATGCTGAAGAAAAAGGATATCTCACTACTGAACCCTTACCCCGCGCTGGCTTACAAGCTATTATGAATCTAGCACGCATGAAAAAAGTCCAACTTTATACAATGCGAAGAAGACGTAGATACATCATAGACAATGTAGCATTTCCTGCCCCACCAACAGAAGTTCGAGGCGTAGCCCTAAGGAAAGAAGCCGTGACTGCCCCCTCGACGCTGGAACCGGGAGTGTACCGCCGTCGAGTGATTCAAACTAAGAATATTCAATTCCTTGATGATACGACTAAGATTGGGATGACATTAATTAATACATCTGGATGCATCATGGAAAGTGTAAAAATCCATATCGGTCACATTCAGGACTTATTCGAAAACTATACGTGGGAAACTTCTGTTGATCTCTGGTTCCCTGCCGAAGAACTAGAGTTTGAATTTAAACGGGTTGAAAATGACTCCGAGTACCTTTTATACATTGAAGACAAACAAGGAAAAATTTTGACGAAGAAAATTGAAGTGGCCAAACTTGAAAAATGACATGAAAGAGCTGAGCTTGGCATCTATTTCCTAATAGAGGGAAGTATCCTCGAGTTTGATAAGTCCAAGAACATCACATCTACCAAATGGATTATTAATGATTATTAAATGGCAGTTATTATCGTTTTAAGTACGTAAAGAATACTTATGGGTTACATGGGATCCCTCATTGTCCTCTATAGTAATTTGATACTCCTTGATCTCTTTGGCATATTTGTTATATGTGAGAAATTTCTCTTCATTTTGAGCCCATTTTGCAATCCCTATTATTTGAGGAAATCGTTCAAAAAGTTCTTCAACAAGTCCTGCTACTTTAAATGTGACCCCTTCTAATATTCGGTTAGTTACATTTCTTACATGCAGTATAAGACGATTTCCTTCGATTTCATGACCGGTGATATTCAACAGGTTATTTGGTTTTTTTGCAAAAAACAATGAAGCCCCTATCTCCTGTTCCGGTTGAATTAAAAGCGGTTCCTCCCATTCCTCCACAGAGGGGCGCAAAACTTGAATTGGAATGGTAACAGAGATCACTTCATTAAACACATTTCGTCCTTCTATTTCTAAGTAATATTTTGAGCTATCTTCTACTGAATGGTACCATCCAATTTGGTCTGAGGGTTGCCAAGTAAAAGAGTGACTTTCTTCCGCCGTTTCTGGAACCTTGAGCTCAATTGATTCGGTGTGGACACTCTCGAGTTCAACTGACGCAAGAGTTTTTGAGGGGCTCTCATGAATATGTGTGCAAATATTGGCAAAACTCGGACATTTACAGATCACATTCGCTTCATGGATTAGCTTCACTTGGAGTGTTGCAATCTCATTATCAGCTACTAAATCGATTTTACATTGTTCTCCTGGTGTATAAACATCTTTTTCGGTTTGGATATTTAATCCTTTGAGCGAGATATTTATAGGGTGAGTGTGAGGAATCTTTGAAGGTCTCTTCCATATGTCTATGGACTTTTCATCCAAGAGGTCAATAATTGTGTCACTCCCGGGCTCTTGGAAGGATACGTCTGAACGAACTTTATAGGTAATTCCTCTGTTCGGGATAGAGGGAAGTACTCTTGGATTAACAGTTATGCTTCGGCTTCGAACAAACAAGCCGACTTCAAAGTACCCCTCACAAAAAAGCTCACTAGTAACAACAGGGAAGTTCCTATCACACGGACGCTCGAGAATTAAGCTGATTCCTCCCCAGCGCATTTCAACTGGTTTTTCTAGATTAAGTGTAACCCGTATATCAATAGTAGAACCTGTTAGAATCTTGTCGACTGCACTAACTTCTAAAGCCATTGAGATCTACCATTGTGTATATTCATCACATTTCAAGGTTTTTTGTGTGCTTCGACCACCAAGTCCGCAAAGACACTCATATCAGCTAGTAGGGTTTGGATTCGATTAATCGTTTCTTGAGTCCATTCTTCACGTCGCAGGAGTAGAACGGATAATACATACTTAAACAAATGCAATTCTAAGTCTTTTCCGTTTTCTTTGCCTCTTCCTCGAAATTCAGCAGAGTCTTGTTCAAAAAAGGTTTCTCTCAAAGTATTACACGACGCAATAAACTCTCGCAGATCCCCTCGCAGTCGTAGTCCCTTGCTAATTCCTGGGACATTATGAACAATCACTTGTCCTGCCACGTCACTTATAATGATACGAGTATCAATCTCTGCCAGTTGTTTTTCTGCATTTTCAACGTGTTCCTTGAGACGAGGGTAACTGAGCATTAAAATGTCTCGCAAAATCTTTGTCAACATTGTTGTATCATAAATAGAAGTCACCTGATATTTGGTATTCCAGCCTTCAAAAATCTCTTCAAGCACGTTTTTTGCTTTTTGGAGGTTCACATCCAACAGTTCTCGTGGATAGGCTTCGGTATCATATTTATGATAAAATACTTGAATTATTGGGGTTTCCCCTTCGTCTTTGAAGATCTGAAGGATTCTTTTGAAGTATTGACCCGCATTTTCAAACATATCGGGATCATGAAGATCAACAACGAATACTACGACATCACTCCCCAAAAGGACCTGGGGCTTGCTAAGGTATTCAACACGATATTGTTCTTGCCCTCCGAAGTCGAAGAGGGATACTTCAATACCTAAAAACGGATGACGTCGGACTTCATACATAATTGTAGGAGCAAGCGTCTTCGTCTCAGATGGGAGCTGCTCCGCAAACATGGTTGAATAAATACTAGTTTTACCTGATCCGCTTAAACCTTAGAGAGCGATTTTCACACAATTGCCTCCTTTCTTGGGTGACAATCCTTATTCATAACGCTACGCATGTGGGTTCATTTTAATCTTTAAAACCTTGGTGTTCTTAGATAACGAAACATGTCAGCATGTCCCTTTCTAAGTGATATATGGCCGAATTAAAGATTCGTGCCGTTCTCTTGCCTTCTCCTATTAATAGTGGATGGCAAAATCTACTTCGTTAGGAGTCATTTAGATATTATGATGAAACCAACACAGCTCTTATAGTTATTATTGTTCCATGAATGATAAATGTTCGACAAATGAGAATGATGGGTTCGAATAAATGGGTAAGGGGTTGAAAAACCAATCTTCACTTACTATCCTTGGAAAGCCTGAGGGGTCACTATGATCGTTAAAAACACTGGGGAACTCCTCTCAGACGCCACAGAAGAGGAACGTGAGTTGAGAGAAATTGCAATTGACTTAATCAATAGTGCTATCTCAGCAATCCATCCTTCCAAGTTAATTAGGAATAATATTGCTCTAGAAACAAATGGGTTAAAGCTTGGTACGGAAAAAATCCCATTTAATCAATTCAATAAAGTTGTCGTTGTTGGAGGGGGGAAAGGGAGCGGCTTCATGGCCCAAGAAGTTGAACAGATCCTTAAAGACTATATTTTGCATGGGACTGTTGCTGTTCTTGAGGGCACTGAATCGCTTTTCTCTACAAAACGCATCCAAATCTGTGGGTCCGAACACCCGATCCCCAGTCCTGGGGGTGTCGCTGCGGTCGAACAAATCCTTAAGGACATCCGTACTTCTAACAAAGATGATCTTGTCCTTTGTTTAATTTCTGGGGGGGGGTCCGCCATCCTTCCCTCCCCTGAAGAGACATTGTCTTTAGAGGATCTCCAATGTGTCAATCAACTCCTTTTGGAGTCGGGAGCAACAATTCATGAGATCAATGTCGTCAGAAAACACTTAGAAAAAACCAAAGGCGGAAAACTTGCTCAAATAGCTTTTCCACGGAAAGTCGTCTCTTTGATCTTGAGTGATGTCGTGGGAGACTCTCTTGACACAATCGCAAGTGGTCCTACCTACCCTGATGCCTCGACTTTTCAAGATGCTATGAAAGTTCTTACCAAATATCACTTATGGGATAAAATTCCCAGCCGAGCAAGAACGATCATAGAAGATGGGGTAGCTGGGAAGTTAGCGGATACACCTAAAATGAATGATAAAATCTTCCATAATGTTAGAAATTACATTATCGGAAACAATGAAACAGCCTGTTTGGCTATGAAGGCCAAAGCTGAAATGTTAAGCTTCAATGCTACCATATTGAGTACGGAAATCGAAGGAGAAGCCCGTCATTTTGGGACAATACTTGGCAGTATTGCAAAGCGCTTGAGTATGCGCAGAAACACAATACCCTGTGCTCCTTGTCTCCTAATTTTTGGGGGGGAAACTACAGTAACTGTTAGGGGAACTGGTAAAGGCGGCCGAAACCAAGAACTATGCGTCGCAGCAGCTAAAAAGATTGATGGCCTTCGAAATGTCCTGATCGCCAGCTTTTCTACGGATGGAATTGATGGACCAACAAATGCAGCAGGTGGCATCATTGACGGTAGAACCCTCCAAAAAGCGGCTGAAAAAGGATTAGATGTCAATGACTTTCTCAATCGGAATGATTCGTATACCTTCCTCAAGCAAATCCATGGGTTACTTATTACCGGCTCCACAGCATCCAATGTGGCTGATATCAGTTTTGTTCTTGTCTTGTGATCTAGATCTTATAGGAGTTTAAGCTCAATGAGTTTGGCTTTCACCCTCCATCTATATCAAGCCACTCTAATTGATTACTCAATAATGACCCAATTGTGTTGATATTTGTTAAGTTGTTCTTTGGTATAGTCATCCATTAGGTGTTCCCGAACTGGGATCTCGATATGCTTTTCCTCACCACACAGTTCAGTTGTGAAATAGCGTTGCCCAGTATCGTTAATCATTGTTACAATCGTTTTTGCCTCGGGGAATTTCTTTGCGATTTTGAGAGCCGCAACCACATTACATCCCGAAGAGATGCCACAAAAGAGCCCTTCTTCCACCGAGAGACGGCGTGCCATCTCAATGGCTTCCTGAGAGGTAGTTGTCACGATGCCTGTCAGGATACTAAGGTCTAGGTTAAAAGGAACAAAGCCATCCCCAATTCCCTCGATCTTGTGAGAGCCCCACTCACGTTTTGACAACATTGGGGCTTCCGTTGGTTCTACGGCAAATAGTTTAATCTCTGGGTTCTTCTCTTTCAGGTATTTCCCAACTCCCGTTAGCGTTCCACCTGTGCCTTGGGATGCCACAAACACATCTACTCGCCCCTCTGTTTGTTCCCAAATCTCAGGACCCGTCGTTTTGTAATGAGCGATTATATTGTTCGGATTGCCATATTGGTCCGGTTCAAAATACTTTTCTGGATCTTGGGCCTTAATCTCTTGAGCTTTTTCAAGACACAAGTCGACGTCACTTTCACCTCCCGGAGTCTCAATAACGGTCCCCCCATAGGCCCGGATAAGCTTTTTTCGTTCTTCACTCATCCCTGCTGGCATGACAATGGTCACTGGATACCCCTTAAGCCGTCCAACGAAGGTGCATGCGATCCCCGCATTCCCTGTGGAGGTTTCGATAATCTCCATACCCGGTTTGAGGGTACCTTCTTCCTCTGCCCTTGTGATCATCTCGTAATAAATCCGGTCTTTCAAACTCCCTGTGAGGGAGAAAAATTCAATCTTGGCATAGATCTTTGATTGGATATTTTCGGTAATTTTTGTTAATTCAAGTAATGGAGTCCGTCCAATTAGCTCAAGGATGTTACTAACGGCTCGCTGGTTCTTGTCCCATTGAATACTCATCCGCTTCATCTCTTTATTATTTAGAGCTAACTGCTTTAGAAGGGCAAAATAAACATTTTGGCATTATATCAATTACATTCTCCCTACCACAAGAAAACTGCGATTCATAATTGATACGGTCCTGTTGTCGCAGATGCTTTAAATTTTTTTCGTCTGCTATTCTTCAAACTCGATTCTAACCGCGCAGAACCAATATATTTTAATGGAGCGCTTCCATTAAAATTACAGAGGAGTTGATTATTTAGCTGCTGGATTCGTGACCATCACAAAGTAATTGGGAACCGACGGATTCAATCAGCTATTATAGTCCTAACTCTTTTTGTCGGTCTTATCACGAATGAATCCCTCTCATCTTTGGTGGTTTCCTTGCCAGATATCAAATCGCTTGAAAAAGTCCTTGCGGAAATCAAAAAGGAATATGACAAAGACAATAAAGACTGGCGAATCATTAGTGGGGGGGACTCCCTTAGCCTTGATAGTTTTATCCTTCAACATGATCGGGCTTGGCAGCTAAAAATGGACTTTATCCGACCCTATGAAGTTTTAGGACTCGGCTCAAAGATTACAAAAATTGACGAAAAAATCCAGCAAAAGGTTCGTGATAAAGGGGTACCCTTTTTATTTGAAATGCTCGTTCCCCAACCAAAAGACCAATGGCTTGTCGCTCGTGGGCTTTCCTCACATATAGACCGACAGAATCTGGCTAAACTGAAGAAATCCGTCACTAAAGGGTATGGCCCTATCGATCTGGAACTCAGGAAGGAATTGAATCGTCTTATTGATAAGAAATTTCCTTTGAAGCGAAAACAATACCTCTAGACTTTTTTAGGGTTAAGAATCAATTTCTCTTAATCTCACCCTGTTCTTTTTCCTAAAACTGATGCAACTATGTTTAAATATTAAGAATGGTTGGGAATTCTTGGTACTGAGCATGTTACACTTGGAATTCCTTATGTTTGAGTTTTAGTCTCCTCTAAACGAGCTAAAATATCTCTTAAAAACTCTGGTTTAAGTTGATAGATTTTTACAGGATCATCAACTGTTATAAAGAACTTATATTTCGTTTGGTATGAGGGGAGTTCGGAGATGAAATAGGTTGGAGGATAACCAAATTTTTCTGTCCATTGTTCACATACTTTATCAAACACTTTTGTTGCTGTTTTCATACTATAAGATGCATGGATAGCTACATCAAATGGATAGACATAAATTTCTTTCTCCTCACTAATTTGATCCCGTAAAAATGCCAGCGCTTTATTAAAAGCGGTTTCCTCTTGCTCTTCTTCATGTTCCTTTTCTGTTCGGAGAACTCGACGATATCTTCGTAATGTTTGATTGATGACATTCCTATTTGGAACTAAGACGCGGGTGCCATCGGATGCTTGGATCCGTGTATAGTTCAGTGAGATCTCTCGAACAATACCCTCCTCTGCACCAATTTTAATATAATCTCCAATCCGGAAAGGTCTTGTAATCATCACATAGATCCCTGCGATTATATTTCCAATAGTCTGAGCAGAAGCAAAACCCACGGCAGCACCGATAAATGTTGACAAAGCTAGGGCCTCCGAGGTCAACCCAGCATAGCTTGTAAGAGTGGCAAAAATAGCAAAGACGGCCGCCAACCGAATTATGAGTACAATCCCGTTAGCTGCTTCTGGCGGTAAATGGGCTTTCGTGACCGATCTCTTTGCAGCCCGAACTAGGATTCTTTGAATAATTAGTATTACTATTATAAGAACCCCAGCTATAATGATCCTCTGATAATCGAGCCAGTATTGCTCCAAAAGTTCTATAATGTCCACCAATTTGAATTCACCTTTCCAAAATGCATTTCACTTAGTTTGGCTTTAGCAATGATATTCATACTTTTCTGTATTTTAGTTTTTCTTCATCAGTCAAGTAATTGTTTTCGATAAGGTGCTAAAAAGTGATTCTGATCCTTTTCATTGGCACAAGATCGACACCAATCTCAGATTTCTTGTTGGAAGTCCTTCTTTCAATAAGTGGAATGTCCCATTTCTTTTTAAGAAAAATAGAAGCAACATCAATTCCTATCTCCCTTAAAATCCCTAGCCTGTTGATGAATCGTGACAGAGCTTCACTTGAATACAGAGAGGAGACGCCAAAGAATACATAAGTGGGTTCATTCATGACCTATGCTAGATGATTGATAGGTCAAATCAAATAGATGGAAGGAATAACCATGAGACTCCCAGATAAAGTAGCTCTTATCACTGGGGGAGGCACTGGGATTGGAAGAGCCACCGCCGAACTGTTTGCCAAAGAGGGCGCAAAGGTCGCGATCAGCGGACGGCGAGCCACTAAACTGGAAGAAGTTGTTCATAAAATTTCTAAAAGTGGTGGTGAGGCTTTAGCAATTCCTGGAGATATAACAAAAGAGGAAGATGTGAAAAAAATGGTCATGACAACTATTGCCAACTGGCATCGCTTAGACATCCTCGTGAATAATGCAGGCGTGATCGATCGCACCCAAATTCATGAAACCTCGACTGAAAACTGGGATCTCGTATTAGATGTTAATGTGAAAGGGATTTATTTTACATGCAAATACGCGATTCCCAAAATGATCAAGTTTGGGGGTGGGTCAATTATTAATATTGCTAGTGTCTCGGGGTTACGTGGGCAGAATGATGCGCATGCTTATAGTGCTGCTAAAGGGGCTGTTGTGAATTTAACCCGGGCCCTAGCGATCTCATACGGCCCCCAAAATATCCGGGTTAACACGGTTTGTCCTGCGTTGGTGGAAACTGCTATGCCCCGGACCCGGCTTAAAGAAGGCCAGACGTGGGAAGAAATGGTCCCGATATGGGCTAATGATTATCCACTCAGGCGCATCGGCCAACCCATTGATATCGCCTATGGATGCCTTTACTTAGCTTCAGATGAAGCCTCGTGGGTTACGGGCACCACCTTGGTTATTGATGGTGGGTTAACTGCGCAATGATTGTTGTTACAAAAAACAATACTATAATACATAACTCTAAATATCGGGCGATTTTTGCGTTTGGTGCGATAAAAGGGCGTGATGGAATACGATTCGGACATAAACCGTATTTAAACCGATAATTAAATTTGTGATGCGTTGTTTTTAAGGCCTTATGAAATCTTAGACCCTTTTGTTAAAAACGTTCAAGGATTTGTTTGCTAGCTCGTAAGCTCCTCAAAAGAGTGGTTCCAGTTTAGAAATGCACTCATTGTTATAATTAAACTAGAATTAGACGTTAAGATGATGCGACCTCCTGATTTAAGCCATGAGGGTTTATGAAATATGCATTTTAAATAAAAGGCAAACTTTATATAATAATTATATAATGGGGTTGAACTCTCCTACCATGGATCTAAGTTTGAAATCGACAATCCTTTACCCAATAATGGATGAATACAGGAATAATCACGAACAAAAAAGTTAGAACGGGATTGATGGAGCCCATGGCCCGGATACGCCGCATTCGACGAGTTCTCGAACCCAACATTGCAAAACAAGAAGTCACAAATATCTCTAAACTATACCGAGCGATGGGCTGGGTTGTCCATGTTTCCTCAGATACAGAAAATGGAGCTATAATACATCGGATCGTTGCAAACAAAGGAACGGCGGCTTCGATCATTATAGAACTCGAAGAAGCCGATAAAGACAAGAAAGATGATGGAAAGGGGGTACTTGAAAACAGTATCACCTTGATCCGCCCTGAGCCTGAACTTGAACCTGCTACCCCCCTTAAATTGAATTCAAAGCAAAAGCCCAAGGTAGAAGCCTCCTTACCAGAAATAAGCCAAGTAATAGTAACCAAGGGCAAGGACAAGCCCCCCCAATTGAAGGGTATGCGCATAGAAGATCTACAAGCGTACGTTGAGCAAGACGAAACAGGCATCGTTCCTGCCCTCGTGGCAGAAGGTGCTATTGTTTTCGAGAATGGGGTGATCAAGCTAAAAAAATGGATCCAGGATCGAGAAAAGTTTTTATATGCCCGGGAATACTTCAAAAAAGTAGGTTTAAAGATATGAATTAGGTAACACATGATCAATTCATGAGTACGATAATCAAAGGATCTGATCGATGATCTGTTTTCGCTATTCTAAAAATCTTAGTTTAAAACTTTGTAGCACCTTGGGTTTTTGAAGCAAAAAGGTGTGAGCTCTTGGATTGATAAAGTAATTCGTTAAAATGTTTTTAATCCCTTTTTTTCCGTGTTAACGGTTTTGAAAGATTGTTGAAATGATTCAGATCTAAATCAGAGATATTTCCTTGAAGTTTTTTAGACATGTGGGTTCGCCAAACGAGATCTTAACTCTCATACTTATGTTCAAGATCCAAAGCTAATACATCTCCACTGGCTTCAATTAGGTAACTTTCTCCATACGTCGTAAACATGAATATAACGTTATTGCATTGATACTAATCGCGTATTAACCTAATAGAGTTTTCTCACTACGAATCAACTGAAGTTATAACAAATTCACCACTTTCTATCGCTTTCTTTTTCTAAGTCGGCTCTTGGTCCCATTTATCAAGAAATAAATGCCAATTACTTCTATAAAGAGGCAAATATTGAACATGTTTCCAACCTACTATTATAGGAAAGTAACTTCATCAAAAATTTTAGGAGCTTCTCAGTCCTTTTAAATCTCAACTCACCTACCAGAACACAAAAGAGGAAAAACTAATGCTGTACATTCATGAACGAAGGATTTTAAACGAGATCATCAATCTAGTGGAGCAGGACAAGACTATCGAGAAAGCTGTACCCCACGTTGGGGAGGGACGTATGCTTTGTGCGCTCATGTTTCGGCATCATCGGACGTGATGACCTTGATCCCGAGCCGTTCGGCCTTGATTCGGTCTCGGGGAGAAATGTCCAAGGTAATTGCGAGGAGTTTGGTTGCTTTCACATTTTCTTGCTTTTCAGCCAGTGCCACGGTCTTGAGGAACTTCTGAATATCATGAAGATCCATGCGCGCTTTCACTTCCACAAAGACACATTGGGTATTATGAACCATCATGTCGATGTCGGTCACCTCCCCCGAGGGGACGACCACGCCCTCATCGTCGAGGACGTTGAGACGGCGTAATTTCTCGGGATCAACTCCTTCGGTCAATAAGGCTTCTTTAAAAACCTCCCGGAAGATATCCTCTAAACGGAGCCCATATTTGGTTGAGATGGTGGCGACATCCCGCCTTACAGTCTGGAACCCTTTGTCTAGTTCGGCCACCATGGTTTGGAAATTCTGCTGCATGCTCTCAAAGCGTTTATCGACGGCCTCAAACCGCTTATCGACGGCCTCAAACCGGGCGTTCATAGTCTGAAGGAGGTCTTCAAAGCGTTTATCGACGGCCTCAAACCGCTTATCGACGGCCTCAAACCGCTTATCGACGGCCTCAAACCGGGCGTTCATGGTCTGAAGGAGGTCTTCAAAGCGTTTATCCATGGCCTTAAACCGTTGTTGGAATAGAGTAATGGCTTGGTGAAATTCTTCTCGCGTTAACAGCTCTTTAGAAGAATACACTACACTGAGTTCTTTTAAAATCTCTGGGAGAATCTTCCGCAGTTCCACTTCGAGCTGCGAGGAAGGAATTCCCTTTTTATTTGAGCTCATTGTCCTCTCCACAAATAATGTCCTCTTCCCCCTTAAAAAAGCTCCCATAGACATAGTTGGGGCTTGAATCAAGAACCTTTGGGAAAGAAGGCTTTTTTAAAACGGAGCTAATATTTAATAGAAATGCACTCGGGATTTTTTAGCGTGATGTTCATGCCATCTCTCAGATAATCGATTTCAGTTCGATCACCAAGCTAAAAGAATTAATGGGTGAGTGACACTTGCTGAAAAATTTGTTCCCTGTTGGGTCCAATAGGGAGGACATCTTCTTGGCGATGTTTCAAGCTATTCCTTCATTTTCCACCGATCCCTCTTCTTCTAAGCGAAGGGATCGAGCTGCGTCTGACCATGTGATGGCACCTTTTGGTTTTGGTAGTTGCTTTTTCTTGGTGATGTTCAACAGTTCTTGGTCTTCTGTCAACAACACCACATTGTAGTAGACAGCTGTTGCGTATATGGTCCTGTCGAAGTAATTTGGGATGTTCGCTTCAACCAGCAGTTGATCAGCTATTTCCTCTATTTCAGGCTTTGTAAGGACGGTTTGCGTCAACCTTCCATCTCCAAAGAGCGACCTTAAGCCTCTACGGTAGGTTTCAAGGATGTTTTTCTTTTCTTTTTGTGCAACCGTCTTTCTTGCGAGTTGATGTACGACCCACTTGGCCTCCACTATCGAGATGGGAGTATACAGAATGTGCGACGTATTGAGTAGGGTAGGAAAGAGTTTTTCAAAGTTTTTCAGGCCTACATTGACGCCAAATACCGGCAAGAGGTAGGTGGTGTCCAGCAATACCTCATCCATAGGCGTTTTCTTCCTTTTGAGCTTCTTCACTTAATCTTTCTGCCTCTTCCACGCTGATCCGGGCAATTGGTTTGCGAAGCATCTCTTCCAGACTTGGAATGGCTTCGATTACCAGTTTTTTCCCCTCAACGATCGCCCGAACCTTTCCCCCCTTATGGATACCAACCCTTTCCCGCAACTCCTTATTTGTGTAAATTTCCCCCTTCTTACCAACCTTAAGCGTCATCTCCGACATTATAATATTCTCCGTCAAATCTTTAAATTCCGAATTTATGAAATTTTCTGACATAATCATAAACCGTAATAAACTAATCAAATATGATTGACTAGTTCTGAAACCCATTCAACAATGCTCTGCAAGCTCAAAATCCCATTAAGGGGGAAGATCGGAGTCAACCGATTGGTTTTCCCTTTGATCTCGGCGATTAAGACGAAAGTTGGATTGAAATAAAAATATATGAGAAAGTTGGCAAGGGCAATGGGACCCCGCTATAATAGAGCCCTTTTGGTAAAGAAGTTCTTCCATTGTTTTATTTGTGATGAAGCGTACTCGCAAGAATTTACTGCATTTGATTCATTTCCTCAACTTCGAATGACGAAGTTTTCGCCGGTCGGCGATCCAAACTCCACATTTTCCATGTTCAAAATTGCTACCATCTTGAAGTGTATTTCCTAAAAAATCTTCAGGGATGCTTGTTCTCCATTTTTACCGCTCTATTAAACTCGAAATTATATGTTATCAATGATATGTTATCCGAACTCTAAAGAGTTTGAATGTTTCTTCTTTTTATTAGTATCCTCACCTAAAATGATCCATCGATACTTATACATCTCGGTAAGTTGGTCTTCTGTTCCGAACAAGATAAGACTGGCATCATTCCGATACTCATGGTTAAGGGGTTCTATCTGAGTGAATCATGGATAGACACGGAAAATCCCGCATGGTAGAATGTAATCAACTTCTTCATCAGTCGATCATAAATTCAATGATTATTTTTAAAGCTTTAATTTCCAGATTAACCGTATAGTCAGGATAAGACGAGAGGAATAAAATGGAATGGATAGTTGAGATTTTAAAGGCTGCATAATAATGCTTGGATTACAGTAGTTCTATTGTAGTTAATAGGTATGTTTATGAGGGGTTCGAGGAAGGTAAGCTATTTATCTTGAGCGTGATACTTTCTCTATCATTAGCAAAATACTTTGGTTCATTAATTTATTCCAGAACAATCAGGACCAATGAAACATAATGAATTCAAACTAATGAAAGAAACTGTCCACATAACAGATGAGGAGATCGGTTTGAAGACAGTTCCATGTTTGGAACACCCCCAGAACCAGGGTAAAATCCATAACCGAATAGTGGACTAGCGAATGCAAAATAGAAGTGTCTTACCATACTTCAAGGACAATGAAAGGAATTAAAAAAAGATCATTAGTAGTATCCATTTGAAGTGATCGGTCTATGACAAATCTTGAAGAGGGGTTAAGATGGCTTGACCAAGCCAAGGCCGATTTTAAAACCGCGAAAGATTGCTTGAAGGATACAAACTATTATGCAAGTGCATTTTTCGCTCAGCAATCTGCAGAAAAAGCGTTAAAAGGATTCT
>JBHIFL010000025.1:0-48713 GCA_046761065.1 Candidatus Heimdallarchaeota archaeon
GACAAAAAGCTCATAGGAGGCGAAATTCCCTCCAAGTTACTTTTCCGAGTACTGATAGCAAGTCGTCAACTTAAGATTTGAAAATTGTGCAAGTTAAACAAGAACCATCAAGAAGGGAAAAAGTTAAATCAAATTCCACTCATGTTTAAATATAATAAAACTTAACAGGGTGAAGGGTGTTTCATGCAAAGGCTGAAAACCCTGCTCTGCCTGATCTTACTGCTTGGGATCAGTAGTTTCCCTGGAACATCTAATCCTTGGGGGGAGGAACCCGCGTCTCAACGAACAGTCCTGTCAACGCGCTTTGCGGCTCATCGAGTCAGGGCGATGCGTTCCGGTTTCGAGGATGTCAAACAATGGGCGCGTACCTATGGCGACGCGGATACCGATGAAACGGCCAAATCAATCATTCAAACGACGGATGGAGGGTATGCTTTCGCCGGCACTAAGGGTGGTGCCACATGGTTGGTGAAGACCGACGCCCTCGGGAAGGTGCAGTGGACCCACACCTATAACGCCAATTCTCCGTTCCAGGTGATCCAAACCACCGATGGAGGGTTTGCCCTTACTGGAATCCTGGGGGGAGGCCTTTCTCCCCGAGCCGAGAGTAACGCGTTCCTGGTGAAGACCGATACTAATGGGGAGTTTGAGTGGAGGCGGATCTATGACTGGGGGGAGAAAGATTACGCAAATTCAGTAATTCAGACAACTGATGGCGGGTTTATCCTCGTAGGATCTACGATTTCTTTGGTGAACAGGTGTGGTTGGGAAAGCTGGCTAGGGAAAACCGATGCTAGTGGGAATTTGGAGCGGATGCAGACCTATGGCGGCTTTGGTGACGATCACGATCATTTAAATGTGATCATCCCAACGGTAGACGGGGGATTTGCTCTGGCTGGGAGTACATGGTCCTACGGGGCGCGATTTGATGATTTCTGGCTGGTGAAGACCGATGTTCATGGGGAGGTGGAGTGGAATCAGACCTATGGTGGCGCTTCGGGCGATGCGGCCGCCTCAGTTATTCAAATGCTAGACGGTGGGTATGTCCTCGCGGGATATACTTGGTCCTTCGGAGCGGGCGAATCGGATGCTTGGTTGGTGAAGACCGATGCCTGCGGAAAACCCCAGTGGAATCAGACCTATGGCGGGTCGGATCTTGAATATGCCTCAGGAATCCCGACGGCTGACGGAGGATTTGCCCTCACAGGCTTCACCGAATCCTACGGGGCAGGCAGGCGGGATGCTTGGCTGGTGAAGACCGATGCCCAGGGGGTGGGGCAGTGGAACCGGACGTATGGGGGCGCTCAGGGGGATTATGCCTACTCAGTCATTGAGACTGTGGATGGGGGGTTTGCCCTTGCTGGCCGCACCGCGTCCTATGGGGCGGGCGGCTATGACGCGTGGGTAGTGAAGACCGACGCCTGGGGGATTGCCCCAGAGCCGGAGATCCCGTTGCCTCGGTGGGTGGTGCTGGGCGTGGGTGGGAGTCTAGCTCTTCTCATCACTGTAGTCATAGTTCTTTGGCGGAGGAATAAACGAAGATAACAAGCAACAAGGCATTTGGGTATAGCTGTGGTATTCGAGCTGATTTGGTGCAGAGAAGAATTAAAGGGTCTTTGTTCAAACCCTGCTCGCCGATTATTCGGAAAGAAAGGCAAGAAATGGCTTACAAGACAGAGACTGGAAAGAGCCCTCTTCCCAATGGGATTTGAGCAATGAAACTTGTGGGAGAAGGAATTCCACTTGAGAAAGAGTAACCACTTATTTCCCCTCTGAAATCCAGCAAAAGAAACCAGTTTTAAGAAAAACAAAAGCACGAAAATAGACAAGTTGTTTGTTAAAGAGTTACTAATCTCTTATATTTAGGAGCAAAGTTTATATATTCAGCGCTCAACATAAAAAGTGGGAGGATGATAAGGGGTGAAGAGAGAAATACGATTTTGTATTGGACAAAGTCTTGTGCTGATTTTTGTGTTAACTATCCTAACGGTGCCGGTAGAAGCCACTTTGCCCGTTTCGGGGAGAAGTGAGAACACCAAGGCGGCTGAGTGGGCTTCAGCACCGATAACAGCCTCCAAAGAGGCAAAGAGTGGCGGGTATTCGACGTGGGTGGAACACCAGCGAGGCCCGACCTACATTCAGTACCGCAACATCACCCATCCATCCGAGAGGTATGCCGAGTTTGGGCACCACTTCACGTGGAACGGGACCACCTGGGCGCCCTACAGCGCTCACCAACTTGCCGCGACCCGGTATCAAGTGAATACCAGTCAGACAACTTACGAGCTAAGCCCGCAGGGGGTCCAGACGTTTACCAAGAACGGCACCCGGGTCATGAGCGATGCGACTTGGCGGATCTACCAGACAGACGCGGCTGAGGGGAATGAAACACTATTGCAGTTCGATGAGGTCACCGTGACCTGCCATAAGTCCGCCGACTCACTGCTGGTTAACCGCACCCACACCGGCGCGCCCGAAGCGGGCGTGCTCACCGAGCTGTACACCTTTAGGGAGGGCATGAAGGTGACGGCCGATTATGCCGCTAGGAGCCCCGGCAGGTATCGCGTAGAGCTGCGGTTCGAGGGGGTGCCCCTAGGCAATGACTCCCAGGAGGGCGTCTTTTCAGGTCTACTGGGGATCAATTGTGGGAATGGCCTGATCATCTCGTGGGGGGACGCAGCGGATGTTTTTGACAACGTGACGATTGTCTCGGGGACGGAAGGCAAGCAGATCACCGTCGGCTTCCTCCCGCGGTTTTTAAGACTCGGACAGTGTCTCGTAATCGACCCCCAATGGGTAACCACCACATCTGGGGGGCGGGATGGATATGTCAATGTACCCGACTATGAATGGTGGCCCTATTCCAACTACCTTGACGTTTCCAAGTTTGAGGAAGGCTACATCACAAAAACATTGAATATTTGGCTGTCCTTCAATCTCAGTGATGGGTTGTTGGACGCCTCAGAAATTTATGCTGAGCACGTTCGACTCCGTGAAGTGTCAAAAAACGGGAACTTTGGAGCAGAGGATACCATCAATATGACTTATTATTACGATAACGTCCCTGCCGGTCCGGGCGGGCATCCGAAGCTTGATACTGCGTTTGAAATCGCAAACCCATACAATCAGGAACAGAATATTAGCCATATAACCCAGTGTACCCATGACCTCGACAATGCTCCCCAATATTTGTTCTGGCATGTCCCAACAGATCAGCTGAACCAATGGACCAAGCCCGCAGATCAGTGGGCCAACTACTACCTCTATCCAGATGGGCTCCCCCCAAGAATGGGATTAAGTTTACACGCAGTAAGTAAGCGTACAGGCGATCTGTTACCTCCCATGCTAAATTATGAAAGTGTGGGGAAAGTTCTTGCTTTGAGGTCCAAAATCTTTTGATTTGTAACAGACGTTGATTCTCCCATTGCGTTACATGGTCGTCGAGTTGTTTTTGTGTCCAATACTTCGGAAGGTGCTCAAAATCTACCACGTCAGGGATTAGATTCTGCTTCATACGCGCTAACGCTGCCAAATAACGAAGCAGTTGAGTCCAGGTCCACTGTTTCGGAAAATCAGAGTAATCAAGAAGGTCAGTCAGGGCGAGGACATCAGCACTGTAGGTTGGAGTATATGTTAAGTCGAGGCGGGCCGCAAACAGTGCAATGCTATGCACGTCAAGGGTCGCTGCAAGCCGGTCAGGCGGAATACTGAAGGCAAGAACTTTACCCTGATACTGGTGGGCCTCGAACCCAAAGAAGCCTTTGAACCCCAGAACCGCAAAGCCATTGATTCGTTCCATGTTTTGGAGTGTATCCCAAATATTGATGCCTAAGCCACCCGGAACGTCTAACCAGTGGTGGAAGTGACTATAATGATTATATGGATTAATGATGGGAATAAGATGAGGAATGATCTCAAGCTGATTTAACTTACGAGGAGATTCATTGGTAAGGCGGATACATTGGTTAAACGCTTTTAAAGGATACGGATTATTATTTTCGAGATCAAACAAGACGAATAGACACCTCTCACAAGCCAGTGCAAGTTGATAGGTGCAGATATCCTCTCCAATAAAGTGATAGATACAGTGTTCACTACACCCATGACAGATCTGCTTGTATGGACAGGAATCGCACTTATTAGGACACTTGCGGTTGCAGATGCGCCCAATCATGTTGGAACCCTTCTGGTTTGTTGATAAGAAAGTAATCAGTTGGGATCATCACTCTCTCGCCAGCTCCCCCAACTTGGTGTTAAGGAATACCTCATCCGCCTCTGACCGCTCAATATCGGTGCTAGAAGCGTTAGCGAGAGCATAATTGCCTAGGATGAGGAGATAGGCAACCGCTTTTGGAAGGACTAAGTGTTGCCCTGGACAAAACGCCCCATAGGTCTGCCCGACAAAGCAAAATGGAGGGACAAGAGTATTGATCTGAATCGGGACAGGATCATTGGGAAAAACGATCGACCGACAAAGATGAAATCGCAATAACGCCTTCTCATCAGGAAGTAAGACAGTTTTTAGTCCGGTACGTCCGTGCAAAGAATTCGGGATTCGTATGATCCGGTGAGTGTCGCTGGTAATATTAACATCAATCGAAAAACCATCCCGGAGAGCGGTATAGGCGATCCGGGTACGTACTCGTTTTTCTTGCGCTTCCCTGTTACGAATATCCACACACTTTACATGATTCACCACATCGAAGTCGTTCACATAGAGATGAAAGCCCCGATGCCCACTAAACACAAATGAGAAGTCTCGATAACCATATGTTACATAAAGCCAGTCTTTCAGCAGGAGAATTTCCCGTTTGGCACGTTCAAGCTCTACTTGAGAAGGTAGAGCATATTTAGAAATTGTGTCAAAATCAAAGACCAGTGGTCCACCAAGACAAGGTACTCCATTTGTCAGATGGCGCAGTTCTTTCGGGAAGAGAAATTGCAAAACTGTGGTATACAAATCCCGCGGTGGCTCGTTCCAGTGGACGAGTACTCGATGGAACGATGCCGCATTCAC
This sequence comes from Candidatus Heimdallarchaeota archaeon, assembly GCA_046761065.1. GTDB lineage: Archaea > Asgardarchaeota > Wukongarchaeia > Wukongarchaeales > JBHIFL01 > JBHIFL01. The sequence continues at coordinate 5,018 of JBHIFL010000025.1, forward strand.
GATATCACGGCGAATCCCCTTCCAAATTCCTGTCATGGTTCGCAAACGGATGTGCCGAAATTTAAAGCCGCCCACAGGCATTAGAGTTGCAGAAGCATAGTAAGCTTTGAAATCTGAGAGGATAAACCCGAGACTTTGGTAGGGGGAAATTTTAGCCAATTAATGTCTCCTGTGTGTTGCTTATTGTCTTAACAAGCATTGGATATAAGAGCCCACAATCCAACTATCTAGCGAAACCCAAGCAAATCTAGCATATAACGCTCAAAGATGGCATTTTGGTTAATTTCCATGAAAATATTGAAGGCATCTCGGATACTTTCAACCTGCCACTTCTCCAGCTTTTCCATATCTTTTGCAACCAATCCCTTCAAACTTTCGCGCCACAGTTGGGAAGCGAGCGTCAGAACAGTGGCAAAATCGAGAGAAAGCTTATGGAGGCCTGGGGGACTCGAATGGTAGATGAAAATATGGAGCCCGTTGCCTTTCTATGTAGTTAAAATTTTGATATTAGCCATCATTAGCACCTTAAAATGGCACATGAGTATGTTGTGCTGGAAGTAAATAAAGTCCTAGAAGTCCATGGGTGATAGAACGTTCATTAATAAAAGTCCTTTCCAACACCAAAAGAAATTTACAAGAGACTAGAAAGTTAATGAGACTGTTGTTCGATGTCAGGGAGAATGGAGGTTCTATATTGAATACAAATCAAATAAATAGAACAGATTCAATTGCAGTTTTTTGGGATGTGGAGAATTGTGCTCCTCCACGAAGAACGAAAGGTCCGGATATTATAGAGAATATTCGATTAGCGCTTAAAGATTTTGGTGTCATTCGTCAGATTAATGCGTACGCTGAGCTCTGACTCATCCCTAAAAGCCTTCGTATAGAGCTTCAACGATCCGGCGTACACCTGATTGATGTACCATTGCAGGAAAAAGATTCAGCAGACAAAATGATCATTTCCGATCTGATCATGTTTGCAGTTGACAATCCACCCCCCAAAACGTTAGCTTTGATCTCAGGAGACCGGGACTATGCATATTCTCTAGCCAAACTCCGTCAGAGGGGATATGAAGTCATATTGTTGATCCCACTCGTTGGAGCACACCCGACTCTCCTAGCCCAAGCGGATCGCATCATTGATTGGCATGATCTCGCCAAAGGAGAGCAATTCGAAGATTCTACAATTGGAGAACCTTTAACTACAATCCAATTTGAACCCCTTGTAGCCACCTTGCAACATTTAAGAGACTTGGGAAAGACGAAACCCCTTTTTTCGCACGTTGGAGAATATTTAGCCCGTAAATATCCTGCTCGATGGAAAAAAGTAGGTGTCACCCGTCTGAAGGATTATGTGGAAGAGGCTGCAAAAGCAGGCTTGGTTTCCTAGGGAGGAGATCACCCAGGTTACTGGGTCACTTTAGTACCTCCTGAAGTAGATGCGAAAAAGCCTCAAGATTTAAGTCTAACTGACGACTCGCGTTTTGAACCGCTCTTTGAGATCCTTGAGAAAGCACAGAAATTAGGAATTGACGAACCTGAAATGGCCTGGATTGGTTATCAATTACGATCTATGATGCCTGCATGGCGGGAACAGCTGAGATGCAAACGTTTAATGGACTATATCATAGAGGCGGAAGACGCCAAGTTAATTGGGGTTCGACATGAAGGTCTCCAACATTATATCTGGTTGAAGTCACCCAATGCACAAGGAACTAGAATGAGCTTGGAAAAAGATACAAAAATAAATCGAAAGATAAAGGACTGATTAATACAAAAAAAATTGGCCGAAATGGACTCAAGTAAAAAAAATCTAAGGACACCTATCGCGGTAGGTACAATTAGTACATTTCCACAGCTCATCTGTCGTCGCAGGTCTTGATTCCTGTTCCCCAAACCAATACGCGGCTGCAATAAGTAAGTCATCTAAGAGTTCTGTTTCATCAAATTTAAACCAATCTTCATTGATGAGTCGTCCATCCGATGCGTGAATGTATCTAATGCATAAATGCTTGGAAAGAGGGAACAGTTTTCGAACGCTCACAAAACTGCGGCGACAGAATTCCCCTAATGGTACCTCTTTTTAGACATAGTATGTTCTTCCACGTGATTCACTGGCAGATGACTCAGGATTCGGCGATTTGCCAAGGGTTCTCTTCCCTCATTATGGTAATTGTTTTGCGTATCATTGTGATCAACTGTTCACAGGCTTCCAGTGTATCGATCTGCACTGGAGTCGGGTGATACAAGGTCATGGTGAGACTGTAGGGGTTGTCATCAAAGCCTTCTTGGACCTCTTCATACCCAATGGTTTTCAATCGTTCAATCATTTCCCAGAATTTGCTGATTTTTCGGTAAGTTGGCTTCTGTCGCCGTGTACGGGGTCCAACCCACTGGTGTGCATAGGCAAACTTAGATTTTTTCGTCCAACCCAGGCCAAAGGAGATGTGAAAGCCATCAGCGCCGATAGAAAAGTCAAAGTGCCCCCACCTACCTATTCGACCACTAACCCTAAAGTTATCAGACCTCGTATAGTCGTCTTGGAGGATTTTGACATCGATGTTTTCAGGTTCAAATGCGATTTTGAGTATTTCAACAAATTGTTTTACAGTTTCGGGAGCTTTATTCCCCATGAATATTACCCTCATATCAAGTATTTTTCGGAGAAGGGGACACATGTATCGATCACTCATCAATCTAAATAAGTGTTTTACATATAAAATCTCAATTTATTGGTTTAAGTGTCAATAACTCGCTACCCTCATTGCAATCCACAAACTTTGGAAAGAATGAATCTATTTTTAATGAAAACAATCTAGAATTAATAATCCCTTTAGATGAATGTCTACTCGGAGTTTTCTTCGATGAACGAAGTGAATTTTGACAAACACGTAGATCTTGATCAATTGTTCCGATTATCTGGTCTCAAGTGGGGCCGAGATTGCGAACGCGACATGATCTCCTTTGGTACTGCTGATTCAGATTTTCCCATGCCTCATGCTGTAAAACAAGCTATAATTGAGGCCTTAGATGAAGAAATCGCTTTTTATAGCGAACCTGCGGGTTATGAAGAGATTCGGTCATTAATACATGAAAAAGTGCAAAAGAACAATAAGATTGATCTTGAGTCGCCTGAAGAGGTATTTATTATCCCAGGAACCATGATGGGACTTTATCTCTCTTGTCAATATGCTCTCAAGGAACCGGGGGACAAAGCAATTCTACTTGATCCGATATACCCACCCTTTGCAGAGGAAGTGGAACTCGCTAAAGGTAAAATTGTCTGGAATCCGGTTAAAATCAATGAGGAATTCCGCCCTGACATTGAAGATATGAAAGAAAAGATTACCCCAAACACTAAGTTGTTGATGCTATGTAATCCGTTAAATCCCTGTGGGACCGTTTTCACCAAATCGGAACTGAAGGCAATTGCGGACTTGGCTACAGATCATGACTTCCTTATCGTTTCAGATGAACTATATGAAACGCTACTTTTCGATGGGCGGAAGCACATCTCTATTGCCTCTCTTGGAGAGGCACGGGATCACACGATTTCTATTTTTGGCTTTAGTAAAGGTCATGGGATGGCAGGTTTACGCTGCGGCTATCTAACGGCACCAGCAGAAATTGTCAAGGATATGATTGAGGTTTCTGGGCTGATCATCATACACACGCCAACTCTTTCCCAAATAGCTGTAAAGGCGGCGATTATCAGTAACGCAATTGATACTTGGGCTAAACAATTTTGTGTCCATATTCAACGGATGCGAGATCTTGCCTGGGAGCACCTAAACACAATAGATGGCGTTCACTGCCACAAACCCGAAGGCACTCTTTTTGTCTTTCCGTATTTTGATGTAAGGTTAACTAGTGATAAGTTCTGCGAGTATTTGAAAACAAAAGGTCGCGTAATAGTTACATCTGGCAGACATTTTGGGCCTCATGGAGAAGGTTTTCAGCGCATGACACTGGCTACCTCAGCGGATCTGCTCAAAGAAGGATTGAGGCGAATCGAATCCACAGTGAGAGAACTTCGTTCTCAAGACCATTAGGTAGTTTTCATAATAAAGGATAAAAGAAATTGAAGACTGATTTGTAGCAATTGATTTAAGATAAAACGAAACTGAAGAAGAGCTTATTAGCTGTGTACTCATAAATTTGATTTCTAGTTATGAAAAACATTCGATAAGCATCAAGTTATCTTCTGAATGTGTTATTACGGAAGAGTAAGATCTCCTAAACGTATGGTGGCCGGAATAAATGACTCAAACAACCTCTAATTTCCAGACGCTTCAATACTCGGGAATTTTCTTATTGTCAGCAGCGACCTTGATGCTTCAAGTCGCCTTTACGCGTGTTCTTTCCGTTGCTCTCTGGTACCATTTCGTTTTCATGGTGGTGAGCATTGCCCTTTTCGGTTATGGGGCAAGTGGAACCTTCCTTTCTAGTTTTCCGCAGCTCTTGAAGCAAGATCTTGATCAACTGCTTACCCTCACCGCAGCCTTGTTCTCGGTCGCAAGTTTTGGCAGTTATATCATTTCTAATCAAATCCCATTCGATCCTGCTCGGCTCGCTTGGGATCGGATGCAGATTGGTTATATTATGATTTACTATCTCCTGCTCGCTATTCCTTTCTTCCTTAGTGGTCTATGTGTGGCCTTAGCAGTCTCGAAAGCGGGGAAAGTGATTAATAAACTCTACTTTTCAAACCTTATAGGTTCAGGTCTTGGTTCGTTCCTCGTTCTGTTTTTGTTTTCACCATTGACTGGGCCCGGCGTCATGGTGTTTACTTCTCTCCTTGCGGGCGTTTCGGCCTTCTTCTTCAGCATGCAGCTGCAAAAAAGCCATAGGTGTATAAATGCACTCTGGTTGCTTATACTTCTTCTGGTACTTCCCTTTGCTCAAGTGTTGTTTCCTATTCACATATCTCCCTACAAGAGTCTCAAGATAGCCCAGAGATACCCGAACGCGGAATTGCTAGATACACAATGGAATGCCTTTTCGCGAGTTGACGTCATCCAAAGTGGATATGTTCGATATGCACCTGGCATTAGCCTCCAGTATCAACAACCTCTCCCCGACCAGATTGGGGTGACAGTCGATGGAGACACGATGACAGCCATAACTCGGTATGACGGGAATTTATCAACCCTATTGTTCACAGCTTATCTCCCATCAGTCTTACCATATTATCTTCATGACACCCCCTATACTTTAGTGTTAGGGGCAGGGGGTGGTTTAAGCGTTCTGTCTGCCTTGTACCATAATGCCAGTTCCATCGTCGCGGTTGAGGTCAACCCTCTTATCGTCGACCTCATGCAACACAAATACAAAGAGTTCGCAGGTAACATCTACGGGATTGGACGGGTGAAGGTAGTTGTCTCCGAAGGTAGGAGCTTCATCCGCGCGAGTACCGACACATTCGATATCATTGAACTTTCCATGACCGATAACGCTGCAGCCTCCTCAACCGGGATTCACGCCCTCTCTGAGAACTATTTACATACAAAAGAAGCTTTTATCGATTACTTTACCCACTTATCCCCGAGAGGAATGTTCACTGTGACCCGATGGCTTCTTCCTCCCCCAAGAGAGGACATCCGACTCGTTTCTCTAGCCGTCGATGCCCTAGAAAGCCTAGAAATCAAAGATCCTGAGAACTACATCGCGGTGATCCGAACGTGGGGTACCCTTACCCTCCTCATCAAGAAGAATAGGCTCGATACCACCGATAATGCCGCAATCCGAGAGTTCTGTCGCAAACGGAGTTTTGACATCGTCTATCTCCCTGGAATCAGTCCTCAGGAAGTCAATCGTTACAATCAATTTCCGGAGCCGATCTACTACATGATGGTTCAAGAGATTCTTTTCGCTGAAGATCGGGATCAGTTCTATGAGCGCTATCTATTTGATATCACCCCTGTTTCCGACGAACGTCCCTTCTTCTTCCATTTTTTCAAATGGAACCGGCTTTATGAGACGTACAAATTTATGGGGCGACGGTGGCAGCCCCTTATCGAAGGTGGGTTTTTGGTACCCCTCGTCTTTGTTCAAGCACTAGCCCTCTCTATGGTTTTCATCCTCCTCCCCCTCCGCAAGGTCCAGCGGCATGACGTTGTTGGCCATAAGCGGTTTATTACCTATTTTTTCTGCTTGGGCCTTGGCTATATGTTCATTGAGATCACCCTCATCCAACGGTTCATCCTTTTTCTTGGTCACCCCACTTATGCCGTCTCAACTGTTCTCTTCAGCCTCCTCTTGTCCTCTGGAGGCGGTAGTTACTTCTCTGGGCGTGTTAAACTCGTTGACAGGCGGGGTCTACGATTCCTTCTTCTCGGGATTAGCACCCTCAGCCTTCTCTATATTTTCCTTTCCCCCGTCTTTTTGACGTTCCTCGGCTTATCTCTCGCCACTAAATTACTCGTCTCCTTTTTACTGATTGTACCTCTCGGATTCGTCTTAGGAATGCCCTTCCCGCTCGGAATCAGACTACTGAGCGATTCAAGGCACGTTCTAATTCCCTGGGCTTGGGCTGCCAACGGCTGTGCTTCCGTTTTAGGTTCCATCTTGCCCGTGATTATCGCCCTCTCCCTTGGCTTCTCAACCGTCTTCGTTCTCGCCAGTTTGACTTATCTGATAGCGTACCTCTTCTTGTCGTATAAACACCCATTCGAAAGTTTTAGTATCTAGAATTTATTACCAGATGTGTAGATAAATCCCTATAGCTAGCTTAATCTCCGCCCTTTTCAGCTTCCCCGATCATCGGGACAAACCGGACTGAACTTATATAAGTCGTGAAGATATCATCGCCCTGTTTTTGGACAAGAGTAAGATTTTGGATATATTGTGGGCTGCCCAAAGGGAGTATGAGTAGTCCCCCATCATCTTTGAGCTGCTGAATGAGGGGGGGAGGGATGTGGTTAACAGCGCATGTGATGATTATGCAATCGTAAGGTGCGTGCTCCTCCCATCCGAAATATCCATCAGCCCACTTGACATCCACATTCTCATACCCCAAGTTCTGCAACCGCTCTGCGGCACTCTCCGCCAATTTTTCTCGGATTTCAATGGTGTAAACCTCTTGACAGAGCTCGGCGAGGACGGCAGCCTGATACCCCGATCCTGTTCCAATTTCAAGGACCCGCTCTGATCCATTCAGCTGTAACGCTTGAGTCATCAAAGCGACTATGTAAGGCTGTGAGATCGTTTGTCCCTCAGCAATAGGGAGCGGATGATCTTGATAGGCGTAATCCCATAAATCTTCATCCACAAACAAATGCCTAGGTATTCGTCCCATGACTTCTAAGACTCGAGAATCGTTAATGTCCTTCGCCTTCAGTTGAAACTGCACCATTGCTCTCCGAGCTTCTACGAACTCGTCGCTCTCAGTTTGGGTTCCTACTTCGACAAGTGTTTCAATAGAGGTTTCAACTTCTGGTGACCCCGATTTAGTTTCTTCTTCTATTTCTTGTCCAATACAACCTGCGAATACCAATACGAACAATAGGGGGATTAAAACTGCACGTATCCCGCTCCTCTTAGGTTTGTTGATCAGCCGTCTTGCCTCCATCTTTTTCTAATGCTGAATTAATCAATGTCTCATTGCCTAGTTATCTCATCATTCATCAGAATTCATGTTGGATACCCTAGTGGTTTCCCTTCACTTTAATAATAACCTTTAGTTGAAGTGAAAAACCTAACGCATTTTCCATAAATCCCCACGTCGAGTTATTTGGATGAGGGGGATTATCTAATATCCCTTCTCTGCTTAACCGCGCTCGGTTCCACAAAATTTTTGGACTTCACCCAACGCATCCACTCATATGTCCCCTAGAAATCCCGAAGATGATAACATGAAGCACGCGTATATGCTGGTATATTTAATAGCGACCTTGGTTTTCCTTATAACCATAATTCGCTTTGTTAGCTATGGGATTACCTTTAATCCATTGCCTGAGCTCTTTTTAGGAGCCTCACTTCTAATCTCTACGGCGGCAATAATCATCCGGGTATTTATTGTAGATCTCGAAACATTCTCAGCCTCTCTCCTGCAAACAGCAGCTTTAGATTCCCCAAAAACACTGAACCCATCTCGATTTTTTAATGTAATGCCCATTGCTATGATTGTATGCACCATAGCGGATTTCTTGATCCGCAAAGATTTTGCTATTGGCATGCTCACGTTTCTTGCCGCTCAAACTTTGTACCTTAGCGCGTATTCAGGCATCATCCCCCTTCTAAACCTCAAAACCCTGTTTTCGGGAAAAACACAATTATTGACTGTTACAGTAACACTTGGATGGGCCTTTATTACAACGATTATCTATGTTTTCTTACTTTTCAACCCAGAAGAGGTACTAACCTTGGCTATCCTCCCCTATGTCATAGTCCTGTGTCTAATGGTGATAATTACCTATCTTCTTTTGATTAGATACCCAGACAGACCGTTAAAGTTTCGGATCATGCTCGCTGGAGGAGGCACCTCATTCTTCATCTCGGATGCCATTTTAGGAATAAATCGCTTTACCACTCCAATACCCGTTGCAGATTTGTGGATTCACCCCTCCTATCTCTTAGCTGTCTTTTTACTTCAATATTCGGTTCTATTCGTGCGTTCCACCCCGGAAAAATCTATATATATCAATCATTGAAAATCTAAAACCAATTATAGTCAATAATTTGGGATTGTACAATATCAAATGAGCTTACCCTGGCGTTGTTGAAGCATTTATGAGAGTTCTCGAATTTAGAGAATGTATAAGCACTAATCTCGAGGAGAATTTATATATGAAGCCAAAAATCAAACCAATTCCGAGGGAAAAGGAACCAAATGCTTGGATCTTCGATAAGGACGGGCTGTTTGTCGCGTTCGCTCTGGAAGAGACTACGATCACATTATCCCTCTACCCCAGCAAGAATTTAAAAAAAATCAACCATAGATTAGAGAATGCAGGATATAGAATCGCAAAACAAGGAGGAACACCACAAATAATTAGGGAAAAAGAGGCTGGCAGAGAAGACGCCCCAAATCCGAAGGAAGCGTTTTTAATACGTGTTGGGAAGGCACTAATGAATACGTTTCTGGGAAGCGACTGGGACACCGAAATTAAATTCACATATCCAGCGTATTTTTCTGAGTTCACCAAGCGCGTTTTAGAGGAAACACGAAAGATCCCCAAAGGACAGGTCGCGACCTATGGGGAGATTGCAGAGCGCATTGGCTCCCCGGGTGGGGCGAGAGCTGTAGGGAATGCACTTGGTAAATGCCCCCTCGGGTTAATTGTCCCTTGCCATCGGGTGGTCAACTCGAAAGGACGAGTGGGATTTTTGCTCGCTCGGGAGATACTTATGCGAGAGGGGGTAAAATTTCGGAGGGGACGAATTGTTCTATGATTTTCGAAATAGCGCTATAATCACAGCAAAACATAACGGGTCAGGTAGAGGTACGTTCCACCAAGGATTGGCAAAATCCAGAGAACAAAGGCAAGACGCATCATGTTCTTTGTCCCACAGCCAAGAGGTTGACTGGTTCTCAATGCCTTATTGAAACGATAGCTGAATGTGACTCCAAGCAGAGTAGCTAGCAAACCAAGTCCCGCATGGAAGACGATTGTCGGCTCATATGTTCTGAATCCACGCACGAAAGAAGGAGCCATTACCAATAAGATCGTAACTAGCGTAATAAGGGTTACAGTCGACATAATGCGGCCATGCACTTTCAGGAACCTTCTCTTAATGTAGCCAAACAACAACATTAACGTCACATATTGGATGACCAAGTTGAGATCGATTATTATAGTTGCGGAATTTCCGAATATTCCCATTATAAGAACCTTAGAAATGGTAAATTCACGTGGTGAAAAATCTTCCGACAAGCCCAACATGTTGGAATAGGCGCACCACTTATAGATTAAATAGATGGAGTAAATCGGAAGTCATTAGTATCTTTTAAAAGAAATACCATACATGTTTTCAGAGATCATTATCCGCCCGCCAGTAGAGGCGGACAGTGTGCTTATCGGAGTTACTGAAGGCTGCTCGTGGAACAAATGTATGTTTTGCGGAACGTACCGTCACACTCAGGACTTTCGAATCCGTGAGGTCAAGGAAGTCCTAGCAGACATCGAGAAGGCGAAACAGTACTATGGGGATGCAACAAACGTATTCTTAGCAGGGGGGAACGCCACCTGCGCGCCAATGGACATGCTGGTGACGATCCTAAACCAACTCTATGCCACTTTTCCAAGCCTCCGGCATGTCTCCTGCTATAGTAAAAATCATGACCTACTCAAGAAAAATCGGGAAGAACTGAAAATCTTACGGGATACAGGCTTAAGCACCGTCTATATGGGGTTGGAATCCGGGTCAGCGCGGATCCTCCGCGAAATGCGGAAGGGGGCCACTCCGAACGCCATGATTCGAGCCAGCAAGAAGGCAATGGCAGCAGGGCTCTGCCTCTCGCTCTATGTGATTCTAGGATTAGGGGGACAAGACCTCTCAGAAGAGCACGCCCTAGGGACGGCACGGGTGTTGAATGCCATTAATCCCGATTTCATTCGGTTTCGAACGCTCAATATAATGCCCAATGCGCCCCTCATGGAACGTATTCAAAGTGGGAAGTTCAAACTTCTCGCCCCGATTGACCTCTTGCGTGAGCAACGGGCGATCATTGCGAACTTAGACGTCCACAGTGAAATCCGGAATGATCATATCTCAAATTACGAATATTTTGAGGGGAAACTGCCGGAAGACAAGAATGCGATATTAAAATTATTAGATATGCAGATAAATGATCCAGCGACTCATTTTTTACAACCAAAACGTTTAACCCATATGTAACTCGGTTTTGTTTTAGGCGCACTTGATTCTAATGCATTGGTACAGGACTTGAAGCCGATGAAATTCTTTGGCATGGAGCTTTTCCGACTCTTACCATTGGTTAGTGAGAAGGAAGGTCATTCAGCAGGCAACTGAAAAAAGGAAGGATGTTCTTAGGTTTATAATCATTATTGATGATTAATAGCATCTTCGATCCCCCAAATCAGGGGAGCTCTTCGATACTTGCAGACCAATCATAAACTCCACACCATGCCCTCCTATCAGATCAAATTTCAATTGGAATACAAGGTCCTGCGGGAAGGCATCCCCGTCCTCTTTGTGAACGATGATTACGCCTCCAAACGGTACTACTGGTGCGGAACAAAAAGCATACAAGTGAAGAGGTAATACCGCGGTGTTGTAGCTCGGATTACATTACAGACTTAAAAGCCACACGCTACATCATCTGCAAGTCTCTCGGGTATCTCTTACGAGATAGAGTCGCAACGACCTGGTCTAGATCCCCCTCAGCGACTATAGTTGTAGATAGGGTATAGTAGACGATGAAGGAAGTTCCGTTTATTGGGATGGAGTAGTTAATAAGTTTGATCGAACAAAATCCATTTGAAGCAAGCCATTGTCATTGAATGGGCTTGTTTATTAATTTCCATTAAATAGCAAGTTGAACTGATAATGCAAAGTGAAACTGAGATGGGCATCTCTTTGGAAAACTAACGTTCGAGACTACAGGAGAGGTAAATAAGGTAAAGCATTTCTGGAGATGTTACAGGAGTAGTCAAACGATGTGTCAGCCTAAATCTTATAAAGTTACGAAAGTAAAAAGGATTACAATCCAGCCGGTGATGACCCCTTTGTCCACCAATAATACATACCAAAGCTCAAGATGGATTGTAATACAAGCATTAATTGTGTTTGGTTGGGCGATGCTCACACACTCACTCCTCTTGCTGGTCATCGATGTATCCTTGCCCAGCAAACTTCCCCAAATCTTGATGGCCCTCTCCGCTACGCTGATCTATGACTCTGCACTTTTGATAGATCTGGCCCGCGGGTCTATCCCGATGGCATACTCTCCCCTAGACGTTTTGAGTTTAGGTATGGCGCCGTGGCTGATAGCAGGAATGTTTAGTGTACAGCCTTTTAAAAACACGACTGATGCACTCAGAGGCGCTATCATGGGAGTGATATTAAGTGCTTTTGTATTCATCTACACTTGGGTAGGAATTGGGGGTTTTTCACTAATTGGGTTGCTCCTTTCGATCCAGTTTTTTGTGGGTTCGGTTGTTAACATGGTGGTCGCATCTGTTGGAGCAATTTGTAGACTAAGATTAGATCCTTGGGTTCAAAGAATTATCAATAAGATGAAGTAATCAGAACAAAGTAGATCAAGTAGGAAAACGGGATTTGTGATAGGCAGGAACTATTTCTTGAATAATGAAACCAATATAATTGGGTATTTAGCAGAGTATTTCAGGTGCTGAGTAAAGCAATATAACACTCTAAAAGAGATAGTCAAATCCTAAAACGGGGGAAAAATCTGGGGACTTGTTGCTTGTAACGGGTGTAGGTTTCTCCATGTTCTTCAATAAGTCGTTCTTCTTCCGTATATGTAAACAAATACAAACAGGTTAGCCAAACGAATGAAAAAATAAAGCCAGGAATCGACTTGAAAATAATTGACCAACCAAAAGGCCATATTGCTTCTCCAAACAAGATAGGGTGGCGTATTATCCCATATAACCCGTCAGTCTGTAATTTTTCTGTGCGTTCAGGGCGTGTGAATGGGTTAATGATGCCGAGATGGTACACTGGCGCAACAGCAAAGAATAGGCCTAATATCAAGATAGGGAAGCCGAGGGAAAGTGTAGTAAGATCTGTAAAATGAAATCTAGGTTGTTCAATAAAGGGCAGGACTAGTATTAACCGTGAACCACTCGGTAGAGACACAAAAATGAAACCAAAGAACGGTTTTGAACCAATTCGTTTACTATTAACAGCTATAAGATCCATAAAAAAAGAAAACATAGTCAAAAATGCCCAGAGCCAATATGTATCAAACACTCAAAACCACCACCACTTTAAGTCGATTTCAATACATGGTGAACCTCACTAATCTAATAGACCCGAATCCTCATTGGGATAAGTAGTTAGAGTATGCTAACAGCTCACACAAACCGGTACGCATCCCGTGCACGTCTGTTATGGGAGGGTGTCATTCCATTTCGCTGAACACCAAATTTATCATATCCTCAAACGAAGAATCTCCATTTCGATTCTCGTGCCGTAGGATGATCTTATCACGTTCTGTGTTGCCAATTCCTAATTCTTTTGCTCTCTGAATTTGGTCTTGGCGGCACACTGGTTTCTCAGTCAAGCCCTTCGCATCAAAGAATTTTAATACCGAGGCGCCGACCAAATCAACCGCCACACGATCACTCCCAGCGATCACCACCCCGGTCTGCTGTTTAGTTCCATAAGTCGGACCCCCATCCACAAAACCCTCTAAGCCATCCACAATGATAAGGTCAGTGGAATACGCTAAGTTGATCTCGGCGATTTTCTGGCGGGTGTTGCCACTATGAAGCCGTCTCCTATCCGGGTAAGAAAGCACTCCTACGCTATTTTTGAGCGCCATTGTGAAGACTCCGATGCTATGGGTCTTCAGCGCAGGCAGCGAAATAACCCGAGATGCCTCATGGACGCAGCTCATAGTGGTAAATTCTCCGTTCCAATAGGTTGCAGCTGGAATATATGTCTTGATAAAAGCAGTATCTTCAGGTTCTTCATCAAGAAATCTAGCAGACACTCCAAATTTTTCGAGAATAGGCATGAATCCCTTCTGGTGGAAGTTTGTTCGAACCGGTAATGCCCCGGCATTAGGTAAATCACTTACCACAATATCTTCTGGCGCGACTCCGGCAGCTATTAGTAACTTGAGGGTAGTTTCTAAGGTGGTGGGATGGGTTGATGCAGGAAAGGGATGGGCCGTGTTACAATTAGGTTTGATGAGCACATAGGAATCTAGATCTTTGACTAGAGGGTCAAGACCGCCTAAAAGTGAAATGGCAGTGTTAATTCCGTCAATTCGGTTATCACATTTTACGAGGGCAACAAGACTCTTCCCGTTCTGAGAGTAGAGAGGAGTTCGTAAAGCTAGGGTATCGATGGTTGAGGGTTTTATCAAAATGGAACGAATGAGCGCTCCTCCGGTTAGGGCGGCCGCCGCCGTGGCCAGAGAAGCCTTCAAAAAAGTTCGGCGGTTGACCCGTTCTCCAAACAGGGATGGCTCCTCGGAATCCAATTTTTCACTATCGTTAATCGTTATGGCCCCCACATAAGTTGCTAGACACCAATTGCCCCGAATCGATATAAGAAAATCTATATGTCTAAAGTTATAACTATTTGAGTAAATTCTGTCGTGAAAAACAAGGCGGTCAATTGGCTTTATCAGAATGCGATCTTGTTAATTAATGCTTTTTCTTTCAAAATACTGTTTTACACCTCTTTTCACTGCTTTCTTCTTTGTTGAGGCGCCTCAAGCCCCTCCTGAGTGTATTTGTAAGCCCCTCCCGAACATGATCAATTTTGGCGAAGTAGTTTCATCAGGTAACATCTTCATCTTCCTCTCCAAATTATAACCTTGCTAATCATGGAGTGGAGCATACGGGATGACATCAAGCCTATTTATTATGGTACATATGACTAAACGTGATTATAACCTTGGATTTGAATGGGTCAGGTTCAGATAATATTAATTCCCTCTCATTTCATCATTGTGCTTTATACTGTTTGACTACTCCTCATTTCCCTGCAAGAGGATCCAACCCTGTTCCAATTTCAATCTTATATAATTCTCGAAGGACTTGACGGGTTTTCACATCATCAATATAGTAGGAAAATGTACATCATTAAGGGTTGGTAGCCAGATGACTTCCAATATTTCGTTTTAGGCATTATTAATATTATCATTAAATACAAGTTGGACTGCTTAATCAAATGCATATACACATGTTAGAAGAAACTGTATGATGATACACGCATTTTTTTCTCTCCACTCCAATATTAGCATATCAGACACATTGAGATAAAAGTTTGGACTCCTTTCCTTACGATTGTGTACTACAGCGAACGATGCATCAGAAAAGGTCGCTGGTGTTAAGCTAGGTGGAACATGAAAAGCATTTCTGTGAGCCACTAAACACCGCATCTAGCTCTCAATTGTTTACGTTAACCAGTATACTAGATCAGCCTCTTTCCCAAAATATTCCCTTAATTTTTTACTTTGATAATTGGTGGCATTTTATATCCATCTCCCGCCGGATAACGCTCTAAATATCCTCTTCTAATGTGACGGATTCAATAGCTGTCTTTAAAATTTGATTAAACAGTGAATAACTTTTTATTTGCATATTCACCACTTTTTTCAATGTTAGATCGTTATCTAAGTTGTATCGTTCCTCAAGAAAAGTCAATTCTTTAGTAAACGATTCGTTATTCGAAATCAATTGCTGTAATATATTTACTATCATGTTTGTATTAGGGGCAAGCCGATATCTATAACCAAGCCTTCTAGGGCTCGATTTTACAATAACACCATAATTTTCAAGAAGCTTAAGTACCCTATTGACAGATGCTCGTGAAGTAGGGTAATCCGCTTCGGGTAATAGCTCAGAAAGTCGTTTTGAAATGTTCTCTTGAGTCCAAAACCCGAGTTCTAACATTAATAATGCTTCAATCCACCCACCAAGACTGGGATACCCAAATCCCTCGTATTTTTTACCCATTATTTCAAAAAATTGTTTCGTGCTTCTGGAATCATGATCTTGTCTCCAATTTCGCCTAGGATTCGAACTTTATTTCAATTTTCCGAAATTCTGAATTTCAATAAAATGAAAAACCTACGATTGGAGAAAAGAACAAAAAGAAATTTTTATTTTGCCCAAGTTTTAGAAAATAGGCATCTATCTGTGAGAAATATTCCTAAGACGATTATTAATCCAATGAACTTCCTTTTCGAAATCTGCCACTTGATAAAACTCAAGAAGTTGGCGATATCGATCCAAAACATCAAATTGGATGCTGGAATGGAGCTTACGTAGGCACACTGGGCAAAGATGCATCGGTCGTGCATCACTCTCCTCTAGATGGTTGGATCCGTTTATTACGCACTTAAAGAATATACAATGGCTTAAACCAAACATATGAGCGGTTTCATGAGTCAAAACTTTACAGCTACGCCATAATAAGATTCTTTGATAATTTAATTCCCGTTCTCCCCCAAAAAAAGCGGGATCATATCGAGCAAAACTGAAAACTCCAACACGATGCACCAGAGAAGCTTGACCAAAACAAAAGTTCCAGGAGGGTTGGGGGTAGAGATCCTCCATGGTAAGTGCCAGAATACAGAATCCATCACCAGGCAGCCTTTTTCGGAGGAGATCTAATACGTCCGTGGTTAGAATTTGCCGTTTTCTAGTGAAAGGATTAATCCGAGTTGTAACACGATAATCATCAGGTGTTAGAGGAGAAAGGACTTTCACGTCCATCTGGAAGAAAACAGTGGTGTAGTTCCTTAATCTTTCCATCGATGGGCTTCGGTCTTTTAGAAACTCCCCGAATGGCTGCAAGTAAATCCTCCACTGATGGGAATTCGGCCGCTTCGGCTTTGACTTGATAAATTCGTTAAATGTTTGCCCGGTTTCCAAATGTACGGCTAACCAGTCGTTCGGGTTTGGAGTTGGGATGGGTTCGAAGTCTGTATTAGGATCGAAGGCCAGTCGAAGCGGCTCCGACAACTCTTTAACAGATCCAATCGCCTGAAGCCTTCTAGCAGCATTTGGCGGTTTGAACGCCATCTTTCTTCACGCTCTTCAAAGTCGTGGGAGTAGAGTCGGTTCCTGGATCCCTGAAGTTACACAATCCTTTATCTCCAAATCAAAGAAAAAGTGAACAGTATAGAACTAATAATGATATAAAATGATTTCGTGAAGATATCCCCGTCCATTATAGCAACAGGGATCTCTGTCTCGTGGTGTGTGTAGTTTCGAACCAAAAGAACAATAATAAGCCACCGTACTTCTTGAGTCATGGAAGTCCAAGTTTGTTGTTGAGCGAAAGGTTGAGTATCGTCGAATCTGTTATTTATCAATTGTTCCAACTTGTATTCGATATCATTCATTTTGTCATAATGGCCATATGTATGTAATGCTTCTAACAATTCTCCTATCCACTTGGATGATACAAACAACCATGAATAGTAGTAATCACCGAATTTTTTTGTGGGAATTTTTGCTGTCCATGAAGTTTCCTCTTCATTCCTTGTGATTGTGGGAACTAGAATCGTCTTTAAATATCTCCTAACCATAAATTGAAAAATGACTTGTTGTCTACTAGTTCGGTGAATGGTTCATTTCCAAATCCAAGAGCGAAAAACTGCAGTTATTAAAAAAGACATACACTTTAGACCATGTTTTAACCGTTTTAATTAAAGAATTCATTGATCACGTCAGTCTAGGATCTTCATGGATTATTGGCGTGTCATATATTCTGAATTTATTGCATAATCAAGAATATTTTTCAGAGATTATCCATATTATCAAAAAATTACTTGCCAAAGCAAAAAACATAGATAAAAAGCACTTATTTTTCATCTATGATGAATTAGCAACTGCCTATCGAGAATTGGGTAACCATAAAGCTAGGATACAGTAATACAATATCTTAATTGGAAAAATTCAATTTCTTAATTTTAGCATATTATAGAATATATTCCTTAGTTTTTTCCTATTAATCCCCATAATTCATATTGGTGAAACTTTTGGTAATATTTATCGGATATATGTTTTTCTGGGATCAAATTTCTGCTTTTAACATACGATAAATTCTGCTTTTGACTCCTAAAACAACCACTAAGGAAATATCCTCAGAATTCCTTTAGTTTGAACTTATTTGCGCTGAATGCAGGATCGCTAATTAAAGGAATCCACAAAAATCGAGTAAAGAGCAATCTGACATTGATCTTGGTCTCATTCTGATGTTTACATGTTGTTCGGTTCGCCCATAAGGTGTAACCCACTCCTACTTTCTTCTTCCCTAGAATAGAATGAAAAAACAAATTATGGCCAATTTTTGATGGAATAATGTTTGAATGATGTAAAGATTGTTTTGTTATGGTCTCCTTTAGCAAGCTATTTTGGGGTATTCTTTCCATTTACCCTGTTGCAATATTTTTAGAGTAGTTAGTTTTCATTAACATTTTAAGACGAAAGGCTCAAAGTTCGACATTGCTTAGCACCAACTTAGTTTTGTCTGCTTCGAGTCCGTCAAATATTTTTTACTGATCTGGTTTACTCTTTTCGAGCCGAACGAGAACTGTACGCTCCGATTCTATCTTTTCAATTCGTGGGCGGTTCTGGATATTGACTATCAAATCGATATACTGTTGTGCCGTCCAATAGTGCATTTTAGCTCGTTTTGCTAAAGTAGTAAGTGAGAGGGGACGACCTGTTTCAAGAATATCGAATATTTTTTCCACACGATCTGCAATAGAACCACCACGCGGCATTATAATTCCTCCAAATAAATTTGAACTAATATATTATTTAACTATTTTGATTGAATGATTATTATATATTTTAAGTAATTATTTATTTTTTTCAAATATAGAAAAATTTATAAAGTTTAATTTTCCTATATGATACTGGTGTTAAGCAATGTTGAATACAGAAACATTTCAAGTTGAGTCTATGTTAGGAAAAGGAGGCGTCCGATGCTGGCGATGCGGCCGCTCATTAACCAACCCTGAGAGCATTGAACGTGAGTACGGTCTAGTGTGCTGGGAGAAGGTTGAAATCGAGCTATGGTTAGGCGATGTGGCAGTCTCAGAGCCAACCATCCCGACCCAACGACGGTATTGGAACCCCAAGCTGGCTGAAAAACTCGTAACCGTCCACCACACCTTAGATACCTTCTGCTTTGTGGAGGTGGAGCCACACCAAGCAGAAGCTCCGAGTAAGAAGGCGGTCCTGGTGGAGGGGTGAGGTGATGTCCCATTCCCAGTACCTCTAAGTGGAGGCGGCTCGGCTGGTAGTGGAGGGACGCGTTTCCATCCTCTATAAAGGCGGGGGAACCGCGATCTTTTTGGTAGAGAGCAAGACGAAGGCCTATCGAGTGCACCTGAATCCTGATGGGACGGTGTCATGTACAAGCACCCACTGGACATACTGGGGGGAAGTGTGTCAGCATATTCTCGCGAGTCAGTTTTGCCACCATGCCCACGAGGTGGTTCGGTGATCCTCATGGTACCGCAGACGCAGTTCCGCTTGCGAGCAGTCTTCTATACGCCCATGGCTAAACCATTAGGGGTCAATGTACCGGGGAGTTCCACCAGTACAATCCCGGGGACAGCGCCCTTAGTCGTCGAGACCACCGCAGAGAATCCGCTGGTTTCCATTGCCCACAAAATTACTGAAGGGACTTTAGGGCAACTCCCAGTCAAGGCTCTTCGGGAAATTATCGATGAGCTGCAGACCGTTAGTGGAGAAGGGGTGTCCAAATCAGGTACGAAAACGGAGATGATCCAACGCATTCTCGCTTCCCAACACAAAGATGCCGCGATCCAGCGGTTCCTCATTGATAAAGATGTCCGGGAACAACAGAAACAGGAACGACTCATCTTGAAGCTCTTTACCAGTCTTCGGGGTGCCTTACGCCAAGCGGGGAAGGAAATCCTGGAGGAACTCCACCTCCCCTACAGTATGCCAGGATTACCAGAGGATTCGTTACCCAAAGGTGCCCATCGACCAGGCGAATGTCCTGACCCCGAGGAAGAATGCCTGTTATGCCGCGTCTTTGGCTCGCTGAACCACGCCTCTCTTTTCCGGAATTATACCCCACCGTTAGTGGACGACCCTGAGACCAAGTTGGGCATCCACCAGGAAGTGAATCACGTCTTAATCCGCACTCATGCCCGCAACGTCCACCGTCCAGATGGGAACACCCTCAACTTCAACCAACAATATTTTGCGGGCGAATTCATTACGTACCTCCAGTTTCCCAACGGCCGCCCGAAGCCCATAACCTTGGGATTTCTGCTCAATTGCCTGGAACGCTGTACCGATGTGGGGGCCGCGAAGGCGTGGGGCGCCGGGAAACTGTTCCTCCGGGCCTACACGTTGGAAAAGGTCGAATTCACCTATGCGCGGGAATGGGACGGGGGAGCTTTTCAGTTAGTTCGCAAAGAGACGGTCATACCCCTCAAAGCTGAACTGGAACACGCCTTCGAAGCCTATGAGCAGTGGCTAGCCCAAATTGTAACAAAACCTAGCGAATCGAGTGAGACCCATGAAGGGGAGGTGACTGCATGATTGCGCGCCTCATCGCGGAAACCCTGACCCCGATTGTGACGAAGTCCCGATTCCTACGGGTACGTGGCAGCCGCGGGGTGGTGTCCAATCGGCCTTATCTGGAACTGGAGGCGCCGGCTCGCCATCAATGCCGCACGACCCTGATCGTGAAGCAAGGCGCGCATGGGTTGCCAGTCTACCGGCGCGCGTATATGGGGTACT
Source organism: Candidatus Heimdallarchaeota archaeon (assembly GCA_046761065.1). Lineage (GTDB taxonomy): Archaea > Asgardarchaeota > Wukongarchaeia > Wukongarchaeales > JBHIFL01 > JBHIFL01. The sequence continues at coordinate 25,423 of JBHIFL010000025.1, forward strand.
TGCACCTCGATTTCAAAGCCCGAACGCAGAAGCAGACCAATCGGAAAATTCACGCATTACTCCAACTCCAATGTGTCGGAAAGCTCACCGCATGGGGTTACGGGGCCATTCGCTGGGTTTTACACAAGGTGTATCATCGACAAGCATCGGGTCACACGTTTCGCCCACGGTTCCGGATTCTCAAGGGCTTACTCTCGGATCTGACCTTCCATGAGCGCCAGCTGGCTATGGCTGCGCTCCTGCACGATTTGGTGGACACCGATATGCACCCCTCCAAGTTGGGGCGGGCCGTCACGATCCCCGATCCCTATGTGCGGTGGTTGTGTACACAGCATCACGCCGCAAAGGCGCACTCCGATAATCCCGATTTGCAGTTCTTGCAAGAAGCGGATGTTCGGACGTCACGCTATGCCCGCCTCCTCTCTGTATCCACACGGCGCCGCAAGCTGGCTCCGGTCAATACGCAACAGCTCGCCCAACAACTCGAAGAGGCCGCCCACCACTCGGTTTATAAACTCTACACAGTTATCTACCATTCACAAGAACTAACGCAGTTCACCGCATCCAAAACCCATCCTACCGAGACGCTCCGGAATCACCTCATTGGGGTGGTGAATTGGGTGTTGTTCCTGGTGCGAACACGCGTTTCTACCTCTTTACATGCTTCGGCAGCCCTCGTGGGATAGCTGGGTGGAACTCCCGGCCTTGTCGAGGTGGAAGATCCTCGGGTCGCAGATGAGCCATCACTCCGTGGTGAAACCCGAGCGAGAGGACCCACACTCGGCGGTGTGGCCACGACCTCCTCGTTGAGGGGCTTTCATGCAACAAGGAGCGAAAAGCTAGTATCCAATCGCTTCAGATTCAAAGCTAAGGAAGTGCCACTCCACGCCACCATAAAGGAGATTCTGCTTGGAGTCAACGACAATACCGACGGGTCTGGCCCAGTTGCCGATCTCTTTGTCAATGTAAGCAATTTGATGTCCCATCTCTATGAGCTTAGTAGAGGTTTCCTTGGGGAATCTACTGTCAATTTGTACCTCACTCGTTTCCCGCGTGATCCTTGGGGCCTCGATTGCCGACTGGATGTCCATCCCGAAGTCAATAACGTGAACGATGGTCTGAACGATAGATGTCTGAATAGCTCTCCCACCAGGGGCTCCAATAGCCATGAAGGGTTCTCCATCTTTCAGGAGGATGGTTGGACAGACGTTCTGGATTCGACGCTTTCTTCCCGAGATTGAATTTGCATGCCCTGGTTCTGGATTAAGCCCGTACATTGCATTATTCATAACAATTCCTGTTTCAGGGATGACTACTCCACTACCAAAGGTATCAACAAGGGTTTGGTTTATTGCCACCAAGTTTCTATCTTTGTCAGCCACTGTAAGGGCAGTTGTACATTCTTCATATGGCCATGGGTTACCCGGGGTTATTTCAAGGGCTTTCTGAAAGTTGATCCGTTGTTTCTGAAGCATCTTGGCATATTCCTTGGAAACAAGCCCTCGTTGAGGGACATTGATAAACTCAGGATCCCCCATATACTCGAATCTGTCGGCATAAGCGAGGCCGATAGCCTCAGCCATGATGTGGAGATGTTCCAGGGATCCGAACCCATATCCGGCGAGATCGAACCCTTCAAGAATATTTAAAATCTCCATGAGGGTCGTCCCGGCGTGACTCGGATCGTAAATTACTTCAAAGCCTCGGTATGATCCAGGAAGGGGGGTGATGACAAGGGGCTCGTACATGGCGAGGTCTTCTGCGGTGATCAGCCCATTATTTTTTGCCATGTCTTTAATAATAGCCTTGGCGATCTCTCCCTTGTAGAAAGCGTCGGGCCCCTCCTCTGCGATGAGGCGGAGGGACTTTGCCAGATCTTTATTGGCGAGTATATCCGGAGTTGCTTTGATGGAGTGGGTGTAGGGTGTTGGAGGATACTTCCCCTCCTTAAGGAATATCCTCTGCCACTCTGGAAAATTCGAGAATCGGTGCATAGTCTTCACGATATGGGATGTGGTCCACCAGCCCACCACGAACCCCTCTTCTGCTATCTTAATGGCTGGTTCTAGAACCTCTTTAAGCTCCATCGTCCCATAGAGCTCTAGGGCTTTCGCTAGGCCCGCGACCGTACCTGGGACGGTTGAAGCCTTATAGCCTACTATATTGGCGTCATCCTTGACTCGTCTCCATCCCATCCACCCAGGCTCTATTTCATCAAGAAGTTCATACATTTCAGGAGTGCAATTCTTTGATGGGCGACCCACATAGTCGATGATGATGTTCTTCCCACTGATATGAATCGCCATGACCCCCTCCCCACCAATGCCATTCATGGCCGGCTCGACAACGCAGTCCACAAATGCAGCTGCCACAGCGGCGTCGATAGCGTTTCCTCCCTTTCGCATGGCTTCAATTCCTGTCTTGCTTATGAGGGGGTGTTTCGCTGCAACCATTCCATGCTTTGCCACACAGCAGTCCCTAATTGCCTTCTCCCACTTATGCTGTTGATAAATGTACGCCAACTTGGGGCACCGATTAAAGTCGTTGAAATGTGTTATATAAACTTAACTAGGACGTATGAACATTCAGTAGGAGAGCTTTTCATGGGTACGTAACTGGTCAGTTGATTATCTTGAGGGTCGTATGTGGAAAAAGTAGTTAAGCCTTGTGAAAATGCTCAACTATTTACGCTCTACGAATTGGTGAGCGATGCTAATTTTCTTTTCCAATCACGAACAATATTTCGTTCTCTGTAGAAATGTCCCATCTCTCCTCTCCACCTTCCCACTTGCTTCGGGAAGGCAATTACTAAGATATATGAGACGACAAGGAAGGCACAAAGGAGTAAACCCGTCGCATCGCGTGCCATGACGAACCCAAGGGTCCCAGCGACGCCGGAGGTGAACACGGTGGACATGCCCGCCAGCAAGAACATCCATTGTCTCTTTGGCGGCGAGGCCATTAAATAGCTGTAGTAGTTGATCTTCAGCGTCGGGAGATAGTAAATATCTCGGGACATCCCGTCAAATCGAATTCCCATTAAGGTACCTGCGACGAAGCGTCCCAGAGGATAGCCGAAGACGACAAACCCCCCCAGTAAATGACTATTCCATTTGAAGCAGATGAGATCGTTCCCTGCTATCTTTTCCAGAGACCAAATGTATCCAATAAAGCAACCAATTGCCAAAACACCCCAAATGGGAAGCATTACTTTCAGTGAAAAGGTTCTGCCGAGTCTTTGTTCATACAACAGATCTCGAATCTCCGAAGCTTTAGCAACTATTTCTTGATCAGGGTGCGGGGTTCTTTTTATCTGGCCAACAAGTTTCCAAAAATGTGTTCTTATCTCCGGGGTGACATTTTTTGGATCCCTGATGACCAGATCATGGATCTCCTTCAACTTCTCAAACAAGAGCACTGCCCCCTAAATTTGATGGAAAGTATAACCTCTTTTGTTTTCCGTTTCTTGGTGGGCTTTCCCTATTTGTTGAATGAGCTATTTTCGCATAATCAAGTTTCTTTTTGGGAGCGTTATCTCCCTCTTATAATCCTACAGGTATAAAATACTAACTAAAATCATTAGGATTCATTAAGGGCCAATTTCACGGATTAAAAACCTGACCGGTTGCATCGCAAAGTATTTCTTCCTTTATGAAGAAATTAATTTCGTTAGAGTGAGATAACGATGAGAATCGCTGTAGGATCGACCAATCCGGTCAAATTCCAAGCCGTGGAGAATGCATTTTCCCATTATTTTTCAGCAATTGAAGTCATCAGCGTCGAGGTCGATTCTGATGTCGCTTCCCAGCCTTTTAATGAAGAAATTAAAATAGGAGCTGAAAACAGAGCAAGAAAGGTTCTAAAGACAACGAATGCCGAATATGGCGTTGGATTGGAAGGAGGGATTGTAGAACTCTATGAGGCGACATATATTGCGGGATACTGCGCAATTATGAACCAAAACTTGGAGTGTCATGGGAGTTGGGGCTCCTTTTGGGAGTGCCCACCTCGGGTTCTAACAGAACTTAAAGCGAAAAAAAAGGAACTTGGCGCTGTGATCGATGAGTTGAGCAAGCGAACGAATACCAAACAAGCCGAAGGTGCCATTGGGATTTTCTCCAAGGGCGTCATTCTTCGGGAATTGGTTACTCGACACACAGTAATCTATGCCCTAATTCCTTTCCTAAATGAGACATTCTACCGGATGTCTTAGTTTGCGATGTTCTGTGTCCAAGGCTTAGGGATTGTGCGTAAAATGAGAATTTTAATCACCGGGGCGTTTGGAAATGTCGGGAAGGCTGTACTCCATGAGGCACAGAAAAAAAATCACGAAATCGTAGTATTTGAGTTGGATAATAAGAGAAATCGAAAGCTTGCGAAAAAATACCGAAACATGGTAGATACAGTTATTTTTGGGGATATCCGCGATTATATTTCAGTTCTTTCAGCAGTTGAAGGGTGCGATGGCGTCATTCATATGACCGCGCTCATTCCTCCGGTCACCAAGAGGAATCGGGAACTTTGCATGGCTGTAAATTATGGGGGGACGGTAAATGTGGTCAATGCCCTTAATCAAGTCGCTAGCAATATTCCCCTCATTTTTTGTTCTTCCGCGAGTGTCATGGGGGCCACCCAACATTTAAACCGATTAATCCGACCCGATGATCCCCTGAAGATAACAGGTAACTACGAAGAGTCAAAAATTAAAGCAGAGAACATGATTCGAGAAAAATATCGCAATTTCTTAATTTTTCGTCTCGCTGGAGTGTTACCCCTCCATTCAGATTTTTCCTTTCAGCAGCTTGAAGAACTCTTTAGCATCCATTCAGACGCACGGGTTGAGATGATTCTGGATTTGGATGTGGCCTTTGCCCTCATAACAGCAGTCGAAAAACTCACGACCCAAGACACCCCGAATAATCGGGCCTATATTCTAGGGGGTGGGAAAAAAAATGGATTCCAGATTACTGGCGAGATCTTAATTTCCCGTTCCTTGGGTTGTCTTTCGCTTCCAAAACCTGATCTAAAATATTTTACACAAGATTTAAACTCATACCATTTAGATTGGTACGATACTGAAGCGGTCCAACAGGAATTTGCCTACCAAAACCACAAACTGGACGATTATTACGATTTCATTCAGAAACGTTATGGACGTTACCGTATTTTTATCCGCTTGTTTCGGCCCCTTATCTTGAGAAAATTTATCTCGATGTCGCCATACTATAAAACTCCAGAAGCCTGAGAACAAGGTGAAATCTTTCCGTCGACCTCAAGAGGAACGATCCGTTGCTAAGGAATCTCATACTAATTTGGACACATTAATCCCGGAATCGACAGCTTGATGTGTCCCTAATCCCGCCCACTGTTCGATCTTCCGCTTGTATTCGATGATTTACCACTCGGAGGAATGGCACCAAATTATCGCGGCCAAAGCCCATCCTACCGAGACTCTCCGGAATCACCTCATTGGGGTGGCGAACTGGGTGTTGTTCCTGGTGCGAATGCGCGCCTTTCCTCCCTTACATGCTTCGGCAGCCCTCGTAGGACAGCCGGGTGGAACTCCCGGCCCTGTCGAGGTGGAAGATCCTCGGGTCGCAGATGAGCCATCACTCCGTGGTGAAACCCGAGCGAGAGGACCCACACTCGGCGGTGTGGCCACGACCTCCTCGTTGAGGGGCTTTCATGCAACAAGGAGCGAAAAACATGATCTTGGTGCTCGACTTCGGCGGGCAGTATTGCCACCTCATAGGACGACGAATCAGGGAGCATGGGGTGTATTCCGAAATTGCTCCCTACGATATAACCCTCAAAGACCTCCAGCGGCTACATAAACAATTCAACGTGAGAGGCTTAGTGTTTTCAGGAGGCCCCGCCAGCGTGTATGAGCCCAGGGCGCCGCGACCAGATCCGAGCTTTTTGGGATTAGATATCCCGATTTTGGGGCTCTGTTATGGCCATCAACTGATCGCCCACATGGCTGGAGGACAGGTTGAGCCAGCGAAACAGCGGGAGTACGGGATCGCGTATGTCACCATCGACCGACCGGTGGGCGTCTTGCGGGGAGTCGGGGAGACAGAGAAGGTGTGGATGAGTCACGGGGACACGGTGTTCGGGCTCCCCGCCGACTATGAGGTCTTAGCGCATACCGAAAATTGTCCGGTGGCCGCGTTTCGGCACCAGCAAAAGCCGATCTATGGGTTGCAGTGGCACCCGGAGGTGGTGCATACCGAAAAGGGCATGCAGATGCTCCATAACTTCATTTTTGAAGTTTGTAAATGTGACGCGAACTGGAAAATGGAAGATGTTGTGGAAAAAGCGAAAAATGAAATCCGAACGACGGTGGGGGAGGGGAAAGCGATTATCGCCCTAAGTGGGGGGATTGACTCCAGTGTGGCAACAGTTCTTGCAGCTAAGGCCCTTGGTAACAGACTGACAGCCGTGTTCGTGGACCACGGCTTTATGCGCGAGAACGAACCGGCTTTTGTAAAGAGGGTATTTCAGAAGTTCAAAATAAACCTCGAAATGGTCAATGCCCGCGAGCGATTCCTAGCTAAACTTGCGGGAATCGTTGATCCTGAAGCAAAACGAAAAATTATCGGCGAGGAATTCATCCGGGTGTTCGAAGAAATCGCCGAGAGATCCGGGGCCGAATACCTCATTCAAGGGACTATTTATCCAGACCGAATCGAGTCTGGCGTTAGGAAACTGTCGGATAAAATCAAAACCCATCACAACGTGGCGGGGTTGCCTACTCGAATTCGGTTCAAGGCAATTGAGGAACCCCTTTGTGACCTGTATAAAGATGAGGTGAGAAAAGTTGCCCAACTGCTGGGCCTACCAAAGGAACTCGTTGGGAGACAACCCTTCCCCGGCCCCGGTCTAGCCGTCCGGATTATCGGGGAATTAACCCCCGAGAAAATTAATATCGCAAAGAAAGCGGATCAAATTGTGCGGGAAGAAATCGAAGCCGGCGGATTGCAAGAGCAGTTGTGGCAGTATTTCGCAGTAGTAACCGACACAAACGCCACAGGCGTCAAAGGCGATGCCCGGGCGTATGGGACTGTTATTGCGGTCCGAGTGGTGGAAAGTCGTGAAGCAATGACCGCGAGCTTTGCGAAACTCCCCTATGCCGTATTGGAACGCATCTCGACGCGAATCACCAATGAAGTGCCTCAAGTTACTCACGTGGTCTATGATATAACCCATAAGCCTCCTGCCACAATCGAATGGGAGTAAACATCTCGGCTCTTTCGGGCAGTTAAGGTTCAACCCGCTAATTCTCGAAGCTTTTGAATGTTCCCAATGTCATCCTGTCTGTCATCTATAGGGGTTTCCATGATGAATGGCAGATCCTGTAAGCTTTTGTGATGGAGCAGTGCTCTGAAGCCGGCATCCCCTATATATCCCAACCCGATGTGTTCATGTCTATCAATATGTGAGGCTAAATCTCCTTTGGAATCATTTGCATGAATAACCTTCAGCATTTTAAGGCCGATGATATCATCTAACTTGGTGATCGTATCCTGGACGGCTTCCTCCGTTCTAAGGTCATAACCGGCTGCAAATCCATGAGCTGTGTCAAAACAAATGCCTATCCTCTCTTGGTGGTGTGTTAAGCCTTCGATTATTGCCTGAATTTCTTCAAAGGTTGACCCCATACTGTTTTTGGTGCCTGCTGTGTTTTCAAGAAGCAGCATCACTTTATTGTCTACTTGAGACAAGGCTTGATCGATGGCATTTAAGATGTTTTTAAGCCCGATTTCATATCCCTCTCCCAAGTGGCTTCCTAAATGAGTCACAAGATACGGGATTTTTAATTGCTCACATCGTTGTATCTCTGAGATTAAGGTATCCAGAGATTTGCTGTAGTTTTCGCTTTGTGATGTCGCAAGATTAGGCAAGTAAGGCATGTGAGCAACTACAGGAGTTATATTCGCTTCCTTATACTTTTCAATGAAGAGGGAGACATTCTCCTCGGGGATCGCTGTAAACTTCCAGCCCCTTGGACTCCGTGTAAAAATTTGAAAGGTGTTACATCCTCGCTCCACTGCTCGCTCGACTGCCTTATCAATGGATCCAGTGATCGAGACATGAACCCCTATCCGCAGCAATAGATACCCCTACCTAATAGAAGGGACAAAACTGGTTAAGTCTGTTGCTCGAGTCACTATGGTAAAAAGATATTGGCGGGCCCGACGAGATTTGAATTCACGTTTACTGCCTACAAGGCTAGTAAATCTCGCGACCCTCTGGTTTCTTCATATGTGAGTTAAATCACTATGAACCGAAGCCGGATGCTTTTGACGCGTGGATGCTCTATCCATACTGAGCTACGGGCCCGGAGTTGTATTCAATATTATTCTGAATGCTGAAGTGGTTTAATTGTCGTACTAAATGTGTCAAATAAGGGTATATCAACATTATGGCAGTTGAATAAAAGTTTGATTGGTGGAGTTCAAGAAGACATTTTTTACACTTCGCGCGGGTATTCCTTTTTATTTAATCCAACGATTTCATAGCTCATCTCAACCAATTTTTTGGCAGTCTCCATATCTCTGGCATTGGGATTGGGAGAGGTCATTGGCCACCCGCCCTCCCTATATTCTCTGTCATTGTAAAGCCTACTGCTTTGGCTGAAATACGCTCCTGAATGCTGTGGGGCCTCATCAGAGAGCAAACAATGAAGGGAGGTTTGGGCGGAGTCTTCGTTACTGTCGGTGAGATAACGGTGCAACGGGAACAGTATCGCCATTCCCACTCTCATGATTCCCATCATGATTCTCATACCCCCACTCATATTGCGCCCGAAGTTCGATCGTGCCCACCCTGGGTGAACGGACGCCGTGGTAACTCCGGTCCCTTCCAGTCTTTGCGCAAGCTCCATGGCATATAATATATTAGCAACTTTAGCCTCAGCATAAGCCGCAAAATTATTGAATTCCCTTGTGTGATAATTCAAGTCTTCCAAATGCACCTTGGGGCGGTTTTGTTCATTTCCGGCATGAACCACGGACGAAACAATAGCCATTCTTGAGGGAGCACTCTTCTTCAAGACATCCGGCAATAATTCCGTCAGTAGGAAATGACCGAAATAACTAACACCGATGGTCGTCTCTAATCCATCTTTCGTCCGGGAGAGTTTACTGTCAGTCACGAGTCCGGCATTGCACATCAAACCATCCAGTTTCTCATATTTCTTTAAGAATTCCGTAATAAAATCTTTCACCGACTGTAGGTCAGCAAGGTCTAATCTCATGACCTCATAACTGCCTTTTAATCCGGTAAAACTTTTAGCCACTTCCTCTGCGGCATCGGGTCTTCGGCAGGCCATGATTACATGACCGCCTTGCTTAACCAATTGTCTTGTGGTTTCCAGACCAACACCAGAATTGGCCCCGGTGACAATATACACGTTTCCGCTTATATCCTTTGAAAGGGTCTTTTCATCGACCCGTAGACGTTTCCTTCTCAGAGGCATTTTTATCTCCTTTTTCATATACTAATGGTTGGTTTTTACAACCATTACATTTTACAATATTATAACCGAAAGTTTATAAATGTTGTGATTTGCAATAGTTGTAGGATGAAACCAAAAATGGGAATAACAGATACTGAACTTACTGAATTCATGAACCAAATAGCCATCATACGTAAATTACCGGTGATGAAAATTTTTTCAAAGACCGTTAGGGAAAATAATTGGAGCGAGGAACAATTGATGGCTCTTGTCAAGATTTTATTGGCTCAAGATGGTGCTTTTGTTTCAACGGTTGCTGAAGAAATGTACATTGACAAACCAAAAGCTTCCCGATTAGTTGAGTCCTTAGTTGAAGAGGGTCTCGTTGAACGAATGTATGAAAAATTATCAGATCGAAGAAAAATTCAACTGAAGATAACAAAAAAGGGAATGGAACTAATAAAAATAGTTTCAGATGAAATAATTCAGACAGTAAAAGAAATGCTCAAAGATCAGGGAGAACATATTAAACAACTAACTGCTTATCTTAAAGATTTTAACAACGCGATATTATCCCTAATGGAATCAATGAAAAATAAATAGAGAAAGTTTGGGATCCACTGACTTGACACAGCTCTAGCGCCTCTGGGCGCGTTTTTTCCTCTTGTTCTCCGTGTGCCCGCACTGAGCTTCACCCCTCCCCCCCCTCGTCCCCTTCCCGATTGAGCCAATACCATTAGGATGATCTCCATCCCTCTGGTTTCTTCATATGCGATTTAAATCACTATGAACCGAAGCCGGATGCTTTTGACGCGTGGATGCTCTATCCATACTGAGCTACGGGCCCAGAGTTGTATTCAACATTATTCTGAATGCTGAAGTGATTTAGTTGTCATACTAAATGTGTCGAATAAGGGCTTTTCAACATTATGGCAGTTGAATAAAGGCATGATTGGCGGAGTTCAAGTGGATTCGAGTCTCAACAAATCATTTGGAAAATGTTTAAGTCCCAAATCGATTTGGGTGATAAAGGATTTCCCGTACTCTTCCAAGGCGCATTTAATTTTTATTGCTTCCGTTTTTTCATGGGCAAGAGCAAACATGCATCCCCCGAAACCGGCTCCCGTGAGTTTGGCGCCAAGCGCACCCTTGGATTCTGCAACCCTGCACATTTGATCCAATTTCTGATGGGACACTTCGTAATACTTCGTTAAGAAATGCTGTTGAGAGGTCAGTAATTCTCCAAGATAAACTAAATCTGGAGTTGGGTTCTTTAACTCCTCAAAAGCCCAGCTAGTATCATCTCGAATCCCAATCACGCCTAATAGCCGCTTTTTATGACGTTCAGATAAAACTGTTCATAATGGTCTTTTCGCTTAATGAGTTCAAATTAGGACTGCCAAGTAGATGTAAGGCCTGAAAAATATCTTGTTGCACTGTTTTAAGTGGGATATCTGCTTTTCGTTCAATTTGAGAGTCTCCTATAATTAGGTACACATCATTTGAAAGGTTAAGTGGGGTTACTTTTGGACTTTCAGTCGAAGTCATGTGAAAAACTCTGCCAATCGAACAGGCGTATTGATCCATTCTTCCACAGGAAATGCCCATAAGATCATGTTCACAATGGTACGCGATCTCTGCGATTTCTTCTAAAGGGGATTTGCAATTTAATGCAATATGCTTTATCAAAAAGACCATGGTCGTCAAAAGGGCTGCAGAAGAGGAAAGTCCTGAGCGAATCGGAATGTCGCAATCAATTACGATCTTAGATGGAAGAGGAGATGTCATTTCATTCCAGAAATGCTGTAAAACCGCTTTTTGATAGTCAAAAGGAGAACCTGTTAATTTAGGAGCTTGCTTCAGTCGAAGCATTTCCGTTTGGTTTAGCTGTTTGCTCGAGAGTTCCAAAATCGTAGGGGAGTTTTCTAGGTGATAATAAAGGTTAAGGCGTTTATTAATTGCAGCAGGAATTATAGGGAGTCCTAGGTAATCTTGATGTTCTCCAAAGAGACAAATTCGTCCAGGAGAGCTAATTTGCCCCCTTTGCACCATATTGTACGCTCACCCCATTATGAAGGGGTACACATCACGAATCGCCTCCCAAGAATCGCTTTACCCAAATTTCTTTTAACTGGGATACTACAACGACTTTTCTGGGGGGATCACTTCACCTCTTCGGCTCTGATGTCTTATCAAAGACTTTTCCTAGAGTATCAGTGAGAATTTTTTTAGCTTCTGTCATGACACGGCTTCCTTTGTCTGTGATCTTGTAATATTTTCGAGATGGGCGGCCCTTAGGACTTTTCTTTTTCTTTGAAATAACCAATTTTTCTCGTTCCATCTGATACAAAATGACATAACTTGTCACGGTGGCCATCGTGAAACCAAAGCGGTTCTTGATTTCTTGTCGAAGTTCGTAACCATAATGTTCTTTGTCCTGGAGTAACCGCAAGATATACATGAAGAGAGTCTCTTTTGTGAGCTTTTTCTGGAGACGTTTAATAGCTGCAGTCTCAATTATATCGCTCACCTTTGTCCGCCTCTTGCGCTCCTGAATTCAGAAATGGGGTTTGATGCTACCGCATTGGGTAAGGGTATTTCAACATTTTGGCTACTGAAGTTTTTCTTATTACGATTTACTTCCAAAATTACTTAAACTCGAACCACTTCCTTATGCCCGTACAAAGGCCTTGTAGGAGGTGTAGAACGCACCTTATTAGTAAATTCTAGAGTTCATATCGGAGAAAATTCAGGTAAGCTATACAGTGGGATGTCAAGTACTTCTTTGGCCCAATGCTTACCGTCTTTGCGCCAAGTTGTTCGAGGATCTCTTCCTCGGATTTATCTAAATCAACGTGGGATCCTAAAACGAAGGTTGTATTTTGGGATAGGGGTGTGTTTTTAATATCCTCCCCTTTATCAGTCAGGTACACAATTTCGCCAAGCTGGCTTAATCGTTGGAGTAATTGTTTAAAGTTGTAGGTGAGGAGAGCAATCTGAGGGTATTCTGGGGGGACGTCGTCCTGTCGTCCAGTGCACACTTGTACTAAATCTTTGACGACTCGAGCTAATGAAATTTCATCCCTATGATCGGCGAGCGAAGAAAAATAGAGCGTAACTGCATCCCTTCCGCTCCCCAAGACGCCAAAGAGTACCACCCTCGCTTTCGGTGCGGTGAGATGACACACAAGAGCAGACCGACAGATCACATCCAAGCGCCCGCTCGTTCCTGGGATATCCTTGAGGAGAAATCCACGTTTTTTCCCGCGTTTTCGCGTTAGCGCTCGGAGGGTCGCGGTAGGAGACACCACGACATAGCGAGTTTTTCCAATTAACTCATCGGTCGAAGGAAATTCTCTTGCCAAGGTTGAAACCCTTCACCACTTTTTGGAGGAGCTTAGATAATTCTCACAACTTTTTATCATTTTTAAAGGAGTTTACTGGTCCAAAGGAGCCAAAAAAATTAGTGATGATGCAGACATCGATTAATTCTTTCGTCTCAACATCGTAATTTTACATCCACTTTTAAAATTGAGTATTTAATAAACAATAACACCCAGTTAAACTCAACTTAAGATAGGAACAACATCAAATGGATGTCTGAAGGGTTTGAATACCTAAGTTGGCCTAGGTTATTTATTACAAATTAATATTTATTTGAAAAAGTCATTTTATTCCTTCTTCCAACACATAGGATCTTTACTATCATACCATGAAAACCAAATTTCAAGGCAACATTCAGCCTTTACTAATCCATAGAATATAAAGAATTTCACATTTTCTGATTTTAATGAGAGATCACAATCAATGGTCCCAAAAGCAAGGTTATAATGAGAGACTATATGTGTGTTAATCAGTCATATGGATTGATCATCACCATATAAGAAGTGCATAAGTTAAATTAATGCACCATTCAATAATAGCAACAAAGATAGGTTGGGGGCTTTATATCAATGGTGTCACAAGCTTAATAATATTTATTGCAGGAATCCTTCATCCTGAGACCATTCCTCCTTCAAGGAATTAAAGATAGTTTAACCTAAATCACCTGCAAGAATGCTGTTCTTCTTATACAAATCCCCTCAAAAATTAAAGTGATATGAAGGTAAATAAGCTCTCTTGAACCTCTCAAGTAATGAAATAAGAGTTTCTTCTGATTGTCTTCTTCGGTGAGACTATGCAGCTGTAGATTTAAGCGGTATTCGGTTTCAATTATTTAGCTGTTGGATCAGGCTGCATAAGGCCGAACATATTACCTTCGGAATCGTGACAATAGGCCATGTAGCCGACGCCAGGAATTGTAGATTTAGGCCTGACCACTTTCCCGCCAGCTTTGGCAATCTTTTCTACAAATTCATCGAGAGAAGGGACTTCTACAGTATTAATTGTGGTCTCGGAATTTTCTCGCCGCATCAGTCCTCCATCGATACCCGGTTCACTTTCTTCGCCTGTGGTGATCAACCAATAGTCAATAGGGCCGTCCCACTTTTCAATTTTCCATCCAAATACATCTTGGTAAAATTTAACAGCACGTTCTGGGTCATCAACACCTATTTCAAAATGAACTACTCTTAGCATCTTCAATCTTCTCTTTTGGGTTCTTAATGGATCTTTTTTGCTTAGTTTAAGGAATGACTAAACTTATTCAAGCTATCAATTTGAGATAATTAAGATTTGTGATGAACAAAGTTTTGGTTTAGAGACGCATTTCTGCACTTTTTTTTAATTACTGGGAATATTACTTCTAGTGCTAAGCAAATTAGTGGCTTCTATCCACTTGAATGTTGATCAAACAAAATTAAAAGCTGGGATTGCACGTCACTGAAACTAGATCAATAAAGGTCTCATAGAACCCTCTCCAATTTCGGAAGAAGAAATGAAAGAACGACCTTTAAAACAACTTGGTGGGGTATCACTTATACGAATCGGTCCCCGAAGCGGGTAAATCCTTTTAAGGCGAAAAAGAAATGGGAAACGTGATCTTCGATGCGTATCACGACCCCTATAAGGATCTAACTCTCTTTGCACCAAGTTTCACATCGCATTCAGAAAAACGCCTATCCCTGTCCATGGCGTGGTGGGATGGGGTGGTTCAAGTCGTGGGGTCCCATGTGATCGAGCTTCGGACCATACGAGTACAATTTGCTCACGTTTAATGATGCTGGGGTGTCCTGTAAAGGTTTTGGACTATAAGGAACGTATAATTATCAAATAAGAGGAGTTATTGATGGAGACATGATCTTACTAAGTCCTGACAAGGGAGAAGTTATTCGAATGAATATCCGCCACTGTCCTCCGCTGCCAAGGGACGCCCCTTACTATTGTTGATTCCTTTTTTATTGAAATCATTAAAAGAAACTATTGCAAGCAAAATCACACAATTGAGAGCTAAAATGCTGAATAAAAGAAAGGGTATGTGATCTGATTGGTAGAGCCAGCCAGCTATAGGTGCCCCAATAAGCCGGAAAAAATAGACCAGAAGCCAAGATATGCCGATTGCTTTTGTCGCATTTTCTCGTGAGACGAAACTCATAGCTAATGGGGCAAGGATGAGCATCCACAGAAAGTCTGAGACATACTTAATGGAATAAGCTAGGAATGCCAGTTTAGTGAATGCGATGGGGAAATACTCTGGAATAAAAGGGATAATCGGATGCGATCGGGATACAAGCAGGAGTCCTACAGTGCTCGTAGGGACCAAATACAAGAGAAAAAAGGGTCTTCTTCCCCTACTTCGGTTGATTCGGAAAGATAACCATAGTATTAAGGGAACAGTTAAGAAATCAAGTGTTAATCGGCCAGTCAGAAGATCTCCCTCGGAGAGCCCAGCCTTTTCATTCAAGAAGAAGAAGATTAAAAATCGGTAAAGTTGGTCACTCATTGCATCAAAACTAGTGATCAAACAAAATGCGGGCGCTACTTTCCAAACAAATCGTAAGGTTTTAACGTTGTCTTTGACCATTCCTGTTAAGCTGGGGTTGTACTTTGGGGTATCTAAATGCTTTGGCGGATCTGTCAAGAATTTCCATCGTATAAGTCCCATGAGGACTATAATAAAGCCTGCAAAGAAGAAAGCGATTCGCATTCCTAGAACGAAGCCACGGACTCTAATCAATCTTAATAGCAACAGAAACATTAAGAGAAGTGGCAGCCGATAGATAGAGAAAAACCCCATTGCAAAGTGACGATATTTTTCCCCACTTTGTTCCAACAAATAAGTCCTAGCGGCTGGGAAAAACGCCCAAGAGAAACCAGCGATAACAAACACAACCAAAGCTGACCAAAAGCCTGTAGCCAGGAAATAGAATATGCACATGATTCCCCAACAACAATTGTGTGCCGCAGCGAATTTCGATCGTCGATATGGTAGTAAATCGGAGAAATAGGCGCCTATCAGAACGGCAATGATGATGACGAATGAGTAAACAAGGTCGAGTAGGCCGATTCTAATGTAGGACACACCAATGTCACGAAGGAATAGATAGCTGAAAGGCTCAATCGCATTATAGATAGCATTGCGAATGATTGAAGTGGTTAAGAGGATGATATAAAAGGGATTGGAAAAAAGTTTGCGGGTAACAGCAGTAAAAGACTCCTTTAGTTCTTCTTGGGACATCAAAATACCCCACAAGTACTATCATACTCGTAATTTAAGAGGAACCACATAATATATAATATGCCCACCACTAGATTTAAACGCTCGCTACTCCCATTTTCATCCTCAGCCAAGAGAATCAAGGAAACGAAACAATTACAAATTCTCAATGTTACCTATTATGAAGTCAAACGGGTTTAAAACAAATGCTTGAAATGGGGAAGGTGATTTTTTATCAATATAATACAATTCAACTTTATCGCATGACGGATTTTTTTCTTACTTAGTGATGATCGTAACAACTATGATCAAGTTCTCTATATTTTATTCGTATTACCTGCTCTTTCATTAGGTAAGATATGTCCAAATACATTGGAGTTGTTTAATCATTTGATTACCCTCTGGAAGTTGGGTTGAAGATAGATCACCACATACTAAGTAGGATTTTGGTAAGAATTAGGGAGGTTCTAATTAGTGCCTTTCTTAGAAGTGACAGGCAGCCAAATATTGATATACATCTCCTGCGAATCTTTCCGAATTTCCAAAAAACCCTGAATAGAACTGGGAAATCCCCAAAGAAGGGGGAATACCTATGATAGGATTACGGAACGAATCAGATTGCTAAGTAAAGCAAAAACCGAAGGATATGCACTTTCAAATAATCTCCTTTTTTTTATTCTCTGCCACTGAGTAGTTAAAGCAAATAAGAAAGTAAGTGGATTTATGTAAACTGCAGATAGAGGTTTCCGATCTGATATGAAGCGAGCGAGACTTGAAAGAGATGGGGTACGGCTCTTAAGAGGGGGGAGTGGCAAACAACTAAATTGAATAAAATTGCTTTACCGAATCAAAGACTGGAGTAACTGCATAATATAATCACAACCAAACAAAAAAGCCATTTTTGACCATAAAACTCAGACCCTTTACCCTGTAGCAAACAATCCACAATGACAAACACCCTTTTGTTCGATTTCATTTGCTGAATAAATACACGGACAAATTATGGATCTATCCTTCTCTGGGTTTCTTGTTACCCTTCTACAAGGACAATATCTTCTTCTGTATATCCGTTGATTCTCAATAAGACCTTCTATTGTCATTTTCACAGCGACATCATTGGGATTCAACTGCCACCCTTTTTTCGCAGCAACCCCCTTTGCCCATTCGAGCATCTGTTCAAAGGTCCAAGGTATTTTTGACAAGTTCAAAATAGGTTCCAGCAATAATCTTAATCCATTTGGAGTATAAATGTCAACCCTCTATATTGAACTTTTCCTATCCCATTTGGTAGTAAATTATAAAGGTTCGAAAAGAATATAATGGCCAATAATGAATCAAACTGTTATTTCGGAGAATTCCCCCTAACCTTTCTCGCATTGTTTGTCTGATTGAGCGACGGCGCAAAGGCGTTCAACCCCTCCAATCTCTTCAATGCAGGTGACAACAGCTCTTGGAACTAGAGACCGCCAGTCTTCTCTCAATCGCATTCGTTTTCGTATTTCGGTCGCAGAAAATTTTTCCCGATTAAACAGTGGAGGAGCTTCTACTTTAACTCCCGCTTCAGAGAAAAGTCGACACACTAGTGGGTTGTTAGAAAACACAATATGGAAAGGAGGGCATAAGGACACAACAAATGCCACCCAGATAGCGTTATTGTGAACATCTGGAGCATGAACAATGTAATAGCGTTCAGCTTTAATTTTTGCCTCCTCTAACGCCTTCTTCAGCATGAAGTGGCGTTCCCCGGCCGTAAATGGGTTTTCGACAAAGTGGCTTAGTTGAGGGCTCCCGATAACAATAATTAGTTCATCCACCCGCTCTAAAGCGTATTTCACTACAGAAAGATGACCATAGTGAGGGGGTTGAAATCTTCCTACAAGTACACCCCGCACCTCATTATTAAAGCCCATAAGCGTACCTCAAACAACTATTGTTTTTTGAGCGGAAAATTACTTCCGATAAAAATGCGCTTCTTTAAGTTCTATAGTTAGTTAAATCTTGTTTGGTTCTTACGGAGACTTGATTAAAATTCGTATTTTCTGGTTCATCTGGTAAAACTCATTATTTGTTTAGATCTTTATAAAGGACGTTCTTCACCTTCCTGAAGTATTAGGACGGCCACTCAACTCTCTATCAAAATCAGTATTTCGCCCTCTTCTTCTTTCTCCTGGATCTCCAAGATCATTACCTCAAATACAGTTTAGGGTACACCATCAAAATACATACAGTCTGACAACGCTATCTAGGACTGCTTAGGATTTAAAACGCTCAAGAATTTTTCCATAAACTTTTTTCTTCTCTGTGGAATCAAGGCGATAAAGACGTTCCACAATGAGCTCTGGGGTTGATTTGGCGATGACCCCAAAGCGAGGGCTTCGATCAACGATTAGGTTTAAGTTTTCATCTAAGCCGCGTGCTTCAATTCCATCAATCCGAATTGGAGATTGAGTGAACTTGCTTATTTCTCCAGCAAGATGGGTCACGAACGCCCCACAAGTGTTGTTAGCGTTGTTAAACATATCTAGGATAGCTGCAATCACTCGTGCAGATGCACCTGGTTCGCTAATGGCCTCCAGTTCGTCTACTAAGATCAATTTCTCCTGGTCACTTGTAACAATTTGACTTAATAGACGTAGTGTGGACTCAAAAGCCCCCGCATCCATTGTTCCAGTAGGTTTCGAAAAATAGAGAATTGTATCAAAGAGCGCGAGTTCCGCTTCCTTAGCTGGAATCGGGAACCCACTCTGGGCTAGGATTGCTAGTTGTGCGATGAGTTGAATTGTCATTGTTTTGCCGCCGGAGTTAGCTCCACTTAGAATTGCCACACGTTCCCCATTTGTTCCAACTGGACGAAACGAGGAATTCCCTAGGGTATAAGAGATAGACTCGACGACTAGGTTGCCCTCAAGTTCTTCTTGGAGTAAAAATAGGTTCCTGCCCCCAGAAAAACCCAAACAGAGGCGTTTGTCGCTGATCTTTGGAGGATTCAGATCGAATTGTTTGGAAAATCGTCCAACTGCGAAGAATAAATCGAGGTCTAAAAAGGCCCGAACACTTTTACTTATATCCTGAATAAAACCCGTCAGCTCTCCTGCAAGAGCGGTGGCAAGTTTGAACTCCTTGGTAGCATATTTCTGGGAGAGTTTACTTTCTATCTGGCGGCGTTTTCCTCTTTCTGCCTCGATAGGGTATTGTACAGTACGGGGAAAAAGACCGTCTATGAGATCCAGCTCATCTCCTTGAAGCTCGAGTTGTTGGGCTATCCGATCTTCGGCTTCGTGAGAGATAACTTCAATTTGTTCTAAGATGCTTTCATCTAAATATTGTTGAAACATCCCTTCCCCCCCCATTTTAAGTACATCTAAGATTTGTTGCCCTGAAAGTTCGAGGGAGCTGGAACTTATACGTGTAGTAAGTTCAGAATTTGCCCATGTCTCGGCGTCACTAATCATCGCGTCAAGGGCTTGTTTTGCGCGGCGTAGCCGGTCTAGCTCCGTATCGTATCCTTCCACAATCCCTCCTTCTGGTGAGATCGCTTTTACCATATTTAAAACGGTATTCAAGCGCTCAGGATCGACTAAATAGAGGATTTCTTGGATCGCAGGGCATTGAGGGATCCTATTAATTATACGCCCCAGCTCGCATGTTGCTTTGATAACTTCAAGGTTTACAGAGTAGAAATAAAGTATCGACTCAGGGAGGATCTTTGTCGGCTCAGTTCCAGGAGGAAACACTTCTACATTGTCTGGAAGATCCATCTGGGCAGTTGTTGAAATCCAAATCACTAAATCATAACCATCAGCATAATCTTTAACTTCTTCGGGACTTTCAATAAGTCGTGTCTCAATGATACGAAATTTCAGTTCACTTTTCACTTGGTTATAGATTTGCTGATCATTCGTTAGGATAATTCGTCCTATAAGGCGTTGGGCAGGGAGTTCGAATCGTATCGGACGGAGTTTTGCCAGCCAAGTTAATATCTCTTCGAGGCCATCCCCCAAATCTTCAATCACCGCCTTAGCTTGAGAGAAAAAGGCCAACCGTCTTTCAATTTCTTCCCGAAAGATGTTATTGAGGGGGTAATACAGGAGCAACTTGTTTCGGGTGAATGATGTCATTGCATGTTGTCCAAGCATGTCGATGAGCTGGTGGTAGATCATGAGACTGTCCTTGGTCTGGAGTACATCCTGGATCCGTGCTCCTATTTTTTTCGCACTCATACTTTGAATGAGTCCTAGGGCAAACCGCTCCCCGATACCCTCTATCTGACAAAGCCCTGCCAGATCTGCATCTTCGATAGCTTGGAGGGCAGCTTCTTCAGATCCATAATGAGTAACAATCCGTTCTGCAGTTTTCTTTCCTACTCCTTGAAGGTCCGTGAGTTTAATGGGCTCATGATCTTGCATCTTGTGATATATAGTCACTTGCTGCGCCTTCCAATTAATCAACCCTGCCAAATTCGACCTATAGTTATCAAATTCCTTGGTCATTATCGAATTAAGGCTTTTAGGTAAATCCACTCCTAGACCGTTTTTGATTAACCCTGCACTGTTCATGATCAATTGATTTAAAAGGTTTAATGAGGGGGATTTTGATGGGACACTTGCGAAAAGCATCCGTTTTGCGGTGTTTTAAGAATTTGGTTACGGTTCATCCCTTATAACTAGGAGGGCTGCTAAGACGCACCCAAATCGGATAAGCATCAAAATCCAAATAAGATAGTGATAAATGACTTAGGTTAGCAAAATGGAGCTCGAAATCCTAGAGAAAACACCGAACCTCCTTAAATTCAGGCTCGAAGGGCTCTCTGCAGCATTTGTAAATGCGCTTCGACGGGTAATTTTGGAAGAGGTTCCCGTATTGGCGATCGACGAATGTATTATTATTGAAAACTCCTCGGTCGTATTCGATGAAGTCCTTGCTCATAAACTTGGACTCATTCCTCTACACACTGATCTCGACCTTCTTGTCCCATTTGATGAATGTACATGTGGGGGGACTGGGTGTCCTTCGTGCTCGACCATGCTCACTCTCGAAAAAGAGGGAAGTTCTAACGGGGAGGTCGTGATGGTTCATTCAGGGGATTTAATTCCCCAAAACCCAGTTTTAGCTCCAATTTCAGAGAAGATCCCATTGGCGCCCCTCCGTAAAGGCCAAAAGATCGTTCTCGAAGCGATCGCGAAATTAGGGCGCGGGAAATATCACGCAAAATGGCAACCCGTGGCGACTGTTGCCTACAAAAACATCCCCATCATTGAGATTGACAAAGAAAAATGTGATGGCTGCGGCCAGTGTGTCCCAAACTGCTTGAAGCAGATCTTGGAGATGAAAGGCGACGATGTCAGCATCCAAGATATATATCGTTGCAATATGTGTCAGCTCTGTCAAGAAGCTTGTGATTTGGATGCCATTAAGGTAACCCCCCAAAAAGATGCGTTTATCTTTTGGCTTGAGCCTACGGGTGCCCTAACGACAGATAAAATCCTAGAAAAGGCTCTTGAACGCCTTCGTGAAAAACTTACAGAACTAGATGAAAAAGTAAAAGGTGTAGAATAGTAAGAATCCCTTGGGGGAACTCCAATATGCCTAAACTGATTCGTTTAACCGATCCAAATCATATTGCTCTAGTGAAGATTCTGAAAAAAAGCAAAGCCCCAATTTATCGTGACATTGCCAAGCGAATCCAAACTCCTCGGCGTAAAAGGTCAGCAATTAATGTGAGTAAACTCGCCCGCTACACAAAACCAGATGACACAGTGATCGTCCCAGGGAAAGTACTAGCTCCAGGACAATTAGATCATCAACTCACCGTTGCAGCGCTGAGTTTTTCAACCCAAGCTCGAAAACGGATAGAAGCAGCTGGGGGGTTATGCTTGACGATTGCAGAACTCGTAGAGAAGAATTCGAGTGGGAACGGGGTAAAGATTCTTGTATGAGGGGAAAGAAGTGCCCAAACCGACGGTTATTGATGCTGAAAACCTAATTCTGGGACGTATGGCCAGTTATGTGGCTAAAAGACTTCTCGAAGGCGAAGAGATTGCCATAGTCAATGCAGAAAAGGCTGTTTTAACTGGAAACCGAAGATATTTAATAAACCGCTACAAACAACGCACCCATATTAAAACAAAATCAAACCCTCGCCGTGGCCCTTTCTGGCCTCGAACCCCTCATGGAATTGTTAAAAAAACGATACGGGGTATGCTACCTTGGAAAAAACCTCGAGGCAAACAAGCGCACAAGCGGGTCAAAGTATATACCGGAATCCCTGATGAATATCGAGAGGCCAAGCGTTTTTCAATCCCTGACGCGGACGCAACCAAAACCCTTGCCCCAACGACCACCATTCTGAGAATTGCGGCAGAAATTGGATATAATCCCCCAGAACGACCTGATAATACCTAAAAGGGTGAGATCATGAGAAAAAAAGTTATCTTAACCTCAGGAAAACGCAAAACAGCGATCGCCCGAGCCGTTTGCATTCCCGGCAAGGGTCGTATTCGGATAAATAACGTTCCACTTGAGCTTCAGCAACCCGAACTCGCTCGGATTAAAATGTTAGAACCCGTCCTCATTGCCGGGGATCTCGCGAAAAAAGTTGACATCAATGTCCGTGTCAAAGGAGGAGGCTTCATGGGTCAAGCGGATGCGGTCAGAACGGCACTCGCGAAAGCTTTCGTAGAATACTCAGAAGATCCGACTCTTCGCGCCAAATATATAGCTATCGACCGTACAATGATTACTGCTGATTCCAGAAGAAGCGAGACGAAAAAATATGGAGGACATGGTGCAAGGGCTCGTAAACAGAAATCTTATCGATAAACTCCTTAACATTTGACTCACCCTCGAAGTTGATTGGATAGTGTTCTTTTTTAATTAGGGAAGATCTCAATGTCCTTTCTTAGAGTTCATTGAAACCTACAAAGAGAAACCCTCCCTTCTAAGTAATAGCTTGTTGCCCAAGCTATCTTCTAGTTACACGATTCCAGTTCGATTCCATCACCTCTTACACCACATAAGGGAACGATCTCGCCAATCCTGGTCTTCCTCGTTTCGCGAGATACAGGGCACTCTCCAGGAGCCCAATGATGCACAGCCCCACGTGTTTTCTCACCCGTGCTAAGCCCCTCACTCTTAGCCGTTCCAGCCCAAAGATCGCCTTCAACCGGCTGATCGCCCTCTCGGCACTCGCTCGGAATCGGGCTAGGAATTTCCACTCCTCACTCCCTCTCGCGATCG
>JBHIFL010000026.1:0-48531 GCA_046761065.1 Candidatus Heimdallarchaeota archaeon
CCGACCCTCAAAGAAATTATTCCAGTTATGCTCACGAATTTTCTGGAGGGATGGCTCAGCGTGTTATGATTGCAGCCGCGTTATTATGCGCTCCGTCCCTGTTGATTGCCGACGAACCCACATCTGCCTTAGATGTCACCATCCAGCGACAAATTCTTGAGTTACTCAAAGATCTTAAAAATGTCTTTAATCTCTCAATTCTGTTTATTACTCACGATCTGGGAGTAATCGCGGAAATGTCCGATCGAGTGGCCATCATGTATGCGGGTAAGATCGTGGAGTGTGCTGATGTGCTTACAATTTTTCAAAATCCCGCTCATCCTTATACCCGTGGCCTTATTGGGTGTGTTCTACGTGTTGACAAACACCACAAACCTGAGCCAATTCCAGGAGAGCTCCCTACGCAATTCTATCGCCCATCTTGGTGCGCGTTCTATCCTCGGTGTAAGTATGCCACCCCAGAATGCCACCAACAAATCCCTCCCTCCATCGAAATCGAACCAGGTCATTTTGTCCGGTGCCTCCGATTAGATCACATCCAATAGAATTAATTCGTTAAAATCTAAAAGTTTTGACTATTTAAGCGCCTATAGATCTTGTATTAACGAAGTCAATTGAACTCAAACGTTAGTTATTGTGTAAGGCATTACAAAAGCATGGTCAAATTTCGACTCTTACATCGGATATTCTGTGCTATTCCACAGAAGCACACTTATGTTTATTCTAGTAAATATAATTCTTTGAAAAATAAAGGAGAATCACATATCATGCAAAAAATGAACTCCCCTACTGGAGCGGCAATGGTGCTTATAGCCGCTATAGCCATTGTAACAGGCGTTTGGGCCCTTAACAATTACTTTGCGGTTTCAGACATCTACCAACCCGACCCCGGGAAGCTCATCGGGGCAGCACCTGCCCAAACGGATGGGTTAAATCAAATTGTTGTAGAAGGCATCGGAATGGTCAGACTCGATCCTGATCAAGCTATGCTATCTCTTGGAGTAACGACTCAAGCAGAAACAGCCACCAAAGCGATTCAAGATAACGCTGCCAAGATGAGTCAAGTTGTTGATATGATGAAGGCACAGGGAATCGCTGAAAATGACTTACAAACCAGTCGTTTCAGCCTTTGGACCGTTTACGATAAAGAATTTACAGTACCGATAAGTTACCGAGTCAGCAATCAAATCACTGTAACCACTAAAGAAATTGATAAAGTAGGGCAACTCATTGATAGTGCTGTCCTTGCAGGCGCAAATCAAGTCAATAGTGTATCTTTTACCATGTCAGAGGAAGCAATTGCCCAAATACGGCTTCAAGCGCTCGCTCTGGCCATTGAAGATGCCCAAGCGCGAGCAAAAGCAATTGCCAATAAATTAGACCTTACAATTGTTGGAGTAGGGTATGTCAGCGAATCTACAGGGTACAGCCCCTATTACGCTGATACTCGAGCTGTGGCTGCTTACGAAGAAGTATCGACACCAATTGAACCGGGGGAAGTAACCTTTACTGCCTCCGTTCACATCATCTTCTTGTTTGAATAGCCATAGCCTTTAGAAGAGCAGCATGCCTGCCTTTCCCCTCTTTTTTCTCATCCCTGCGATTAGATATAGCTTCGATCATTGAATCTCAGAACAAGGTTTTTCAAAAAGTCTATAATATTAATTGAACTCGTTCAATCATATACATAGGATATCCTATTTGGCTTATTCCTGATCGAATATTGTGGGGATAGGGGTAAAAAATATTAAGCGAAAATGTTAAAAAAACAAAGGACATTGTAATGACGCGCTTTGAGGATCTGAGCACCGAACTCTGCAAGAATGCCATAACAAGGTGCTTTCCTCAACTTTCGGTTACGACAATTCAACAAAATGATGTAGGGTGGGATAATTGGGTATTTCTGATTAATAATACGTTTATTTTTCGGTTTCCTCGAAACCCAGAAGCTGCTCGGAGATTAGATCTCGAGCGGCGCCTGCTCCCCGAGCTGCAAAAAGTCATTAACATTCCCATCCCACAATTTGAGTTTGTTTCATTCGATTGTTCGGAGTTTAAACGCCGATTTGTCGGGTAGAGAATGATAAAAGGTGTTCCTCTGACTCCCACTCTGTTTCGACAATATCACTCAGAAGCATTCACACAAAAATTAACCACTCAAATTGCTGAATTCTTGTCTACTTTGCATAGTTTCCCAGTGGAAAAAGCTGTGGAACTAGGTGTTTCACGTAATCAAAAGAAAGAAAGAATTTTAACTTTGTATCAATGGATACAACAGAAAGTGTTTCCAATTCTTAAGCGCCAAGAGCAGGAATGGACACGGAATCGTTTTGAATCTTTTTTAAAAAATGAGCAATTCTTTCTATATACTCCTGTGTTGATACATGGAGACTTCAGTTCAGACCATATTCTTTTTGATAAAGACCAAGCGAAAATTGGCATAATCGATTTTGGCGACGTAACCATTGGCGATCCAGCCGGTGATTTTTCGTGCTTGGCAGATTATGGAGTAACGTTTGATCAGCAGGTTCAAGCTAAATATCAAAGCAACATAGATTCCATATTTTTACAACGAAGAACGTTCTACCGGGATTGTATTGGCTTTTGGGAGATCTTAGGGGGAATCGATCTTAATAATCCCAAATATGTGGATATTGGATTAATCCGATTGAGAAAAACAATTCAAGCGAATAAATCTAACACGAAGAACGTTCAATCGTGATCGGATTGTTTTTTTTCATTTTTAACACTTAAATAATAAAGTAGTTAAAACATAAAAAAAAGCAAAAAAACTAATTAAAAACATCCAATAATACCATGAACCCATTAACAATTCATTTAGAGTTGTTAATATAAAAAAGGATAGTTGAGCGGCATTAAATAGGTAGAATGTAACAAATAGATAGAATGTAAATAAAGTGGGATTGTTTATTGCCTTAAAATTAAGGTTATTGAAAAATTTCATTTTTTCTTTGCTTAGAAAAGTTCTCAGTTTAGTAAAATCGTTGGAATGAAATATTATTAGCAGGAACGCCATTGTAAGTACTGATTCTGTAATGAGATCCTCAATTTAATTGAGACCATAAACCAAATATGGTTTTTTATTAAAGGGGAATAATAAAAAATAATCAGAGAATACCAGATCAGCTATAATATGAGTTCCCACGACAAATAGAAGAACAGTAAAACCCTTTTTCTCGATTTCCTCAAATTTACCAAAAAATAATAGCCAAAAAGCTGAAAAAACTACTGTTCCTATAAAGTTGTGAGAATAATACCTTAAAAAACCGAAGTGAAATACATCAATTATATTTGCAAAAGTAAATATAAAAAGCATGAAGATTGGATCTTGTTCCTTTTTGAAAAATACAAATATTGGTTTAGCTATTAAATACGCAAAAGCAGTATGTCCAATCACCCACATAGATTTTTCACATCTTATTGATCTTTTACCTTTGAGGAGTTCGCTTTTTTAATCATTCAACTTTTCCACTTTAAACGTTCAAGAAACTCATAACAAAAGGGTGAAAAATATATGGTTTATTGGGATATACTCAAAAGGGGTAAGGAATGCACTTTCCGAAATTGAACCTTAACAAAAAAGGAACCTTTGTATTATTGTGGGTAGTCCTTTCGAATTTCCTCTTATTCTTTGGTGGGGCACTGAATCCCCTGACCGCAGGTGAACAATTTCGGCGTAGAACACAGTTGCCATCCCTCTTGGATCTAAGGACCCCCGATATCCAGGCACTTAATGACGACTTTGATCAGTTCCTTCTGGAAAGTGAGCAGATTGTGAAAACGCGTGACCAGTTTCACTCTCTGGAAGAATATGAAGTAAATATGGTTGAAATATTCACCTACTTACATGTAAAACACAAACCTGACACGATGCAGTATCTCACTATCGATCATCTCCCCACAGTCAGCGAAGTCATGCGGACGGGAGTTGATGACTGTGATGGGCGCGCCATCTTGGCGACAACCCTCTTACTCTCTCGGGGCTATGATGCGTGGGTGCTAGCCAATCCATGGCATTATTGGGTTGAAGTTTTACTTGAAAATGATATTTACCTACACATTCTGAAGAAGAAAGGGATAAACTTCTGGTACTTGCGGTTTAATAATCAAGAAGTGGTATTCAACTATATCCTAACTGTAGGATATGTATTTTATGAATGGTTTCTTGTTTCGCTAATTGTCGTGTTATGTTTTTATTTCCATAAGTACTTACAGATGCCTTTCATAAGACTATCAGCTAAAGCTCTATTGTTTGTAATAATAGTAACTCAAATCATTTATTTCGGAGCCTTGGGCGTTGTACTTCTGCTGTATCGAATTTTCTAATGGTAAGAGTTGTAAAGTGTAGTATGGATGTGGAGTCTCCTTTGAACGGAGTAGAATTAAAGGATATCCTCAATTATGGCAAACCCCTTGACTTTTGATGAGGAGAGAAAGTTATTGGCTAAAAAAATTGTAAAACATTGAGTAGGGTTTCATCGGATATTAAATGCCGGGATTCCGGATGCAGCTCCCAAAAGTGAATCTCCATAGGAAAGGGATCTTTGTAGTATTGTGGGTAATCCTTTCGAATTTCCTCTTATTCTTTGGTGGGGCACTAAATCCCCGGATTGCATGCAATCAATACAGGCGTAGAATGCAGTTGCCATCCCTTTTGGATCTGAATAACCCTAATGTTGGGGTACTCAATGAAAATTTTGACCAATTTCTTCAAGAAAGTGAGCAGATTGCTAAGACAAGGAACCAATTTAGCTCTCTGGAAGAGTATGAAGTGAATATGGTTGAAATTTTCACTTATTTGCGTGTCAAATACAAATCCGATTTTATGCAGTATCTC
Source organism: Candidatus Heimdallarchaeota archaeon (assembly GCA_046761065.1). Taxonomy (GTDB): domain Archaea; phylum Asgardarchaeota; class Wukongarchaeia; order Wukongarchaeales; family JBHIFL01; genus JBHIFL01. Next base: position 4,859 of record JBHIFL010000026.1, read on the forward strand.
ACTATCGATCATCTTCCCACAGTCAGCGAAGTCATACAAACGGGAGTTGATGACTGGGATGGGCGTGCCATCTTCGCAGCAACCCTCTTACTTTTTCGGGGTTATGATGCGTGGGTATTAGCTGGCCCATGGCACCAATGGGTTCAAGTCATTCTTGGAAATAGCACCTCCCTGCAAATTTTAGATAAGAAAGGACTAGGGATGAAAATTTGGTATTTACGCTTTAACGATCGCGAAGTAGTATTGAACTATGTAAAAGCCATTGGCTACATCTTTTATAAATGGTTCAGCGCTTTTCTAATTATAGCGTTCCTTTTTTACTCCTACAAGTACTTACAGACCCCTTTCATAAGGCAGGCAGTCAGAATCATCTTCTTTATAGCAGTCGGGACTTTCGTACTTTATATTGTTGCTCTTTTAATGATATTTCTGTTTTATCGAATTATCTGGTTAATGTAATTAGAGAAAAGTGTAGGAATGGGTCCCGACTCGTGGTGTCTCTACTTGCCGTATTTCATGATGATATTCTATCTAGAACTTACTTTATTCGGTTACATGCCTTCAGTATCCGTGAACCAAGTCGTTGCTTTAGCTCAGCTCACTCTTCTGGGTAGTGTTGCTTTGACTCCCCCACTTATTCATCAGCGGTCATGATCCCCTTCATCAGGAGGGTACACACTCATATATAACCAACAAGCACAGCCAACACAAAGAATAAGACAATGAGGAGTAAGATCGGCAACAGGACTGTCTGAAACAACGCAATTATAAATGCCAAATACTGCTTTGGGCTCCACCCAATGCTTTCTTCCTCCTGTTTATTCTCCTTTTGGTTCAAGTTTTCACGCTCAATGTATGTCCTGGCTCTGCATAGTGACACGCCGCAAAATGATCCCCGTCTACCCGAAGAAATTCTGGCACTTCCTTTCGGCATCGTTCCCGCGCGATTGGGCACCGTGTATGGAATCGACACCCTGCAGGGGGATTGACCGGACTTGGCACGTCGCCTTTCAAAATGATACGTTCTTTCTGCAGGTCGGGATCTGGAGAGGGAATTGCTGAAAGCAGAGCTTTGGTATAGGGATGGTATGGGGCCTCGAAAATCCCGTCAACTGGAGCTTTTTCAACAAGTTTTCCCAAATACATTACCGCAAGCGTGTCTGTCATGTATTGGATGACACTGAGATCGTGGGTGATCAGTAAATAGGATAACCCCATCGATTTCTTGAGTCTGCTCAATAGATTGATGATCTTGGCTTGAACGGAGACGTCCAGCGCGGAGGTAGGCTCATCCAAGATGATCAATTTGGGTTGAAGAATCAAAGCCCGTGCAATGGCGATACGTTGACGTTGCCCCCCACTGAATTCATGAGGATAACGGAACTGATGTTCCACCTTGAGTCCAACTTGCTTTAGTGTCTCTAGCACTTTATCACGGGCTTCTGATTTGGTTGCAAGACCGTGGATTCGCAGGCTTTCGCCAACGATGTCATTAACTACTTTCCGGGGGTGGAGGGAGGCTACTGGATCTTGAAATACGATTTGGATAAAGCGGCAGAGTTCTCGCCCAGCTTTTTTGTCAATGTCTAGAATATTTCGACCTTCAAAGAAAATCTTTCCCGCCGTTGCTGGAGTGAGCCGCAAGATAACTCGTCCCAAGGTGGTTTTGCCACACCCACTCTCACCCACTAGCCCAAATGTTTTGCCCCGTTTCAAGTCGAAACTCACACCATCTACCGCCTTCACGAACTCTTTAGCTCCAAATAAAAAGCTCTCCTCTATTGGGAAATACTTGACCACGTTCTCGCATCGGAGGATGATGTTTTCTTGCATATTCTTTTCTTTCTCCTGCACTTCAACTTATTCAAAGAGAAAACAAGCTACATAATGGCCTGCCTTGGTTTTGAACATTGGAGGCTGCTCTTCGCTGCATTTTTTCATTGCGTGGGGGCATCGGGGATGAAAGCGGCAACCTGAAGGTGGATTGACTAAATCAGGTACGAGCCCCGGGATGGTGTGTAGTTCTCCCCTCTCACCAGGTCGGGGAATCGCTTTCAACAGACCCTGTGTGTAAGGGTGTTGAGGATTCTTTAAAACACTTCGAACATCACTGGACTCCACAACAAGTCCCGCGTACATAACGGTAACACGATCACATGTTTCCGCAACGATTCCTAAGTCATGTGTGATTAGTAAGACTGAAGCTTGCACGTCCCTAATTAAATCCTTAAGCAAACGCAATATCTGGGCTTGGATGGTCACATCCAATGAGCTCGTCGGCTCATCTGCAATGAGTAACTTTGGTTGCGTTGACAACATCATCGCAATCATAGCCCGTTGAGCCATCCCGCCACTTAGTTCATGAGGATATGCTTTCGCAATCTTCTGGGGTTCGGGGATGCCTACAACTCGAAGCATTTCAATTGCCGGATCCTCCGCTTCTTTAAGTGGTATATCTTGGTGAATCGAGATCGTTTCCGCAATTTGAAATCCAATTCTAAGGCAGGGATTCAGGGCAACTCCCGGTTCTTGAAATATCATCGAGATTTGATCGCCACGGATGGTTCGCATCTCTTCCTCTGAGATTTGTAATAGATCTCGTCCTTCGAATATGATTTTCCCGTCCAAAATTTTCCCAGGATACTGAATTAATCGGAGAATAGACAATGATGTGACCGACTTGCCACAACCGGTCTCGCCGACTAAACCCATTGTTTCTTCTCGTTCAATGTTAAAATTAACTCCCTCTAGAGCTCTAACAATGCCCCTATAGGTATAGAAATAAGTCTTCAGATTCTGTACCTGTAAGATGTACTTATCCCGTTCACTCATCTCTTTTGACCTACTTACCTAACCGTCACTACCTTCGCAACTTGGGATCAAGAATATCGCGAATCCCATCACCTAACAGGTTAAAGCCAAGTACAACAATTAAGATGGCAAGCCCTGGAAAGGTCGAGATCCACCATTGAAATTGAATCCGTGTTCGCCCTTCTGCCACCATCAGACCCCACTCAGGGGACGGTGGCTGTGCCCCAAACCCGATGAACCCAAGGCCCGCCGCAGTCAAGATGACTCCTCCCATATTAAGAGTCATCTGGACAATAATCGGGGAGATGCAGAGTGGGAGTAGATGCAAAAAGATGATACGCTTGGAAGAGGCCCCAAGGGCTCTTATGGCTTCGATATATTCTTTCTGTTTATGAACCAACGCTTCACCGCGCGCTAATCTGGCGTAACGCGGCCAAATAACGACTGCCATTGCTATCATGACATTGTTTATCCCGCGACCCAAGGATGCTGAAACCGCCATGGCAAGGATTAGAGCCGGGAATGCCAGAAACATGTCCGTGATCCTCATTAACAGGTCATCGATTTTGCCTCCTAAGTATCCTGATACAATCCCGACAACCACCCCCACAACACTCGCAACAGCTGTAGCAATGATGGCAACTTTTAGAGAGATTCGGGCTCCATGTAAGACACGACTGAAGATATCCCGACCTAAGTGGTCAATTCCAAAGATGTGTTCTCCCTGAGACGTAGCTGTTCGAATTTGAAGAATAGTTATCCCCGCAAAAATCGCCATCAACAGGATCAGTACTATAACAATCTTTCGCTGGCGTCCTTCTTTTGGTAAGCTGTAATTGTGTTTACTCAGAATATAGGCGTTACTGATACCAATCACAAGCGAGCATAAGAGCGTTATAACGATGGGAGTAAGGTACGGTGAAGGTGGTTCAAGGCGGGTTTTTAGTTCCTGCTTGTAAGGGTCAAATGGAGCGAGTGAAGGGCCAATAGCCGCTACAATAACCAACAATGCGATGATAATAGCCCCGACGACAGAAAGGGAGCTCCGTTTGAACATGATACCCATGGTTTTCAGATCTTGAAATTGGGCTTGGTGTTCCTCCAACCATTGATCCCAACGCCTGCTAACTCTTTTAAACATGTTTCATCCTACCTAACCGTACCTTATTCGTGGGTTGATCAATGCATATACGAGATCCACTATGAGATTGGCTATAGAATAGACCACTGCGATCAGTAGGGTTCCACCCATCACAGCTGGGAAATCTAAGGATAAAAAGGCTCCTGTGATATAGCGTCCGAGTCCTGGCCATGAAAAGATCGTTTCAGTGAGTACCGATCCTTCCAAAAGCCCTCCATAGGCAAGGCCAATAACAGTTGTTGTAGGGATCAGGGCATTGCGAAGCGCATGGCGATAGATGACTACCCATTCGCGTAGACCCTTAGCCCTTGCTGTTCGGACATAATCTTGTTGTAATGCTTCTAACATGCTGGATCGCGTGATTCGCGCAATAGATGCAGTGAAGATATAACCTAGAACAAAGGCAGGTAATAATAGGTGCCTTAAGTAATTCAAAAAGGCCTCATAATCTCCAGCTAAGATGGCGTCAATGGTTAAGAGGCCAGTTCTTCTCGGCGGCCGTTCCATGAAGACATCCAACTGACCTCCCCCAGGCAACAAATCCAAATGATAATAAAAGATCAACAATAGAATGAGCCCAAGCCAGAAGGCTGGCATTGATAAACCTATTAATGAGAAGATGCGCGCCCCGTGATCGGTCAGTTCATCCCTTTTAACGGCCGAAATCATGCCAAGCGGAATCCCAATGACAATGCTAATCAACATCGCTGTTGTTGCCAATTCGATGGTGGCCGGGAACTTCTCTTTAAGATCTTGAGTAACCGGATGGCGGGTCGCAATGGATGTCCCCAGATCCCCCGAGAAGATGTTTCTAATATATCTAATAAATTGAATGTGTAGAGGATCCATAAGGCCCATCCTTTCTTTTATTCGGTCAATAACTTCCGGTGGGGCCTGTCCACCCGTGATAGTCGCGATAGGATCTGCAGGGACTATATGAGATAGAGTAAACGTGATAACCAATACACCAAACAGGGTAATGATCATTAATACCAATCGCTTTCCAACATAGCTTAGAAATCGCATGTTTCGCAACTCCAATATTAAATTAAATAAGAGGATAGCGATAATAGAACATTAAGATAATATTTCGGCCAAGGAAGGAGCCAACACTCAGAAATTCTCATTGTTCATCAAGTTTTACAGCAATTTTCTTTTGGGATGCAATTGCTAAAAATATTTCCTCGAAGTCTAAGTATCAAAATGTCTTCTATATTATTCCTTGTAACTCTTCATATTGTGGCTTCTAGAGCCATCTACCGATCTGTGCGCGGCACTTCTATGCAGATATCCATCAATTATCCTCTTCTGTTGTAAACCAAACGCAGAAAGATAGATATCCAACTGGGATCTGATGTTTTTTATCTCAATATTTATGTTCTTTAGTTGTTGAGTAGAGATATACATCTAAAAAAAGGGAGAAGGTAAGGTAAATACTCAGGTTCTGTTAGTTACGCAGCAACACGATCTTTGTAGACCCCGGTTATAGCACCACCGTAGAACATGGGACTTAGGTTAAGACCTTCCACCCAGGTTCGCACGCCAACCTGCAATAATGGGTAGTAGACTATTGCAAAAGGTCCCCAATCCAAAACGCGTTCTTGTATCTCCATGTACATACCAACACGGGTCGCTTGATCTGGTTCTAGTGCTGCGGCATCCACCATCGCTGCAAGTTCAGGGTTTTCAGCCATGTTCCGCCATGCTAGCTGCCTGATCTTTGCCGTATCTTCGTTTGTTTCACAATGCGCAAATGGTTTGGCGTTTGCGTCAGGATCGGGATAATCAGCGCCCCACCCAGCCCAAATCATCTCATGGTTCTGCGCTCGATAGACCTGGTACATCTCACCCGAGACCATCTGGGTGACAGTCACTCTAATTCCAGCATCGGCTAAATCGCTCGCAATCTTGACAGCAATCTCATTCGCTGGCGGGGTGTTGGGACAGATCATTTCAACGTCAAATCCATTGGCATATCCTGCGGCGGCCAATAGTTCCTTAGCCTTATTTATATCGCGATAGTAGGGCATTGCTGGGTTGTGACCTAACATACCGTATGGTAGGAATGTCTGTCCTTTTACGGCGCCCCCACCTAAGATTTCATTAATGATTCCATCATAATCGATGGACCAACGCACCGCGTCACGTACGCGTTCATCGCGAAATGGCTCGAACTTGTACATGTTCATCCCGACGTAAGCTACGTTGAATTGGGTAGTCCATTGGATGCGGATGCCTTGCGTGTTTCGTATCTCGTTAATTTGATCTGTTAGAAGGTCCCACGCGACATCAATATCACCTTCTTGGAGCTGTAACATTTGGGTTGAAGGTTCGGGGATATCTTTGTAAATGACCTTCTTCACCCCAGGGGTCATCTTCCACCAGTTGTCGTTCCGCAACATTACGATTTCTACCAATTTGTCCCAATGATCAAGTTTGAAGCCGCCAGTTCCTGCATCGTGATCATTCAACCATGTATTACCCATATCCCCGTCCGGATATGCGTCTGTTTTCTCTTCATGTTCCATTGCCACCTTGCTATCTACGACTGATCCCACTGTGAAGGTTAAGCAAGACAAAGCCAAGAACTCGGCATATGCCTCATCAAAGGTTAATGACATAGTGTAATCGTCGATCTTCTTTATCCCTTCTTCAGTCAGACCAAGCTGCAATACCACCCAATCCGGTGCCATATCCAAGTACAATAGTCGTTTAAATGACCAGACAACATCATCGGCTGTCATCTTGTTCCCACTGTGAAAAGTCACATCGTTGCGTAAATGGAATGTGTAAGTTTTTCCGTCAGCAGAGATATCCCAAGACTCGGCGAGTGCAGGTTCTATTATCGAATAATCCTCTGGATTGGGTGCGACCAGTTGATCATATAAGGCAAAAACCGCCATACAGCTAGAGAACTCGTATGCTTGAGCTGGATCGAGCGACACTGAGTCGGAGGTATCCATCCCAATAACAAGGGTATCGGGATCGGTAGCAAGAGTAATTTCTTCCTCTTTTTGTCCAATGCAACCTGGAAGTAGTAGGACAATCATAATTAAGCCCAATGCAAGGATGTGTGTCTTTTTGTGTTTTTTCTGTTGTAACTGCATGTCTTTTTTTCTCCTTTTTTTTTGAAAGGTAGTACATGAGATCGACTATATAAATTATATGGCGAATGGGAGCATGGTGTTTTTAAGTACACATCTTTTTTAAGTGAAAACTTGAGTTATACCTTGGTCCAAGTGAAATCAAATCATTAGGCATCTGAAAACTGAATGCTATTAAAGCGTAAACAAAAAAACCTCAATGCTTGAAACTCAGCAAACGACACCTAATTTTTAAACAGAAGTGGATTTTTGCCTTAGTTACAGTCCTAATTTGGAGTTTCGATATAGATCAGGGATAAAAATGACTGATGTATTAGTTCTTGGGGCAGGTCCGGCGGGATCCACATGTGCTGAGGTGTGTTCCCAAGCCGGGCTCGATGTGCTAGTGCTTGATAAACGGAACACAAATTGGGAGAAACCATGTGGTGGGGGGGTTTCTGAACGCGTTCTTAGGGAATTTAAAATCCCTACAACAGTTTTAGATCGGCACCCAATGACACTATTGCTTGGCGATGCGACAGGAGCTATAGTGACGATTGATGACAAGCCACAAGGCGGTACAGTGATGCGATCAAAGTTCGATTCCTACGTTGCGAGTCGAATTAGTGATGCTGGGGGGGAACTCCTTGAGAATTCCCCGGCCACAAATATTACGATGAAAGATGGTCGGATCACAAGTGTGATGTGTCAATCCCCTCAGGGCATGTTGAGACTCCAAGCAGATATTGTGATTGATGCAACAGGAACTCCTCCCTTCCTTGCTCGGAAACTTGGCATTTATCATGTAGATTTAAGCTTACAGATCGCTTGCTGTCAATACCACCTCGCAATGGCTGATGAACGGATCGATGAACTCATTGGAAATCGAATTGAGATTTATTTTGGGGACGCTATTATACCTGGGTTTGGGTATGCATGGATCTTTCCGAAGCGGGGGATTGTGAGTGTAGGAATCGGTGCCTTACGAAGAATTTTAGTAGAACGGGGTATAGATCTCAGAACACGGCTAGATTGGTTTAGAACTAAACATCCAATGGCATCCACAAAATTGAATGTGTCAAAGCAGGTATTGATGCGGCAAGCTCACCTAATCGGAGTCACTGGGCTAACAACTCCAATCTATGGACCAAATTGGCTCATTACAGGAGAAGCGGCGGGATTCGTCTCATATGTGACGGGTGAGGGGATCTACTACAGTATGGTTGCAGGACGAGAAGCGGGAAAAGCTGCGATAAGGGCGATTGAAGAAGAACAGATCACCAAGAAGACTCTGAAAACGTATAAAGCTACTACAGACCGCCTTATCGGGAGAGACATGCGATGGGGGCCTTGGTTACAGAAGATGTTCATGTCCTCACAGTGGAAACAGCAGAAGGCGCTGAAAGCTGCGAAAGATGATAAATTTTTTGCAATGATGATTGCAGAACTTATTGGAGGTAACATCAGTTATCGCACATTTTATCGGAAGCTATTTTGCCGACCAGACAAACTAATCAAAGCAGCTCTCAAATATTAGCACAAGCCAATCATCCCTCCAATATGGAGGAACCTCGCAATATGACCTCGCTGTGGCAGTCCCAGGGTTTCCTAGCTAATATTGTTCATCCTAGTAGAAAGTTTCTCTTTATGGGGGATTTAGTGTAATAAGTACATGCTCTCCGAATTTAAAACAAATAAAAGGTTGAATAAAACTTTAATGATAATATAAGGCAAAATTATTTTATAAGCCTCTATTTCGTGGAATTGAAAGGGTCAAATCTTTTCCTTCAAGGGGTGTAAACAGAAATTGTAAAATACTAAAAATCCTACCAGAGAAAAATGGATGCAATTTACTATTTCTATTATCATACGGACGTATGATTGCCATTGCAACCTATAGAATATGCGCCAACACCTGTGACTGAGCTTTTGCGCGATATGAAGGATCTTTCTTCCCTAATTTTGGATCTAGGATTTGCTACCGTGCTTTTTGATGACGAGGAGCTGTACAAAGAAGTCCAACGGATTGAACGCCAAATTGACCATAAGAACCACTTACTCGAATTTCAAGTTATGTTGGCAGTTCGAAATGTCGACCAAGCAGAGGATGCGCATTCGTTACTTCACGTCGCCTCAGCAGCTAACAGAATATCGGATGCAAGTGCAGATATCGGATCGGTTGTACGACGAAGATTAGGATTTCCGCGCTTAATCCGAGAGATCATGCAACGTACCGCAGAGCGTGTCGCCCGGGTGAGAGTGAGATCTGGCAGTCCCCTCCTTAAGCATACTATCTTTGAAATTATGTACAAATTCGGAACGGACATTATTGCGATTGAGCACCAAGGCGATTGGATTTTTCGGTTTCCAGATGAATTCAGACTGCAGCAAGATGATGTAATGCTTGCTCGGGCTAGTAATGAAGCGATCACTTTTCTTCGGGAAGCAGCAAAAGGCGAGATCGGGAAAATAACGCGTGAGCCCATCAGAATCACTCGACGTCGCCGCCTGATCCGGCCCAAACCCGATGAGGAGTTATCCTCCCTCGAAGAACGGATTGTCAAGATGATCACAATGCTCAAGGACCGGTCTGAACTTATGGTCGATCTTGCATACTCCTCACTTTTGTTTGGGTCGAAGATCTTGGCAAATCAGGTTCAGAAATTGGAAGAAGTGATTGATCATCTTCATATTGAGACATCAATTACAGCCTTAGATCTGTTAAACGAGGTAGAAATCGATCGGGAAGTACGAAAACGAGTTTATGGAATCATCCGTCTTGCTACATCCTTAGAAGAGATCGCAGATGCCGCCACCACCATGGCCGAGCTCGTTTTAGGCGGTCTCACTGGTCATTCCCTATTAAAACAAATAGTTGACACTTCCGACGAAACAATAACGCTTCTTAAGGCAATGGATCCCATAGTCTTTAACAAAACCATCCATGAGTTTGAACTGGAACTTGGGGGAATTTGGGTCATCTCATTGCTTCGAGGAGACGATCTCCATGTTGATCCCGCAAATGATTTTTTAATCGAAAAAGGAGACATTCTGACCTGTAAAGTCTTTGAAGAGGGCAGAAGTAAGGTCAAAGATCTTGTTGCAGACATCCATTGATTTTTTTGGTTGATATTGATTGGTTTATGATTTAACAAGGAGAGCAGTTGCTTTGTTAAATGGGCCACCTTCTTGGCTCCCTTTCATGGAGGATTCTACCCATGAGCATCCGCAGGGAGTTCCGCGCATGGATGAAAAATGCCACCAGCAAGTCGAGTATGGAGAAGTTTTGGCGCGAAGCTTTGCTAGCCTTGTTGATTCTCGTTTTAGTTGATGCCATCGCCGGTACCGCCCTGGGCGAATTCACAGACATGTTCCTTTCAATACCAGGGCTGTTGATCCTCGTACCAGCGGTGGCAGAAATGCGGGGAAACATTTCGGGGATCCTTGCGGGCCGTTTGAGCACTGCTCTTCACCTTGGATCGATTTACCCAAAGTTACGTGGCAATACCATAGAGTTTCAAGATAATGTGATTGCAACAGCCGTGCTTTCGGTTCTAACACCCATCGGAGTGGGTATAATTGCGTTCTTCTTTTCTAGGCTTTTTGCTTTTGACAAGAGCGCCTCCTGGGGTGTGTTTATTTTAGTCTCCTTGTGTGCGGGAGTGATTTCTGGGGTTTTCCAGACAATTATAACGATCATTTTTGCTTTTGTCACCTATAAACGCGGATTGGATCCTGATACCATCGTTTTTCCAATCCTGTCTTCTCTGGGGGATATTATTACCATTCTTTCATTAATTATCTCTGTCATTTTTATCAGCCAGTTTGGGAGGATCTAAAGTGACTGAATATCCGAAAAAGTCCTTTGCGTTCCAAATTATTGGGCAAGCATTGCCCACCCTTCTTGGCACAGCTATTTTAGGGGTAAGCGCGGGTCTCCTTCTCGAATTGAGGGCTGAAACAATGGGTCAGTTTCCTGGGATTTTCATTCCGATTCCAATATTCATGGCATTAACAGGCGGCATCGGCTCTATTGTAGGCTCTAAATTTACAACCGCCCATCACTTAGGGAATTTGACAACAGTGGAAGGAAAAATTGAGACATATCTCGGTAATTCACTGATTATCGTAGTCACGGGAGCTTTCATCTCCCTCCTTATTGGAGGCCTAACGATTTTACTGGCTTCTGTCTTCTCACTCCCCTTACCTGGGCTGAACCCTTATCTTACCACACTCCTGTTATGTTTTATAACGGGACTCGCCTGTACCCTCCTATCCGTCTGTGCGGCAATTTTAGTTGGTCAGTTTGCTTTCCGGAGGGGACTGGATCCTGACAACCTCATTATGCCTTTAGTGTCCTCTTTTGGAGATGTATTCGCTATTATTGTTCTGTTAACCACATTGCACCTAATTCTGTAGGCTTATAGGACTATCAGGATACAAGGACTAATTTAACGCTTATTCGTTCTTTTCATGAGATGGTGCTCTCCAACACAAACTCCCATTATTTTGGGAGTAATCTTATCGTTCCTTTCATAGTGGACATTATAGATACACATCTACCTGACACTACCAAGCATAGAAGGGGTTTTGCATAATAGATCCCCCATATAATGATTGGTTGGGATTACAGCCTCCTTATAGGGGACTGTACTGTGCTTAAACACCCACTCTTTGAACGCCTCCACCACCGTAAAGAGCCAATCCACGTACTCTAGGGCGTCTGGAATTGGCTGAGCACCTGCGGAGGGACATGCAGGGCTTCTAGTAACAAGATAGTCATGGCTCCCTGGTGCTTGACCGTGCTGAATTTCCAATCGAAAATAGGATCATGTTCGCACAAGTACTGTTTGGTGAAACCCGACTTGTCTGTCGTGTACGAACATTCGCGTAACCACAAATTCGGACTGGACGAAATCAGAGGTCTTAATGGGAGTAATGAGGAGTCCGAGGGCTCAACCGCGGACGTGAAGCAGGAAAAAAATTATACACATAAAAGCACTGGTCCTCAGTGGCTTTCCACATCGGATGGAACCAAAACGGGACATTGATGCGTTGGAAGAAGCTCTGATTGTTATTTCTTTCTCTTGAACTTGATGATTAGACTGATAAAAGCTTCTATGATTCTAACTATCTGCTAGTTCTCTTGCCTTTTTTACAGCTTCAAGGTAGACCTCTTCCTTTAACCGAAACCCATGCTGAATGAGTTGGCCTATTAGCTCTAGAAATTCGTCTAAATTCAGTTCTTTCTTTTCGAGGCTCTTCAATAGCACAAAGAGGGTACTTAGCGGTTTCAAGCCCAACAACCGAGTTGCTGTCCTCGCGGACACCTCGTCCACCAATACCTCGCTTATCTTCAACTTCTTTGCGAGAGAGATGGTGGCAACCTCCCCCGGATCGAGTTTGATCGGGAGTTCCAATGGATCGGTACTCTGTACGTTAAGCCAACCCTTGTTCACAGCATTCTCAACAATATAGGCATCTTTTTTCCCCAGTACCTTTCCCTTGTTCACAACCTCGATTTTGACCTCTTCTGGGATGATAACCTCCCTAAAAATCTTTTTCAATAGGTCTAACTTACCAATTTTGGCTAGGTAGATTAAGGGTGCAGCATTAGAAACAATGGAGTTCATTTAGAAGTCCTTCATGTCTTCTTTCAGTTCTTCCAGCGTATAGGGTACGTGAATCTCTCTTTTCTTTACTTCATCGATCATAACCCAGAGGGAGAGCCCACATTTACTCGCTGTCTGCCAAAGAGTTATCTTTCCCTCCTGATACTCCTCCAAACTCTTCTCAATTAGCCAGTTCCTCACGGCCTTGGTCAGAAACCTCCGGATGACTGTAGACCGATCCATTCCCTCTTCTTTCGCCACTTCGTCTATAGCCTTGGCTAAATCATCTTCAACTCTTGTAGTGATCGTGACGGGCAAATCTATACCTCCGTATTAAAATTATTCATATTAATACTTAAATCTATCGTCTTGTGATGAGTCAAACAGGAATAAATTCTCGTATCATGGATTTCTAGATGGTTATCCATCGTTTTCTGCTTGTACACAAGGTTCCTGCTAATACTAGATATGCGCCACCCACAGCCACTTCAATGGCTTAAAGGGAATGGCGGTTGAAGTAGTGACCATGGTTGACACAGGAATCCCTCTATTCTGTCTGCAGGAAACGCTTTCGGGATTCTTTTTTGAGGATTATAGGTACCATTGACATTGGCATTTATATGGAGGTAAGCCAGTAAAATTCATAAAGACTACACTTAAATAAGCAGATGTATGCCGATGAGAACTATTAGCATCAACGAAGTGGCCTACAAGCGGTTGAAGGCCCTGAAAAGAGGTAATGAGAGTTTCTCAGAAGTTATACTCAGATACTTCCCTGCCCAGAAGAAACTCTCCGAAGTGTTGAATGAGATTAGGGCCGATCCAAAACTTGCTAAATCCATAAGAGAGGCCTTCGATAACATGCGACATGGGAGGATGAGAGATGTTGAACTCTAATGCCGGTGCACGACACGTCCTTTCTTGCGGGTCTCAACCATGGTAAGAATAAGGCCCCAATCCTTCTCTCAAGGCTCGGGAAGGACTGAAAACTACGAACCACAGTTATGAACGCCCTCGAACTTTACAAGGGAGTATATCGCTCTAACAAACCCACTGAGAATTTAAACGAGATCATGTGGGTTTTGGAGATTCTATCAGTACTTCTTATAGATGTTCCTGTCTATACCGTGTTTGGGGCATTATCTGCATCCCTTAAAACGAAAGGGAGACCTATAGGCGAATTCGATACCGTAATTGCAGCGATCGTCCACTGCTATGATGGTAAGCTAGTAACGCGGGACACGCATTTCCACGAAGTGCCAGGGTTAGAAGTGATTGAGTTCTGATTTATTCCAGAGCAAGGTTTAGCGAGAAAGTACAAATGGTACTTTGATGCTTTTTAAAACATATGAAAACCATTTCAAAGGCCTAAATGGTTTTGCTAAAATAATCTTCTTTGAGAATAATTTTAATTGGTGGATTCAATGGTTGATCCTAGAATTGAAAAACTTGCCAAACTGTGTGTTCAGTATAGTGTGGCAGTACAACCTAAAGAAAACGTGTTGATCCAAGGAATGGATTTAGCCTTTCCTCTAATAAATGAACTTTATAAAGAATGTCTCTTATGCGATGCCTATCCCGAGATTATCCCTCACTTGGATGTAGACTACACGTTTTTTAAGCATGCAAAAGAGCACCAACTCCAATTTGTCTCCCCAATCTACAAGTTCGTCGTAGAAAATATTGATGTGCGAATCAGTATATATTGCGACCTGAATCCCAAAAGACTCTCCACAATAGATCCCGTGAAAATGAAACTGCGTGCCGCGTCCCAAAGAGAGCTTTCGGACCTCTTTGATAAACGTGTGGCAGAAGGAAAACTCCGTTGGACCGTTTTCCCTTATCCTGCAATCGCTCAAGCTCAGGAAGCCGCCATGTCTCTCGAAGAGTACGAAGACTTCGTTTATAGAAGCTGTCTCGTGGATAAAGAAGATCCAATTGCTGAGTGGACGCGCATCTATCAGCAACAGGAGAAACTTAGGAAATTCCTTAATCAAGTCGGTGAACTCCGCATAGTGGGCGAAGATACCGACCTGAATTTCAATGTGCAGGGTCGAAAATGGATAAACGGTAATGGAAAAGAAAACATGCCAGATGGTGAGATATTTACGGCTCCCATTGAAGATTCTACAAACGGCACAATACGCTTCACATTCCCAGGTCTAGTTGCTGGCAGAGAAGTTGAAGATATCACCCTTACCTTTAAAGAGGGCAAGGTTGTGAAGGCGTCCGCGGCTAAAGGTGAGGACCTGTTACTGCAACTATTGAAGATCGAGAGCGCAGACCGGATTGGAGAAGCTGCTATCGGGACCAACTATGGCATTACGCAATTCACAAAAAACATGTTGTTCGATGAAAAAATGGGTGGTACAATCCACATCGCTCTCGGGAATTCTTACCCAGAAACTGGTGGCCTAAACAAATCAGTAATCCACTGGGACCTCTTAAAAGCCATGAAAAAAGAGGGCGAAATCTACGCTGATGGTAATTTATTCTACAAAAATGGCGAATTTCTCTTATAACATGATTTCGGGTGAAATATCAACTGGAACATCGGTAGTTTTTAATGGCTTGAAAGTCTGCTCAAAAATTTGAAGTCAATCTCTTTTTTTTAAATTATATGTGTGGTGGATTCATTGGTTGATCCTAGAATTGAAAAACTTGCCAAACTGTGTGTTCAGTATAGTGTGGCAGTACAACCTAAAGAAAACGTGCTGATCCAAGGGATAGATTTAGCCTTTCCTCTAATAAATGAACTTTATAAAGAATGCCTCTTAAACGGAGCTTATCCCGAGATTATCCCCCGCTTGGATGTGGACTACACATTTTTCAAGCATGCGAAAGAGCACCAACTCCGATTTGTATCCCCCCTCCAAAAGTTCATCATAGAAAACATTGATGTGTCGATAGGGATCTATTGCGAACCAAACCCTAAACGCCTAACCTCGATCGACCCCGAGAAAATTAAGGTTCGGAGAGCCTCTCAAAGAGAGCTTACAGAAATCTATCTTAAACGCATGGCCGAAGGAAAATTCCGCTGGACCGGTGTGCCTTATCCCATCAATGCACAAGCCCAAGAAGCATCTATGTCGCTTGCCGAATTCGAAGACCACGTATACAGCAGCTGTTTAGTGGATAAGGAGGATCCTATTGCAGAGTGGACGAGCATCCATCAGCAACAGGCGAAAATTTGCAAATCCTTAAACCATGTAAGCGAACTCCGTTTCGTAGGCGAAGACACACATCTTACTCTCAGGATTCAGGGTAGGAAGTGGATTAACTGTAGTGGAAAGTACAACATGCCAGATGGTGAGGTGTTCACGAGTCCCCTCGAAGATTCTGCCAACGGTTCCATACGGTTCACGTTCCCAGGTATCTATGCTGGGCGAGAAATTGAAGATATCACCCTTACCTTTAAAGAGGGCAAAGTCGTGAAGGCGTCCGCGGTTAAAGGCGATGACCTGTTACAGCAACTTTTGAAGATAGAAGGCGCAGACCGGATTGGGGAAGTTGCTATCGGTACCAACTATGGCATTACCCAATTCACAAAAAACATGCTGTTCGATGAAAAAATGGGTGGCACCATCCATTTAGCCCTTGGATTCAATCCCCTCCCAGAGACTGGTGGCCAAAACAAATCCGCCCTTCATTGGGACATCTTGAAAGACATGAAAAAAGATGGCGAAATCTACGCCGACGGCCAGTTATTCTACAAAAACGGCGAGTTCATTCAATAACAAGGTTAAGTGATATAGGAATTTCGCTCTCTTATCTATTAGACAAGAGGGCAATCGTTCGCTTGACAGGACTCCCAATCTAGTGATGATCTCCCATTCGATATTAGTCTTTCTGATAGGGTTGCCCAATGGCTGCTGGGGGAATTGCCCGTCGGACCGCCCCCGCTAGAACCGCGATTGTCAAGATAAAGGGAATCATCTGAATGAAATAACTGGCTCCCGCAATCTCTGTCATTTGTTGCACACGGATCTGGAGGGCGTCCGTAAATCCGAAAAAGAGACTGGCAAGGAAAACATAGAGCGGATTCCATTTTCCAAAGATGTTGGCTGCTAGAGCGATGAATCCACGGCCCGTCGTCATGTTTTTGGTGAATAAGTTGAGGTGTCCAATGGATAGGTAGGCCCCACCAAGGCCACAGAGAGCTCCACTTATGAGCACTCCTATATAGCGGATTTTATATACATTCACCCCAGCAGTATCGAGAGCCCTTGGGTGCTCTCCAGCAGCTCTAATTCTGAGCCCGAGGGGTGTTTTGAACATGAGGAAGTAGGCAGCTGGAACCACTAATAGGGTTATGTAAATCAATGGATTTAGTCTACCAAGAAACCCAATCACTGGCAGTTCCTTGAGGGTCGGGATGCTCAAGTCCTTAATCTTTGGAACGGGATCCCCGGCGCCGGTTCGCTTCCAAATAACTCGCAACATTGTTGTTGTAAACCCTAGCGCGAACAGGTTGATCGCCACTCCAACCACGATCTGGTTGGCCTCGTAATGAATACAGAGGATTGCAAAGATCGCTGATAGCAGCATCCCCGCTAAAATCGCTACGAGGACTCCTATCCAAGGTCCGATGTACCATGATGTGGCTGCGGCGGCAAACGCACCAAAAAGTAACAATCCCTCCATCGCTATGTTTACAACGCCGGTTCGCTCACAGAAGGAAGCTCCAATAGCCGCGAGGGCAATAGGAGTGGTCAATTGGAGGGTGGCAATGATGAGTTGCTGATCAATAAATGCCATATCGACTATTCCTCCTTTTTCAACATCAAGATAATCCGAATGATTTGGGGGGCTGCGACAAATAGAATAATGATTGCTTGGACAACAAAGATCATTTCAATGGGGACTCCCGCTCGCATCTGCATTTCCATGCCTCCACTTTTGAGCGCACCGAATAGAAACGCTGCCAAGATTGTTCCAATTGCTGTATTTCTTCCAAGGACGGCCACCGCGATTCCATCAAACCCTAGACCCCTGGAAAAGCCAACGATGAAATGGCGATGTGTGCCTAAGACTTCACTTCCTCCTGCGACTCCACTGAACATTCCACTGATGAACATTGCGAGGATGATGTTCTTCGATACAGAAATGCCCCCATACTCTGCGGCTGCGGGATTCAGGCCGGTGGCGCGGATTTCATATCCTAGTTTCGTTCTTGTAAGGATAAGATGCATGATGATCGCGCAGATGAGCGCAACAAAGATACCTGCGCTGGCAAGGCTTTTAGGAGAGAATCTGAAAAGTTCTGCACTAGGTAGAATATCTCGTGTTTTATCCACCCACTGATACTTCCCTGGCTCTTTCAATGGCCCTGAAGCCAAGTAGGTTGTGAATAGGATTGCTATATAATTCATCATGATGGTTATGATGACTTCATGGGCCCCAAGCTTGGCTTTTAACGCTCCGGGGATCGCCGACCAAAGACCTCCGACAAGGGCAGCAGTCACTAGCGCCAGAGGAATATGAATCAATTTGGGGGGTGCAATGGTATAGCCAACAATAGCTGTCGCCATCGCTGCCAAATACAATTGTCCTTCACCGCCGATGTTGAATAATCCCGCTTGAAATGCGAACGCCACACATAACCCTGTCAGAAGAAGAGGTGTTGTTTTCTCAAGAGTTCTCATAAGATTTAAGCGGTTTCCCCCCATGCCCTGTAACAGAGATTTGAGTGACAGAACTGGGTCAAAATCCATCGCCCATAGGAAAATGAAGGCTATCACAAGGGAAAGGGGAACTGCCAGAATCGAAACGAACACCTCTTCAATTCTCTCTGGTTGTTTGAGGAGGATTCCCAAGAATCGCTTTCTCTTTGATGGTCTCATCTTGCTCCTAGCCTCCGTTGGTTCCTAGTTGCTGACCAGCCATCATGAGGCCTAATTCTTCTGGAGTGGTCTTTTCAGGATCTCGAATGCCTACAATCTCCCCTTCGTACATTACTGCGATCCTGTCACTTAAAGAAAAAATTTCATCGAGATCTGCGGAAACTAAAAGGATCCCTTTCCTAAGATCACGCATTTTAACCAGCGTTTTATGAACGTACTCGATGCATCCCACATCTAATCCTCTTGTGGGTTGATTAGCGATCACTAACTCTGGGTTTCGACTTAATTCCCGTGCTACAATGAGTTTTTGCTGATTTCCGCCTGATAGATACCGAACTAAGGTCTCTCTAGAAGGTGTCCGAATATCAAACTCCTTGATAGCTTGTTCCGAAAAACGAGCTGCCTCATCCCAATTGAGAAGAATGCCGTTTGAAAAGGGTGGCCGATAATGTTCGCCAAGAATCAAGTTCTCCATCACTGAGAAGGGTGTTACCAGACCCCGCAGCAATCGATCTTCAGGGATATGGGCTATTCTCGATTTAAAAATCTGACGTGGCGTGAAATTGGTCACATCTTTTCCTAAAATCGTCACTGTCCCACTTTCGGCACGTCTCAAACCCGTTAGAACTTCTACAAATTCGGTTTGCCCGTTTCCTTGGACTCCGGCAATACCCAGAATCTCTCCCCGACGCACGCGTAGACTAACACCCCGTACAACTGGGTGATTTCGATCATCTCTCGCATACAGATTCCTCACGTCCAACAAGACTTCTGTTGCTTTCAACTGCTCTTTCTGAACCCTCAGAACAACGTCCCTACCCACCATCATTCTCGCAAGTTCTTCGGGGCTCGTCTCCTGTGTATTAACGGTTCCTATGGATTTGCCGTCCCTAAGGACAGTGATCCGATCTGTAACCGCCAAGACCTCATTGAGCTTATGGGAAATATAGATGATCGTGTTTCCTTGTTTTTTTAAATTGTTCATGGTTTTAAAAAGCTCTTCTACCTCTTGAGGTGTCAAAACAGAGGTAGGTTCGTCCAAAACAAGCAATGAAGCTCCTCTATAAAGCGTTTTAATGATTTCCACTCGTTGTTGAACCCCAACGGGCAAATTTTGAATGAGTGCATGAGGATTAATTGTTAGCCGATATTCTTCCGAGAATTTTTTAATCTTGGCAGCAGCAGTGGCAAGATCAAGTCTGAATCCTTTTTTCGGCTCCATCCCTAAAATAATATTTTCTACCACACTTAAAACTGGAATTAATTGGAAATGTTGATGAACCATCCCGATGCCCAGGGCAATGGCATCTCGTGGTGTTTGAATCTCAACAGGTCTTCCTCGAAGGATGATCTCGCCAGAATCTGGGAGATAAAGACCATATAAGATGTTCATCAACGTCGTTTTTCCCGCTCCATTCTCCCCTAACAAACCAAGGATCTCTCCCTTCTCTACTTCAAGTTTAATGTGATCATTAGCTAGAACTCCCGGGAATTTCTTAGTTATCCCCCTCATTTCAAGTTCTGGCCCCATCTACTTATCCTCTTTTTGTTAACTGCTTGTGATGTCTCCTTAGAAAAAAAATTGAATCCGATGCTTTCGAGCTTTCTGCAGCGCATATTCTTATGTTAGGATCTATCCCGAAAACATCGAATCATTTTCTTAGGTTCAGGGCTTATTTTAGGCGTTGTTGTGTTAGATAGGTTAGGTTGTGAATACTTGCTACTCGGTTGGTGGTACGGGGACTTCGATCTCGCCATTGGCAATTGCATCTCTTAAGGCCTCTATTTGGGCGATCTGGTCGGGAGTGTGAAAGCGTGACAAGTGTTCACAGATTCCTACTCCGTTTTCTGCAATCCCTAGTTCCATGATCCCCGTGCTCCACGTTCCTTCAATGACGTCGGCAATGGATTGATTAACAGATAAATCGACCATCTTCAACATGCTCGCTGCCATGCGTACGTAGCCCGCAAGGCACACATCTGAGTCAACTCCGATGCTATACGCGTTTGTGGTCGCTTCCACAGCTTGCCATGCTCCGATACCACTGCGCCCAGCAGCAGCATAGATGACATCTACGTCTTGAGCAAGTAAATCTTCAGCCAATGTTTTTCCTTTTGGGATGTCTGCCCAAGCACCAACAAAGGTCGATATCACTTCCACATCCGGATTGACATATTCTGCACCAAATCGATAGCCCCATAAGAACTTCTGAATAAGCCAAATATCCATTCCACCGACAAACCCGATTTTGTTAGTTTTTGTCAGGAACCCTGCTGCCGCTCCAACAAGAGCCGAGCCTTCATGTTCTCTATAGACTATAGATCGGATATTATTCTCTGGAAGGTCTGGAAACACGACCATGTCTATAATCGCATATTTCTGGTCAGGATAAAGCTCTGCAGTGGCTTTCAACGCATCCGCTTGGTCAAAACCAATCGAGATAATTAGATCGAATTCACCCCTTTCGGCGTAAGCTTTCAGATATCCATCGTAATCGGCGATTTCAAATGGTTCTACATATTCGAAATAGATATTGTAAGCCGATCTTGCATACATGAGCCCACGGAACGCTGCGTCATTAAAGGACTGGTCTCCAAGACCTCCTGTTGCAAACACAATGGCCACTTTTGCATCGTATTCGCCAGGTGGCGCTTTTGTCTCGGTGACGACCTTTGTCTCGGTTTGTATTCCGGTCTCGGTGACTACCTCGGTTATAGTTGCTGGTTTTTCTTCTTGGCCAATACATCCCGACAGGGCAAGCATGCCAAAAACAAAAGCAAATACTATTGCCAAACCCCAGATTGACCGCCGTATTGTATTTCGATCCATTTATGGTCCTCTTCTTTTTCATCTTATTTTGAATTGATTCTGTAATAAAAGCATTAAAAACTTTGTGGGTTAAAAAATTCTCATTCTACTCTATTATTTTAATAAAAACTCTTCTTAACTTGCCCAATCCCCTACCTGAACCAATGTAATGTTTTAGATAAGGGTGCAAAGGGTAGAGTAATAGAACGAGGGTAGTTTATGTTCCCGTCAAAATAGGTAAATGCACTTCCTCAAGTTAATTTGAAACTAATCCCACAGCGGAGGTTTGGAACGAGGATGGATCCGAAGATCCGTAAAGATAAATTGGAACTTGCTATCCGTACATTATCAGAACTAGATATCGATTTATGGCTTGTTCTCACTAGGGAGAATAATCTAGATCCAATTTCCGAAGAAATCGGGGCAGAGACCGTCGTGGGGAAAGCTGCATTCCTCTTCACAAAAGAAGGAGAAAAGATAGCGCTTACAGCTAGTTATGATAAAGAAGCGATTCAAGTTACGCAACTCTATGATAAGATACTCGGTTACGAGAAAGAAGGGTTATCTCCGCCTCTTCGGGAGGAGATTGACCGGATAAACCCCCAACAAATCGCCTTAAATATTAGTGAAGAATCGCCAATATGCGATGGACTAACCGTGGGACTTCGGAACATTCTAGAACGTACCCTGTCGACGTATG
This sequence comes from Candidatus Heimdallarchaeota archaeon, assembly GCA_046761065.1. Taxonomy (GTDB): domain Archaea; phylum Asgardarchaeota; class Wukongarchaeia; order Wukongarchaeales; family JBHIFL01; genus JBHIFL01. The sequence continues at coordinate 26,858 of JBHIFL010000026.1, forward strand.
TGGATCGGTTTACTTCTGCAGAAGAGATCATTGTAACGTTGAGAAGCATCAAAACGAAAGAAGAGATTACACGAACGAAAAAAGCGGTAGGAATCACTGTGAAAATCCTTGAAGAGGTTGCCGACTTTACAAAACTCGGGATGAATGAGATAGATGTGGCTCAATTCGCGAAAGAACGAATGGCTGAGTTAAAATTAGGTCCAGCATGGCCGAAAGAGATGTGTCCCACTGTAACAATCGGGGCGCATCCGGCAGGGCATCTGGGACCGCAAACACACTACCAGTTAAAACGAGGTGATCTAATGCGCCTCGATTTTGGGGTCAAATATAAGGGCTATTGTGCGGATGTCCAGCGGGTTTATTTTGCTTTGCAACACGGGGAAACTTCCCCACCGGAAAGATTGCGTCATATGTTCCAAACAGCAAGAGCCGCTCAAGACGCAGGACTCGCTCTTCTAAGACCTGGGGCACGTGGAGTAGATGTGGATGCGATGGCTCGGAAAGTCGTCGTCGAAGCCGGCTATCCCGAGTATATCCACGGATATGGGCATTGTCTAGGGCGGACGGCGCACGAAGTCGGTCCACTCCTCGGCCCTGACTGGCCAGAACGCTACTCCCGCAAGAATATTTACAGGCCGATCCAAGAAAGTCAAATATTTACGGCTGAGCCAAGTGTGATGCATGCAAGTATCGGGTCGATCAACCTTGAAGATGATGTAATCGTGCGAAAAGACGGGGTGGAACGCCTTTCGGGCCCACAAGAAGACTTTTTCTTAATAAGTTGAAGCGTTCTCTTAGTATTTGGGTAAGAGTTAATTGAAAGGCGGAGTATCTGACTTTCTACAAATGAAAATACTCCCCTACCTCTTCTAAAACCCAAGTTCAGTGTTTGTCTTGAAGGGAAAGCCAATCTTTTGCGCCTGAAATCATTTGGGAAGGTTTCACGTTCTGGCTTGATAAACTCTGTTTTACGGCGAAATAGAACGTCAGGGTTGAGAGGGCATAAAAAACAGCCGTTAAATTGAAGGAGGGAGCAAATCCTTGAGCTTGGATCCACCGCCCAGAGACTGGGGGGGTGATTAGATAGCCGCCACTCCAACACAAATCCCATAGACTCCCTCCTTTACCACGATTCTTCTCTTCGAGAATACTCATCGTCATTGAGGAAAATACTGGCCACGCAATACCCAAGAAAACTCCGCGAGCAATGAAAGCGATCATGGCGAGCAAAAGACTTTTTCTTTCTAAAGCGAGGAACAACATCGGAGGAATTAAAAGGCTTTGAGTCAAACAAACTGTCGTAACCTTACCTAGCTTTTTTGCAATTCCCGGAGCCGTAAGAGATGTTCCTGCCATTAGAACGGACGAAAGAAATCGAAGTAAATTGTTCAAGGACGGGGGCACTTGAAAAAGGATGACAAAATAGAGAGGGAAGAAATCAAAGACCATTCCTGTCCCCAGTCCCAAAAAGAAGTTAGCGCTCAGGAAACCTAGGAACCCCACATTTGTTTTTGTAAAGAGTTCGGAAAAACTACCCGTATCTCTCCCTACCTCTCCCCCTCGCTCAATATATTTGGGGTTGCGAATGAAGACGTAGAAGCCTAATGCTAACAAACTGCAAACGGTTCCAAATTTGTATGTCATACTTAAAATCGGTCGAGTATAAACATCACCAAAGAGTTTGAAGTACCCTATACCGAGAAGGGCTCCTACGGCATCAGGAAGGAGGTGTGACAATACACCCACTGAAAAGGCAGAGATATTAGGCATTCCATCTGGAGTTAGGTTCTCATTAGCTAGGATTACGTACCATGCGCCTGTGGCAAGTCCCCAAGCCGCCCCACTCAGGACAGAATAGATCCCGATCAAATGCCAAGAAGTTGCGATACTCAAAATGAGAAAACTCCCGCAATCTGCGAAGCCTGCTACTAGCAAAGCGAATTTCGGCCCAAAGTTGTCCGAAAACCAGCCCCCCGGAATCATGACTGTGACTAATGTCGCAATCTTTAAAAAGACAAGTAAACCGAATTCGGATGAGTTGGCACCTAATATTTCTACGTATAAAGGATAATTTGGCATGGTGAACCCGTAAGCGAAGCTGGTCGCTGTCATACCGCCCACTAAGAGAAGGGTGTTGCGCGAGAAGCTCCAAGTCATGATTCTTCGCTCTATACGTTTATTGTTCCTTCTTTTTTGTGATCAAATCGGTTTATATTTCCCAAATCGAGTAATAGTCAACAATTGGCTTATTTTCAGCTATGTACTGGTAGTAAATCTAGCTGACTTCGGGTAAAATGAATACCTCAAAGATCTTATGGCATGAGCATAGTTAAACTTATTCAAGAAATGGCAGGTTTACATTCGGTTTAAACCTCAGAAAAGCTTCCGATGTGAATGATCTCAGCATAACCGTATTTTAAAATACAAAATTATTTCACTGAAAGTAAAATCTTAAAATTTATGGGGGAATCCAATTGAAATTAACATTATCTGAAAAACCAGCAAGTTTTAAAGGTTTAAGCAAGGGTATTCTTCCAAAAGAGGTGAAGCTCGCATTGGGCGAGACAAGCCAACATCCACTCATAGTGACGATTTTAGTTGTTTTTCATGCCCTTTGGGGGATCCTAACGATCATTACAGGATTCACTCTAATGGTTGTGCCGAATACCTCTGAACGGTTTCAAAAAATCGTAGAACGGTTAAGTGGTTCAATTGGTATTGGTTTAATTGGTTTTGTCCTACTATTATTTGGTATTGTTTCACTGTCTTTAAGTTGGGCTTTCTGGTTTTTGAAACCGTGGGCTTGGACCATTGCCTTAATTTTAGTTGTATTCGCCATGATTTTTGAAGTAACAACATCAGACTGGGCGGATCTAGGACTTAGTCTCTTTATTTTTCTTTGCTTATTTCATCCAACTACTACTACAATTTATGAACAGCATATTTTGAAGATTTGAAGAACTTTTCGAGATCCTATCTCTATATTTCGTCAATCTGTTTGGGCACGCTTAGCATCAAATCTCTTTGGTCAATTTATAGGGTGTTTTCATTAAGGCAACGGTTGGACTACTCCTTCCATGATCTCCTTAAAATTTTCAAAGTTTTTTTTTCAAAAGATTGTTTTTAGTTTCTCTGCAATGGTTTCTGGGCGAATAATAACGATTTCAGTTCCTAGAAGTTTCTGGAAAAAGTAGTCGTCAGCTCTATAGTTTTTATAGATGTTTGGTCGGGAAATAATTCGCACATTGCACCAAAACCACTCAACCGCCTTACCTAGCGGGCCGGAATAAATCGTAAAATTAAATGTCGAATATCCTTCTGTTTCATAGAAGGTCAGAATCTTTGATAGCCCTACACCAAGGGACTGAGTTTCTGCAGAAGTCAGTTCGAGAAAATTGGATTTTTTTTTGACAATCCCTTGCACTTCATTAGCCCCAATCGGAGAGAAAGAGGCAAGCCATTCAATAGAGCCAGTTCGTCCAATATATCGTTCTCTTGTTGCCTTTTCTGTAGTAATCAAGTCTTCCCAATAATTTGAGTGAGTCTTCTTAAAGTACCGTTGAGATCCATCAAATATTTGAGTTAAGAAGGTGTAAGGGGAATCTCCTCCTACAACCTGTAAATGGGGGTGTATTACACTAGCTCCCGCAGGAAAGAGATAATTACTATTGATTGTTATATATTTTACTTTTTTCATCGAAAAGATGTATCTGATGAATTCCAAGCATGATTGGATCCCATCTGAGAGGAGTTCCGGAGTGAAGTCTCTCAAGTTCAAATAATGGGCATGTGATAAGGCACAGACCGCGTGGAATTCGGATAGGGGAAACAAATTGGGAAAGAGAGTAGCTTCCCCTGTGGTTATCCTTTCTTGGGGTAAAAACTCTTTAGGGTATTTGGGAGTAATTGTAGTCACTTTATCAGGACACATGAAACAACTAGCTTGACTTTCTTGAGTTACCTTCTGGATAAGCTCCTGATCTGTAGCGCCAAAAAACATCTTTTTTTTGTCTTCTAGATTATGCCCCACAATACTCATCGTGCCCGTCAATGGATCGCGTCGGTACTCTATAAGGTGAACATCTTCTTGATAGTCCTTCAAAGGACTAATAAACCTTGATTCTTTTCTATAGCTCTCGAATCGAATCTGGGGCATTTATTTTCTTCTCCTACGCCCTTTCTCCATGGTTCAAGGAATACATAAATTACACTTGTTCAGCTAAGGTATGTACCCGCATCGAAGTTAGTCCTTAAAAAGATCTAATGTACTGGGTCAATTACTGGAGGTATGAAAATAAATGGCTAACTTGGCAGATCCTATCAAAATAGCAGATATGCAGGTAAAAAACCGGTTTGTAATGCCACCTATGGTCACAAATTTTGCTTCAGACAAGGGTGAAGTAACAGATCGACTCCTCCGCTATTATGAGCAGCGAAGTGAAGGTGGAATTGGGTTGATCATCGTTGAAGCCACTGCGATTGCGTGGGAACATCGCCTCCAAAAATATAGTGTCGGCATCTATGATGATCGCCTGATCCCAAGATTAACACAACTCGCGGATCGCATCAAAGCCCATGGCGCACGAGCGTTCATTCAATTGGTCCATGCAGGCTCTAAGTCGCGAGTTGCTGAGCGGTTAGTCGGACCTTCTGCCATACGTGTGTTAGACGGACCTCTTCCTGAAGAATTATCTAAGGAAGAAATTGCAACCATCAAGGAAATGTTTGTAGATGCCGCGCAAAGAGCGTATGCGGCTGGGTTTGATGGGATCGAACTTCACGGAGCTCATATGTATCTCTTATCTTCGTTCTTGTCTTCTTATACAAATCAACGTGAAGATGAATATGGAGGATCCACTCCCAACAAAGCCAAATTGGCCGTGGATATCATCAAAGCGATCCGAAACGAGTTAGGCTCCTATCCCATGCTTTGTCGGATCAACAGTATCGAAAATATTATTCGGGGGATTGAAATCGAGGAGTCCAAGCAAATTGCCCAAATCTTGGAGCATGCGGGAGTGGATGCTTTACATGTTTCTGGTGTTGATGCCCCTTACTTTAATCCAAAACAACTGGCTAAATTCTCAACGGAAACCAAGCCAGAATTGCTGAAAAGCTATCCAGATGGGTGTTACATCCCTTGTGCTGCAGTAATCAAAGAAGTTGTCAAAATTCCAGTCATCGGCGTGGGAATGGTCCGGGATGCTGCCTTTACGGAAAAAATCATACAGGAAGGGTTGTGTGACCTCCTCTCAATAGGTCGCGGTCTGATTGCAGATCCGTTATTTGCCCAAAAGACACTTAATGGCAGAGGAGAGACAATTATCCAATGTGAAGACTGTGATCAGTGTTTTCGGCAATTAGCAGAACTTAAACCAATCACTTGTTCTGTTAATCCAGATCTTTAACCTGAGTTAATTAGAAGTTATACTTGAGCAGGTAACCTTATTAATAAAAATTGTAGAGTATCAATTTTAAAGCTCTTATTGGATTACAATCGTTGAAGGTGTAATCTTTGCCAGGATATAAGGTATCAATCGAGATTGTAGATATTCTTGAAGAAGGCAAATGCCCTGCTGGGCACCAAATTGGCGAAAAATTTGAATACCCGGTGGATCGGGGCAAAATTTGCGCGGCGGCTTTCCATTCGATATATCCTTACATCCGAGTGCTTGAATCGGGTGGAAGCTATCCGTGGTTTGAGGACGAGGGCAATAGTCATTCCGCCTGCTGTCCCGACTATAAGCGCCCTGTCGTCTTCAAAATGACCCGGAAAGAAGTGTAGAGATCAGGTTGGTGTCTCCAACCACTTATATTCATTTTTTGTGGGTTGAGCTTGGGTCACAGTTTCACTGTAATAAAAGACCCCATAATCCTGACTAGAATGAATCCTGTAATTCAAACGGCTTGGGTTCTTTATGGCGGCTATTTCATTCAAGGTTCTTCTCGGTTTTGCTCCAGCCATGTCTTGTATCGAGCGTATGCGTCCATTTTAGCCAATACTTTAACCGCTTCGGACGGGAACTCGTATATCGGAATTCGTCGAGTTTCTAGAAAATTTCTCCATAGTTCCACTTCTGATTTTGTGCCCACAACGGTAACTAGAATGGGCTTATCTTTTCGATTACTAATCGCGTTTGTAATCGAAACAGGGTGGAAATCCATCTCCTCCACCGCATAAACCGAAATCAAGACCGCATCAACTTGTTCTTCTTCGAGTATTGCTCTTATGGCTACCTGGAAGACACGTTCTTCCCCTACTCTGTACGAATCAGGGTAGGTATCAATGGGGTTCATGGCTTTCACGTCGTCGGTGAAGACTTCCATGAGTTTTTCACTCGTTGCCTCTGAAAATGTGGCAAGTTGGAGGCCCAACTGAGCAATGGAATCGGTGGCCAAAATATTGATCGCTCCAGAGAATCCACAAACACCCACCCGACATCTACGCTTGGGACTGGTCGGGGGAAGTGGTTGGAACGCAAAGGCTTTGGTGACATTAATCAGTTCCCGAAAGTCATCTACGAGTGTTATCCCAGCTTGTTTGGCGGCAGTTGTGAAGATTTGATGGTTACCCGCTAAGCTAGCAGTGTGGGAGACGGCTGCCGCTGCCCCTTCGGGGGTTTTTCCGCCTTTTAGGACTATTACCGGTTTCCTTGTGGTTGCGACTTGCGCGGCATGAACAAAACGCGGTCCCTCCTTGATGCCCTCTAGGTACATGGCAATGACCCTAGTCTGTGCGTCTTCGGCCAGGTAATATAACCCATCTGCCGCATCAATATCAATCATGTTGCCTAGACCCAACACTTTGGAAATCCCAAACCGTTCGCTGGACATGATATGACGTAAAATCGCTCCAGCAAACATGCCCGTCTGGGCGATCCATCCAACTACGCCTGTGCGCAAATTCTTGGGATCGACAAAAGTCGATGTCGTAAAGACCGGCGGCGATGTATTAAGCAACCCTGTTGTATTGGGACCTATCACACGAATGTTTGTTTCCTTAATAATCTCAATAAGCGCTTCCTGCAATTTTTTGCCTGCTACTCCTACTTCCGCAAACCCTTCTGTTCTTATGACTGCTGCGTTGACCCCCTTATCCGCGCATTGCTTTAAAACCTTGGGGACCGCTTCTGGAGGGATGATAATCGTCACAAGATCAACTGGGTCAGGCACATCCATTATGGTTCGATAAGCGGGGAGTCCCAAAATCTCATGGGCCGAAGGATTGATGGGATAAATCTTTTCAAATCCAAACTCTAACAAATTTTGGGTAAGCCGGAACCCCTCTTTCTTGGGATTTCTCGAAGCACCAATGACGGCGATACTTTGTGGCCTCATGATCGCTCTTAACTGGTTAACTGTTTGTTTCCAATCTCTTGAAGGTTCGGAATCACTTTCTAGGGGCAACCCAATCTATCTCCCTGTTATTATCCTTCTTGCCACATTTCAACTACCATCTACCGATCGTACTCTTTTTAGAAATAACTGCTTCGCTCTTGAAGGACAGAAGCTTAAAAAATGCCTAAAGTCATTATGATATACTTTTCTATCTTCTTCAATAAAACCAGTGAAACCAATCTTTATGATGACTCTTAAAAAATCTAGTCGATAAAATTTTATAATTCTGCCATTTTTAGTATATATTGCCTTAGAAACCATCCACTATAAGAAAAAGGAGTTACAGAGTTATGAAAGACCCGTCCGATGAGCGAACACAAATTGGAATGTTAACTATAGGACAGTCGCCTCGAACAGATGTTATATCCGATATTAATAATATTTTAGGGTCCAATGTCGAAATAATCGAGTGTGGAGCTCTTGATGGGCTGTCACTTGAAGAGATAAAAAAACTAGAGCCCAGTTCAATAGGTGAATACGTGTTAGTAACAAGGCTGCAAGATGGCACTGAAGTCAAAGTAAGTCGCGAAAAAATCATTGCACGGATGAATCAATGTCTTAAAAAGCTTGAAAAACGTTCTAAGATCGTTATTATCCTCTGTACAGGAAATTTTCCAGAATTCCATCCCCAAAAACTGTTGATCGAGCCCTCCAATTTGATATGCAGTGTGGTTCAAAGTCTGCTGCCCAAAGGGCGCTTAGGTGTGCTGATTCCTACTCCTGAACAAGCTCAAGCCATTGCATCAAAATGGAAACGCGAAGGAATCACCTTAAAAATTCAGGCATTATCTCCCTATCAAGATACAAAAACAGAAACCGTTCAAGAAATCGCAAACAGGTTTAAAGATTGCGATTTGATCGTACTTGATTGCATGGGTTATACCAAACGGATCGGAGACCTCATTAAAACAATGACAGGCATTCCAGTAATCGTTTCGAAAACATTAGTAGCTCGGATTGTAAGGGGACTAATATGACCGATTAAACTTTTTAAAAGTTTGAACAACTCAAAAGAAAAAAGAAAATTATGTGATGTAGTACCTATATCGGCTTTTGTCGCTGAAACGATATCCTCAGCTTTTCCCTTTTCGTCACAAGCGAGATTCAAAGAATAAAGAATTCACCACTCCAAATTTCAATGAAAAGGGATCGAACCGCTAAGTACATACTTCCGAACCGCCCAGAAGGTGATCACTATTTGAGGGAAGTCCACCCCGCGTCGACACAAATTGTCTGCCCAGTTATGTAATCAGCATAGTTGGATGCGAGAAAGACGGCGACATATGCTACTTCTTGGGTGGTTCCAAATCTTTTGAGCGGAATCCGCTCCATTAACATGTCTTGGACCTCTTTCTTAGCCAGAAAGCTGCTAGTCATCTCTGTGATGTGCCATCCTGGTGCGATTGCATTTACATTGATCTTAAATTTTGCCCATTCGCCTGCGAGGTCTTTGGTTAGCCCTATAAGGCCTGCTTTACTGGCTATGTAGGCGGCACGCCCTGGAATAGGGATAATCCCTTGTACAGATGTAATATTAATGATTTTTCCTCCTTTTTTGGCTAGGTAAGGGAACGCAGCTTGAGAACAAAGAAATGCGCCTTTGAGATTTACGGCAAAGTGATAATCCCAGTCTTCTTCCAAAAGTTCTTCGGCCGGGGCTCGTACGATGACACCTGCATTATTCACTAGGATTTCGAGCCCTCCAAATGTCTCTACGGTCTGATTGACTAGATTTTCCACCTTTGATTTCTTTGTAACGTCTACCTGTATTCCTAATCCTTTGCGGCCCATTTTTTTTATTTCTTCCAAGGTCTTTTCGAGGGGTTCGCGACGTCTTCCACAAATTGTAACATTTCCCCCCGCTCTAACCAGTTCTTGGGCGATTGCTTTTCCAATGCCACTTCCTCCCCCTGTTACAATGGCTGTTTTCCCAGTGAGATCTACTTTCATGAAAACCACCTTCATTTTCTTTGGGAAATGCGTTGACACGCCTTGTGTGGCATGCCTCAAGATGTTCGGTTTAAAGTAAAAAATCTAATCTATATTTTTTGCTGATAGAATTTTTTACTGCATATAGTTCCTGGCTATGCTATTTTCTTGTGTGATGAATTCTTGAAGCTCGGACTTCTGTTCTTCAAAAAAGATAAATTCCTAAAAAGGCAAAGGACGAAAGCCAATTGAACTTTAAATTTTTATAGTAAAGATAATTGGCTTGTTGTTTCAAATAGCTAGATGCTGAGGGATTTTCCTTACAGTGATGATAGCGTTGTGACACCTTCGATTCAATTCGTTGATTAAATCCCCACCTTTGAATCGAGACACAAATTTTAAGATGAGGGTTGCAGTTTTACTATGTAACTTCAGGAGTTTCATTAAATGACTCACACTCCTCGGTATACTCGTTATCTTGATAAAATTACTCATTGTAAACAACGAATCAAAAACATTGAAGAATGGACTAAAGAAGTAAATGCCATTGAGGACGAGCGGACTCGCCTTGCGATCTATAAAGCTGCGCAGGAAGTCGTGGAGAGCATAATGGATCTTCTAGCTATGATCTTAAAAGATGCAGAAAAACTTCCAAAAGATGATTATACAAATATCCAACTAGTTTATGAAGAAAACCTAATTTCTAAAGCAGAAAAAGATCTTTTAAATGAAGCGAATGGATTTCGCAATCGATTAGTTCATGATTATAATGGTCTGAATGATAGAATAGCTTTTACTGCCTTGAAAAGACTCTTACCAGGTTTTAACGATCTTCTGAGGAAGGTGAAGCAATGGATCAAAAACTTTTTCGAGAGTTAAAAGAAGATTTTAAGGAATTAGCTAAAGATAACGAAATTCACGCGATCTTAGCTTTTGGTTCTTCTGTGTCAGGAGAAAACACCGCTCGTAGTGATGTGGATGTATGCATTGTTGCGCCAGCGGCGCAAGACCGAGTGGAGGTATTACGCCGCGCGTGGCGACAGGTCGGAGGCAAATATGACCTGTGGCTCTTTGAAGAGCTTCCTCTCTATATCCAAGCCGAAATCCTCCAGAACCACCAAATTCTGTATTGTTCCGACATTCCTGCATTGTTTGAATATTTTTATCCCGTTCGTAAGCTTATATCGGATATGATTCACCGGCAGCGGGTTGCAATGATGGATTAAGTGAATAACTAGCGGGAGGAATTATACTTGGGGAGTCTTTTCCTCTGGCAGCGAAAAAGATCCTAAGGATCTCTCGTATTCATTTCCCCCTTTTTAGAACAGATGAGGGGATGTGGATTTTAAGTTTATTGTCACATATTTTGCTCTTTCATATTATTTCTCAAATACGAATACAAAGGGATAATAAATGGGATGGGCAGGAGGAAGCGCCGCAGGGGCATTGCAGCAGCGGCTAAGAAGAAGGAAAAGAAAGAAAATAAAAAGTCGATGTCCTTACCTATTTTTTAGAGCCATAGTTATAATATTAGCTATTGTCTTCTATTTTCACGCTCCGGTTTCTTTTCTTTCCGAGGAACCTCCGTTAGGCGATATGTTGCAGACAGAAGCAGATAATGGGAGCAATCTGATAGAGAGGAGCAAAGATGTGGGGAGACAAGGCAGCTTTGGAATCTTCGTCGATCTCAAAGTGGTGAGCGATCCCTAGTTCAGTTAATGTGTTGTGTAGTTTTCTTGCTTCATCAGCTAAGCCAAACTCGTCACTTTGTTCACAGGTCAGCAGCAAGGGACCTTATTTGAGCGCCGTGGGATGTTCTCGCATTCTATAGTTCAGATCGGATTTCTCCCAGTTCTTCCACGCTTGCGAGTCCCAGTTCACCATCTTTCTGGTCTCATCACGGATAATGGAGGGGAGTAAGGGCGTTTCCTTGAAAAAAACGAGATCCGCGGTGTCCAATATATCATTCATCAGATTGACGCCGAGTTGTTCTGCTTGTTCCCTACCAAACAGTTTTTCATTGAACGGGATAACCAACTTCAAGTTTAGGAATGTTATTGCTCCGTTAGCCGGGCTTAGGGCGACCGCGGCGCCGAATTTCTGAGGGTGATGCAAACAGATACTTATCATCCCATAACCGCCTATGGAATGCCCCATCAAGGCGTGGTGTTGCTTCTCCGGCAGGGTGCGATAGGTCACATCAATATGCAAGGACATCTTGAATAATGTAGTCCTCGTACTGCCCCGTGTAGGGTGAGTTCTTATACATACACCCTTTGGTCAACTCCACACCTGTGGCCATCTTCACCCCACTTAACTGGGGAAGGTGTAAGCTCCCATCGGGCTGCGCAAAAATGAACGGCGGCACCTCCCCGACATTGATCAACTTGTCAAATTGCATGTAGTATGGAACCCAATAAACATTCAATTAGTCTCGAATAGGTGGGAGAAACAGCTCTATTGGCATTTCCGGGTTATCCTCCGGCCGGGGATACACCGTTATAAACTTATTATTGCAACTATAATGGTATAAAAAGTAAATCACGGGATAGCGCTGGGTTTCGGAGTCGAGATACCGCGGTGGAAGATACACGAACAGATCCCGCTCCACAGGACTATTCAACGGATTATTTTCGAGGCTCGTGGCGTGAAACCGATCAATGCGGTAGCGGTCGTTCTCACTCATTCTGATCCTTTCCGACCTCCCAATGGCGGAGTCTGTCTTTATATGTTCCTCCGTTCTTAATTCCTGCAACCGAGGAAGTCTCCATGGCCTCTATTGCGGCTCATCTTTTTCATTTTCGCAAAACAGAATAAATTCTCCGGGTAAATATATTTTTAATACGGTGAAATGCGTTCAATTAGCTAAGAAAAGAAGAATGATGTTAATAGAGAAGATATTCAATTCTGAATAGTATTCTTGATTATGACAGGCAATTGATGCTTGTTTAGGCTCTATTTCAGTAGGATCTATTAATAACCGAACTACTGGCCTAGACGTGTTATAATAATCTCATACAGAGTTCTATGAAATTTCAACGAGGAATTGAATTCGAATTCGCACTTTAATATCCTGGGTGCTTTACCTCGTAAGTTACTGAGATTATTTATATTTCAGTGTAATCTTTGAGAGGGGTTTTAACACGCAAAGCTCTAGTATTTACCGATATAAGGTTATTTGTTAATTTTACTAACATTATCAAAGAAATACTTAAAGTAAATTCTAAAAGAGTGGCTGGTCGTCATATCGAATTTTCGAGGAATGGAAATAACAATGGCAACTCAAAGAATAAAGTCAGGCTTGTTAAGGATAAGTGGTTATTTGGTCCCGCTAGTGCAGCAAATACCGCCACTTAGCATATACACTGGCTTGATGACTCTTCCAATGATTAGCAACATTGCTCTCCTATTCACAAACCTAGACCTTACAGCTTTGCGGAAACAAATTTGGCCACCGTTTGATCAAGAATGGGCACTAGTGGGCACTGTGGTGTCTGTGACTGGATTATTGCTTGCCCTGTATTCTATTGTTTACCTAGGATTATATAAGAAACAGGGACTGGTTACGACTGGTCCCTATCGTTATATTAGACATCCACAATATACTGGATTCCTTCTTTTAACCGCCGGTTTGGCTGGCTATAGTTACTGGGTTCTTACAAACACATTTGGTATAGGATGGCAATTAGCAAATCTGTCAGCAAAACAGACAGTTTTGATACTATGGTATATGGAACTAGGTGCATCAATTTTACTGGCACTTATAGAAGAATCGTACATGTCTAAGGAGTTTGGCCACGAGTACACCACCTACAAGAGCAATACGCCGTTCTTCATTCCGTTCGGAAAAGCAGTAAAACGGTATGACATTCTAATTTCGATCCTAGTACTGAGTCTAATTCTCTTTATACTCCTTATTCCCTCCCTTTCTCTCTTCTAACCCTATCTCCTCTCTCCGTCTCCTTCTACTTCCCCTCTCTAATCCAATTAAATAAGTTTAAGATTCTAATAAGAGGAACTATGATTTTGCATAAAATTTCAGTAGAGAGGGCACCATTTTTTTTAAACCACCCCCGATGAAAAAGTGAGACACCGAATCGAGAAGATGATTACCCATGATTTCGACTCGATGCCTCCCTAAGAACGAAGCCTTCTTTGTTAAAAGATTTTCCAGTGTGCACATCTTCCGCAAACTCGGCCTTCAGCTGCTCGAGCAGCTCATCGAGACCTTCCAGGCCGATAAGTACAAGAAACACTACAAAACCTCCTCCGAAATGCGATAAAAAATCAATGGGTCAAAAAATCCCTTTTGAAGCGCTCACAACTTACACCCAAAAAACAAATCAATCCCTCATCATGAGAGATCGCAGAATTACTCCCGAACTTTATAAAATATTTTCCATGAGTTTTTATAGCAATTATTCTAAAAATTATTAAAGCTTAATCGGTAATTAAAAAACAAATAGAAGAGTAGGCATTTTTGAATGAATGCGCCACCAACCCCTAACATGCTCATCTCAGAACTAAAAAAACAAGTTTTCCAACTGACCACAAAAGAGTGGTCACCAGATGTGGATTCGAAGACATTCCTAGAAATAACAAAGGCATTCCAGTGTCTCGTTAAAAAACTAGGTATTGATGAAGATACATACTATGCTAAATACTATGACAACATTGAGCTTCACTCGTTCATCAAACATTACTTCCGTCATGAGAACTGGAAAGTTCGGGTTTGTGGCCTCATTTTTTGGGATGTGTTCACGCTAGCCCAAGATGAAGATCCGCTTTGGGCGCTGCTTGACGACCCCGAAATCCGAACGGTGGAGTATCTCCTTCGACTCACCAAGGAGTGGGAATTCGATTTGGAGATGCACCGGGATGCCAGTCAATGGAAGTATGCATTCAGAAATGAACTGGGTTGGCTAACAGATGAAACCCTTCGATCTCTCAATTTGAGTCTTCTCCTGCAACGTTTGCCCGAGATTAACTCAGAAGTTCGATTAAGTTATTTTGAACGGGTTTTAACCATTATAGCTAGGCGTATTTACTTAGGAAACATGCCTCAACAACGATCAATGCTGCTGCAGTTAATTGAAACCGCTCTAGTGAAGGATTTCAAGCAAAAGGCAATTGAGGAAATGGAGTTGTGGGACCTATGGTATCCCAATCTACTCGAAGGGCTACTTGGCCTTTGGGTGAAGTCGCCTCATTCTGCAAACGATCTCGAATGGGGCGAAACGGCCCTCAAGCTTCTCGAGGGTCTTGACAGAGAAACTCACCTAACCCGCAGGGAACTTGATGAGGTCGTTGCAGTTCTTTCTAATGTTGGAAATGTCGCATTACTGCAACAGGTTCTGCCATTTTGGGGAAATGAAGATGATAACATCCACTATTATGCGGAACAATTATCTTGTGATAACAACCTGCTTCCGCTTTGGGTTCAAGCGAATACCCGCCGTGCGTTTAATGTAACCCGCTGTATGGAGTACATTCCTCAGCTCCAGGGAGAGGTTCAAGCCAAATACGTCTGGTTCCTTATTGAGGTAATTGGAAACCTCCTAACCTTACAAAAAAGGAACAAGCAGCTAATACATCAGTTGGTGACTCTAATCAAAGACCACCTGCTAGCCGATTCCGTCGTGCGGACACATACGAAAGAACACCCTGTTTGGTAAGTGTGGCTCGAAGGGTTGTTACACTTTTGGGTGGAACCTCCTCACCCACCAGACAGGCGGGAGTGGATGAATATTGTTTTCGGTCTGCACGATCTCCTCCGTGAGGGTGACCAATATGGATATGTGAACCATAACCTCATCTGTAAGATTAGACGTTGGAGACGGGTCTACCAAGTGATTGATTCCCTTGAAGAGGCCAAAAAATGTTATAAGAGCGGATCCTACTCACAAACCATCGAAATTTGCGACCAAACGATCCAGCAACTCCTCATGACTATGCTAGAGTTCGTTGGCATTGATATGGAACATGAGACGAATCAACTTCCAATTGTGCTATCAACATTACATGAACACCGAATCCGTGTGCAAGGTGAACAGGAGTTGAGGTGGCTTCGGAGCCTCCTAAATCGCATCCGCCATGATCAAAAACGCCCCTCCCAGTGGGAAGCGGAGCAGGCCCTCCACGTAGCTCAACAATTTTCTCAGGAAGTGACCGACTTGCTCGGGCGCCGTTCCGAGTAGGGGATGAGTCCCTGAAACGCGGATTTGTGCTCTGTGCTACAGCGATCCATATCAAAGCATGAAACAGGGCTTTTTTACCCGGGTGTTACAACGGTCACAAATTCATCAAAATGAGGGAAGGCGTCTTCGATATCTAAAACCATCGGTGAATAGATATCTTACATGCCAATCACTTATTCTGACTGACTACTACAATTTATATTTAATTAAGAATAACAATGTGTCTATGATATTTTCGATCTGACCCACCCCGCCCAGTTATTCGAAAAATATGTGAACACACGAAACCCTAAACTTAAGTCGCTTCACTCAATATGTTGTTATATCGTTGGTTCTGAAGATTGTTAAAGAAGGAATTTCCTATGCAGACCCGAATGTATCCTTGGGTCCTATTAATTTTATTCATCTTCTTGCTAAGCGATTCCTTACCAATTGACGCCCCTTTAAATCGAGTGAATGATGATCCTACTTACGAAATTGAAGAACAATGGGATGGACCTGCCAAAGGCACCATCACTATCGCCTACGGAAAAGGATACGGTGTGGTCTGTCGAGATATCCAGACTGGGGGGAAAATTTATTTTGCAGTCAATCCAAGTGGCTCCCTCACCATATACCTGTCGCATCTAAAGTACGGGTCATGGTACCGATGGGTATGGTGGGAACATGTGAATACCCCCTTCTACATCACTTGTACCGTAAAGGCGGGGACATGGGGCGTCCTTTTTGTAAATGTCCATGAGGATTCCGTGGTTCAATTACACTACGAAGTCGACTATTGGAAAGGAGATACGTCACTCCCACCCTATCGGTTTATTGTCCGTTCTCCGCGGTTTCAACTCTTCATGGGACACCTCATGTTTCTGATTTTTCTCGCCAGTGTCTGGGTTCTCACTGGCAAAAAACAGCAGGGACACTTTCATTTGGACTTTCACAAAGGCGATCAAACCCACGCCTATGAACGGATACGGGCCCAGTTCCTCTCCGATTTCCCAACAAGTACGATCATAAAGGAAGCTCCCCCCACGGACTTTCAGTATAACACTGGAGGGCTTGAGGGCAGCCTTACCATCTCTTCCCAGGAGGACGGAGGAAAAATAAAAGGCACCGTACAAAGACCCAGTCGAAAAACGCATATCTACTTCTATATCGCCCTATACCTAGCTGGCGCGTTCTTCGCGGGATATGGCGTGAGCGGAGCCCTCTTGTACATCCTAGGCACCTTAATAATGGTCGAAGTTCCGCTGGCCTTTATCTATTCCCGAAGGATTCGTTCCACATGTAAAACCATGGCGAACAGTCTGAAGAAGGCACTCCTATAAAGAGGTTAAGGTCAAACGTCACTCTTATCCTTCGAGAAGAGAAAACTAATTTTTCTCTCATACCTTCTCTCCTCAGATATGTTAGAAACCGCCCCTTTCTGCCCTTTTCATACAAAATCGAGTAGGCTTCGTTCAAAAAAGAGGGAGATCACCGACAAGGAATCTTCCTTTAAGAATTTACCTGTGGTAAATAACAAAGAGAGATTTATTGTGCATAATCAAAGGCTGGATAAGAGTACAGGAGTAACCAAGCGAGATCCATACATAGGGAGGGGGCAATCCACCCAAGACGAGTTCGGAGGGATGCTTCACTGTACATACGGAACTGCGCAAGCGGGGCGCCACTCGCCGCATCAAACATCGCATGATCCACCCACTGATCTCCACCCTTGTGCTTGATCCCATGGGTGAACTCCACCTGCCGACCCACCCCGATTTTTCGAGCGAGGTCGAACCCATTGGGATCAATGCCCCGAAGGATTTTGTGATATACGGACAGGCGCATGGCTATGCCACCAATCTTCACCCTTTGCCCACGATTGAGCTTCCCCAAGTTGATATCCAAGTTGATGCCTAAAGAGATAGGAAGTTGTCCCACAAAATCCCCAATTCTCTGAAGGGTCACCGAATCTAATTCGTCACCTATCTTATAGAGAATCACACCAGGAAGTGTATCGAGAAGAACCTCCTCCAATAATTCGGAGATTAAGGCACTGACGATCATTTGACGCAATGTTAGTCCCGCCGCGGCTTTTGCTGCTCCCATGGCTGCTGAAGCACCAGTTTGGAACACCAATCTAGCTACAAGTCCCGCCGGAACTGCTATAGCCGCCATTAAAGCAAATGTTCCCACTACCCCTACAACCGTACCAATGAGTGTATCGATCGCTCGATTCCCCGTGCAATAAAGAGCGTTCATATCTTTCTGCCAAGGAGTCGCTGGGAAGAATGCATTATGGACCGCGGCAACGAGGGGCCCTATCCATTCACCAAAAATATAGATCCATTCTTTGCCCGTTGCCATTTTGAACTGCATCTACAAACTCTACAACTGTCCCGTGTTACCAATGGATTTCCTATTTTACTCGAGTGAAATTTTGCGGATCCTAAAGGATCTCCAGACGCAATTAGAAAAGATTTGGGCATATTACAACTTCAATCCTGTGATAGTTAGAGTTAAAGAGTTCAAAAAGCATGTTGAGGCGCTAGAAAATCTCATACAAGAGACGATGGCATCGTATGAGGCTAGAACTGACATAACAGCCTTCGAACCGATTTTCGAGGAACTGAACAAGTGCCTCATGTGGGTTTCCCGCCATGTCAATATTGTGACTCATTCGAACGCAACAAAGGCGGAGCAAATGTCGAGGGAACACTTTGGGCTCAAGCCATTCCCACGCTTGCAGCCTATCCTAGAGTTAGCCAAAATGTCCTTACCTCATCACCCTGATTTCAAGTTCCTCGTAACAAAATTGATCCAACAACGGATCTTTGTAGAAGACAACTTTTACCTCGCCATAGAACAGATCCGGGACTCCCTTAAAAAAGTCAAAGCCGCACTCTCGTAGGTTTGGGGCACCTTCATCCCGACAAAAATGAAGGAATATCGCCATTCCATAAGTCTTCAAGTTGTACGATTTCAAAGAGCTGCCATTTGCGAATAAAGACCAACTTCATGGCGCATTTAACGTCAATAAATCATCAATGAGATGAGAAAATAGATGTGCAAGCGCGTATCTAAGGCAAACCCTTAATTTATCTAGAAAAATGACGATATTTAAGATAGGTCAGAATCTCGTAAAAATATTTATCTCTTTAACGTATTCCCGCCAAATGAGCCTCCCGATATTAGCGCTATTATTTTGCAGCACCTCCATATCCCTGCGTGTGAGAAAAACAGGCCGAAGGCGTGCCCGTTGTTCTCCCACTTGAAAATAATGGGGTATATGGGTAATAAAATCGAGCTGCGTGATCATTAATTTCATTGTAAAGTAGGTTTGTCTCTCGTTCCCAGTTAATATGAATTTGAGGGCGTTCCAAAACAGGAACCTCCTTTCCTTCTTGTAACAACCCATCTCGTCATAAAATCGCTTCAAATGTATGATTTGATCTTCTTAAGTGTTCCAGTCTTGTTGGGGATTGAGTACGAATACTTGGGGATTTTTTATGTAATCTACTTTCCTTAAGAGCGGCATTATCTTTTTTTCCCAGTCATCTCTCTCCTCAAAATCCATCCAATCGAGATTTCGTTCTTTACAGAGGGTTCGAATGAATTCGTGATTATAATAACTATGGCGCATCATGGCGTGAAAGCGCCGGTTCTGTTCTTTTCCAAGCCAATCTCGGTTAGCCCTTCTCAATTCATCAAATGTTAAATAGTTATTACCCATATCTAGCTGAACCTCCTCGAACAAGGGGTTATTAGTACTAAATTGACTAGAAAGAGAATAACTCGAGGTACTTACTAATCAATGAATTTTTTGGATTGCGATTCAATACACAACTATATGTAATTATCACCATTTCATAGAACCCGCCTCCCCAGTTATCCCCAAAATCCGACTACATTGATAGATTCATTTTCGGATGTATGAATTAAGACAGCAACTCAAATGGAAAAGTCTGTATTTATAAATCTTCAAGTTTCTCAGCCCGTTCGGAAAATTAGTAAAAGAAATTTAACATTATTGGATCCATTGTGATTCTGAGTTTAGTTCTTTTAATTCTCCTTATTCCATCTCTGCCCCCCTATCAACCCTCCTCCGGTTCCAATCCTAGCCCTCCTCTCTTATGATTCCCTATCAACCATCACTCAGTCTTAGTCAAGGTACTGGTCCTACTCCTCCTTCCCTATAATTTGGGATTGTTTAGCAGAAAATTCTAATAAGATGAATTTAGTAATTTTGACATTCATACGTCTATGGATGGGGTATTGATATGACATTAATCAATGATGAAGAGTTACTCTATTCGGCGGAGGAATTACAGTTTAGACAACAGGTTCGAGAATTCGTGGAAACTGAAATAAAACCCATTAAAGATATGATTGCTAACCAAACCTTTGAGTATCGTGAGCTTTTTAGAACGTTGGGGGATTCTGGGCTTACTGGCTTGTTAATTCCCAAGAAATATGGAGGATCTGGAAAACCCTTTATGTTTCAACTCATTGCGGGTGAAGAAATTTCCGCTGTGAGCCCAGCGGTAACAATGATGATGGGTTGTTCGTGTACCTTAAGCGCAATCCCCATTCTACGTTTTGGAAGCGAAGAACAGAAGCATAAATACCTAATTCCGGTAGCCAAGGGCGAAAAAATTGGTGCCATCGCAATAACCGAGCCTACCGTTGGCAGTGACACAGCCGGGATGAAAACCACAGCTGTATGGAATGAAGAAGAAAACTGTTGGATCTTAAATGGCGAAAAACGTTATATTACAAATGGAAGCATTGCGGATCAAATCGTAGTTTTTGCCATAACAGACCCCAATGCGGAAAGTAAGAGTGGCATGTCAGCATTGATTGTTGAAACAGCATGGGAAGGATTTTCAGTTGTTCATGATTTTCAGCTCATGGGGCGGGAAGGCGCATACAATTCTCACATTAAATTTGAGAATATGAAAGTTCCAATAGAGAATCTCTTAGGGAAACTAAATCAAGGATTCCTTGTTTTAATGGATGAACTTGATTCTGAACGCATTACAATTGCTGCAGAAGCCCTTGGCATCGCACGGACACCCTTCGAAATTGCTGTCGAGTATTCGCAAAGCAGAGTGCAATTTGGGCGTCCGATCTCTCGCTTTGAGGGAGTTTCCTTTAAAATCGCTGATATGGCTACAAAAATGCGTGCCGCGCGCTTATTAACGATCTCTGCAGGAAGAATGGTCGAAAAAAACCTTCCTTGTACCAAAGAAGCAACTATGGCTAAGCTCTTTGCGACAGAAGCTGCTGTAGACGTCTGTGATTTGGCGATCCAAATTGCGGGAGGTGCCGGCTACGTCAAAGATTATTTTCCACTTGAGCAGTTCTACAGAGATGCACGATTGGGGACGATTGGGGGCGGCACCTCGGAGATTATGCGGTTTTTAATCCAAAGAGAGACTTATATCGAGCAGAAACGAGGGAAAACTAAGCAAAAAACCATCCCGGAAGTAGATACAATTGATTTTGATACATTAATGATGACAATCCCCCAGGGATTTCGTCCTGAACGTGCCAAAGACGTTATTGCAGAGATTCAGGTTGAATTCAGTGATGGTGATCCTTGGTTACTTACGATTAAGGATGAGAAATGCTCCATTGAGAAGACAAAGATCGAGAATCCAGTTATGACTCTAAAAACCGATAAAACGACTTGGAAGAATATCCTGTTCGGTGACGATGCAATGCAGGCAATGATGACTGGGAAAATATCCATTGATACGGATGATATGGACCTATTGCTGAAATTTGCTCGTATGTTCAAATTTACTCCAGAACTGATTCATGAGATCCTATTCGAATCAAGACCTCCACAATACAATTTGTAATAGAAAAATCACAAGCTCGCTGAACAAGAGCTCGGATTAAAATAAAATCGTTGAAACTACTCAAGGAACAATGAAGATGACTAACTTGACTTTATCGAGTATATCATCGTCTTTCTAACAAATTCCACATGTTTCACAATAAATTGATCAACCAACACATTAAGTACAGAAAAACAGATGAGAGGAAATATGTGATTTTTGAACAACATTGTAACTTGACAATGTTAAATTTCCGGGAAGGGCCTCACATCCTCTGCCGCCGCCTCGCCTCCCGTTGGGCCTTCACCCGACTCCGCATCGAGCG
>JBHIFL010000027.1:0-47723 GCA_046761065.1 Candidatus Heimdallarchaeota archaeon
GGAAAATATCGCTATAGATGCATTCCCGTAGTTCAACTTTTAGGGCAACAAGCTAATAGGATGCCCTATCTTAGTTAATAAACCAAGGGAACCTGTTTTCATAAAGGAGTGAAAAGGGTGAACCGTCTAGAATGTGGCGCTTCCCTCAGATGGGACCCGTTACAAGGAATTTTTAAGTGTGAAGCTTGTAGGAGTTCTTTTTATTTTCATGCAGGACAATTACAAGTACTCTATCATCAAACATCCACTTCTCACAGCTAATGCTGTGTGTATGCGGGAAAGCGACAATAACTAAGAACTATTTGGAGCGCAGGAGGATGCTACGACATACTGGCATTCTTGCTGGTATGCGTTTGTCTAATCCTTTGTATATGCGTGTAGTAGTTCACATAGACAAATATTCAACAGGTGAATGGACCACATCTCCACCTAACCAAACAATTTCTTTCGAACAAATCTAAGAAAGGATTTGAAATTCAAGATACTGTAATTACCAAAATAGAGATCCGTGTCGGTAGCCAAGAGGGAGGTGTCTAGTTCTGGAACATTTTCAATCATTAAAGTGTCCTGTTTTGCGTCTGCCTCCTCCAGAAGCTGATAAAGTTCCCTAGAGCGGTGCAAAAGTTGGTTCTTCTCAATATACTCTTCTTGTGTAAGGTAAGCATGCTTCACTTTAACATCAAGAAGCTTGTCTACGACTTCATAAGTATACCAAACAAGCTCTTCGCGAGATAGTGTACCCTCATAATTTAGGTAGTTCTTCCAACAATTGCTGGTTAGCGCATCGTAATGAGATCTTAGATCTTTGAACAATCGTTTAAAACCGTATTTCTGGGGATAGTCAAAAGCAAGGGACCCTGGATCCAAAAAAGGAGATAGTGGGGCAATAAAAAAGTGTACTCTTTCTCCAAAGGCTGAGATTTTTTGATCCAGATATGTTAAAATTCGATCCAGTTCTTCTTGAGTCTGTTTAGCAAGCCCTATCATATAATATAAATCAAATTTTTTGACTCCAGCACCTAAAGCATAAGTAATATTCTTTTCCAGTTCAGCATTTGAATATGTTTTTCCCTGATACTTTCGTATTTTTTCCGACCAAGTCTCTGGAGAGATCTGGAGGCTAAATTCAGTCAAACATGAAAGTTTCTCGAAAAACTCTTTTGGAGCCGGGTAATAAAGTTCGAAAATAAGAGGGAGATCTATCTGCTCTTTTTTTATCTGGGAAAAGATTTCTCTCCAATACTTCGTTCCAGCCTGTTGGAGCTCACTCAAAATAAACACGGGAATTTTCACATAGGACTCTATTGCAAGTAAATCATTAATAATTCTCTCAGGACTCCGGAAGGCCGGTTCGCGTCTATTACAATATGTTTTGTAAAAATACTGGGACCCACCACATGTTAGACAATTCAGGGTACATCCTTTCACAGAAAAAATGGCAAGTAACGGATTTTTTAGGTATTCTCTGTAAGGAAATCTAAGTCTGATCCCCCTCACAGAAGATAACATATTCACAATGAACTTAAAATCCAATGTAAAGTCATCAAGGGATTCAGGAACGTAAGTTATCTCATTGTCAACCACTGTCTTGTCACGATAGACTAGATTTGGAACTACAGAGTAATCAGGGTTGGTGGATTCCAGCTCTTGGAGTAATTTCAAAAGGGGTAACTCTGTGGAGTCACCCTTTATTACAAAATCAACGACCTTTTCTTGGATTAGTTCATTCGCATAGTATGTAGAAGACAGCCCTCCAAACACAATTTTCGTGTCGGGCTGGATTTTTTTACAAACATTGGCTAGTTCAAGACTCCCATTGGCATGTACCAGCCAGTGGAGGTCAATCCCAAAGAGTGTCGTGTCGAACGAGGAGATAAGTTTTTCTACATTCAATTTCGGGTTTTCTAGCATGCGAAGAGCAATATTTGCTATCTCGACTTTGTAACCATACCGGTGGAGATATTCCGCAATGGAAATGAAACCCATTGGATACATTTCGAAGATGGGTGTGGAGGGAATTACATCACTAATCGGTCCCCACAAACTTGGCTTGTCCCGAAAAGTCCAAGAACTTGGAGCATGAAGCAGCAGCAGATCCGCTTTCATAGTTCTCTAACTGATTTTGTAAACCTTATGAACACTTCTTCTACGGAAATTTTTGAAAAGATTATACTTGAAATTAAAGTGCGATTGATATATGATAAACAAATAAAAGGGTATCAAATCTTCAATTCCAAATCGTCTGTATGATAAGAAATAATAGACCATCCCTTGACCGTCCTAAAGACATAAAGGCCCCTGAAACCTCTTCTATTTAAAAGACTATTAAGAATAGAGACCTATAATCTACAACGATGGCGATTTCTTTTCTTTCTTCAGAACTTTCCTGTTTTTTATGTATAAAAAAAATCAAGCATATTTTCAATAAGTATCAAAGGTTTAAGATTTTAAGTTACGATTCTACGAGTTTGTTATTCAAGAGAGATGCAAATGTCAGTTCAACACCGGAACGTTTCGTTAAGAGAGTTTCAACTTCGGAAAAGATATATCTCTTCTTTGTTTTTTTAGTCCCCTTTTCGGTCTTTTAAGCGAATTTATCAGAAAATTTTCACTTCAAACTATGAAAAAATCATTTATGGATGGTTTTTACATGAAAATATAAATGGAAAAATTTGAAAAAATCACTGATCGATACAAAAAAAAGAGAAATCTTTTTAATCTCAATAGTTCAAAATTATTTGGGCAAAATTGCTTCTGATACTGTTTCATTTGTAGGAGGAAAAATAAAATTCCAGATTTTCAACGATCTCTTGATGATGCCTTAGTAGACTACTCTGCTAGTTCAATTCAAGTACTTGATGGCCTCGAAGCTGTGCGCCGCCGTCCTAGCATGTATATTGGAAGCACAGGCTCTCGAGGTCTTCACCATCTCGTCCATGAAATTGTTGACAACAGTATTGATGAAGCCATGGCAGGTTATTGTGACAACATTTCAGTAGTCATCTTCGAGGACAACAGCGTTTGTGTCACTGATGACGGACGAGGAATCCCTGTTGATCCTCATCCAGAATTTGAAACTTCAGCCCTTGAAGTCATCATGACCAAATTGCACTCTGGGGGCAAGTTTGACCATAATTCGTATCGTGTGTCTGGAGGGTTACACGGAGTAGGGATTTCGGTGGTTAATGCGCTCAGCGAGTGGTTAGTGGTTGAAGTCTATCGAAACGAGACAAAGTACAAACAAACATATCTTCGGGGCATTCCAACAGGGGATGTCCTAGAACTCGGGCCTAGCGATCGCCGTGGGACCCAAGTTACCTTCAAACCCGATCTTGAAATCTTTGAAAGTATTGAATTTGATTTCGAAAAACTTGCAAGCAGGTTACATGAGCTAGCTTTTCTCAATAAAGGACTCACGCTCACGATCGAGGATAAACGCTCTGGAGAATTCCAGCGGTTCTACGAACCAGATGGTCTCGAATCATTCGTCAAATTCCTCGATCGAAAAGCAGAGGTGCTCCATGAGCCGTTCTACTTTGAAATGACTGATGAAACCGCTCATCTTGTTGTTCAAGGAGCCATCCAATACACCACGGGGTTCTCTGAAAACATCCTCTCATATGTGAACAACATCCACACAATCGATGGGGGGACTCATCTATCAGGATTTCGAGCTGCTCTAACCCGTGCGATTAACGCATATAATGACCGAATACAATCTTCTAAAAAGACAAAAACCCAAATTCGTCTGGCTGGAGAAGATGTCCGAAACGGCCTCACTGCGATCATCAGTGCCTATGTTCGTGACCCTCAATTTGAAGGACAAACAAAAACACGCCTTGGAAACACTGAAGTGGAAGGAGCTGTCGCCTCAATTGTTTACCAGGCGTTAATGGAATATCTTGAACACAAACCTGTGATTGCAAAATCAATTCTTGCCAAGAGTCAACAAGCAGCTGAAGCCCGGATGGCTGCAAAAAAAGCTCGAGAACTGGTTCAAAGCAGGGTTACGTTGACTAAGGGCAAACTAGCGGATTGTACCTCTAAAAACACCGCCAAACGGGAGTTATTCATTGTGGAGGGGAAATCAGCTGGGGGGTCTGCCAAACGAGGACGGAATCGCGCAATTCAAGCCATTCTTCCGCTGCGAGGCAAGGTTTTGAATGTCTGGAAAGCGTCTGAATTGAAAATTTTCAAGAACAAAGAAATTGAGTCGATCATTGCAGCGATTGGGGCGGGAATTGATGGGGGCGGAGAGATGGCGTTCGATATTTCTAAGAGTCGCTATGGTAAAGTTATAATTATGGCCGATGCAGACATCGATGGAGCTCACATTAAAACGCTTCTTTTAACCTTTTTCTACCGCTATATGCGACCTCTGATTCAACAAGGCAAGTTATATGTCGCTTGGCCCCCACTATACCAAGTAAAATTGGGTAAGAATATAGAATACCTTTATGAAGAACGTGAGTTAGAGCAGCTCTTAGCCCGACATAAGGATAAAAAAGTTATAATTCAGCGGTATAAAGGGCTAGGGGAGATGAATTACCAGCAGCTCTGGGATACTACAATGAATCCTGTCACTCGGCGTCTAGTCCAGATTACAATAGAGGATGCAATATTAGCTGGCGAGATATTTGAACGATTGATGGGTAAAGATGTTCAAGAACGCCGAGAATTTATCATCCGTAATGCAAAAACTGTCAAAAACTTGGATATCTAATTAATTAAATCAAATTGAGAAGGTGTACAGCGTGAGCACCGAACTTGAACAGATTTCTATTGAAGACGAAATGAAGCATAGTTACATTGACTATGCGATGAGTGTGATCGTAGGGCGTGCGTTACCGGATGCTCGAGACGGACTCAAGCCAGTTCATCGTCGAATCTTATATAGCATGTGGGAAGAAGGCAACCGAGCACGAAGCAGGTTTTTGAAATGTGGGAAGACAGTTGGAAATGTGCTTGGCAATTACCATCCCCATGGGGATACTGCTATCTACGAAGCTATGGCTCGGATGGCTCAGGAGTTCTCTCTCCGGTATCCACTTATTGAGGGACAGGGTAATTTCGGTTCGATTGATGGAGATCCAGCTGGCGCGTACCGCTACACAGAGGCTCGAATGAATCGAATTAGCGAACTTTTAATGAAGGATATTGATAAAGAAACCGTCCCATTTCGCCCCACTTACGACGGGAGGTTACAAGAACCTGTGGTGTTACCTGCCGTCCTTCCAAATTTATTATTAAACGGGGCCTCAGGAATTGCTGTTGGGATGGCTACGAATATCCCCTCTCATAATTTGAATGAGTTGGTTGACGCACTTACTGCATTTATCGATGATCCTGAGATCACACTTGATGAATTAATGCAATATATCCCGGGACCAGATTTTCCAACAGGTGGGATCATCTATGGAGTTCGGGGAATACGACAGGCTTATGAAACTGGAAGCGGACGACTCATCCTTCGCGGAAAAGCAACAATCAAACGCAACAAGAGTGAAAAAGCACAGATCATCATAACAGAGATCCCGTATCAGGTTAAAACGGAAGATCTCATCAAACAGATCGGGACAGTCAAGGGAGCGAGTAATGTAATTAATGAAGCAGATCAGGATAATTTAGTACGAATTCGAGTCGATATCGATCTGAACACCCCTCCTGAGATTGTCTTGAATCGCTTATTGCGTAGAACCTCACTTCAAATTACATTTGGTTGGAAAATGTTAGCGTTGGTGGATGATCAACCACGGATCTTAAATTTAAAAAATGTTTTCGAGGTATTCTTATCGCATAGGGTGGGTGTGACGAAGGCTGCTCTCACATCCGACCTAAATCAAATGAAGCGACGTGTTCATGTTCTCGAAGGTCTTTTATTGGCACTAGACCATATTGATGAAGTCATCAAAATTATTCGCACCTCTGAAACCAATAAAGCTATCAGAACCACCTTACTCAAAACATTCCATCTAAGTGATGAACAAACCACAGCTATTTTGAATATTCGACTTGCTCAACTTGCCCGTCTAGAAAAAGCTAAAGTGGCTGACGAGTTTAAGGAACTTAATGAAAAGATATCGTGGTCCCAATCGGTACTTGCGGATGACCGCAAGGTGTATACGCTAATTAAAGAGGAGCTTTATGCCTTAAAAAAAGATTTTGGGGATGTTCGTCGTACTGAACTCATTCCCGAATTCCATGAGGCCTATGAAGCCTTGGAAGAAAAATCCCCCCGTGATTTCATCACAGAAACCCAAATTGTGATTGCACGAACCCTGAAAGGATATATCATCAGCATGCCACTAGATGTATATAGGCGGCAACATCGTGGTGGCAAAGGGATCTATGCAATGGACATCCGGACCGATGATATGGCGGTCGATTTGATGGTGACCTCGAACTTTGATACTATTCTCTTTTTCACCGAATCCGGGAAAGTTCATGCCCTCCCAGGTTATGAACTTCCACAACGTAAGCGAGCTTCTCGAGGAATTGCTTTAGAGCAAGTTCTCGCAGGAATCGAAAAGGATGGAAAAGTGACCTCGGTGATTCCTATTTCGGAGTTTCGAGAAGATTGTTTCTTATTTCAAGTTACTGAAGCAGGATGGGTCAAAAAAACGCCCCTTATGGAATATGCACGAATAATGAAGGGGGGAAAACGTTCAATATTGCTTACAGCCGAAGATAAGCTTCGATGCGCCTTAATAACGCACGGTAATAATCAACTACTCTTGGCGTCAGAAAATGGAAAATCCATTCGCTTTCGCGAAACTGATGTCCGTCCTACAGGTCGTGCGTCTCGTGGGGTGCGGGGAATCAAACTCGAGCCAGGGGATCGTGTGGTCGATGCTGTTCTAGTACAAGACGACATGACACTTTTGACTGTGACAGAACAAGGTTATGGAAAACGGACCCCCTTCCCCAAGTATCGTGTGCAGCGACGCGGGGGAAAGGGGTTGATTAATATTAAAAGAACTGAGAAAAACGGAAATGTAGTCGCCTGCTTACGCGTCGATCAGGATGATGAAATCATGGCAATCAGCGCAAAAGGTAAGATTATTCGCATCCCGATAAAGTCAATCCGTTCTTATGTCGGGCGTGTAACACAAGGAGTACGAGTTATGAGCCTTGGTGAAGATGATTGTGTGGTTGGGGTAGCCAAAATTAAGGTTCCAAACGAGAAGAAGCCCCCTGAAAGCTCTTAGATAGAATACATAACCTGTAATAGACAGTCTCTGGAAGAATCACGCAATTATGCTTGAGAACCCTTAAGATTGGTGTTCAATCTTAAATCATGGGTGCCGCTTTCTTCCTGTAAAGTTATTTCTCATTAATTCCAAGGTAGAATACTCATTTAGAGTTCCTTATCTTTATTAGGAGCTGCAGCTTAGAATGCGCCAATAAATCCTAATATGAGAGCTGTAACAAGGCCTACTATGAGCATTTTGGTACCATTAAGCAATTTATTTTGTTCAGAAACTCGTCCAAGATAAATTCCCAACAAGAACAGTGTTCCCATATTGAAAGCGATACCTAACACATAAGCCATTTCGATATTGAACCCGAAAAAGAATGGTAATAATGTGATGCTCCCCGCTAGCGCGGGGGAGAGCCCATCGACAATGGCTGTGAGAATCGGGATTGTGCGTGCCGCATCCCCATGGATGGATCCCCTTAGATCCTTTAACATTGCCTTCTCTAAGTTTTTCAGTTCTCTTTCTCTTTCTGCACTTTCAGTCAAGTATGCACCGGTCATCCCAGAGATTCCCATCGCAAGGCACGCGCCCAGCCCTGATCCGATCACATATGCCGGATTAGTAATCCCCGCCATGAAAGATCCTGTAATAATTCCTAGAAGTGTCAGGGCTCCATCAAATCCATTCATCACAAAAAGTCTACGGGCAATACTGCCAAAATCCGCAGCAGCAACTTGCCGCTCTAATTCTTTACCAAGCATCTAGTTATTTAACACCTTCAAGTTCTGAAAAAGCGTTTTGAAATCGATTTACAAATTGAATTACATCGAACTCTGCAATTTCTTTATGAATTGAAAGAACTTCTTTAATTTTTTTTTGAACTTCAAGAATTAAGCTTTTTCGGCATTCCATAAAATGTTTTTTTAAGTCGTTTTTGTTTTATCGACTAAAGTATGGATTGAAAAACCAGAGTAGGTTTTACTCAAGGGAATCTTCTCCGATTTTTCAAAGAAAAATCCTCCAGTTACGGTAGTTTTCATAACCCCTATCAGGAAGATAATAAATAAATGCGTTTACAGAACTGCGATTAGGAAAGAGTATTAATTTACAGCTATGAAAAAATCCGTTACGAGATCAGGAGCGAAAGAAAATGCTCGAAGGTCCAAGAATAATTGTTTGTTTCAAATATTCCCTAGATGTTGATGAGATTCAAGTGGATCCCAATACAAATACCCCCATACTTGAACAGGTGCCCCGAAAAATCAGTGATTTTGATAAAAACGCATTAGAAGCGGCTATTAAATTGAAAGAAGAACATGGCGGCGAAGTCATAGCTGTAACAGCTTGTTCAGTAGACCCTTCTAAAGGGGTCAAAGAAGCCTTGGCAATGGGCGCAGATATGGTTTATATTGTGAGCGACCCATCCATCGAAGATTCTGATGCATTTATTACCTCTTTATTGCTGGCAAAGGCGATTAAGAAAATAGGAACCTTCGATTTGATCTTTTGTGGCGAAGCAGCCATTGATGGGTTTGCTGGTCAAGTATCAGCAGGACTAGCGGAGTGGTTAGGTATTCCTCAACTCTCTTACGTTCGCAAGATCTCCTTGGCAAATGGGAAAGTTGTTGTAGAACGCACCCTCGAAGAAGGATACCCCGTTCTTGAGACTCCGCTACCCACTCTAATATCGGTTACTGGAGAAATCAATGAGCCAAGAATTCCAAGTTTGATGATGATTATGAAAGCTGGGAAAAAGCCCACGACTTCATGGACCATCGAAGATCTAGGGCTATCCCCGGAACGAGTAGGAGGTGCAGGTTCTCCAATTGAAGTGACAAAACTGGTTGTTCCTCCCTCTCAAAGGAAACAGATCCTGCTTGAAGGAGAGACACCCCAAGAAGTAGCAGAAAAATTGGTGGAGGAGTTAGATAAATTAGGAATTCTAGGAGCATAATAACATGGGAAATAACACGGAGAAAGGGATATGGGTATTTTCGGAAAATAAAACGCTTGCACTAGAATTATTAGGGAAAGGACGAGAATTAACTGAAAAACTTCAGCATGACCTCATTGGGGTTTTAATTGGGGCTGATCAGAAAGCCCATGCGCAGACCCTGATAGATTATGGAGCGGACATCGTGCATGTAGTCGATACTCCGAGCCTGACGCAATTTTCTGCTGAACCTTATATCCAAGTGTTGACTTATCTAGTGGAAACGTACAAACCTCTAGTTCTCTTAATTGGGGCAACAAAATTAGGACATGAGCTAGCTGCACGCATTGCAATTAGGGCGGGGACAGGTTGTGTGGCCTATTGTCTAGGATTGGATCTTAATTCGGAAAATCAGTTGATTATGGAGCGTGAAGTCTATGGTGGCCGTGCGATTGCCTCGGAGGTTTGTCGGATGTCCCCAAAAATTGCTTCAGTTCGTCCCAAAACATTTTCTCCTCGCGAAAGGGAAAGTCGAACAGGAAAAATTATTAAAGACACCGTTGAATTAGAAGAATCAAAGAGTAAACTCATAGAACTCAAGAAAAAAGAGGGAGGTGTTGAAAGCTTGACCGATGCAACCGTAGTGGTGATAGGGGGACGTGGTATTCAAAAGAAAGAGGATTATCACCTCCTTGAAGAGTTAGCTACGGTCTTGAGGGGTCGTGTGGGCTGGACACGGCCTGTAGTAGAGGATTTGAAATGGTTTCCTGGAACCGAGTGGGTTGGCCTCTCCGGCCAAAAAATAGCTCCCAAACTTTACATTTCTGCTGGTGTTTCGGGAGCAATCCAACATTTAGCAGGTATAAGAGGATCGAAAATTATCGTAGCAATTAATAGCGATCCGAATGCTCCAATATTTGAAGCTGCAGACTATGGAATTGTTAGGAATTTATATGAGATTATACCTGCTTTTATAGAGGCTTTAAAGAAACGATTAAATTGATAAATGCTGTAAATCACCCAAAAATTAGTTTATATCCTATCTGATCTGATTGGAGTTTCTCCCGTCTCAGTGAGAAAAAAACGAGAAGAGATTGGGTTAAAATCCTTCAGAGTTTTTCCTTCTCTAGACTCTTTTTACCATGTCCCAGAATTGTTTGCCTAGCATTTCTCTAGCTATAATGATCCTCATTACATTTGTAGCTCCCTCGGCCCCAATCGAATAGGATCGCACGCCTCGAAGCCCTCTTTCTAATTCGGCCTCTTTTGTGTAGCCATACGCCCCGAACCAATCCATTACACTATTAATAACGTTGAAAGCTGTCATAGGACAGCGGAGTTTCGAGAGTGCAACTGCTTTGTTTGCATCAGACATTCTAGCTTTCCCTTCATAAAACCGATCCAACATCCAAGAAGCTTTGTAAGCGATGAGTCTTGCAGCCTCAAGATCTGCATAAGCCTCGGCTGCTTGGAATTGAAGTCCTTGGAAAGCTGCTAGGGGTTGTCCAAAAGCTTTCCGTTCTTTGATGTAATCTAAACCCATTTCAAGACATGTCTGAGCTGACCCAATACATGTAGCACCGATTATTGCACGTGCGTTATTGTACCCTTCCATTGCTTGATAAAAGCCCATCCCCTCTTCTAAGCCGTAATAACTGGGAGCTCGCGCTTCTTTCATAGCGAATGCGCCAGTTGAGATCCCCATACGTCCCATGTCCTCAAAGATCGAAGTAGTGGCGCGGCCATTTTCCACCTCATTCTTTAGGGGAAAAAAGATAAATGTCTGGCCTTTATGACCCATTACTGGATCCGTATAGGCATTAGTAAGGAAACCGCCACCCATAATAAGCGATTCTGCAACGCCACTAATGTATGCTTTCTCGCCATTTAATACATAATCATCTCCTTCGCGTCGCGCGGTTACTTTAGTACCTGCAACGTCTGAACCACCTCCTGGTTCGGTCGTTGCTATGCCACAGACCCATTCACCTCGACACACTTTCGGCAAGATTTCTTCCTTGGCTTCGGCAGTTCCGTACTTTTCAATAAGGATAGCCCAACTTGCTTCAACCAAAAAGAAAACCGCAGTAGCTACACTAATATCTGCTCGTGCGATCTCTTCTCCAGCGATAGAAGCAAATATAAAATTCGCACCTTGCCCACCATACTGTTCAGAGATCGTAATGCCTAACAAGCCCTGATCGGCCATGGCTTTAATGAGACCTGGAGGGATCTTTGCCGTTTCATCTATTTCCTTAGCTTGTGGAGTGATATTCTTCTGACAGAATTCACGCATAGCTTCTCTAAACAGCTCTTCTTCTTCACTGAATTGGAAGTCCATCTATTTCACCTGAATTTGAGAAAATAATCCCATCATATAATTTAATTGGAGTTTCTCAAGCCCCATTAGAAAATATTTCTGATGATAGAGGAAGTGAACTCTTTTCATAAGCATCTAGAAAATATTAATAAAACTATTACCTCCATAGGAGACAAAAACCTTGGTAAGATTCGATCCGCTTGCTTAAACAATTAAATAACGGATCAATTAAAAGAAAATTATGGAAAAAACTTATAGGTAGGTGTTTGGTTGTCTCCGATACGTGAGACTTTCATTTTTATGCCAACAATCGCTCAGTTTTTGCATTACATCATTAGCATCATTGCCATTGTTGTTTTTGTTTACGGTATTTATCGTAAGTATAAACTATGGAAAATTTATAATTTCTGGAAGGAATTACGCTCTGATTATTCTAGAAGGATTCGCTTCTTTTTAAAAAATGTCATGTTTCAGCAGAAGGTTCTCAATCGTGTCTACGGGGGAATAATGCATTCAGGGATCTTTTTTGGCCTCCTAGTTCTAATAATAGGTACTATCATTGTGGCTATAGATTTTGATGTCCTCAGACCGTTAAATAGGATTTTCCTAGCTGGTAATACTTATTTGGTGTTTGAATTTGTCTTAGACATCTTTGGAGTATTTTTTCTCATTGGTCTAATTCTTGCATTTTTTCGGAGGCTTTACATAAAGCCGGAAAGCCTTGAAAACACGAGAAGTGATTTCTTTGTTCTTTCCCTTCTGATAATAATTGCATTAAGTGGCTATATGCTTGAAGGATTACGGCTTTCAATAACTCAAGTTCCTTGGGGAAAATGGTCATTTTTTGGGTTTGCAATTTCTCAGTTTTTCGCTGGGTCGTGGCTCCCAACAGAGTTAGCTGTAACTTTTTATCAAATCATATGGTGGTTTCACATTTCACTCAGCCTTAGTCTAATAGCATTAATCCCTTATACAAGACTTCACCATATCCTCACATCTTCATTTAACATATTTTTCTCAAGCCTCCTCCCAAGGGGTGAATTGACCACTCCTTTTAATTTAAAGCAGCTTTTGGAGTCTGAAAACTTCGATTTAAAAATCGGAACTGATCGAATCAATGATTTTGGCTGGAAACAGCGGCTTAGCCTAGATGCCTGTGTGAACTGTGGCCGATGCCAAGATGTTTGTCCAGCTACTATAGCTGGTAGATCATTATCACCTATGAAGGTAATTCAAAAGCTTAATCATCAAATGGTGGCTGAATTTAGAGCTAAAGCACAGGAAAACGATTCAAAAAATCTCTTTGATGGAATAATAGGTGAAGACGAGGTTTGGTCTTGTACTACCTGTTGGGCATGCGTTGCAGCTTGCCCTGTAATGATTGATCAACTTGAATTCCTAGTAGATTTCCGGCGCTTTCTGGTCGCTGAAAGTAAGATAGACCGTAAGAAGACAGATGTCATTGTAAACTTCGCTGAAAAATCCAATCCCTACGGAATACCTACGATAGAACGAGTAAACTGGGCAAAGGGTTTAGAAATTAAAACCTTACAACAAGATCCAAATGTAGAATATCTTTACTGGGTTGGCTGTGCTTCTTCCTATGACCCCCGAAACCAAAACATCGCTAAATCTTTGGTAAAGATATTCAAGAAGGTTGAGGTGAGTTTTGGCATCTTGGGAATTGAAGAAAAATGTTGTGGTGAAACCTTACGGAGAATGGGCGATGAAGGAAGATTTCAAGAACTTGTTTTAGAAAATATTAAAATTCTGAATAAATATCACGTAAAGAAAATAATCATTCACTGCCCCCACGGTTATAATACGTTGAAAAATGAATATCCAAAGTTCGGTGGTAACTTTGAAGTGATCCATCATTCTGAGTTTCTTTTATCCCTACTCAATCAAGGAAAAATTAAACCCCACAAAAAACTTACTGAAGCAATAGCTTACCATGACCCCTGCTACCTTGCAAGATATAACAAAATCTATGAAGTTCCCAGACAATTATTACAATCAACCGCAACTAACGTACGAGAATTATCCAAAAATCGAACAAGGACTTTCTGCTGTGGAGGTGGAGGTGGAAATGCTTGGTATGAGGTCCCCGAAAAGGAACGAATAAGCACAATCAGAGTAGAAGAAACGAAGCAAGCTGGAGCTGAACTTTTAACTGTAGCTTGTCCATTCTGCATTACAATGTTTGAAGATGCAATAAAAAGTAAGGGCTTAGAAGAAAGCTTACAAGTAAAAGAAATAGCTGAACTAATCGCAGAAATCATTTAAAATGAATTATTATTCCTTTCAAAGCTATCAACCCATCTGGAAAGTTGAAAGATAAATTTGAAAAAAGGTAATTGTTAACCAGCTAAAAAAGAAGCGGGCATTATCGAGTAACCAGTCGGAAATGGAAAGATCCCTCTGTGTTTAATAATGAATGCATAAGATAGATCTTGAAAACGCGAGCAGAGGAGCTAAGGGTTAGTATAATGAGACATCCAAGGACGTACCACAATTGCAATGTCGCTCGGTAGGAACTTTAGGGATAACTGCATAAAGTAACCGCTTGATATTGGCAATATTGCGTTTCATCGATTCGACGACCATCTGAGCATTGACGGGTTCTAAACCGTAAACATCGGCATCAGTTGGCATACTAATATTGGCGAGACAAATTTCAGCTTCGCGACATAATACTGTTTCCGGATAGGCGGTCATCCCAACAACGGTAAAGCCCTGGCCCTTGTAGAAGAGGGATTCCGCACGGGTGGAGAAACGAGGGCCGTTGATGACAACCATGACACCGCTATCATGAATTCGGAGTGGGTCGCCACGATGAGTCTTTAGGTCTAAGGTCCGACCAACATCAACAATGATTTTGCGTAATTCAGGACAGTAGGGATCACTAAAGGGAACATGACCAACAATGCCACCCTCAAAGAATGTATCCGAACGCTGCCCGAAGGTTCGATCAAAGATCTGATCACAGACTACGAACTCGCCGGGGAGAACAGTTTTGGGTTGCAGGGTCCCACATGCAGCGGGGGAGATGATTCGTTGCACTCCAAGGCTCTTCATAGCCCAAACGTTAGCGCGAACATTGATTTTGTGGGGAGGGATACTATGGTACCGGTTATGGCGTGCCAAAAAGACGACTTTCTTGCCTTTGACTTGACCCATGGTGAATGTATCAGAGGGCTCTCCATATGGAGTATAGATTTTAACTTCTAAGGTATCCTCGAATAGTTCGGGGTCGTAGAGACCGGTTCCTCCAAAGATACCAATTTCAGCAGGGAGAAAATCTCGAACTATGGGTTCTTCGGCGGGTCCCACCGATTTGATGAGAGTTTTTCTGACATCTAAGTTCCGGGGCATCAAATAACCTCACAAACAGGTATGGGAATGAAAAATCCGTTGTATGCAAATAAACCTAATTATCTATAGCCTTCATGAGCCATAATTTTTTTCACATGAGCGGTGTCCTAAGCATAAAATATAGAAAAACTTCTCCAACTAGATAAAATATCGAGCGGCATAAGATTTTTTCCATGACTAAGTGATATAGTATGCTGGGTTTGTATAGTTAACTGCTTTTAACTTGCCTCTAATCAGAGGCTTTAAACTGCCCTATTGACCATGACTCAGTTGAACCCAAAGTTCCCCTTTAAGTAGATCACGAATGGCGTTACGGATCGCTTCGCTGCGATTAGGATATCTTCTTTGCCATACTAATTCATCTAACCCGTTAATGAATTCTTGAGGCAGATGAACGGTTACCAACTTCAACGTATCAACCCCCACACAATTCATATTGTACAGATATCGACCCTAATCTATGATAAAAGAATATAGTCGGCTTATTATAAGAGTTCGTAATCAAAACATGCCATGATCGTATTAGCTTATTGGAATTTCTCCATATGATTAGTAAAATTCTTCGAGAGATTAAAAAATTTCTCTGGATAATCTCCGGGTATTCCAGACGAAATAGAGGGGTGTTACCAAAATGATATCTGAAGGGGTTACACTCATATAGCCGAATACCTACTTTTCATTAAGATATTGAAAAACAGCTGCAATAAGTGGTATCATTAGATAGTTTTTTTTTTCTTGGTTTTATCCTTAAACAAGTTTTCTTTCAAGGGGAAAAGTATAACAGAACTAACATCTTTTTGCTACATCCTTATCATGAGTGACAAAGATAGACGTATCAGTGATGGATTTGGATTGACCGTGGATTCTGATCGCGATAACATTGATTACACACCAGTACCCACGCCCCATCAGCCCTTTTAAGTGGGCTTGGGACAATTGCTGCGGCTCTACAGACCTGGCATTCTCCCGTTGAATCACTCCAATGTAACCATTCCCTTATTTGGAAGCGGAGACTCCCCAAGTCTCAAGAAATGTTCTAGACTTCGGATTCCTTCTAATTCTCTGCGGAGTTGGGCGGGTGAGATGAAGGGTTGTAAAAGTTTGGGTAACCAAGTCATCGTCCGGTTCTCCCAGATATGCTTATAACCATCTCGCGTGATGGGTTTCTTAGGAACTCCATGCTCAACCGGCCACACTTGGTTAGACGAAAGGTAGACGAATTTAATTTTCTTGTGTGGGAGGTAGCGCCCCATCCTCCGCAGAATTCGCGCAGCTCGGGCTGGCGCAAAGGCTTTCTTATACTGCGAGAGGGGTTTGGCCAACCGGACTGTAATCACGAGATCCTCATCGTACTTTCCAGCAAATAAGTTCGTTTTGACTTGATAAAGGTATTTGGTGATCTCTTCGAGGGGTATCCGCCCATGGATCATGTGAAAGACGGTTTTCTGCAAATTACGCACGAATGGACAACGATCTGTCCGATTGAGCTCGTGGCCCACGCTATGCAGTTCCGGTGGGGTGAAGCCTTTCCCATCTTTCCAAATGCGCGCGCCGGAGTAGCGCTTTTTGACATCCACTAAGAGATAGGTGGCGTAGAGCGCTTCGAGCTTAAGTTTGAGAAGGCTGGCTCGCTCTTCTGACAAGCCTTCCGCATGAAGTTTCCGCTGAATCATGTGGGTAATCTCTTTTGCAAGCTTTTTTGCTTCCCTTACACATTGTTGTGGCGACCACATGGCTG
Source organism: Candidatus Heimdallarchaeota archaeon (assembly GCA_046761065.1). GTDB lineage: Archaea > Asgardarchaeota > Wukongarchaeia > Wukongarchaeales > JBHIFL01 > JBHIFL01. The sequence continues at coordinate 16,566 of JBHIFL010000027.1, forward strand.
GAAGACTAACCATCACACTATCTACGTCACCATAAATCACGTCAATGTGGGTCGAGTTCTGGAGGTAGTCTACGGCCAGCTGGAGCAGTTCATGCGCCCGCGCGACGATTAGCTCGGCCACTTCGCGGCGAAAGAAGCGGTTTCGGCGGGAAGCAATCACGCCCCAGAGCATTAAGATAGGAGGTTTGAGCGCCTTTCGAAAGTGTTCGTACTGCTCCCATTCGTCGGTCGTTTGCGCGGCATTCCGCAACTGTTTGAACTCTTCCAGCTTCCGAGTATATTCTTCGAGAATTTCCACGAAGATCCCTGGCTCATACGGGAATCGGTCGAACATTTGCGTGTTCGGATTCCATTGTTCGGGAGAAATCCCCCAGATCTGCATAATACAATTGAACAGGCTAAAATAATCCAGGATTGCCACATTACGATAGAAGCCCTGCTTTGGGTCGAGGGTGATAGGTCCTTCGATGGGAGGCTCCCGTTGTTTGATCCGACTACGCCAAAGACAGCGGCGGGGCCGGGTCAATGCTTTGTCGATGGCGCGTTTGGTCACCATGCGTGACGGATGGTCTAAGACTTCCACTGGGACCCCGAGTAGCTCCGCCAGCAGGAGCTCCATTTCAATGATTTTCAATTTGCAATTGGCGGTGTACATGAGGTGGACCTCCTCGGCACAATAGGAGCTGAGTTGCTCCGGTGCTTGCCGATAGGTCTCATAATATTCTTGGACAAAGTTCGACTTCGTCTGGCCTACCTCACGTGCAAATTCTTCTAGCTCCAATAAATTTCCGCGCGCCATCGAGGGCTTGTGTTTCATCACAATATTTTGCATGGAGAGCCATGTCCACTCTTTCAAATCAAATGGGATGCCGAGGTGTTTACAGCGTCGTGCTAAGAACATTGGTTCAAAGTTTGTCCATGAAATCGGAAAGTCATAGGTTTTCAAGAAGCATATCAGCTGCTTGAGGAGTTGCCGCTCGTTCGGGAACTCACTGTTGTCCCGGAATTCGAGGGCTTCACCGGTTTGGCCATCAATCGCCCGTACCATTAAAATACGGGTTTGTTTATAATCCAACATGTTGAAGCCATCATCAATGACCATCGACACAAACAGCCACCGGTATGGAGGGAGGTCGGCAAGCGTCACCGGATCAGTGACCGGGAGGACCGCATTTTTAGACTCTGGGATCTCAATTATCAATCCATAACCCTTGTCATTCATGTGGCGTAGTTCGAAGGGCCAATCCATTTCGTAACAATCAGTGTAACCCTCTGCCACAAGAGTTTGATAGAGTTGGAGAAGTTCTTTCGGGTAATTGGTTTCTACTCGAAGAATCGCCTTGTCATTATCCACGAAATATGCGGTATCCCTCGGAACGGGTATCATGTGCACGGGGAAACCCAGCTCGAGGGCTTCGATGAGAGGGCGATATTCTACAGGTACAAACCCATAGGGGCGGAGCTGGGCCGGGATATTGGTAAGATGCTGTTTCCCAGCTTTCGTCCGGAGGACATAGTTCATGTACAAGTGATTGTTGTAGGAAGAAGGATAGAGATTCACGATTCGGCCGATGACCATTGAGGGGTAGTCTCTCCTTGATGCTGTAAGCTATTTCCTAAGAGAAGATTAACTAGATGGAATCAACTTTTCAAGACACACGCCCCCTCCCCTGATGTGAACCCCTCCAATCTTCCAGATCCAAGGCGAACGGCGCATGATTCGGCCGCTTCTTGGTTTTATTCTGAAATGAGGTGAGAATTAATTATTTTAATCGACATTAGACGAGGGTTAATTATTTTAGTCGGGTGTTCTCTTGCATAATCTGCAGAGCTCTTCTTTGTTGGATCGTGTTAATTAAAACAGCCCCGAGAAGACTCCAATGCTGGGTTCTACCCCAATGTTATAGCCCACTCAAGCTTAGGAACCAAAAAACTGGTTCAACTTAAGAACTGAATACTTAAGGTAAGACAACATCAGATTTTTCTTCCTATGTATAGGAAGTGTTCCCCAAGACCTAAAATATAAGGATCATTACACGTTTTGAGAAGAATCTTTAACCAATGCTTCCATTTCTTCTTATCTTCATAGATGCTATTGGTTGCTTCTTGTAGATGAGACGATAAGCCCTCGCATGTAGCCATCTCTAGAGTTTCAACTCCATAACTTTCAAATAAATCTCTTAATTCGCTTGGGCGAAAGAAGTAGGCATCAGGAAAGCCTTGAGTAGCTTCGTTTTTATGCCATTCTGCCCTGTGTATTCCTTGTGAAAACATTTCCTCATGAGAGGGGCTAGTGAGCTCTTGGCGTAGTTGGGGTCGTTGAAGAACGGTCCTGAAAACACCATATAATCCAATGACCGAAATAAATATAGGCGCCCTTTTCATTGTCACTCGAGTTAACTCGGAAGCTGCAACTTCTCTGTCTTTTTTGTCAATAAGATGAGATAAGGTTCCGAGACAAAGAACGGCATTAAAGCTTTCCTCCGCAAAATCTGACATATCTGTTATAGATCCCTCAATAATCTTCTTGACCCTCGCTTTAACTTTTGCCTTAATTATCTCTCTATGGGCTATTTCAAGGCTTCTAGGTGAAAGGTCAAAAAGAACGACTTGGTAGCCTTTTTTGGCGAGTTCTATTGAGTATCGCCCGGGGCCTCCCCCAGCGTCAAGAACCAACCCTTTCTTTGGGAGATATTTATCCAAGAAATACATTGTTACGATAAACTCAAGCTTATGGTATGCATCGCTAACTAATCTTTCCCACTCTTTCACAGCGTTTGCATTATAATACCTCTTAACAACTTCACTCAAAATTAAGTTCTCTTTCAATCTTACTTTAGATTTCCTTCTAAAATACGGAATTTTTGACGCTTCAAAATATTTATGAGAATGATCTTGCTGCAAACATGAGGATAATGGTTTGTAAGGAAAAATACTTTCTAAATCAATTCAATTCAAGATGCATTGTGGCCTATGGTAAGTGTAAGGGCTTGGGAGAATCTATTACAACTCGTTAGATTCCACGAGTGCTTTCTGAAATTAGTCATTTATACATTCACATTCGGAACAGAAGTGCCTACACATTTTCATCACTCTTCAAGGAAAACTGATGCAGATATAGTTGTAGAGGTAAACATAATCATTTGATTGGTTCAGTACCTATTCAGGCCCATTTGTATACCCAAATTTCTGGAGTAAACCATATAATTTAGAATGAAGCTGTAATGTGTTAGCTGCCAGGATTTGGGATTTTAAAGTCAAATTTTCATGGACTAAGATTGGCTGACCTCGGAGATCACTCATTACACCACCAGCAAACTCCAAGAGGGGTTGTGCGGCTGCATAATCAACGCTTTTTAGTCCCCGATCGAGATCAAGAAAAGCATCAACTGCTCCACTCGCGATGTATGCCATATCTAAGGCTGCAGCCCCTAGTATTCTTATAAATTGGACTTTTTTTTGGAGGAAATGCAAAAAAGAAAACCCTTTCTCACTTCGCGGGCGAATAGTAATAATTCCAATATTTTTTAGAGGACGAGTAGTTGTTTTCAGGTGTTTTCCATTTAGCGTTGCAACCTTTGCATGGGCAAGGAATTCATCTCCATTTGCCAAATTCCGAATGTAACCACTTTTAAAAGTCATTTTATGATAGAGAGCTATGCTAAGGGCATAGTAGGGAAAATTTCGATATGCATTTTTTGTGCCATCAATTGGATCCAGCCAAATGGTATATCCACTCTTACCGAGCTGAATTTTTCCCTGTTCTTCAGCAATTATAGATCCACCGAATTCTGCTTGTTTAATTCGTTCTATTGCTTTTTCCTCGGCCAACATATCTATTAAATGAGCTGGTTCTCCATCAGCACCGAGACCCACCTCCTGGTCAAGGGCTTCCCCTTTCTTTCTGCTTGTAATCAGTAATTCAATGATATCATTGGAGATTGCTTGACAGAGTCGGATAAATTCTGTTTTTCCAAACAAAAACGTTTCCACTCCTTAAACCCTTGTCTTGTTGATGATTGTATTTTTAGTTGTGTAACTTATCCGATTAGGTGCCGGAACCCTTGACTCTTAATAAGGTCTCACTCCTCACTCTCAGAAGACTTTAGTGCTTGTGAAAAGCACGGACAGCAAGTAAATATGAGTAACATAGGGAGATATTTCGCTGAGTGGAACATGCTATGGAAGGGATAAACTCTACTGATAAGAAATATACAATGGCCGCTGCAGTAAGAGCTGCCTATCGAGCTGGTGAAGAAGATGAAGCCATGGAGCCGCTCGTTCTTGTGGATACACTTGGAAAACCAGTGGGACGGATGGAAAATGGCGACTATGTAATATTCTATAATATCCGTGGTGAACGTGAGATCGAGTTAACACAAAGTCTCACAGATCCTTCATTTCATCACTTCCCCCAAAAAAGGAACCTCCGGCTTCATTTCGTGACAATGATTCAATATGATGAAAATCTCAAAGTCAAAGTAGCTTTCCCCCCCACAGAAGAGCTGCGTAACATGCTAAGCGAGGTCATAAGTAAGAATAGATTGAAACAAGTCAAAATTGTAGAATCTGAAAAAGCAATTCATGTCAACTACTTCTTTAATGGGAAAAAAAGGGATCCTTGGCCACTAGAAGAAAGGGTCATCATTGAATCTCCCAAGGATGTTATTAGCTACGATCAGAAACCGGAACTAAACATCTCTGCAGTCACGAACATGATTATTGAGAAAATACAGGATCCTAGCTATGATTTGATTATAGCAAACTATGCGAATGTTGATGTGATTGGTCATATTGAAAATGCAAAAGCCATAAAAAAAGCAGTCGAAGCAGTGGACACGAATATTAGAATTGTAGTCAAAGTAGCAAAAAAGGCAAAAATCACAACAATTTTAACAGCAGACCATGGAACAGCTGAAAAATGGCTTTATCCGGATGGAGCAATTGATACGGGTCATACGGATAGCCCGGTTCCTTTTATTCTCCTAGATCCGAATAGTGAAGTAGCTGAAAAGGAACCAATTATTCTACGAGATGGGGGAGCGTTAAGTGATGTTGCACCTACAATCTTAAAACTTTTTGAATTGCCTAAACCCACCGAAATGACAGGGCAAAGTCTTCTTGAAAGGTATCCCCGTAGATTGTTACCGAAGAAGCGAGTATTATTACTCATCTTGGATGGTTGGGGCTACCGTGATCAACTCGAAGGAAATCTCATCGCTCAAGCCCATACTCCATTTATAGATAACCTTCTGGCAAAATATCCCTTTATTCTATTGCAAGCTGCTGGAGAAGCTGTGGGGATGCCCCCTGGTGCTGTTGGGAACTCTGAAGCAGGCCACCTGCACCTTGGGGCTGGAAGAACTGTCTACTCCGATCGTGTTAAGATTGACAAAGCCATTCAGAACGGAACCTTCTTCGAAAATGAGGCCTTTTTATGGGCAATGCGGAATTGTATTCAGGACGGGTCTCGTCTTCATTTATTAGGAATCATTTCATTCTACAGTTCTCACGGTCCAGTGGATTATCCTCTTAATCTATTGAAGCTTGCGAAAAAAGAGGGAGTTCCAGAAGTTTTTCTGCATGGAATGCTGGGTAGACGTGGCGAACATCCAGAAAGTGGCGCCAATTACGTAGAATTAATTGAACAAGAAATGGAACGCTTAAGTCTTGGCAAAATTGTGTCTCTTATTGGTCGATTCTGGGCATTGGATCGAGAGGAGAATTGGGACCGTATAGAGAAAACTTATCGCTTATTGGTCTTCGGTAAGGGCAAACCTGTCATGGAGTCAGGCAATGAGACCTTCTCAGAGAAAATTACCCCTTAATGAACCCTTGGATGCCCTTGGGTACTCCTTTTTATAGTATCCCGTCTCTACAGCGGGTCATAACCTCTTGTTTGTGGCGAAATTGACAAAATAGCACGTTAGGAACAAAGCAAGATCAACGACGCATCTTCTCCCAAAAGCTCCCACTCTATCTTTTTACTTTCTTTCTTTTTTGAGAAGTCTCACCTTTTTAAGTGGACTCGCGCTTCTGGATTTTTGCTGTGCTTTCGTTTCTAGCATACCTCTTTCTTCTTCCTCTAACGTTTTCCTATCTATTAGGTTTGTTAAATTTTGCGAAGAAAATTTAAAGATATATCTCATTTATACTTTAGGTCGCAGAAGACCCCGGGAGCCCTGGTCTTCGCAGAAGACCTCTTTGTGTCACCTTCTATTGGGTTGGACACCTAGGAGCTCTCTTCATCTCTTTGAAAGTGCAGACTTCTTCACTTGATGCAGTCTGAAGTTGTTTGCAATAATCCACTGGGGCATAAGATGAGCACTATTCTGGCGAAAAAAGAAGATGAAAAAGTGATCGAGATTACACAAACGTTTCATCTACATCAAAAAACCAGATCTAATGCTTTCAAGAATCCACCCCGTGGATATCTCCCCCCACCACGCAATCAATGCAGTTCGAAATGTTTTTGACTTGGGCTACCGATAATACCACATAAAATAAACCACTGTTAGATGATGTCTATGGAGCAGCATGCCCTTGTCGAGGCATTAATGAAGCCAGAAACCTACGATGAAACCGTTCGAAAAATAGAACTTGTCCAGACCCATATTTCTTTTGTGTTCCTGGCCGGTGACTATGTTTACAAAGTGAAAAAACCCGTTAACTTTGGATTCTTGGATTTTACCACCTTAGAGAAGCGCAAGTTCTTTTGCGGCCGCGAACTTGAACTCAATCGTCGCTTGGCTGGAGATATGTATCTCGAAGTCGTCCCAATCAACCGCTCTGACAATCAAATCAAAATCAAAGGGCAAGGCGAAACCATCGAATATGCGGTCAAGATGCGGCGTATACCCGAAGATACGATGATGAGTGGTTTGCTCGAACAAAACCAAGTGGATAACGGTTTGATTGATGAATTGGCTAAAAAAATTGCCGAGTTCCATGCGAAAGCAGAAACTGGAGAATTAATCAATAATTTTGGTTCTTTAGAGACCATCAAGTTTAATTGGGACGAGAACTTCGATCAAACCTACGACTTTATTGGGCGAACGATCAACTCCAGCCAATTTGACTTGATCCATCAGAAAATCCAGACATTTCTAAAAGAGAATCAACCCCTTTTCAGAACCCGAATCGAAGATGGCCGGATTCGCGACTGTCATGGAGATCTCCACTCCGGCAATATCTTTATAGCCGACCGCATCTACATTTTTGATTGTATTGAGTTTAACCAGAGATTCCGTTATTCGGATGTGACCGCGGATGTTGCCTTCTTGGCCATGGACTTGGATTTCCGGAACCGACGGGACCTGTCCACATACTTCGTTGACCGATACGTCGAATACTCCCAAGATCGCACGCTTCTGATGCTGCTTCACTTCTACAAATGTTACCGGGCGTATGTACGGGGCAAGGTGATTGGGTTCAAGTTAGATGATCCTAACGTCGAGACTCTAGAAAAAGATCTAGCAAAGCAGGAGTCACGCGCGTACTTTGATCTTGCAACAGAATATGCAAATGAACTCTAATGCCGCTTTTTGAGAATCTTTATCAATTGGTTTGCTTGAGAATCGTGATGGGCAATATTATAGGTCGTAATTTCTGAAGTGTAGGTGTTAGCAATGATTAATGGGACATTATCATCTAAAGGTGACTCGAAGTGCTGTTTTACAATATTATAGATTTTCATTTTATCAACATATGAAGCAATGTCTGGTCGTTTTTTCCGTCTATCCATTCTTTTCGCAATAACCTCCTCAGGACATTCACAATTAATCACATAGATTAAACTTTGGGTTTCTTTTGCAATTGAATATACCTTTTCACGTAACTCACGCTTGAAGAAAGTCCCATCCAGTACAACAGTTTTCCCCTTCTGTACTATTTCTCTGAGTCGCTCCAAAAGCGCATCATAAACCATCTTTTTTTGTTTTTCAATTAATTGTTGAATTCTCTTAGAGACCTTATATTCTGGCTGCCGGTCAAAAATTTCTTGGAGATCGTAACGGAGCAGATTGTTTACCCTCATAATTTCATCAATGGTTGTATGTTCAAATAGTGCTTTACGGATTAAGTCGGTTGTCAAGATGTCAGCTTGTAAGTGTCGCGCTACGTATTGGGCTATTGTCGTTTTTCCTGTGCCAGGAAGGCCCATTATTAAGAGGATCATATTAGCTAAGAGGAGTTCCAATCCTAAAAAGTGTTTTTCTAAGAGGTATGATCTAAATTATATATACCCAAAATTTACAAAATCAATTTCCCGTAGCATATCCTAAGTTAAGATAAGAATTATGCATAAAATACAAACAAGGCATTTTCTCTCTTACATCATCTCGGAATAGTCTCGAAGGTATAAGTTTATGCCAAAAAAAGGAAATTTTAAAAATTGAAGAAATATCCAAGTTCTTTTAAAATGATTGAAATGCGATTAAAAACCCTAAAAAATCACATGACGAAACCCACTGGAAAAAGAAACAAGATAATTTGCTTTATACGGATTGTAACCACTTTCTTGTCGTTATTAGTGATACAGATTCTTTTTAACCATGGAAAATCGAAACCCTCTTATAATAATCCAATAATTGGGGTATCTACCAAATGAAAAACTGAATATCTGAGCTGTGTACAATGTATTCCCGCTTTGTGAAATCCTTTTTTCTTATTATTCTATTTATGACTCCTTTACTCTCCTCCTCCTCATTTGATATCCTGTATAGCATAAACGGTGTATCTTCCAAAAATATTGATTCTTTGACAGATGATGAACTGTTACATGCATTTGAAAAAGCACGACAGGAGATTCCGAGTTATAATCCTGTGTTTCTGCAATTTAATGACCAACAGGAATTGGAGCGAGGAGTAACGATTCTTAAAACAATGAACGTAATAATTCTTCATAAGTATATCCTTCTCCCACTTGTTCTTATAGATGGTTTAACTCCAGAAAAGATGAAGATCATTGCTAAGCGTTGTTCTATAGTTAATGTTCATCCTAATAAAATCCGTACGCTCATTAAACCATCTGAAGATTCAATTTCCCATTTCCAGGACGATAATTCTTTGAATTCTTCACGTCTTCCAGAGATAATAGGAACCACCAAATTACTTGAGGAGGGTCATGATGGAACAGGAATTATCATTGCTATTTTAGATACGGGTGTAGACGCCACCCATCCGGATCTTACTAATAAAGTTGTACATGAAACGAGCTTTGTTAAGCACAATTTAGGATATCTCGAAGATGAAGATCCCAAGGATACCTTTGGGCATGGAACTGCCGTCGCCGGTACTGCAGCGGGCACGGGAAAAGCTTCTAATGGACTCTATACTGGAATTGCACCCGGTGCCAATTTCTGGAATGTAAAAGTGCTGAACTCTTTAGGGGTGGGTCGAGATGCTGGGATTATCGCAGGAATTGAATATGCAACGTTCGGTCCAGATAACCAAAGGGATCCCAGTGATCCTGATATCATTAACTTAAGTTTAGGTGGTCCAGGTGGGCCTGATGACTTGAGTAGTCTTGCTGTCGATGCCGCCGTTACCCAAGGTGTTGTTGTAACGGCAAGTGCTGGAAATGAAGGACCCTTCTACTCGTCTGTGGGATCCCCCGGGGCAGCTCGTCTGGCGATTACAGTTGGAGCAACCACATTGAATGGTGAACTGACTAAGTTTTCCAGTCGGGGCTTCAATTTAGGCAGATACCCGGATCCTGACATTGTGGCTCCTGGTCTGGATATCATCGCTCCTCTCAGTGCAACCTCCTTTCTTGGATTATCCAAACAAATCCTTTATCCTCCAAAGTATATTAGCGGAAAAGATGGTAACTATGTTCCTCTTTCAGGAACCAGCCTTTCATCTCCCATTGTTGCAGGTGCTTGTGCACTTTTACTTGAAGCATTTCCCCGTCTCAAAGAGTTAGGGCCTATTGCTTTACGAATCGTCCTCATGCGTACTGCTAACTCCACCCACCCCTCATTTCAGGCCAATCCAAACATCGCCGGTGCAGGGATGCTTGACATCGCAAAGGCTGAAACCTATCTTGAAAACCTCGATGATACTCCTACACAAGATCTGGTACTGGTTTTTCCTAAACTCCTACTCTCTGAACCGGCTTTAGTCGCATTTCCTGGAAATTCATTGGAAGAAAAAATCCTCCTACTAACTGTAGCCCCAGCAACGTTTACATTTGAAACAGAAGGCCCAATTAAACCATTTGTCGAGTTAGTGAATACTTCTCTCTACATTGAACAGGGTGATGTTCTTCCCATCAATCTTACAGTCTCCTTGCCCCTAGACATAAATCCCTCAATTTTTGAACAGATTAATGGGTTCTTAAACGTTCTGATGGATGGAAAGTTAATCGCGCACCTTCCTTTTCAGCCAATTGATGTCCGTTTTCCTAAGTTACGCGTCTATTTCGACAATTTTCATAATAAAGGCCCTGAAGATACCCCTCTAAGAAACTTCTTTGCAGTCACAAAGCTCCTGAGAAACAAATCTGTTGATATCGTCGTCCATGATTCCTTTATCAGCTATGAAACTTTAGCATCTTTTGACATCCTTCTGCTACCTGATGTAGAACTCATGTTTTCTCAGAAGGAAATTCAAGCAATTTATCAATTTCTTGAGGCAGGAGGAAATCTAATTCTCTTAGGTGCCGAAAAAGACTCAATGGCGGTCAAGGCTATCAATGAGCTTTTAGATCCATTTGGCATCACATTAACTGATACCATCGAAAATGTTACCGATCAAGGCGTATGGAAACACCATGAAGCAAACCTAAACGTAACAACTTTTTCTCTCCACCCGCTCACCCAAGGTATTGATTTACTTACTTGGAAGGCTGGTATCAGTTTAACAATTGACACGGAAGTCTCAAACACCCGAGACCTTGCAACAATTACCCTCGAAGAGAATGAATACGCGGTTATGGCTGTCCATGAAGCCAACCCTGTGCATAATGGGAGTGTGATAGTACTTGGGACCGAATATCTTTTTTATGATGATCTTCTCAACGAAACGGATAGTACCAATCGTCAACTAGCCGAAAATTTGTTTGATTGGCTAACTCCAGATAGTGACCTTCTTCCTCGAATTATGATTAATAGGACACGCGCCGCTCCCATGGATACTATTAGTGTAGTGACCTACATCATAACTTCAGAAACCTCTGACCTAGCGGCTGTAGAGGATTTGAATCTAATCGTGACATTCCCGAATGGAACTGAGACCCTCCTCACAAATGAGCTTGCTCAACCTCCCTATGAAATCATCCCAGGGATCTATCACTATACATATACGCTACCAACAGATCTCAGCGGCTACCTAACCTTCAAAATAAACTCCTCCCAATTTGAAGAGAATCCATCCACCACAGTCTTAGTTTCGGAGACAGAACCAAAAATAGTTTCAACGGAGATGGTTGTAGAGACTGGTGGACGGGAAATTGTCGAACCTAACTGGACAATCTTCTTCGATGAACCAAAATTGGATCGATACGATGACAAAATTACCATTGAAGCCACTATCCAACATGCAGATCAGGTCACACTCTATCTAACACTCCTCGGAGACCAGTTAAGTGACCTTTCCAAGGAAACAACAGCTAATTACGCGTTTCCTATGGTCGTTGGCTCGAATAGCCAACACTGGAGATATGAATGGCACCCAAACTCTTCAACTCCAGCGGGGATGTATAGCTACTTTGTCTTTCCCACAACTAAAGATGGTACTTTCTCCCTGACTCCATACAATTCTACTGGGACATTTATTCTACTTGATAGTGAACCAATTATTGATGAAACAAACACCTTTGTTGCTAAGCACTCCATTCAGGAACTTGAAGACCTTCTAGATCGCGAACGAATTTCTGTATTGTCAAGTCCCACTGTTAACATTAAAATAACCGGCGAAGACCTCGAAGATACCCTTAATGAGATGGAAGCTTGGGTTCTTGTTTTAGAATTCAGCGTATTTATTATTGAAGAATATGTGTTAGCGGTATCTTCAATCCCCTATAATACCCAAACAAAGATGTTTGAGATGAATTTCACCCTTCCGTCCAATTTACTCAGTACCCCATATGGGCAACTGCCAGAAGATACCATATTGGTGTTTTACCTCCTCCTTCGTGATTCGGATGGGAATTTTGACTATGCAATAGCTCCAACTGCCCTACAATTACCTACTGAACTGTTATTTAGACAAACAATTGATTCCATTATCGCGTTGGGATTGATTCTGATTGGTAGCATTTTCTTCCTCGAGCCGATAATTGGAACGATCGTCGTGTTAGTTGCTTCGATCTTGATCGCTTGGCAGCTCGCAAAACGATCGCTCAGGCAGTTGCAATAGAGGTGGATTTATTCCTCGACCATTTCATTAAACCAGTTCAAGTTAATACCCGATGCTCGAAGGCGTTCAATAACAAGTTCTGTAATCTTCGCATCAGTTAGGGATCTTATCTGGTAGGGCGCGTACGACCCAATATCTAAAAGAAGCAGATCAATCAATCCTGGTGGGGTAATATCAAAAGCAGGATTAAACAGACCAATCTTGTTAGTCTCCGGAATCTCACTCGTGGCAATTAGATGAGTTGGGGGCCATTGATCGAGCGCATCCCTTGAAAGGATACCCCTTTCTTTCTTATCTTTAGCCTCTAGTCTATATGGATATAGGATTTCCTCTTTATCACGTTCTTCGATGGGTATCTCTTTCCCAACCGCATTAAGGTCAATTGTGCTGTAGCTTGTTGCATAAAAGAATGAGATCTCATCAAAATGAGCAGCAATTCGTGCCAAATCGGCGGAACCAATTTTGTTTGCAACTGATCCATCCCGTGCTAACCGATCTACCCCTAATATAACCTTTTTGACCTTGAATCGTTTAAAAGCAGCTCCAATCATATTGTCCGTGACCAATACAACTGGTACTCCTGCTCTATTTAATTCCCACGTTGTAAGTTTGAATCCCTGACTTCTTGGGCGTGTTTCTTTCGCCACAACTAGAATTTCACGCCCCTGTGCGTGCGCTTCTTCGATCATCCCTAATGCATGACCTCCATAGGAACTGCTGAGCGATCCACCATTGCAATGGGTCATGATTACATCTTGCTCCTCAATATACTGAAGACCTTCTTTGATGAGATATTGGCAGAGAATGAGATCAGCTGCCAAAAAATAGTCCGCGGCCTTTTTAATTACCTCAATGATATCTTCTGCCGATTTGCCATCCCGCAATGCCTTAGTTGCGGCTTCAACAGTCCTGTTGATAGTCCACATCAGCGGACTGGCTGTAGGACGGGTTGAACGGATTTCAGTACAGGCTCTGAGAAACTCATCGAAATCTTCTGTCGGTTTAGCGTGTAATATTGCCTTTGCAGCTAAAAGAACCGCATATCCTGCCGCTGCTCCAATGGCTTGACTCCCCCGCACCACCATCCCCTTTATTCCCTCCCAGGCGGCTTTCCGCCAATCTGTAGTCGTCCAAATGGATGTCTCAAAGGGGAGTTTTGTTTGATCTAAGAGAACAAGTTGTTCCTTCTCTTCATTCCACCAGACTGTAACTGGGATTCTCGTTTCGGTGTGACTCCAGATTCCAAGAGTTTCATCAAATACCAATCCGATCTTTTTTAACACTCGTTCCACGATATTTTTTGTTATTGTCAAAAATAGGCCCCCAAAAGAGCTAGAAATCCAGTAAATGAAACTGTTCAGATGTGAAACTTAGTAACTGAATTATGTGAAAAAGCGCCGAATTATTAAATGTTAAATTTTTCGATTAAATGTATTTTTTGAAGGGCCCTCTGGGTCTTAACTGGTAGAGGATTATAGAAAAATATGTCATTTGCTGAGATGATCCTTCCTTGTTCTAGTGTCAGTGGGGCCTTAAATGGTTTTTCATAATTGGAATGAGTTCTGATATGGTCTTGATGGTGTAGTTTGGTTCTTCACTCTTGGAACTGGGTTCTTTTTCGGCGAAAAGATCTTGTTTTATTCGTACACTCAATAAACCCGCTTTATTAGCAAATTCGATGTCGGCAAACTCATCTCCAACGACTATGAGCCGTTCCGGATCGAGGTCGATTTTAAAGGTCCTATGAATATGTTCTTGCAATTGTTCAAAAAAGTCCTGTGCATCCTTACAGAACCCAATGCACTCTGCTGTCACAAGGAGATCAAAATGTGTACCAACTTCTAACCCAAAAATTTGAAGTTTTTTTAGGGCTTCATCCCAACAATTATTTGTCAGGATAATTATTAAAAAATCCTTACGGAGATATTTTAAGCTTTGATGGGTGTCTTTGAATGGTTTGGCTTCTTTTTCAAAGGTTTCCCAGTAACAGGTCATGACTTGATCCAAAAAAGTCTCAGGAAATTCGACTTCATAAATTTCACTGAGGATTCTTAAAAGCCGTTGAAATCGTAACCGTTTATCATGTCGTTTGGGGAGAACCTCAAATTCATTATAAATTTGTTTCTTGGTCTGCCGATAATGATGAAGGAGCTGATCTCGATCTAGGTTATAAATGTCATTTAAAGTCGCATCTTGCTGAAGTAACCATTCCTCTATAAATTGCAGTGCATTTTTTTCCGCAGAGCTCTGTGGAATGAGCGAGTAACCTACCGTCCCATCTAAGTCTAAAAGGATTGTCCAATTTAGCGCTCGCGCTCTAATATCATTGATATCAAGATTTTTATGCGGCCAAGTGGTAGGCATAACCCAGCCTTCATTCTTTCACTATGATTCTTGGCAGAACTTTAAGGATCTGTATTACTTCTTGGAGCGCCAGACCTCGTCTTTCCAATTTCTATTAAAAGTATTACTCAATAGGGTCTTTTTGAAACTGACATACCAATGATTATCTGCAACAACGATAATCACAGGGCCTTTTATTCGGATCATCCTCCCTAACCACACCGATTTTGAATTAAAAAAAGTTAGATACAATTCTATAAGATATCTATTAATGTTAGAATATCTTTTAGAATTATAAGAAACACGAGGGAATGTTTTCGCTCTTAAGAAGAGATGAACATGGTTTTAGGAGCTTATAAGTTGTAATCTTTGAATCTAATTTTATGGTAAAAATGGCGAAATTGGAAACAGTTTTTAGATTCATGCGCCATATATATGTGCCCGAGATGACAAGAATGAGCAATAAATCAAATTCAGAGACCGATCAAGCGCTTAAACAAGAATCCTTTCTCGTAACAGTTAATATTGATAAACAAGGGCGAATAGTCATTCCTAAAATTATTCGGGAGAGGCACAAAGGTTTATTAGATGGAGGGCAGCAATTATATATTATTGATCGTGGAGAGAAACTCGAAATATATCTAGATTTTCGAAAGCTACCCCTAGATGAGCTATAGTCCAACTCCCTTACTCCTCATCAGGCTTTGAATTCGTTAAAGTCTAGTGATTATATGAGGGGGGAGTGTTTGAAAGTCCAACGGATCCCATATCCGTCACTTGTTGGATACGTTCATCCGTTCTTACCGAATCATTGCTCCCCCACATCCGAAAAGTGGGAGAAACTTTGCACGCTGCAACAATTTCATGAATCATTGCCTTGACATTTGTGCCGATTTTTGCAGAAGTATTAACAAACGAGACAAAATTAAAGTCATCACCAAATTCCAATAGCAACGCTTCAACTTGGCTTTCAGACACTTCCCAAAAGTTTTTTTGATCACATTTACTGGCTACAAGGACAATTGGCACGTTTGGTAGATACTTCTGGATGAAAGGTAACCAGACGTCTTCAATTGATAGAAACGTTAGTATTGAGCAGCAATCATAAACTAAAATAACTCCCACAGAACCTCGGATGAATACATCTAACATTTCACAAAATCTAGGTTGTCCGGCGACATCGTAGAGAAGGACATGCTGAGATTTCTCTGTAAAAGTCGCAACATAGCTGTGAATTTGCAAGCCCACAGTCAATTCATAGCCGGAACAAAAGTAATCCTTCGTAAGTCGAGTACATAGACTCGTCTTACCGACTCCCGCATCTCCCAATACTGCAATCTTCAAATAAAACTCGGGTTTTTTGATATTCACACCTAACGCAACCTTCTGAGAGATATTTAAACGTTAGGATATCGAAAGGAGAGCTTTTGTTTAAGGTATTATGTTACATTGATTATACTGACAAGATTGCTACAGAGGGGTTGAAGCTTCTAATGATTACTATGAAGTATCGTTTTTTGTGTTTTAGAAACGTTTTCAGATATTTTAGACAATCAGAACTTCTGCAACTAATTATATATATATCCATTTTAAAATCTTTTTTTGATTGACAGCGACTAATACTAAGGAGGTTGAACTTTTTATAGCCTTCCCAACTTACAAAAGACTTTATATAGTCCAACTTGAAAAGTTGCTTGCACCTGGATAAATGGTGTCATAGAGATATTTCTTCAAATATCTCTGTTTCTCTATAGTTAAACCCGTTAGAATCTTTGGATCTTTACGGTTACACTTTGATTTCCCCATATGCCCCCGCTGTAACATCCTATAGATTGAGAACATCCACTAAAAAAACAGCTGTAAAATTTTTCCATGATACTCTTCTCTATTAAGGAATCACGTCTCCACGGACATAAAGCTTAATGCTTACTGCTTGGTTGACAAAAAATGGCCAAGGACAACGATATTCTGGCCGGATTAACTTCGATCATTTTTACTATCGATGGACAACCCATATATACACTAGGTAAGGATCTTTTCGAATCCTCAGAGATCAATGAACCTGCTATATTCTTTACTGGACTTCTAAAAGGTGTGAGAGATTTCTCCACCGTCTTTGAAATGGAATTACGAACTATAACTGCGATTGGAAAGAAGTTCGTAATAAAAGTTCTCTTGTCTCCTATATATACGATTGAATCTGGATTACAGCGTGACATCGAATCAATAGTGTTGGAGGAGCGGTTGACGGGCAAAAAACCCTTTGAACAAATGGGCTGGAAAAAAGAAAATCAGACAGGCTTTGCAATCGGTTTCAAAGTTCAAGAGATCCCGTTCTATGACGATTTTCCGGATCTTTCCCGCAGCCTTGAATTACATTCTCTCCGCAAGATTGCCCAAACCTTCTACACCGAATTTGCAGACAAAATCAAGCAATTTGATTTCAACTTTAAATCCCATGAAGTTATAACTGCCCTACGACGACATAGTCACAGGATATTTGGCCCACAAATCATTGATGTAGGCCATCCAGTCTATTTACGGAAGATGGAAATGACTCTTTTTCAGAGTAATGGGTCTATTGAAGTGGAAGAAA
Source organism: Candidatus Heimdallarchaeota archaeon (assembly GCA_046761065.1). GTDB lineage: Archaea > Asgardarchaeota > Wukongarchaeia > Wukongarchaeales > JBHIFL01 > JBHIFL01. The sequence continues at coordinate 33,865 of JBHIFL010000027.1, forward strand.
CCGTCAAAGACGTTCACTTAAGTCCGTACTTGGAAAGTAACTCCTGAGGGCCCATTGTGACAACAATCTATACGTCGATGGATGCCTTGTTTAACTTCACTGGCAAACCAAACCTTGAAGGGGGGCTTATCATCGATTTCGGATGACCTGAACATATTGGATATAGTCTATTTTCCTATGGGAGACGGATCCGGGAAATTCGACTTGGGAAAGAGAAGAAATCGTTGGTCCTTTGTATGTTGATTTCTGAAAAACAAAAATATGATTTAGGCGGAAAGGGGGAAATACCCGGAATAATGCGAGAACTCCGAGACAAAGTCCACACTAAAAGGTTGGAGTGATCCAATCCGTACCTCTCAACGTAATGTGCGTCTTTAACTACTATTTAAACTACTACAGAATATGTATCTACTAGTAACTGGTATCGAAAATCGAAAGAAGGGACTGGATAGGGATCTATAGGTCTCGGTTGCCTGCAATAAATTCTTCGAACCATCTAATGGCTTCTTCTGAACTTGTATACACTGGTACACGTTTAAAACCATAAGCTGAAACGGAGATGAGTGGACCGGCAACTACCCGATTCAACGCCACTTTGGTCGCTCGCACCACATCAACGAGGGTTCCTGCTCCATTGGCAGCATCCTCCGTTTTGAGTGTAATATCACAGAGAATTGGCCTCCCAAGGAACCCTGTGGCTTCGATCCAAAAATAACCAATTCTTCTGTTTTCTAATATGTCAAAATAATCACTTGTCCCGGTTTCGACCCCCGTTCCACTGTAAGGGAGGACACGACTGATAGTCTCACTTTTTACTTTTCTTTTAAATCGCATTCTGTCGATGTCCATAGTGTTTAAACCCTCCAATCCTCCTGCTAAATCCAGTTGATAAGTATTCTCAACCCGAATCCCACGTTTAGCGAGCATTTCAAGAACACCCTTGTGAAATATCGTGCCTCCCATCTGGGATTGCAAATCGTCTCCAACTACTGGCAACCCAGCTGTTTTAAATTTCTTACCCCAAAGGGGATCACTTGCAATAAACTGGGGAGTCCCGTTAATGAATGCTACCTCTGCTTTGAGAGCTTGCTCCGCATAGTACTCCGTGGCCTTTTTTGCACCCGTAGGTAGGAGACAGACAAGCATATCAGCTTGTGTTTCAATTAGCTCTTTCACAATAGGAACGGGTTCAGCATCGCTCACGGCCACCTGTCCTGACTCGCGTATGATGCCATCAATGCCATCAAGGAGTTCTCCCTTTTGAACAATCACTCCCGACTTAGGCACATCAACAATCTTTGGTGCAGTATTAGGCTTGGTAAATATCGCTTCTGCTATATCCTTACCCACTTTCTTGATATCAACGTCAAAGGCGGCTACTACATCAATATCTTCAATCCGGAACCCTCCTAGCTTCCGGTGAAGAAGTCCTATAGCGTTTCCATTCTTATAATATTCAAGTGCTTGAACAAAACCTGCCGAACAGTTTCCAATACCCGCTAGCGCCACTCTAACTTGTGCCAATCTTTTTGTGCCTCCATGTACTGTCTTGTATATGCAAAAAATCAACCTTCTTATCCAATACCACCAAACTTATCTCCTTCTTATTCTTTTTGATCGCGATTTGTCTGTCCTAATTTATTCCACTCTCTTGGAACATAGATATCTTCAGCAATCTTTGCATCTTCACCTCAAGGTTGGAGCGATAAAATCACCTCCCCTCAATGTAGTATCTCGCGTCATTTTTGAGGGGAGTAGCCCATTCCATCCTTTTTCCACGCGTCTAAGTTTATAAAGCAAGCCTTGATACGCCTCTCAAAAACATAACTTACTGTTGCAGTGTTCAAACCCTTAAAAATGTGCACAAGAAAAGGGATAAAAATGAAAATTCTATTTATTTATATGGAAGAATATACATAGGAATAAGCACATAAAGTTTTATCACATCATAAAAGAACGAACGACTCGTTTTGTATTCAAACTACGAGACTAAGACAACTTGAGATGATAAACCCAAAGTATAATAAATTGATTTTATGCGGGACTTGTTCCTTATTAAAATATAGAAATTTTTGAGAAATAAAATAGGTGATATGACATGGGATTTGGAAAAACAATGATGAGGACAACCATTCTTTTTGTGGCTCTTTTCCTCGTCTTTTATGCGATTACAATTGTGTTTGACCTTCTCTGGTATTGGGCTCTAATCTTCATGAGCATTATTGTGTTCATAAGTTATTGGACCTCTGATCGGATTGTACGTCGTATGGCAGGCGCACGACTTGTCACAGAAACCGAGGCTCCTGAATTACATGCTATTGTTGATCGTTTGGCCCAAAAAGCAGGCATTCCCAAGCCACGAGTAGCAATAGTAAACAATCCCGTTCCAAACGCCTTTGCAACAGGACGATCGCCTAAAAAGGCCGTCATTGCCGTTCATACTGGATTATTAAACGTTTTAAATCAAGAAGAACTTGAGGGTGTTATAAGCCATGAATTGACACATGTTCGGAACTGGGATACATTGATTATGGCAATCGCCGCAGTCGTTGCGGGGACGATCGCATTCGTGGCTCGAATGGCCTTTTGGTTCTCCTTAGGCTCGCGTGATTCACGCAATCGCACATCTCCGTATGCTGTGCTAATTGCATGGCTTTTAGCACCAATTGCGGCTCTCTTGATTCAACTGGCGATTTCACGTGGGCGCGAATATGCGGCAGATCGGGGTGGAGCTGAACTTACTGGTAGACCGTTAGCATTGGCGAATGCATTAGAAAAGATCCATTTGTATAACCAAAAACGTCCATTGACTGTGGAAAAAGCCAATCCAGCAATATCTCACCTCTATATTATTAACCCTTTCCGTAGTCAGGGGATCGCTGGATTGTTTTCAACACACCCCTCTTTGGAAGATCGAATCAAGCGATTAGAAGCAATGAAAGGCCTTAAATTTGTTAGAGGACCTAGGGAACTGCGACCAGAGGACTATACCATCTTTTCCTGAGTGGAAAGATTGCTATTTCCTACCCTCTTTTGATTGATTATTTCATTGAAAAAGATATAAGTCCCCTATATTCAGAAAGGGTCTGCTTAAATAAGTGGAAGGTGTAATCCTAGCAATTTAATCTTCTTTGGCAGCCCAAAGGGATACCGGCAGCATTCAGGACTTTATTGAGGTTTGGAGGAGTTGTAATATAGCATCTTACTGCATGCACACGCCTCCCGGGTTTACTACCTAGCTGTTTCGGATTCCATTTGAATGGTATTTGGCGATGGGCCAAATAGTAAGTATTGGTACAGATCCCTAGAAGAACAATAATGTGTCGTCTCCCAAAATGTTCTCTAGGCAGCATTGTTTTGACGTACCCTTTAAGATATCGGTGCAGCTGATTTACTAGGTCATTCTCATTTGATCGCGAGAATTGACTCCTATCTTTACACTCAACTAAGAAATGATGTTTCTCGTGCGTTCGTCGCCATAGCGCTATAACGTCAATTATTCCTTCGGATCCTACTTTGACCTGTTGTTGGACCCGAAACCCTCTATCCCTGAAAAATTCTGCCATTGCATCCTCTGCTTGTCTCCATCCTATCACTTCCATGTTTTCTGTTTCCATTTTACTCTCCACTTTCAATTGATACAATAAAATGAGATCAAAGTACGATCTGGAGTTATATCCAAGATACTAATCACTCCATTTTGGGGTCTGTTAGCATTATTCGGGTGGAAAATCAAACTCCCCCCCCGAACGGCATACCGGGGAACCCGGGGAATCCTGTGGGCTCCATTCGTGGAAATTGTTTAGATAATATCCTTGCAAGGCGTTCTAAAATCTTATCTTGAGCAAAGAGTTGTCGATATTCATCAAACATGGTCAAAAATGTTGCAGTATCTTGCTTTATGTAAGTATCTTTTGCCCGTTCAGCGAATGCATAGTATGGGTCTTTACCAAGCCGCCTTTTTCCTATGAATCCTTTTACTTTACCCAGTCCTTCAAGAATACCCTTCCCTTCGGTTGTATCACCATCAATGAGCGCAGCCATAATCGCATAGCAACTATGCTTTATTTCACCTCTCTCAGCTAACTTTCCAAAGATTTGCCGGCCCTTCTTAACATTTTTAGCTAGTATATAATTAAGGGCCCCCTGCTCTTTGAACATGACCTCCTCTTGTTTACTATCTGTGGTTTCAGCAAGTTTCTCAAAAGAGATTGCAATCGCTTCTTGAATGTCTTCAACCCCACCTTCCGACCGTTGGGCAACTAATCTCAATGTTCCAATTGCTGGAAGATATGTTCCGTGTTCCATTAGTGTTCTTCCAGCCTCAAAAACCGTGGCAATCGCTTGGGGTTCCCTACCTATCTTTGTGGCAAGTTGAAGGAAATAACTTGCTATTTTTTCTATTTCCTTGAATAGTGAGTGTTTTTCAAACTCCGAGATGGCGCGTCTGAAAAGTTCTTGGGCTTCTTCAAAGTTCTTCTGTTTTATTGCTCTAAAAAGAGCACCTTGAAAACTTTCCAACGAATCATACCAATCTCCTCGTTCCAAGGAGATCAGTGCTTTTTCGAGCCATTTATCGACGCTCATTTTGATTTCAAAACCTAACTATCGCCTTTGATTATTTCAATATCTACTTCTTTAAAGGTGCCCGTTTACTTGAACCAATAATCCTCCTGTCGTTTTCGAAACCATTTCAATCCTATAATCCCAATGACTACAATCAGCACAGATGCTCCACCATAAATCATCCAAGGCGCTATTTTCCGTTCTTTCGGAGGCATTTCTTTGAGTTCAAGGGAGAATCGGGTCAGTTCTTTGGTCGTCTCATCATCTTGATCAAGAATCTCCTCTTGGAAGCGAATCTGGAAAGAAAGAATGACTTTGCTTAACGAATCGATGTCTAATTTTGACACCGAATAGGCAAACTCATGGATCACTGGGGCATTCAATGCTACGATTTCAGATGGTTCGGTTGATGTGGACATGGAATGCACACGAACTCCTCCTTCCCCAATAAAATTTAATGAGACTTGAATATCATGGATACGACGAACAGGTCCTCTTGCATCCCACCCCCATTTCAGCACTTCCAGCTCGATGTGAATCGTATAGGTTTGATCATAATACCAAAAGGGCGGATCCGCCTTTTCGACGGCGATATTTCCTGATACCCGAAGGAGGGTTCCATCGATCCCTTGAACTTGATTAAAAGTAAACGTAGGACTAGTTTCTACTAATGAGGGGCCTTCAGTAAGATCTAAGGGGAATTGGATTAGTTCTACTTCCGTCTTGGCGTCTGTTCTGATCGGCGCTCTCCCTTCCTCACAAGCTAAAATGAGGGCAGCCGTTACAATTTTCGCTGGATCAGGAACTTCCTCGTTTAATATAATGAAAAAAACGGTTAAATGAATCGTATAATTGAGATCGTGGATTTCTGCAAATGTTTCCCGTTCTACTGAGCTCAACACATTTGCTCCTTCCGCTAAGAGGTGCAAAATGAATCGGATTTTATATAACCGATCCACATTGGAACCCCAACTCAGGAGTGTGATGGTTGAATTAAATGGGTATCTCTCCCCAATATTCATACGTGGGACAGTTGCATTCTCTAATTGCAATAATCCCGTTACGTTTATTACTGAACCTCCTTGCAGGGTGATGTTTTTGTTGAATTCGATGCTTTCTGATTTTAAGGACTGGGTTTGTTCTTGTAGGATGGTAAACGATCGAGTTCCTACTGTTGGAGAACTGTTTGGGCATCCTTCTATCCCTTTTGGTGTAAAAGTGATAACTATTAACAGTAAAAATAGATACACATTTCCTATACGACCTAACCTCATCTTCGATTTCTCCTATACACTTTGAGCTTTCAATGGTTAAGTCTTGCATAGCTTGGATCTAATTCTGCTACGATTTGTATGTATACAGAAGAATGTTATCATGGATTACTCAAAGATAGCTATAAATGATTGCCTATTCTTTCACCACTTGAGCGTTGGTGAACGAATTGATACGCACAGAAATCGCGACGAAGAAAGCATTATTCATAGATGTAGATGGTGTCATATGGCACGGGAATCGAATGATCGAAGGTGTGAATGAGACCATCACAGAGCTCCAAAGATCTAAGAAGGTTATTTTTATTACAAATAATTCCACCTTGACGCGGCTCCAATATCAGGCGCGGTTGACCCAACTGGGGATTCACACCACAATGGAGGAGATTATGACAAGTGGATACGCCGCAGCTATGTACTTAGCCGGAAAGGCACGGGGCGCCCGGATCTTTTTGATCGGGGAAGAAGGGCTTAAATCGGAACTCGAACAGTGTGGTTACAAAGTTGTGGAAGAATATACCCAGTCAGAGATCAATTTTGTCCTTGTAGGTCTTGATCGCTATTTTACCTATAACAAGTTAGCACATGCGATGACCGCTATTCTGAACGGGGCTCGATTTCTTGCAACAAACGCTGATGCGCAACTACCTGCTGAACGGGGACTACTACCTGGGGCCGGGTCTATAGTCAGCGCGCTTAGCACATGCTCTGGGAAAACACCTGAAATTGTCTTTGGCAAACCAAATTCCTTCCTACTTGAGCTCTCTCTGAAACACCTCGGGCTTCAGGCGCAAGATGCAGCCATGGTAGGGGATCGCATAGAAACCGATGTGCTTGCAGCTAAAAAACTTAATATGTTTAGTATCCTTGTTTTATCGGGGGTCACCTCCCAAGAAAAACTTAGAACTTCCGATGTGACACCAGATCTCGTGCTTAATACCATCAATGATCTTCTTGAATAAAATGGACCCCCAATTGGAAATAATACTTCGTTACAACGGCTCATTCTTTATAGGAGGCATCGATGCACTATGAAAAATAGGACTCGACTTTTTGGGACCGCTGGTGTGCGTGGCTTTACGAATGTGGATATTACCCCCGCGATGGGACTTCGCTTAGGTCTTGCCGTAGCAACATATTTTAACCACCAGGGCCAAATCCTACTTGGACATGAAAGCCGGTATGGGGCCCAATCTATTAGTGATGCAATACGTTCCGGCTTAACAGCTGGAGGTATGGATGTTTTTGAATGTGGGGAACTTCCCCACCCGGGATTATGTTGGGCGATAAGACAGCACTCTCCCAAGGGAGGGATCTATGTAACTGGCTCCCATATGGAACCCGAGCGGGTTGGGATCATGGTTTTCATGGAAGATGCTGCTCCTGTTATTGGATCGACACTTTCAGAGATCGAGCGTATCTATTTCGAAGGTCCACGTGGTGTTGTTTGGAACAAAATGGGAAGTGTTAATATGGCTCCCTATGGAGTGGAGACGTACCTTCAAACCGTCCTAAAGCTCGAAAAAGAACTTGTAGCTACAGTTGCACAAGAAAACTTTCAAGTGGTGGTGGATCCAGGCCATGGTACCATGCGGAAAGCCTTACCACACCTTCTTCATCTTACAGGAGTCGATACTATTGTTATGAACTCAAACCCTGATCCTCTCTTCCAAGGCCGCCACAGTGATCCTTCACCTGAAAATTTGACAGAAACTGCACGACACGTCCAACAACTTGGAGTAGATCTTGCAGTAGCAGCTGATTCAGACGGAGATCGAGTTTCTTTTGTTACAAATGAAGGAGCACCGCTATTCGGCGATGTTATTGGAGCCCTATTTGCCGAACAAGCATTCAAGGAATACGGTTCGGGACCGGTTGTCACATGTGTAAATGCCTCTAGTTTAATAGAATGGGTATCCGAACAATACGGTGGTGAAGTAATATACACCCGCATTGGTCCCCCAGATACTGTTCGTCACATCAAAAGCCATTCCCCAATCTCCGCTTATGAAGACGTAGGTAAATTTTATTGGCCGCGTAAGATAGGTAATTTCTGGGGGGATGCAGGTCTTGCTGCCCTTGAATTATTGGGCCTTCTTGCCATCGAACAAAAGTCCCTTGCTGATGCCATCCAACATTTTCCTAAATTTACAATCGTCAAAACCGGAGTAGAAGTCTCTGAAACAGAAAAATATCCCGTTTTCGAAAAAAGTCTACAGTCGATAGACCAGATAGTAGAGCCGAATGCCCGTATTCTGACCATCGATGGCATCCGTACATTTTTTACAGATGGTTGGCTTCTGATCCGCCCCTCGGGAACTGAACCGGTCATTCGCGTTTATGCAGAAAGTCGTAATTCAAATCGCGCCTCAGAATTGGCTCAACTGGGTATAGATCATGTTCTCGAAGCAAAACGATCTTTTTCTCAGAAGTTCTTAAAGTGAAATTATATAGACAAACAGAAAGCCAATTTCAATACCCATTTATAGCCTTCTAATTATCTCCATAATAACTGTTACATGAAAAGCTTTCTCTGATACAACTAATACTATGTCCTATCAATTTCTCTGAAATTTCGGAAGAAGGGAAAAATAAAGGCAGTCTCGAACTAACCCTCCTCCAATGGTTATCTTTCCTTTGGATTCTCTGAATGTATTTTGCTTTTTTCAGGAGCTATAAGTCTGCATTATAACTGTTTCCTGATCAGGCATTAACCCAATCAAGTCTAACTCTTCACTTTCCACAAAATATCTTAGTTGTCCTTGGCAATGACCCTTTTGAAACCGTATGCGGGGTCTTGCATGTTTAAATAAACGGAAAATAAGCGAAAGGATGAAGAGGATGAAGAAAGGTATCCCTAGGAATGTGAATAAGAAAGGAGAAAGAATCATCGCTACCAATAAGACAAATGCTGGAATGAAGAAGGATATTTTTTGCAAATGGACATTTTTAATGCAGCCATCCTTCGTCAAGATCAAGTATTCATATTCCATTTCGTCTCGAGACGCTTCTAATTGATGTTTCAAGTTACGATAGGTCTGGAGCGATTTCTTGATATAAAAGGGATTCCTCAACACCAAAAAGATATTAACTCCTAGAATTGCTCGCGTTAAAAATCCTGTTCGTTCTTCATCACGAAAAATAAGCCGTTGATTTGTAGCAAAAAGATCAACCTTCGGGGGTCCTCTCACCAGATTAACTAAGGACCAGAGCCATCCTATGACAAACATAAGAACTCCAATCCCGATAAACCAAAAAACACTCGGCCAGTCGAAGAGGTGTTGAGGCCTGTTGGGATCTGTCCACCACTCTGCGAACTCCCCGGTCCCATACTGGATGAAGTTCAATCCATCGTCTAATATTAAAAAGATAAGAACGGCCGATACTCCCCATAACACAAGGCCGATAATTGGATCGAGAAAATATTTCCGGATATAGCCCTTGTGGAATTTGATTTTGATAGTTTTCGGAGGGAAAAGTAGGTGTTCCTCTGGGAGAAGAGCAATTTCTTGATCTGGGTCTGCAAATGCAAACTCTGGCTTGACTACTTCAGGTTTCACCACCACCGGTCGAACATGTTCAATGGTCACCGTTCCCGATTTCACCGCCCTTCGGATTAGAAGTACCTTTGCACCGCAGTACCCACAGAATCGTTCCTCGCCTTTGAGATTTGCACCACACATTCGACAAAACTTATCCCCAGTCTTCGCACCACAGTATTGACAAAATTTATCTCCTAGCTTCAACTGTTTCCCGCAGGAGTGACAAAACTGAGTCCCGGGCATTTCTATGTCTCCATTCAGCATAATCTGGAAATGTTTACGCTGGGGTTCCAGTCTGACAAAGAAGGGTTCTCCCATCTAAATATACGTTTTCTTTTACTTGGAATTGACTTTTCTGTATTGTTTCTGATAGGCATTTAGAAAATTCCTCCCATCCTATAGGATTCATATCTCTAAATTTTTTATTCCAAATTTTTTGTGGTCCAATAACCAGAACGGACTTATTTGAAGAATAGATTACTTGATGATATTTTAGCTTTGATTAAAGGAAACTTTGCTTGAATAGTAACTCTCATTATCTATCAAATGGTTGTGTGAAATTATTTCTTCTTTTTTCGTTTCTGTTTTTTGATTTCTGATCTCAAATTCCTTCTTATATGTCATAACAAACCTCATCAGTCTGGTTCCAAGTCATTAAGCCGTTTAAGGTGTCATAGCTACTCTTGTATTTATTCGTACAATATTTCTCCCCTCTTCGGCTGGGTTGGGAAACTGTTGCCCCAACTCTAGGATAAAATCATGGTCTGAGATGAACAGCCTAGAAAAGTTCACATAGATTGCATTCTGCGCATTTTCGATCATAATAATTCGGGGATATGCGGTCAAAGTATCTTACGACTCTTATTTTTCTTGTGTTATTTCTTCCGACTTGATCCTCATTTTTCCTCCTCCTTTATATGGTTTCAGTGATATTTTAATTAAATGAAAAGAAGTCAACTATTCCATCCTAAGGAACGGAACTTGTATCTGAGTGAAAAACCATTTAAATCTCCTTTTTCATGACGGTTGGTTAGTTCCTGCTCATTCAATACAACCCCGAGACATTTTGGGCTTATCTGGATCTACTTTCAAATATCCTTGTAAGGCTTGAGCTGACATGGTTATTACCTTAACAAGAAGTTGATTTACACTAGACGTTACCTCCTCAGTGATTAACTTGTGATTTCTTGCAAGGCTTCTTGGCATTCCTCGTTTTGTTAATTTCTGAGCATTTGGTATGAACCAACGCGCGTAGGCCTTTATCACCTGTCTATAAAACCCAAAACCAACTTCGCTTATGGCATCTCTCTTATGAAACACCTCTCTCAAGGCAAACTTCTCCAAGACACCCCAGTTTGATTCCCCTGAGCATTTAAATACATAAAAATCCAATGCGATCTCTCGCATCAAATGCTCTAGTAAGGTCATTCGCTTTTGACTAATAGGGTCATACATCCCAATAGGAACACAAATAGGATATTCCATTGAGGTGTAGCTTCCTTCATGCCACAAGAAATCTGCTAGAATGTGAAGCTGCCAGCCCCAAATGTAAGCTTTTGCCCTCCATGTGTGCCACAGTGGGTTCGCTTTGCTCGGAAAGATGTGGGTAGGCTCTCTATAAAACCGTGTAACCGGTAATTTCTGAATGTCGGGGAAAATCGCACCAATTAGAATTGTGGGAAGTAATTCGCGGTCTAGCCCTTCTGTCTGGTTCACCGCTTGCCGAATAACGTACTCGTGTGCCAAAAAAAGCATAGTTCGAATCCCTCTTCATATAGCAATCCTCGTTGTTATTCAACCTAAAAGTTTGTGGGCTTCTGTATGTTGCAGTCATAGGAGAATGGAAAGTCAATGCAAGTTCTTTCACTTCTTCCTTCGAAAAGGAGAGGGTTTTTTACTTGAGATCCTTATTGTTTAAGAATTTTCATAATGGAAGTTCCATTCCACTTCTCATCGGAGCAAAAAGGCATAAATAGAAGTCCTTGTTATAAAAGATATGTGATGGAAGGTAAAAAACAAAGAAAGCATATATGTCAAGCATTAAGAGAAGAATTTGAGGTAAGTTTTAAGCGTAGAACTATCCCATGAGAACTGCTGGTGAGGTTAGTATGGAATGTATTCATAGATATATGGAAATCCAGATTGCTATCCTATAGTGAAATTTGGCACTACTAAAAGTAGCGGTGCTTTCTCCCACAAAAATCACAAAAATATTTTTGATAAATTTCATACTCACTCAACTCAAATGAACATCCCTCCTGGTACACCTCATTTAACTCTTCTAGGAGATGCGAACTGTGCCAAATCTAAAAATTTTCCATCTTCAAGATCAGTCCGATACTTTGGTGGTCCATCGCCGCAAGTTTCCGGACATACGCAAAATTTACAACTTCTGTCAGAAAAAGGAGATCCCTACCGTTGAAATAAAATCAAAATCAGTGTTTGATGCTGCCAAGCACGTTCACCGGGAAATAGATGCCTATGGGGCAACTTCCCTCATTATTCTCGGTGATAATGACCAATTTCCTAGTCTTGAATATCGTTGGGAAAAAGGGAAGGGTTATACTGATATCATCTATAGTGACCCTCATTATGGAAACCCTACAATCAAAGTTGGCCGTATCTATGGTGCCACAAAGACGATCTTAGCCCACCTCGAAGGAAAATACGGAGACTCCAATGAAGCAGTAGTGTTTGATACGGCTCCTCACCGTAATGAACTCCCCATCCAAGCGTTGGAGGCCCTTGGCTTCAGTACTTTCCTTACCAGTGGTTTTTCGGACAATACACGTCGGATGATGGAACGCGCGGAGTTTGTGCTCCAATATAGTGATGGAACTATCTATGATCGTATCCATGGGGATCCTACCCGTTGGTATGGCGGTCGTCGTCTCCGGACACTTCTCCATTATACAGATGTGCTCACAGTTGCGTTCAAATACTATCCGGTTGTCTACGCCGAAGCTTGCAATACCGCCAACTTTGGTCCCTTGGTCTATAACTTTTTGGCCAAGAAAGCCATCTATGTGGGATCTACGACTCCCACCTATAATAATAACATTGAATACGATAATTGGCAGACCTGTCACTTCTGTGATGGGTACAAATACGGTTTTCTAGACCTCCTTGATTCCCGTGATACCATAGGCGAAGTTAAGCGAGATGTTGACGCTGGTCTTGTCACCACATTAGATCGAGAAAATTGTAAACAATATGAATTCTTGCTCCGTGGGAAGAAACGCGAGCTAAAAACCATTGCACTCTTATCGACCATCCAAAATCTATTATTGGGGAACCCAAACCGACCTACTACAGTTGGATCAGGTGCAGTACGGTTTAATATCACGAAAATTCCTGTTACCGTGTCCTAATGTGAAAACCCGCTTGTATCAGAACCGCATTGTAAGTATTATGTCATATTAGAGACAATATGTAGAAAGATCATTAATATTCTACAAAAGTAAAAAAGATATTTAAATTCCTAATAAGATGTTTGGAATATTTTATAGGCTTTAATTTACAACCTTTGGCTCTTGTCTGACGAGTAGGTACCCTTTTCTCTCAGTACCAAGGGATTTTCTGAAAGCCTCCCCTGCTTCGGGCTGGCAATGTACAATCAAGACCATAGTTGGATCCATTTGGGTTACCTGGGCTCTTAGTCCTTCTGGAGACGCATGTGAAGTGAAATTGAACGTTTCTACTTGAGCGTTTAACTGGAGATCCATCTCGTCCCCATTAGGGCTTGAAAGCGTGAGTTCTCGTTTACCTTTAAGAATTGAATATCCTATAGTGTTTTCGACTTGATATCCGACAAGCGTGAGCAATGTGTTGGGATCTTCCCCACAATATTTCAAGTAACTATGAATGGGTCCTCCTTCAAGCATACCTGACGTGGTGATAATGATACTAGGAGAGGACTTCTGCATGAGCTCACGTCGGAGTGTTTCTTTAGATGTCCCATTTCTTTTACGAATAGGTGTGAGCATTTCATGATCAAATGGCGTTGAAAGTGTCCGTTCTGCGCTCCATTGTAAGATTTGAGGGCTCACCCACTCTGGGGTGAAGTATCGTTTGTAAATCTTGTTCATGTCGAGGATCATTCCATCCACATACGTTCGAACAAGGTCTTCGAACTTTTCCACCATCGCTACCTGCAGCTCTTGACTTCGGCCGAGGGCAAATGACGGGATCAGTACTTTGCGTTTTCGAGCAATCGCTCTTAAAACCATTCTTGTCAAGCTTTCGATCACTTCTTTTCTTTGAGGAACTGGACGAAGTGCATTGGTTGCTTCCGTTATGATAACATCAACTTTCTCGTTTGGTAACCGGGCTGGATCATGCCAAATGGTTGGTATACTCATCTGATCTCCCGTATAAAAGAGGATTGTCCCATTCCACTCCAAGAGGATCCCTGCACTTCCGAGAATATGCCCAGCATCCAAAAACGTTGCAGTCACATCATCAGCCAACTTGAACTTAT
>JBHIFL010000028.1:0-47578 GCA_046761065.1 Candidatus Heimdallarchaeota archaeon
GTAAAAAAATTTCCTTACGAAAATTAGGCGGACGCCTGTTTCGCGTCTCTTTTTTAACCGATCTAGGTAGATATCAAAGTCACCCTTTTTAGGTAAGTTCGAAACGAACTTTTTTTCCGCATTCAGGAATAAAAGCAGGAATGCTTGGCGAGAGTCGTAGAGAACGCGTCGTCCCGTTTTTTCAGCCGCTTGCCAAACGGTTCGCAACCGATCTATATCTGTTAGCGTCATATCATAGAGAATTAAACCTTCTGTATTATCACTAATCAAGATTAGTTTATCGAGAACTTCTTTTTCCGTCTTGAGTTTTTCCAACTCAATTCGATCTTTTGACGGTTCAAGCGTAAGTGACCATTTCGCTGCGTTATTGGGAGTTTGCGCATTGGATTGAACATTGGTGCCTTCACACAAAAGGATGTCGACTTCTTCCTTAGCTACTCTATCCAAAAAATCCGCGGTGAGGGGGCTAGCAAACCCATGAAATCGAAGATCTCCTGTATAGACAAGAGTTTTGTTTTCAATGTGAATGATAAATCCATAGGCACCTGGAACTGAATGATCCACATGGATAGGCCGGATTACAATATCGTCTGTGACACTTATTTCATCATTCGTTTGAAACAAGGTAAACTTCAAATGTTCCAGCTTTGTATCCCATGTTGAGGGGCTCATATGAGACCTCAGATCGAGCAAGCGTTTTGTGCAGGCCCCCAAGAATATGTTGGTGTCCTTCCGAAGACAAGGAATGTATCCATAATGATCAAGATGGGCATGGGTAAGAAAAATCCCGTTTATTAGAGGGCGAGACTCATCAAAGCGATAAAGACCTTTAAAATCGGGTATAAGCTCAAGTTTCAACAGATCATGAAGGTTGGCGGGACGGAGGACGGGAAATTCAAAGAAATTTCGTTCAATCGAGAAATTTTTTCCAAAATCAAGGAAATTACGGGTGTTCCTTGATTTCATCAAGAACATATTACCACCAATAGTACCGACTCCTCCATAAAAGGTAATTGAACTCGTCTTGACCCGCTCCTAATGAAGGATCCAAGAATCAGGCATAAATTTCTTTTGAACAGCTTCAAATATTAAGTCTTTCAAAAATTTTGAATACTCATTAACCTTTAGATTCAGTTAGCGTGATCTCAGTTCTCAGAAAAGGGAAATCAAAGCTATCAAAATTTAAAATAAGCAAGAATGGCAAATTGGTGCATATGCAAAACAACATTATAACTCTAAATCAAAGAATTTTGCATCTAAATTGTGAGTTCTATTACTGAGAGTTTGGAATATTGATGTAAACTCGCTTCGTTAGCACATTCTGAATTTACTTATAAGCGTTTAACAGATCTCTGTGGGATGCCCATCATTGGAACAAATAAGAGAATAAAACATCTTTTAATAGTTATAAAGACCAAAAGGGGGATAAAACATCTTTTAAATAGAATATTGTTTTTTTAATTGTAGTTAGAGTGGACTCATTGCCTAAATTGCCTTGGAGGCGGCATGTGGGTTCATAGTAGGCGATATGCCCATTAATGCACTCTTTGAATTTAGCAACATCATAGCCACCCTCCAGGGAAGAGGCAATATTCGCCTTCAGGTGTTCAGCTATCTCATGAATTCGATCAGCAATTGTCTGGTAGCCAAAAGTTGAAAGGCTTAGATGTCCAACAGAATCGCTGAGCAAACCATCAAACCCGGCACTAATGAGAATGGTATCTGGAGCAAATTCCGAGACAACAGGGAGTGCAATTTCGTCGAGGATGAAGAGATATTCGCTATCGGTACACCGGGGGGGAAGGGGAATACAGATATTAAAGCCTTCCCCCGCACCAGATCCAATCTCATCTAAGAACCCAGTACCAGGATAGGAAAAATGGGGATCAGCATGAAGGGAAACGTAAAGGACCTCATTAGATTCATAAAAAATGTCACTTGTTCCATCGCCAAAATGTTGATCAATATCAATAATAGCAATTTTTTTTGCGAATGGTTGACCGGGGGTATTCCTAGCAGTAAGGAGCTTAGTTGCGGAGATGGCGATATTATTAAAAAAGCAAAAACCGGCTGGACGGCTGAAAGAGGCATGATGACCAGGAGGACGACATAAGCTGAAAGAAAAGCGGCGTCTTCCTAGAGAGAGCATTGCAGCTTTGATCGTACAACCAGCGGCGGCCAAACTAGCCTCAAATGTATATTGATTAGCCCGATTATCAGGTGTAAGATAGCCACCACCTCTCTCACTAACTTTCTTGATTAATTCATACAGTTCTGGTGCATGAACGAGGAGGATATCGTCACGAGTTGCTTTTTCGCCCTCAAGCAACTCAGCCTTTCCAGCCTCTGAAAGTTCTTGAGCCAACTCAAGAGCGATTTGAAGTCGATCAGGGGATTCGGGATGAAATCCCATTTCATGTTTTAAACAAAGGGGGTTCGAAACAAAAGTGATTTTCATAAAAATTCACCTTGATGTCAGAGAAATCCACACCAATAAAGATTTACCATATATTAGGTTCGATCATATAAAATAGTCGATTACCTCAGGGGCTCCCCTCCCCTTCCCGAGTCCGCAGGGCCTGAAGTTGGTCTATCACCTGTTGGTGTAGGATTTGGACCTCGGGTAAGTCTGCGGTGATCACACCCTGCTGGATGAGTGGGATGAGGGCATGTTCCATCCTTCGTCCACACACCGGACATTTTGGAGTAGGAGCTTCCCAGATAGTTATCCTTTCAGTAAAGCATGTTTTACAATGCCAAACATCTTTCTTACCCCCAAGTTTGCCACGTTTTGCGACTGGAATACCTTCCATTTCGACGATATCAAGGGCAAAGTCGACAACCGGAGAGTTACTGATAGAAGTACCGATTCCAAACCCATCTACTTCAGGAATATTCAGTTTTGTTGCCTCTTTTTCACCAATACCCCCACTAATTAAGATCTTGGTATGTTTGTATCCTCGGATGTCCAATTCCCAGCGGACTTCCTTGATAATATCCACAAAATTCCCACGGCGGCTTTGAGGGGTATCAAGACGAACTCCCCAGAGATGATCTCCCAGGGCCGTGGCAGCTAATATGGCTTCAGCTTTTTCATCAGAATAGGTATCGATTAGAGCAATTCGAGGAACTTCATCTGGTAAAACATCATCAAAGGCTTGCCATGCCTTGCTCTGATCTCCAAACACAATGATAAGGGCGTGTGGCATAGTCCCCATTGGAGTGAGCCCCAAGCGTACGGCGCTCTCCACGCAAGAGACTCCATCCATACCCCCTATATAGGCCGCACGATCAATTACGGGACTAATGGCAGGATGCATCCTTCGGATCCCAAAACTCAAGCAGAGTTTATTCCATGCGATTTTCTTGATCCTAGCCGAAGCCGTAGCGATCCCAGTAGGTTGACAAATTAGGCCAAGGAGGGGAGTTTCCATCTTGGCGAAGGCGCCATAGGGTCCTTCAATGAACATGACTGGGACACGATATCCATATTCATCTTTTGGTTTAAAGATGGTGCCCTCCGGAAGGCAATATACATTAATGGGCAACCCTTCGAGGAGTTTAGCTACTTCCTCGACCCCGCTCCAAACACCCCACTCCCAATTGCGTGGTAGTTTTCCTGTAGTGATTTCTGCAACCACTGGTGTGTTTTCAAGACCTTTTGCTTGAAGGACCTGAGTAGCTCGTTCAAAATAGATATCTGTTGTCTTGCAGCTTTTAATTGTCGCAAAATCGGCTATCCACCCAATTTGGCTCCCTTTCTTTTGAAATGATTGATTCATGTGTGTCATTTTTTGCTCTACCACACGAATTTCCGTATTAAATCTTTCATCAAAAGCTAGATATAATTTATATTACGTTTATAGGAGGAATCATCCTTAGGTATTAGTATCATGATTAACATTTGTTAGGACAATGTTATTTGGTTGATGGTTATGTGGGTTGTTCATAGGGAGCATATAAACAAATGCCTTTATGATTTCATATTTTGAGATAGAAACGTGCCAAGTAACTATTAAAAGGTTTATCGTGTCAAATTCATCTTTGAAAGTAGTATCTGTCGTTCTATCACTTTTCATAACAAATGAGGAGCTCGATATATCAAGGCAAACTCGTTTTATTCTGTAATGGGAGTTAACACTCATCCAAACTTACTAGTCACAAGAAAAATGGTGGGGCCGCTGGGAATTTCAGCTAAAGAGCGAATAGCTCAAAGATCTTGAACCCAGGAACACTTACACGTGCAGACCTATACACTCTGCGCCCCAACTGCCCTTCAGACAGACCAAAGTAGTATTGTCTAAAGGAAGGCAGGGATTATACCGTTTCTCCTTTGAGAAAGGTTCATACCAATCTAGCCGGGACAGTTGGATCTGTTTCGGAAGCTAGACCACGGCCCCTTTTCCAAGAGATTTCGTTCGTGTTATTCCTAGATTTTTTGAATTTAGAATATTTCTTTCAATCTAAAGTGGGATTTTTGACTTCGCATTAAAATTTTTTTACATCCTATGCAACATCCGAATCAGTTATATGATTCGACGTTTAATTGTTTTTGTCGGGTCTTCTAATTAAATAGTGGCCAGTCCACTAAATTTATCGACAAAATCTCATGTTTAATGAATCTTGTTAGAGAATAACACGATCTGCAACCAATTAAGTGAACAGTAAGAAGTGCAAACGACACCATATCTACACCTCAAGCAGATCAAATGTATCAATCCAAACTGTCCAACTATCTCCTTGTGAGATCCATTTAACAATTAAAGAGTTTTTAATCTATTTTTCGTCTCAAGGGTTTTCGTTACACGTTCGAGTAGAACGGAGGCGGGGACATCGTAAAGAGTGATTCGGCTCCGTCTACCTTTACTACCCCGGATAGGACCGGTCACTATGCCGATAATGCCTATTTTTTCAATGCGATCGAGATATTTTCGGACGGACATGGTGGAACGGGGTTTTTCATGATATTCTTCACAAGCAATGCGGTAGTTTTGTTGGATTTCTTTGATAGTCGTGGCAGAGATGCCACTATGTCTCAATCTTCGTGTGATTGCAATCAGTGTTAGAAGTTCATGGGTTTCAAGTTCACTAAGCACATCGATCCGGAGTTCCGGATAAATCGCGGCCTTGGCCTCACGAATATGTTCTGCGGTGACTTCTCGCGACCCCTCATAGTCTGCTAATTTACCTGCCCTTAAGAGAATCTCTATACCATGCCTTGCATTTTTCGTGTGGCTGGCAATTTCTGCCACCATTTGGATTATGTCATTAGTAATGGCTGAACCTTTAAAAGCTAAGCGAGTTCTGTACGTAAGGATTTCAACAAGTTCTTGGAGAGAGTATCCAGGAAATTCAATTTGTTCATGAATGTGGCCGGCAAGGGGGCGATCGAGTTTTGTTTTCCACTCGAGAGGACGAGAGATTAGGATTAAACTAAGACGACTGTGGCCAAAAAACTCCCCCAGATGAAAAAAGGTAAGGATATCGTCACCTTTCAGCATAGTTGCTTCATCGAGGGCTACTAAAAGATGCATATTCTCCCCCTCGAGCCGTTTCATTAACATTTCGAGGATTTCTTCGTCACTAAACCCTCGTGTTGAAATATGAAATTTTTTACTTAGTAAATTGCGGAGGATAGAAGTCTTCGTTCGAAATGTATAGCAGTTATAATATTCATAATTGATATTCCTTCCAGATTCCTTTGCCGTCTTTGAGAAAACATCCATAGTACGCTTTGTAGTGGCTGTTTTCCCCACGCCAGCACTTCCGGTTACCACAATATTTGTTCCAAAATCTCCTGTTAGGAGAGGGCGCATACAGCTAGCAAGACGTCTCATTTCTTTTTCACGATGAGGAAGCTTTTCCGGAACGTATTCTGGGAACAGTGTAGTTTCATCCTTGAACACGCTATCTCCAAACAAGGTATCCCCTATAATGTCACTCAGTCACTACAACCTCCTGATCAGATGAATCAATATCAATTAATTCTCTTCAAATTCTTGTGGATATGTTCTAATTATATACATTGCTCCTTTTTAGGTTGTCTGGTTTCATAAAAGAGCGAGAGTCAATATGTAGAAAACACATAACATTCGCCTGCAATTTGGAAGGAGCCAGAAATAACATTTTCCAAATAGAGGAGGCTCAGGAATCACTTTCCACTAGTATCTTAATCCGTTTTAGGATAAATGAAATAATTGTCATCACAGTATCTATCTGATTGGTATTTTCTATAACTGGAAGACCAAATAGTAGGGCTTGATTGATTAAATGGTCTTGGATTTTTCGGATGTCGGCAAAATGTTCAATATATCTGGCGGCCGGGCGTTTGACCACGACATTTTGAGAGCGCGCAAAGATTCGGGACAAATGTGAGCCTTCCTCCCTCAATTTTAAGAAGACCACAATAACATTAGGTTTCTTGAGTAAGTGTTTGTTCAGGAGCCGTGGACACACATGAACTCCCTCGACGATCAGGCTAATGCCTTCCTCGAGGGCTCGCTCAATAATTCCTTCGATACCAGCCATCACATGCCGTGCTTGTTCTTCGAACCCCAATGCAACCCTGTCATTTGTGTGGTTTGACATAAAATTCAGACGTTTCCAAGCTGTGAATGAAGAAGCATGCAGTTCAGGAATGAGGTCCGGGGCAATAACACTCCGCATGGCTTCGCGTACAATGTCAGTCCCGAATACATGCCGGATCCCAAAGCGAAAGGCTAAATTGGACGCGATCGTTGATTTTCCGACCGCAGTAGCGCCGCCAATTACGATCACGAGGGGAATCTTCCGCTCTTGAAACCTACGTAGCAGTTTATAATTAGTAGCCACCTCTGCAGGAAATTTTTCAATTAAAACATTGTAGATGATCTCTTCGAGTTCATTGTTGGTGATGGTTTCTAGTCCACGACCGCGAAGTTGTTTTTCGACTATTTGTCCTATGGAATGAGCTTCGTATCCTTTTAATCCAATGCTCGTTAGACTCTGCGCAAGGAGTCCCTTTGAAAAGGGCATGCTGAACTTCTCGTATTCAACTTGAACGATATCACTGGCGATAGCAGCCCTTTCTTCACTTTTCTGAGAAAAATCGACTCTTTCATTCATTTTCTTTCCCATCCGATGATTTTAAAGCAATAACTCCTTTAGCCAAACGAACTAGAATATTTGAGAAAATTTCAGGGGAGATTTTCAGGGGGAGAGGGAGATTATCACAGTAGACAACACGTTTACCATCATATAAGGCTTCTTTTGTGGCAATATCCACGGCTGCGGCTTTTAATTCTGTTAATAAAATGGTATAGCGGCCTTTTGCCGCGTTGAGATCAGCTTTCAACAAGGGTCGGTTTGAGAGATTGGAACTGAACCCCACTACCTCGCATTGGTACGTTTCTTCTATATAAGAACTAATATTTGCCGTGACCACGTGAGAAGGAGCTGTTGTACAATAAAACACACATTGCCCCTTAATATTTTCTAGGGGGAACGGACGAAAGATAGTCTCAACCACTTTCACGTTCGGATTGATTTCTCTAATCCCTTTAGTTAATCGTGTAATTTCTGCTGGATTTGTTAGTGGCGCTTCACAATTGGTTATAATAACCAACTGGGCGAGTTTGACACGATAGGGGCCGAGATAGTCTAGAACAAGGTATGTAGGACGGTTCGCACCAACCACTAATATGAATGCATTCGCAGCAACAGGTGGTATGGTAGGGCCGCTTCCCTCGAGGATTATCAAATCAACGGGGAGCTCATTTGCGAGTTGCGCTCCCCGTTTCACATTTTCCGTGAAAGGCATTCCTGCCATACCCCCGGCACATCTGCGACACCCAATAGTCCAAACACGACTTGTTAGCGCATCTTCCCAAAAATCCGAAGCCGCATGTTTCCCCTGCTCCGCAATTCGAAGTAGGAACTCGGGGGTGATCTCAATAGCATCTCCTTCCACAAGTTCTGGCTCCGCAGGTCCTCCTCGTCCCATAGTCAAAATCCCTGCGGTTATTTCCGCCGCTTTCAGCGTCCGAGCTATATATCCGGCGATGGCGGTCTTCCCAACGCGTTTACCTGACCCAATCACACTAAGAGAAGGTTTTTGGATGAGAGTAGGAAATTTTATGGGCTTCAAAATGAAATCTGCGCCTTCGTATGTGAGTCCATGGTACAGAATACTATTCGCTAGTTTCATTCGTGCTTTGGAGTCGATGACCGGGTCATCACTCAAATCAAACACGATTTTCGCCGGATATTGTGATAAAATTGATGGCCACATGCTCTCTAAGGCATCCAAATTCTCCGGGAAGATCATCGGGATCCCAAAGTAGGTTTCTAGATCTTCTAAGGCGCCGATTTTTTCCATCCCCCCCACAAAAACCGCCGCAACCACGGGTCGGCTCTGCGCCAATGTGTGGATCGCGTCCTTCACGACGGGCATATAATGTTCGCCATCTACAAGTAATATGACGCCATCGTTCACAAGGGATTCCCCACTAAGACCGATAGAGCAGACAGGAACATAATTCATTGGGAGGGGAGGGAAAAAGGTATACGGTTTGATATCAACTCTGCTATCCGCAATCTTTAGTATATATACCATTTACTTCATAAGTTTCGTGGATTTGACGAAAACAAAATGATTGTTTAAAATAGTTAAAAACAGGTATTAATATACGCGGGAGGCCAGAACTAAGGCAAGCTGCTTTCCTTCCATACAAGAAATGGGTTCAAGCTTATGGACGATTCGTACCCGATCTCCGGATCGAAAAAGCAGAGTTTTACACTGGTCCCAATGCGGACAGGTCAGATTGGAACAATCCACCCCTGGAGGTTGCCAAGTCAAGATCACTCCCTCAATAGCTAACCGGGATTTGACTATTAGGGTTTGAGGAGGCTCTATGACTTCAACAGTTTTTACTCCATCTTCGTGAATTGAACATTTATGATCCACTGCACGCACTTTGGTGATCTCATAGAGACGGTTGGGTTCTAGGTTTGTCATACACACTCGAAATAACTTGCAATCCTTGCATGCTGTGGTAGGGCCAGAAAAAATAAATTGGAGCCCCTCTTTTGCCATTTTTGAACCTACAATTGTGATTGCAGAGACTTTTTTCTCATTTTTAGGCTTCATTATGTGTTGATCACTTCCCAAATTGATATTCGGATCCGGAGAGGATCTATTTAGAGTGATATACAAATCCCCAGCAACTAATAATTCACTTCAGGGTTATAATCAGTAAATTTTACTTCTGAGGGGGGCAATGTATCTAAAGTGTGTGTTTCGATAAACTATATTTAAGGGGTGCTTTGTTGAATGGTGCCATTCACGTATCACAATATCTTTTTGTTTTACCAAAAGGTCTAACGAATATAAGAGGGTTTTCTGATATTTTTTTGAATCAGGGAGTGGCTGTGACAATTCACTATAGAGGTCTAGGACAGGGAAATGATTATTCACCATACTAATAAGCCAATTAAACCCTTTTCGATCAAAGTGAGATTATTTGATCTACTCTGATTCATTTTTTCATTATCGCTTCACATATAATGAGGTAATCCCAACTTTGAGGAATTTTGACCCAAGTTCAGTATTAAGAAATGTATCAGAAAGAATGAGCAGTATAAGAAAAATTTCTTGAAGAGGATTATTTAAAAGAGAGTGTTCGCCTTAGCCAAGACATACATGACCCAAAGCTTAATTAAGAAGTTCGGAGTTCAACTTTTATAGAGAATCATTTTTGGCGAATTTTTTCTTGCAATCGATGTTTTCTTCTTTAGTTCACTATTGAGGGCTGATAGATGTTCGATGACTACAGTAATCTTAATAATCGCGTTATTAAGGCATTAAAAGGAACTACAACTGTCGGAGTAGTCTGTAAAGATGGAATAGTTCTGGCTACAGATCGAAGAGCAACGGCAGGATATTTTGTTGCGTCCAAACGAGCCCAAAAGATCTTTCCTTTAGATCAACACATCGCTGCAACAATTGCCGGGCGAGTTGCAGATGCACAGACGATCATGGATTACGCACGGGCAGAAATTAGTCTTTATCGACTCCAAGAGGGAATGTCAATACGGATTCACTCGGCGGCAAGAATGGTAGCCAATATCCTCTTCAATGCACGATACTTTCCTTATTTGCTCCAAGCAATCGTAGCTGGAGTGGATGATCTTGGCCCAAAGATGTTCAATCTAGATCCCATCGGCAGCTTAACCGAAGAAGCCTACCTAAGTACCGGTTCAGGTTCACCTATAGCCTATGGAATCCTTGAAAACAATTACAAGGAAGATATCCTCCTGAAGGAAGGATTACCACTGGCAGTTGCATCAGTCTGGGCCGCTATTGCACGCGACGCCGGAACTGGGAATGGAGTGAATGCGGTAACAATAACCACCGAGGAAGGAGTAAAAGAACTAACAGAGGAAGAAATCGCAAAGATCCCCCAAAAACTCTCTTAAGTTGAGATCTGCTTTCATCAAGGGGACACTCAAAAGAGAGAAGTTTCCCCATTATTTATCATGAGGACAGACCCCGAAACAGAATTATTGTTACATTCTATCATGATAAGTGTCAGTAGATTGAAATAGAAGGATAGTATAAGCATGGACCTAGGAGTGGTAGAAGACGACTTAAAAAAACAACTAGTGAAAAAGTTACCCGCTGAAAGCAATGTAACGCACATTACTTATGAAGGACCTTTCCTAGTGGTTTACTCCAAAAATCCCAAGGTATTAATGGAAGACGGCGAAATTGTAAAGAATTTAGCTCGTTCACTTAGAAAACGCATCCTCATCAAATCAGACCCAGAAATCCGAATGGACAAAGAGCAAGCCGAAGCAATCATCCGTGAACTTGTCCAAGCTGATGCAGAAATCACCAATATCTCGTTTGATGATGACATGGGTGATATTATTATCGAAGCAAAGAAGCCAGGGATCGTTATCGGAAAAAACGGCGCCACACTGCGGGAGATTGTTAAAGCCGTTTTTTGGAGGCCCATAGTGGTAAGAACCCCTCCTTTGACGTCTTCACTTATCCAGAATATCCGCCGAATCCTTCAACAACACAGTGCTACGCGGCAAGCGGCACTGCTTAACATCGGCAAACGCATCCATCGACGGGAACTGAATCGGGACGGAGGGTGGTTACGTTTGACGGCACTAGGAGGCTTTCGAGAAGTTGGGAGATCCTGTGTCCTTCTCGAAACAGATGATAGTCGAGTTATGATTGATACAGGAGTAAATGTCGGGTCAAGCTCACCAACCCGTATGTTTCCACGCCTAGATCTACCAGAGGTTGAAATCGATGAACTAGATGCCATTATTATCACCCATGCCCACCTTGATCACTCCGGGTTTGCTCCCTTCTTGTATAAGTATGGGTATCGCGGACCATTATATTGCACGGAACCGACTCGTAACTTGATGACCCTACTCCAGATCGATTATCTAGAAGTTGCAGAACGCGAAGGGAAACTCTCCCCCTATAGTTATCGAGATATCCAAGAAGAACTCATCCATACAATCCCATTAAAGTATGGAGAGGTAACAGATATCACGCCAGATATCCGTCTGACTTTTCATAATGCAGGCCACATCTTAGGAAGCGCAATTGTTCACCTACATTTAGGGGAGGGCGTCTACAACGTTGCTTTCGCTCATGATTTTAAATATGCCAAAACACGTCTCTTGGACCCAGCAAATAGCCGTTTTCCGCGGATTGAAACCCTAATTATGGAGAGTACGTATGGAGGACCAAGGGACTTTATGCCATCTCGAAAGGAAGCTGAACGCCAACTCACTAAAATTGTTAATGAGACTGTTAACCGAGGAGGAAAAGTACTCATTCCTGTGCTTTCTGTTGGAAGAGCCCAGGAACTTATGATTGTTTTGGATGAATATATTCGGCGAAAGGTTATTGCAGAAGTCCCAATCTATTTAGATGGGATGATCGGCGAAGCTACTTCGATTCACACCTGCCATCCTGAATATTTGTCAGCAAATCTTCGGGAACGAATCTTCCATGCTCACGATAACCCATTTCTGAGCGAATGGTTTGCGCAAGTAGATAACCAGAGTACGCGAGATGAAATTGCCGAATCAGGGTCTTGTGTGATAATGGCCACTTCCGGTATGTTGACTGGAGGCCCGAGTGTGGATCACTTCCGGTTACTCGCATCAGACGAGAAAAATGCTATTGTTTTTGTCTCCTATCAAGCGGATCGCACCCTTGGTCGTCGTGTACAAAATGGGGCAAAGGAAATTCAAATGACAAGTCCAGAGCAAAAGACCCAAATTGTGAGAGTGAACATGGATGTCCACACGACTGATGGTTTTAGCGGGCATTCAGACCGGCGTATGCTCTTGAACTATCTCCGCCGCATCAGCCCAAAACCGGAGAA
Organism: Candidatus Heimdallarchaeota archaeon; assembly: GCA_046761065.1. Lineage (GTDB taxonomy): Archaea > Asgardarchaeota > Wukongarchaeia > Wukongarchaeales > JBHIFL01 > JBHIFL01. Next base: position 12,399 of record JBHIFL010000028.1, read on the forward strand.
AGTGGTTCTTGTACATGGCGAAGAAAGTAAAATCCTCGCCTTTGCAAACACAATTCGGCGTTCTATTAGATCAGAGACATTGACCCCTCGCAATCTGGAAACTATTCGCTTAAGGTAGTTTATAGAGCCAAACATTATTTTCTTTCCTCGTACTATGATACATTACATAATGTCATGAAAACTGAATAATCCCTTGTCCATATAGAAATAAAAGCAGCATGACTTGGAGGGGCTATTCTGATTCGAGTCAAGCGACGTTATGAACTAAGTTCAAGTAAAATCAAGAATTTAGCCAATAGATTGCAAGAACGCTATGGATCTCAGATCCTTGACTTCATCGACCGTGCAAAAAAAGTTGAGATCCTAGAAACAAAACAAGAATTCATTTATGCCATCGATGGAAGGATCCTATTCATTGAGAAAAATAACTTGATTTTTCCGACCGTGAAAATGATACAGGAAGAGCCGAAGCAGATAAAACTCCCAGAAATTGTCGTGGATATGGGTGCAGTCCCCTTTGTATGTCGTGGAGCAATGATTATGCGCCCCGGAATTGTAGCTTTTTGTAACACAGATCAGTTGAAAAAAGATCAAATTGTACAAGTTACAGACGAAAAAAATCGAATAGTCATTGCCATCGGGAAATTGCGAATGGATGGGACTGAAATGAAGCAAAAACAAAAAGGTCCTGCAATTGAGAACCTTGCATGGGTTGGAGATGCTTATTGGAATTTGTCCATTTAAGTTTAAAGGAGAATTTCACAGAAGATAGTATAAACATATAGGATATCGAAAAGTCTAAAAAGAAGATTCTATTCGAGAATCTAGAGAGTAAAGAAACACTATGGAGCACGAACTTGATGAGTCGCCCTATGGAGCTTCTTGATAGAAGTCTAAACAAAATCATCCTAATCCGCTTGAAAGGACAACGCGAACTTCGTGGCGTGTTGAAATCGTTTGATTCTCATCTTAATTTAATCTTAGAAATTGCTGAAGATATTGCAGCTAACGGCCAAAAGAGTAACTTAGGGACTATTTTAGTACGGGGCGATAATGTGGTATTTGTTTCACCTCCGGGGGGAGATACGAAAGCAAGTGGGGATTAAAATGACGAAAGGTACAGCTAGTTTTGGAAAAAAGCAAAAGAAGACGCATATTCGATGCCGTCGGTGTGGGCGAAGAGCATATCATGTCCGTAAGAAACAATGTGCTGCCTGCGGCTTTGGACGAACTAAACGAATCCGAACCTATTCATGGAAAACGAAAACCCCACTGACATTACAAAGAAAAACATAATAAGAAGACATAAAGAGGGGGTCACGGGGATTAATGTAGTTATGAATGAGTAATTTTACTCCAATGCCCAAATGGGATCTTGTAAGAAGGGCCGGTAGATCAGCCCGGAAGATCGCCTCCTTGGCATGGAGGAGGCCCGGGGTTCAAACGAAAGAAAGATGTTTTTCCTTCTGAAAATCCCCGCCGGTCCACCATTTTCTCATATAACAATCTTATATTTTCTAAATTAAATTAATGTCAGTTAGGTAAATTAGGTCTTTTATGAACAAAATCAGGTTGCTCAGTTAAATCACTTTTTCCGATTATTATGATGGTTTAAATCGTAAAATCGCGGCAATTCCTCCAAAGACCCGCCACAGTTGCTCGCCTTCTTCAGTCTCTGTAGTAATTATTTCAATTTTAGTTCCGCTCATCTTTGCAAGTTCTGCAAATTCTTCTATTACAGTAATAATATGATCTTCATCCAAATGGAAGGTAGAGCTTCCACATTTTGGGCAAAGACTTCCACTAACGTCAGTTTCCATTTGAGAAAACTCAGTTTGTGTGGTAGTTCTTTCTTCGGTATAGTCACAGTTATCACATCGGAATGGCACCTTAATTTTATCGAGTTCTGTGCTTAAAAGCAGGATCTTAACCGCTCCAAGCTCTAATAAGTGACGGACTATGAAATCGCCATATGCAACCAATCCTGTATCTTTTCCTAAATGTTCTAGAAATTGTTGCATTAACCGCTTCTCTTGCATATAACGAAGATTGTTAAGGGTTTCTTGTGCTTTTTCTATTAGTTCTTTGATTCCCTGCTCATCTGCATATCCAGTATCGGTTATTTCTAGAAGACCTTCCCTCAGACGATAATCTAAATAGTCTTCATTCACAAACCGTTCCTTGATTGGTCCCGGTCCGCCAATTAACAATCCTTTTATTTGGGGTTCTCCTTGTTCTTCCCTCATTATCACATAGAGGTTCCGAGCATGTTCTGCTACTCTTTTGAGAAACGAATGGATCTTTTCCTCCCGAATTCGTTGAAATCGCGCGGCAGACTGCCCTCCGGCTCTTATCTTAGAAGGTACTCCCGATTCCAGTTTTTTATTGATCTCAAGATGGTGACCACTCAATGTGGCAAGAGTGGCCCTTCCAGCGTCAAGAACCAGCAACCCAAAAGAATCTTTTTCAACTAATTGCTCCTCAAGGTATTCGACCCTGAATTTATTGTCACACACGTAAAGCTTTCGGGAAACGGGGTAAGGTAAATTGTCCATGTAATGATATTCCATTTTTCCCCCCTCAGTTACACCAGTAAATATTACAAATCCCTTTTCCTTGGATTTTGCTCCTGGAAGAGTCTTCAGCCGGGTGATCAGTACATTCAAAGCTTGGACAACGTTTTTACGTGTCTTTTTCGATTTGATATTCTCTGCAGTACCTGCCTCGGACGTAAGATCATTAATGATGTCAGAGAGTTGTCGTCCTGGGGGAACATAAAGAGAAATCAAGCAAGTGCTTAAATCATCAGATTTTTTCCGCTTCAACGTCTTTAATCGGGTACAGAACCGCCATCGATCAAAGGAATCACTCAGATTGGCTGCCATTACTCACACCAAGTCTATCCAGTTTTTTAACGTAAAACTTCGAAAAAGGAAGGAAAAAATAATTTTTCCCCTTCCCTCCTTATCCATTAAAACTATCTTGCATCTGAACCTAACTACAATTATGTGTTCGGATTAGGGAAGACAGAAGAGCCAAACTTACGCCTTAAGTTAACGAGAAGGATCTTATCTTCTTTCTTATCATATTTTCAAAAGATAATCAATATATAAAAAAATTATGAGAAAGGATCATCTGCATATGAGAATAGGGTTTATTGATATCACAAGACTTGGTCAAGTTTATCTTTTGCTTTTCGTAGAGAAAGTAAGAGTAGCCCAAGACGAATCTCTTTTTGGGTTACTACAGTAATCAATACGTCTTTATTAATTCTTTGCAGCACAATGAGTCCCTTTGGGCACTTAACAATTAAAACTCTCGGATTACCTTTATCTAATTCCAGACCGACCTGTTCTCCTACACTTATAAGAGCAGCAGTCATTGCACTGAGGATTGTTTCATCTTGACTCATGCCGAGCCGTGTTGAAGCAATAGGAAGACCTTCGGAGCTTACAAGCAAGACCGCAAGAACTTCAGGTACTTCAATCTTAATTGAATCTAGAATTTCACTTAGGAGCTTATCCTGACATGTTCGTTCCGTTCCTATTTGACTCTCCGGTGTATTAATAACCACTGTGTCCCCCTAAGTTTCTCTTTCTTCAGCCTTATAAACCCCAATGAATTTTTTGAAATACAATTATAACGAGTAGGTATTCAACTACTCTACATGAGTGAACACACAAAAATCATAAAACTAATTCCATAACAGTGGCAAACAATCAAATGAAGACTTTGAAAATTGTGGAGTGGTATTTTTTAAAGTGGAAGAAAACTAGAAATCTTGTTAATGTGATGTGACAAACTAAGCAAAATTAAGAGGGTTTCTCTATTTATTTGTGAAATGAACAGAAACTCACATACAGGTAGGCAATTTGTTCGCGAAGCGAGGTTCTATAAAACATTAGTGGATGGAAGTGTCAAGTGTGGAACTTGTGAACGCCGTTGTCGGATTTATCCAAAGAAAGTTGGTTTTTGTAAGACCCGCCAGAACATCAATGGTACCCTTTATACTCTCGTTTTTGGTCGGGTAGCGAGTTTATCAGTGAACCCAATCGAAAAAAAACCGTTATATCATTTCTATCCAGGATCTAAAGCTGTTACGCTAGGAACAAGTGGATGCTCCTTCAATTGCCCGTGGTGTCAAAATTATGAACTAAGTAGAGCAAAACCTGATGAACTAAGAGCGCAATATATAGGACCCGAGGACTTAGTGGAGTTTGCCATCAAAAACAGAATATCAGGATTATCATACAGCTTTAATGAGCCCATTTTACAACTAGAACATGCCTTAGCTGCGTTCCCTCAGGCTAAAGAAGCCAGATTATATAATACCTACGTGACAAATGGTTATATGACTCTTGAAAGCCTTGATTTACTAATAGATCACGGCTTGGATGCCATGAATATTGATATTAAAGGGGGTAGAGATGCTGTTCGAAAGTACTGTGGCGGCGATGTGGAATATGTGTGGCGGAACGCGCGCCATTCAATAGAACGAGGAGTTCATGTTGAAATCACCACTCTAATGATTCCAGGAGTCAACGATGATGAAAACTGTTTGAAAGGGATTGCTAAACGAATCAAAGAAAACCTTGGAGAGAACACACCCTTTCATGTATCACGATATTTCCCACATTACAAATTCAATCGCCCCCCAACGTCTGTAAAAAGTCTCGAGCGAGCAAGAGAGATCGCACTTGAAGAGGGGTTGAAGTTCGTTTACATTGGCAATGTCCCAGGTCACCCCGGAGAGCATACGTATTGCCCCAGCTGCGGCAAGATGGTCATTAAACGTTATTCATTCTATGGAACAGAGTGTAAGTTAGTAGAAAAGAGTTGTCCGAAGTGTAATGAAACGATTCCCGTGGTTGGGACATGTATGGGAAACAAATAAACTTATATAGGATTCTTTATGGAGAATAAATCCAATTAATTTGCATTGGGTATCCGAGAGGAATTGAGTGAAAGCAATTATCTAAATGGGAAAGCCACATAATTGGATGTAAAGAAATACGAAGGGTTTTATTAAGCTGATGATACCGAGAGATCATCGTGTAAATTTTTAGTTTTTTCCATCTCTCCCTGCCACTAGATTTAAATATACTCTTGTTTAATTCTTTATTCTACATTGAAAATGCAAATTCTTAAAGTAAACTATAAAGATAATCCGACAAAAAGCAATATATAATATCATTTACAATTTAAGGTCATATTGATGTACTTTACGATTATAAATTGTAATTAAGATAGATGGGTTGGCGCGGGGTTTTGCCTTATTTATAACTCTGCTTATGAATAAACACAATCGGAACAACTTGTAATGAGTCTTTGATGGATTTTATAGTCAAAAGAATGCCTTAGGAGGAATATATCTTTCAAACACATCCTTATACATACGTATCCTTACTATGGAAAATAGGAGGTAAGAATTCAAGATTATATAAGGAGTATTGTCCTTTAATTTTAGCGATATATTTCCATAAAAGAACTGGAGTGGAAGATATGAATGATTGAGGTCGGTACTACTAAAGCAAATGGGATGAAGAGCGAGCAAAAAATCACTCTCTCAAAAAACGCTCAAAAAGTTTTAGAAAGAAGATATTTGATAACAAATGAGGAGGGTAATGTGATTGAAACTCCAGTAGAAATGTTTCGTCGCGTGGCCAGGAACATAGCATCAGCAGATACCCTCTATGGCCATTCACAAGAAGAACTCAAACAGATAGAAGAGGAATTTTTCCAAATTATGGCTAAACTAGAATTTCTCCCTAACAGCCCAACTCTCATGAATGCTGGACGAGAGCTCCAACAGCTCTCAGCATGCTTTGTTTTGCCTATTGAAGACTCAACTGAAAGTATTTTTGATGCCGTTAAACAAGCGGCTTTGGTCCATAAATCTGGAGGGGGCACTGGGTTTTCGTTTTCACGCCTCCGCCCGAAGAATGATCGAGTTCGATCAACAGGTGGCATCGCTTCTGGACCGGTCTCCTTCATGAAGGTTTTTAATGTCAGTACAGAGGTAATCAAGCAGGGTGGGACTCGGCGAGGCGCTAACATGGCAATTCTTCGAGTAGATAATCCAGATATTTTGGAATTCATTACTTCCAAAAAAGAAGTGGAGGCTTTCACGAACTTTAACATCTCTGTTGCGCTAACTGAGGAATTTATGAAGGCTTTAAAAGAAAATCGGGACTATGATCTCGTCAATCCCCGTACTCACGAGATTGTCAATCAATTAAACGCCAAATATGTTTGGGATATTATAATAGAGATGGCTTGGAAGACTGGTGAACCTGGAATAGTTTTCATGGATCGCATAAATGCAGCAAATCCCACCCCTTTACTTGGAGAGATTGAAGCGACGAACCCTTGTGGTGAACAACCTCTATTACCATATGAGTCATGCAATTTGGGTTCAATTAACGTAGCGAAAATGGTACAGAAGAATGTTTATGGCGTGATGGAGATAAATTATGAGAAACTCCGGTCTGTTGTCAGGACAGCTTTACATTTTCTAGACAACGTGATCGATGTAAATGAGTACCCTCTTCCTGAAACCGAAAAAATTACTAAAGGGAATAGGAAAATCGGTTTAGGGGTCATGGGTTTTGCAGATATGCTTATTAAGCTAGGGGTTCCCTATAATTCTCTCAAAGCAATAAAAGTAGCTAATGAATTGATGCACTTCATCTCAAGTGAAGCACGGAAAAAATCGCAAGAACTCGCAGAAGAACGAGGGGCCTTTCCTAGTTTCAAAGGGAGTATTTACGATAAACCTGGTCATCCAGTAATGCGCAATGCAACAGTAACAACAATTGCACCAACAGGAACGCTAAGTATAATTGCTAACTGTTCAAGTGGGATTGAACCTCTTTTTTCTGTAGCGTATATTCGAAACGTACTGGAAAACGAGAAGCTCATAGAAGTAAATAATGTCTTTAGAAAGATCACGACAGAAAGGGGCATATACAGCGAAGAATTGATAAGAAAAGTTGTTGAAAAAAGAACCCTTCAGGATGTCGAAGGTATTCCTCAAGACATCAAAGATCTGTTTGTTACAGCCCATGAGATTTCACCCATCCATCATATTCGGATTCAAGCCGCATTTCAGAAGCATGTTGACAATGCTGTCTCAAAGACGGTCAATTTGAATTGCAACACGACGAAAAAGGATGTAAATGAAGTTTTCAATCTAGCTTATGAACTAGGCTGTAAAGGAGTCACAGTATATAGGGACGGATCGCGCCCCAATCAAGTTCTTTCAATAAATTTTAGCTAACTTTGCTGTTAAGCTCCAAAATAGATCTTAATGAAATCATTTATGAAAAGAATCACTCAATTGAGAAAATCTTATATCGGAAAGGGCAAGGACGCTTCAGGGTCCTTTAATTCCCTTCTTATGGTTTTTATCACAGGCATTATAGAGCCTTCTAGGAGTATTGGTAGAATTATATCGTCTGATAAATCGTTTACACCTATTACAAACAAGAACTCTATTGAATGGATTAGTTGGAGACTACCATTTTCCCGATCGGGTAGCTAACTTAATCTTATCAAGTGGCTATGAGAATCCATAAAAAATCGCCACATAAAAAAGACGAATAAAAATGTGTTTTTCCCTCGTTTATTTGCGAAATGTGTGTAAAACTTTTAAAAAAGTAAATGAAATACGAATAGGTGGAACCTCAAGATGAAAATGGTTTTAGCGGCGGTACCAGGTGCGGGGAAATCAACTGTTATGCATCTTATTCAAAAAGAACTCCCAGAGATCAATATTGTAACTTTAGGGGATTTCATGTACAACATCGCTAAGAAAGACTATGGAATACATGATCGAGATGAGATGCGAAAAAAGCTCTCCCCAACAGGATATCGTGATGTTCAGGAGAGAGCGGCTACAAACATTTCACAATTGACAGGTGATGTTCTTATTGATACGCATTTGTCAATTAAAACAAGTTTCGGTTACTATCCCGGCCTTCCAGATGATTTGGTAAGGTTGATCCAGCCAGATGTTATTGTCTTACTCGAATTTGAACCGAAAATCGTTTTAAATCGTCGAAAAAAGGATATAGAGTTAAATAATGAAAAGACTACGTTGATTGGGACCGTTGTGAAACCAAGAGCTGGGAGAGAGCTTGAGAACCTGGAGGATATCGATCATCAACAACAGTTAAACAGATACTTTGCAGTTGCTGCAGCCAATGCAGCCAGATGTTCTGTTAAAATAATTGATCTTCGATTTGAGCAACATATCCCTTTTGAACATGCACAAACTGCGGCTAAGGAGCTCATTGCACTCTTTAAGAATAAATAAAGATCAAGTTCCCACTATTTCGGGAGGGATTCTTTTTTTCGTCGTTTAAAGAGGACTATAGCCAGAAAAAGCCCAAGTAAGCTGAGGATTAGAGTGAATCCTCCTATTTGTACATAGATACCAATGTCATAGGTCACCAGTGCATCTGCTTGATTTGAGTTTTCTAACACAAGAGTCCAATTTGCTTTAGTGGGGATTGTAAATAACGACTTTTCGTCAAATTTTTGTGGGTTGAAATTTCTGTGGAGTGTTCTACTTGTATTTTCGTAGACAGGTGACCAAGGTAGGTCTTTCACATATAGTTCGTATTGAGCCGCTTCTGCTATGTACAAGCTAACACTAATGCCGTTGGTGACGTTGATATCCCATTGGACTTTAGTATCATCATCGAGGATCCCAAGGGTAAAGGCGTAGTGGCTTGTCCCTTTGATTGTGATTTCTCCACTCTTAGAATTTGAGATCATTAAAGGACTGGATAAAAAAATAAGCAAAAGCAAAAGAAGCCCTAATGCTTGGTTATTAAGATTGTTACGGATCTGCATCTGTTATCCCACATTGTTTTTACTAAGGTAGCAACAAATCAATTTTGTAGCAGAGTAAAAAACTTTCTTGCAAGAAGAAAGGCAGTACTCTGATACTTGCGGATGTCAGAGTTGACATGGCTTATAAAAGTTAGTTTCTACAAGGATGATTACCTTTGTATTTGGTTAAATGAAAAATGTGTTTTGTCAGCTTCGAATTGACATCTTCCCACAGCTCAAGTTCGTGAGAATCCTTTACTGTTGTCTTTCCGTAGAAGAGGTAGTCAAACAACCATTAAGTGTGCCATTCCTTGGTTAATATCCTTTTTATGGAGGATCTATTAACATGATCTAAATTCAATGCTTTCATAATATCCAGGAAGTTCCCACTAATTAGCTGGAATAGTTCGCTATTGTGAGAAACATCACAAAATTTATACAAACCGATACTGCGATTGAAACGGTGTTGAGTTAGTAGATAATTACTTGGAAGGTGCGCTGTTTGGTTAGCCTAGATCCATTAAGAGATGCTCTGATTCGGGCAGGACTCCCATTAAAACCTCCTGGAGCAACAATATTTGTAATACTCTTCAGTTCGGGTTTATCCCTATTTATAGCTCTTTTGAGTCGCTATATGATTGACGTTGATGAGTTGAAGCGTTATACGCAGGAGATAAAGCAATACCAAGATTTACTGAAAAAATCAAAGCAGACTGCAAATCGTAAGTTAGCGGTAAAATTGAAGCGGCGTGAAGCGTACATTCAACGGATCCAAAGAAAAATGATGTCCCAACGCTTCAAACCAATGGCTATCTATTTTATTCCTCTTATTATCATGTTTTATGTTCTACGAGGCATTTATCCTGCACCCACATTGGTATTCGCAGAAGGAACCAAAATAGCTACAGGGGAGTGGATAAAGTATACCAATGTTTTACCTTTTAAGATCCCAGGTCATAGGTTTGGGACAGCTGCTCCATGGGACAATTCACATACAATTCTATCCTTTGTCTGGTTCTATTTTATGGTTTCACTTACAATTGGTTCAGTAATTCAAAAAATGCTAGGATTAACTCCAGAATAGAGAAGGGATTTTAATGCCACGACCCATGCAAAGAACACGCTCAAAACGTAAAATAAGAAGTAAAACTCCCGGAAAAAGAGAAATAACCCACCTCTACAAAAGAAAACCCCAAAGAACACGATGTACCTCTTGTGGAGCCCTCCTTTCTGGAGTAAGTAGGAAGAAAGCCACAGCCCTTGCGAGAATATCAAAAACCAAAAAAAGACCGGCAAGATCTCATACTGGTGTTTATTGTCATCGATGTGTGAGTATCCGCCTTAAAGCTGTTATTAGAGGAAATTAATAATTATGCCAATAATTACCGTTTCAGGACCTGCAGGATCTGGAAAAACGACGTATGCAAAAAAGTTAGCTCAACACTTAGATTTACAATATCTAGCAGCTGGAAGCATTTTTCGTCAGATCGCTAGGAAAATGGGAAAGACCTTGGCAGAACTAAGTGGAGAATGCGAGGGTGCGCATGAGATTGACCGTCAGATCGATGAACAGATAAAAAAGAAGGCAGCTAGAGGAAATGTCGTTGCAGACGGCCGTTTGACAGGTTACATTTTAAAAGATTTGGCAGATTTGAAGATTTATGTTACTGCTTCACCACAAACTAGGATCACACGTATTATGAAGCGAGATGGCGTTTCGGAGAGCCATGCTAAAGAAGAGACATTAGCGCGGGATAGAAGTGAAAAAAAACGTTTTAAAGAGATCTATCATATTAATATAGACGATTTATCAATTTATGATCTCATATTAAATACAGATAAGTGGTCTGAAAAAGCTATAATTCAATTGTTGTTATACGCGGTTGACAGCCGCAAACAATTACCTAATGAACATTGATATAATAAAATGGCAAATCATTCGGAGGAGAAGTGATGTCGGTTCTGGAATCAGGACGTTGTGTTGTCAAATTACAAGGGCGAGATACAGGGCGAAAAGCCGTTATAGTAGATATATTAGATAGAAATTTCGTTTTAATAACGGGACCAAAGAATATCACTGGTATAAAGAGGAAACGTGCCAATATTAAACATCTAGAACCTTTAAAAGAAAAAATTTCAATCTCTAGGGGAGCTGCCGATGAGGAGGTCGTGGCAGCGCTTAAGAAAGCTGGTTTGCTGGAGAACTTTAAAACTCCCGTTAAAATTTAAAAGCAGGGTTTCATAAATGCAATGGAACTTGTGAGTTAAGACCTTGCGAAAATGAATAATACAAGTAGTACTTACACTCCAATGGAAGCTTAAAGCATATCCGTAACTATAAACTGCCGGGATCGCATAGTGGTAGTAACAGGTGATTATGCACCTATGCAGCTGTATTGCGCTGGCTTGGAGAGCCAGTGGTCTTGACGGACCACGTGGGTTCGAAAGAATGAAGTATAGGTCTTCATTTCAAAAATCCCACTCCCGGCGCCAATGTTCTAAAAATATCACTTCGAAGAATTACTTATAGATGGCTCTATACTATTTAAAGGACAAAAATACTCGATATCCGGATCGCCGTACCAACACTTCTATATTCCCAAAAATCTGAAGAAGAGTTTCTTTGACTCGGCGACCGCCCTTACGCTGCCGACACACAAGTTGTATTGTTCCCCCCGGATGAAGATATTTTCGACTGTGGAGAATCATATCATTTATAATAGGCCACCCAGCAGAATATGGGGGGTTGGAGATAATTGCAGAAAACAATTCTGAATCAAAGGAGTCATATCCTTTGACTTTTAATATTATTATATTTTGAATGTTGTTTAACTCAACATTGCGCCTTGCCAGTTGAATAGCCCGAGGATTTATATCTGTTGCATAAATGAGTGTGTTTGGGCTTTCTTTCGCGGCAACTATGGCAACAACACCAATGCCTGTACCAAAATCTAGTATTTTTCCGTGTTTGGGGATTTTCATAACTTGACATAAATATTTAGTCCCCAGGTCAACACGATTGGCTGAAAAAACTCCTGGAGCGGTGTACAACTCCAAGGTGTGGCCACGAAGGACCACTCTCATTTTCATTACCTTATATGGGGAGGATGGTTGCTGTGAAAAATAATGGGAATTCTTCATAGAAACACCATCTTTATATCCTCCTCAACAACTATCTTTCGAACAAAATTACAAGGATTTATTTATTTAGAGTTTCTTATAAGGAGGATACGTTCCTCGCTCCATCAAGACTTTATTCGTCTCGGCAACAAGTCCAGTCTCGGTCTCTAAGATTCTTGAAGTATTCAAAATTGCTCTTCCTAAGGCTATGGCTTCCCCTTTCAAAGAGAATATGGCAATAATAGATCCTTTTTTAATATTTGAGTCGATTTGAAGCACCCCCGGAGTAGCTAGATTTGCACCATGGCATATTGCATCAATTGCTGAATCTCGTATTATTATTTTTGGGATGTGACTTAAAGCAGATTCTAATGGTCGTATACAACGGCGTAGCGGTGTTTCTTCACCATTTTCCTTATACCACATAATGGCATCTTTGAGCTCGTATAAGGTTACAAGGGTTTCATCTTCTCGAAAAGGGCCAGCACGTGTCCTACGAAGCTCCCGCATATGCGCTCCAGTTCCTAAAGCCAACCCTAGGTGATGACACAACATCCGTACATAGAAACCAGCTTGACACCCGATCCTTAAGAGGATATATCTGTCTTTGATTTCGAAGATATCCAGATAGTAGATTTCTCGAATCCGCAAGCGCCTAACAACTGATGAACGAATTGGTGGGCGTTGAAAGATTTTCCCGACAAATTCTGATGCAATATTGTGGATTTCCGTCGTAGGAACCTCTTTATGCAGCCGCATCACACATATATATTCCTTCCCAGCTGGGAGTAACGTCTGAATAACCTTTGTCGCTTTCATCAAAGCAACAGGCAGGACACCAGTCACATTGGGATTTCCTTGCTGTATTTTCAGTTCAGCTCTAAGGTCCCTGCATGGCCCGCCTTTTTCACTCCTAGAATCCGTTTAACCCATGCCACTATTTCGTGGCTTGTTGGGTTTGGTGGCTTATCAATGTTTACTATACCACGTTCGAGCAAAGCCTTGATGGTTCTCTTCGCAGGAATACACCCATAATCCGGATCTGTTGTGTCCTCTGATTTTATAATTAACTGGCGTTCAATATCCACGGGGAGTATTTTCATCATCTCCACTATTTCATGAACAAGCATTTCACTACGCTGGACAGAAGAAGCTCTACTCTATAAATAAAAGACGAATTAAATATCGCTATTTAAACATACAAAACTTGAAGAACAAATCAATTATCGAAGGAGCAACCTCATTCAGAGAAAATGTGGGAAAACTGATCCTATCGTACAGTTAATAAAGCACTGCTGAAAATCCTTGGATAGAATTTTAAAAAGTTACGAGCATCATAAATAAACCAACAGTGTTGTGATATGATAGGCAGATGATGAAAGTGGAAAGACCCGAATATATGCATTTAGTACGGTTCGGTGGTACAGATATCGAAGGGAGCCTCAGATTTCCCTTTGCTTTGAGTCAATTAAAGGGGGTAAGCTATCGCATGGCTTTAGTAGTCGCAAAAATTACAGGGATTGATCCTAATATTCGCTTTGGTTATATGTCTGAAAAAGAGAAAGAACAAGTTCTTGCAATTTTGAGTGATCCAGTAAGGCATGGAGTACCGCCTTGGCTTGTGAACCGTCAAAATGACCCTACAACCGGAAAAGATAAGCATATTTATGGATCAGAATTGTTATTGACAAACAAGACAGACATCGATCGTCTGAAAAAAATTAAAACCTATCGAGGTATTCGGCATACCCTTGGTCTTAAAGTTCGTGGCCAACGGACACGAACAACTGGTCGAAAGGGGCAAACTGTTGGAGTTAGAACTCGCAGAATGATTCAAAGCATGAAAAGACCAATGAAGGGCTAAGAATCGATCTGTAATCAAGGGAAGATGAGTTAGATGGGCGGACCACGCAAACAGAAGAAAAAGTACATCACTCCCGGTCATCCGTGGCAAAAAGATCGACTGAGTGAAGAGTTACGACTAATGGGTCAATATGGACTCCGTTCCAAACGGGAACTTTGGCGTATCAGAACCCAACTCACACGATATCGATCACAAGCACGGAAGCTTTTAGCCTTGCCTACAGAGGAGCTGAAACAGCGGGAGTTGGCACTTATAAATCACCTAACTAACCTTGGTGTCCTGAGAACAGATGCTACTATAGATGATGTCTTTAGTTTAGAAACCGAAGACTTTTTGAAACGTCGACTGCAGAGTATCGTCTTTTCGAAAGGGTTGGCTACCACAATTTATCATGCACGTCAGCTTATAACCCACCGCCATGTAGCTGTTCGAGAGAGAATTGTGACATGTCCTAGCTATCTCGTAAGTCAAGAAGAGGAGGAACATATTTCCTACACTGCAAGTTCTCCTTTGATTGTTAAAGATCATCCTAGCCGACCAAGACCTAAGGCAAGCGTTATTGGACAGGTTGAGGAAGATTAGATTATACGAGGGATCTGAAATGAGTAATAAACCCAAAGAAAAGTGGGCAATTGCCTACATATATAGTAGTTATAACAATACAATTGTCCATCTAACGGATCCAACGGGGGCAGAAACAATCAGTCGCTTCAGTGGAGGGATGGTAGTGCGAGTAGATCGATATGAATCCAGTCCTTATGCCGCCATGAGGGCAGCTCATCGCGCAGCTGAAGAAGCCCATGATAAAGGGATAACAGCAATTCATATAAAAGTTCGTGCCCCAGGAGGTCATGGACCAAAGAATCCCGGACCAGGAGCTCAAGCAGCTATTCGAGCTCTAGCGCGTGCAGGGTTAAGAATTGGCCGTATAGAAGAAGTAACCCCTGTTCCACACGATAGTACAAGAAAGCCTGGAGGCCGTAGAGGGCGTCGGCTTTAAATACTCTTCATTTCTCCAAGTTGACGCTTTCCCGCTTTTATATACCTTATATCGGTTATTAAGGATTAAAGCACGTTAAGAGGGGCTTAAAAGATGGTTGACTTGGATACAAATTTGTTGATGATTCCAGGACCTGTACCGGTCCATCCGCGAGTCTTTCGAGCCATGTCAAAACCAATTTTTGGGCATCGAACTGAAGAATACCGTAAAATTCTCAAAGACACCGTTGTTAAGCTCAAAACCATTATGAAAATAAAAACTCATGATGTATTCATTTTTACAGGATCAGGTACCCTCAGTCTCCATGCCGCCATGGCCAATCTTGTTGAACCAGGAGATAAAGTATTAAGTTGCATCAATGGAAAATTCAGTGAGCGAACTGGTGAAATTGCGGAAAAATTCGGGGGTAATGTGATTCCTTTTACCTGTGACTGGGGGGAACCAATTCTCCCAAAAGATGTCAAGAAAGCTCTTGATAGAGATCCTGAGATAAAAATTGTAACTCTCTGCCATAATGAAACCTCTACAGGTATTTTAAATCCCTTAAAAGAAATTGGGGCAGTTACCAAAGATCATGGTGCTCTTATGGTTGCTGATGGGATTACATCTGTGGGAGGAGATAAGGCATACCCAGAGTTAATGAATACGGATATGATGATTTCAGGATCCCAAAAATGTTTGGGGATCCCTCCTGGCCTAGCTGTTCTCACTGTTGGGCCGGATGCATGGGAAAAAATCAAGAATCGTACAACTCCAATTCGTGATTACTATACAGATCTTTTGACTCATAAGACTAAGTGGGATAAAGATCAGGATACCCCGTGGACTTCGGCTACTACCTTGATTCAGGGCCTTCATGAATCATTGACTATTATGCTCGAAGAAGGCTATGAAAATCGGGTTACTAGACATCGACTGCTTGCAAAGGCCTTGCGAGAAGGTATAAAGGCATTAGGATTAGAATTATTTGCAAACGAAAAATACGCTTCCAATACGGTGACAGCCATTCGTTATCCGAATGGAATCCAAGATAGTGAATTTAGAAGCCACATGCAAAAGAAATGGGGAGTGACCATCGCCTCAGCGCAACCCCCATATAAGGGAAAGTTCTTTCGCATCGCTACTATGAATATTTGTCTCCCCAGAGACGTCCTAGCAACCCTCGCGGTAGTTGAACTTGTGTTAAAAGAAATGGGATACGAGGTGAAATTAGGTACCGGTGTTGGTGCCTCACAAAAAGTTTTCCTTGAAAGTTAATTCGCTGGGGGTTGGTTTCAGGGAAAACCAATCTGTATCTTTCTTCCTTTTGAATTGGAGAGGAGTTAAAAATTATGTTAAATAGGAAATAGGAATTAAATGACCAGATCATTTGATATTTGTTCTTTAAAGAGGTGATTTTTTGTTTGTCACTTTTTTCGTAGGAACGGCTGGGTCTGGGAAGAGTACTCTTACTAGTATTTTAAATCAATGGTTAGGTATGAACGAGATTAATGTTGCCACTGTAAACTTAGACCCAGGAGTATTAACTCTCCCTTATGGCCCGGATGTCGACATAAGGGATTATATTACTCTCGAAGCTGTTATGAAGGAATATGGTTTGGGGCCAAATGGTGGACTTCTTGTTAGTATTGATTTGATATCTAACGAACTCGAACACCTTAAAGAAGAACTTGAGGATCTGGATCCCGAAATTGTTTTGTTTGATACTCCGGGCCAGATAGAACTCTTCGCATACCGTACTGTTGGCCCATTAATCTTATCTTCTTTAGGGTCTGAGAAGAGTGTAGTCACATACCTCTTTGATGCTCACTTAACCCGTGACCCCACTGGATTTATTTCGCTTGCCTTCTTGGGCATGAGCGCTAATTTCCGCTTCCGTCTACCGATGATTTCCGTTTTAGCAAAAGCAGATTTACTTTCTGATTCTGAAATAGAAAGAATCCTTGATTGGGCCCAATCTCCTGCTTTTATACTCAAGGATCTCGAACGATCCTCCAAAGGATTATCTCGTGAAATGAGTATTCATCTACTTGAAATGTTGGCACAATTTACAGACTTACCAGAGTTACTCCCTGTTTCAATTCAAGAGTTCCAAGGAGTTTCTGAATTATATGGCCTTTTGACACGGTACTGGAGTGCTGGCGAGGATTACATCACAGATATTTAATGAAATTCATATATTTGAAAAATACATGAGTATTACTATTCAAAATGTGGATGTAACAGCAAACGCAAAACAAATTAATCTCTGGATATATCTGAATTCAAGAAATTCCTCTGTTCATTTAACAACTAAAACCGCTGAAAAGTGCCGGCTTTTTGATAAAATGTTTTCATATTAATAGCCACTTCAAAGACGAGGTCTGTCCAGCAAGCAAAACTTAGTAAGATTTCCGCCCTTCCTACTAATTTATCCGGCTTTTTTAAGGCATATAACATGCTAAGTAAAATTATGATTGGTCTTTGCTGGCTGATAAAACTCGAATATTCATACAACTGTAATGTAGGCTGGTTATTTAATATGAGTTGAGTATATTCAGTAGCTCTTTTCTTTAACACCCGAAGAACTTTAACCGCTTCAGGAGTCGTTCTAGCATCTGAAAGGTTTGTTAGAACATTAGAGAATGTGAGTCCAGCAGCTTGTTCACACAATCGTTGGAATTCGATAAAGAAGTGGTCGATTGATGTGTTTTCTGATTTATTTGGCTCCAACTGCCACCTTTTTAGGCATAAAAAGTTAATATAACTATTATAAAGGATCATATTGAGTTTTTGATATTCATATGAAGGACTTAGTGACCCTTGTTGCATCGCTTTCCTCAGTTGCCAATTAAAGTGGGCTTTCAGCTGTTTCTCTTGTGCCGCGGACATCGACCATCGCATTAATTTGTTTAATGTTTTTCCTCGTTGAAATTTTGACATCCTTTCAACCACAAACCAATCAATTCCCGGAATTCGAAATAGAATAGAGCGGATGATATCAAAAGCGGTCAGCAAATCTTCGAGAGTAACCTCTTTACAGTTCTTTTCTCCAGTTAATAGAAGGCCGAGTAGTGTCGCAGCCTCCTTGATCCATGTGATAATTACCCTTGCCATTCTCCGATCATTATACATACAAATTAAAAATTCATAAAAGCGATCCAGGTTTTCTTCGAAGCTCTGAGTACTCCATGACGGAATTTTACATTGGGATAAAAGATTCAAACAATCCTGAACGGTCCTTATAAGTGGCATTTCAAAGCAAATCTCCTTCTTCCCAGCTTGAAGGTCGATCTTCCCCCTCGAAAGGATGAAGGCAAATAATGGAATGGTTTCTAAAACCAATTGTGCTGGTGGCTTTTTAGTTGATGAAATTCTTCTTGAAATGGGAAGAGGAACAAGTAAGAGAAAAAACCTAGCTAAACGCTTCCTCAGCATCGGATCTGATGGTGAAAGTGCATTAATGAACTGATCAATATTCTCTTGTAGTTCTCTGAAGATTTTACTCTTATAAATGTTAACTAAGCAATTCAAATAAGCTTTTTGAAGGTTTTCCGGCATCTGCAAGGCCAACCATCACATCTCATGAAAGCATATTTTCGTTCTACTTCAACTTTTTAAGTTTTGAAGTTAAATATTGATCATATCTGTGTATTCATAAGCTGTCTTTACCTTTTAAACGGATTGATCCGCGGGAACGTCTTTTCATAATTTGGTTTGTTCCCACAAAATTCAATCCTATATTAAAAAACAAGAACTTTCTTTTCCCAACTCATTGTAATAGCATTATGCGATTAGATCTACGTAATAAAATATATAAATTCCTTCAAGTAGAGTAAATATTGAGCTGCTTGTCTAAGAAATTTTTAGAAAGACCTTGGATTATTAACCTGAATCAATGTTGAAATAAATGTATAATTCGATTATGAAGCAAATACATTTAGAACAAGCTTTTTCGAAGAATGATGGTTCTTATTCTGGCAATGTAATAATTTCTCCCATGTTCAATGAATCATCTGTTAATCGTTCTAAGTCGAGTTCTTTCTCAAGATTTTCAACTTTCTCAATATTTGCTTTGGTTACGGGATTCGATGCGATTAATGAGCAACAATCTTTATAAGATCGAATTGAAATCTGATAGGTTCCAATTTCTTTAGCAAGGGCGATTATCTCTTCCTTATCATAGGTTAGTAGTGGTCTTAGGATAGAAAATGATACGCTAGATTTCTGGGCATCAAGATTTTCTAGTGTTTGAGATGCCACTTGACCGAGAGAATCTCCTGTCACGATCGCTTGCAAGCCTTCTTGTACAGCAATTCGCTCGGCGACTCGCAGCATAAATCTCCGAAAGAGTATAAGCTCGTATTTTGGGGGGATGGTCTGTAGAGTTGCTAACTGAAAAAAGGCTGCGGGAACAATATGAACATTTGCTTGGAAAGAGTATTGGGTCAAAATTTTTATCAAGTCGGTGATTTTAGAGTTTATTGCCATTTCGTTTTCACGAAATGGATGAAAATGGAGAAAGTCAACCGCACATCCACGTTTCATAACTAACCAAGCCGCGACGGCCGAATCAATCCCTCCACTAAGCAAACAAAGAACTCTTCCGGTGACATCGATCGGAAGTCCCCCCAATCCTCTAATTTTATCAAAAAATATGAATATTTGGTTATCAGCTACCTCAATGAAGATCTGAATTTCCGGATTCTTCATCGAAACTTTTACACCATACTTTTCTACTAATTGGGCGCCTATTAAGGCCCCTAATTGAGGAGATGTTAGAGGAAACCGTTTGTTTGAGCGTTTAACAACGACTTTTATGGATACATTTTTTTTCAAAAAAGATTGTACTCTTTTGAAAACCTCTCTGCGTAATTCGTCAAGGTCCGGGCTTGTGGTATAGGCAGGGGCGTACCATGAGATCCCAAAGACCTTAGCTAATTTCGAGTTAATCTGAGTCAAATTCGATTTTGTATTTAAATGTAATACAACTCTTCCACGCTCCATTTGCACCTCATCAATTATTTCAGTTCTTAATGCTTGGTGAATATTTTTTACCAGCTTTTTTTCAAAGAACGGGCGATTTCGTCCTTTGAGAGTAATTTCTGCCGCATAATGGATGAGGATACAATCGTAAGAACCCAATATGGTAACCTTTTAAGCAATCTTGACAGGTTTTTCGCCCCTGGTAAGCCTCCCAGTGGGTTACGCTGTTTTTATTTAGGAAACACTATTAAGTGTAATGACTATCTTTTTATAAATTGATACTAATTCTGATTTCTTCCGCTTTATTTTCTCGTTGCTAAATCAGTTTTCAGAATGGGATTTGGACAATATTTTGATTGTGTTTTGCCTTAAATTTGTGTTTTGCTATAAGTCTTCATATTAACAAATTATATGTATAAACACATCATGTACAAAACTCAAGTCCACAATGAATCAATAACCTTAAATCATACCCTTCAGCCAAAGATCTTATAGGGTTTGGTATAACCTAAGATGTTGGCTTCGATTTAGTCTTCGTACAGAAACTTGGGAAACAACATAGCGTGGTTACACTGTATATAAACCGTCAATAGATTGATTTCCCTCCTTAGGGATCGGAATTATCTTGGTTAAGCAAACCGAACAATGTAAATTTCTGGGGGATTTCTAGAAACACCACAGAAAAATTAGTGAATTTTTAACATGAATTGGGCATTTAAGACCATGATATCGCCTGTATACTACAAAATTCACCCAAATGAGACGGTTATACCTAAAGATATACAAGATTAGGTTTTTAGGATAGCGGAAAAAGCTCTAAAAATACTAAGAGTTCAACGGGAAGAACTAAAAGCGCGAAAAAGGTTAGGCTTGAAATGAGAAGACTAACATTCGATTCGGAGAAATGAAAAAATTTTCCATAGATAATAACGGATACAGCAGGTGGTGCCATACTTTGAATTAATAATGGGAGAGCAACAATAGCTGGAGCGTCCCAGGTTATTAATAGAAGTAAAGCTAAAGAAGGTGCAACAAGAAACCGTGAGACCGCCACCTGGAAGGTTTTTTTAGAGAAGATGTTTTTTGGAGAAAGCTGGTTTAATTGATTGAATGAAACCCCAATTAGTATAAGGGCACCGTATAATGAAAAGTTTTTGATGATATCAAGTCCTGGAATTGCCTCAATTGTTTGTGGGCCATAAACCGAATAAACGAGAAATCCAATGATCAGAGCCATGATTGGAGGAAATTTAATCATATTAAACGTGAATTCTTTGAGATCAACCTTTAAAGGGGAATCGTGTTTTTTATTAATGTTTTGGGTGGGTTCAGGTCTATGCCAGATCCCAATGGCGGCACCTAAACTATTTCTCATTATCATCGCCATGAATAAAAAAATAGTTGCATACAATAAGGCAGGAGTTCCTGCTACAGCAAGAATTATCGGAAATGGAAAATATATGGAATTAGGAAAAGTAGCACAAAGGACAAATGCTCCGGTTTCTTCTTTTCGTTGATTTTTCTGGATAATTCGAATGGAAATGTAACTAACTAAATGGATCATAATAGTAACAATTACCACTTGAATAACAACATTCCCAGGAAAAGAGGTCACTTTTGCAAACGAAGAGATGATAGATATTGGGAAAAAAACCCAGATTGTCATCTTAGTAAACCATTCTCCGTATTTCGGTCTAAAAAATATTGAAAACCGCCATAGGATCCCTAGACTTATAACAAAATAGATTATAAATAGACGGGAAAGGAGTTCTAAGAATCCTTCGAGGAAAAGCATCTACAACCAACTGGATCAATTTACTGGTCGAAATAACATATGATTCCCTTTGATACTTGAAAAACCCCCCAGTATGAGCAGGTTCAGGACTTTAATGAAATTTATCCTTTTTGTGCAATACTAATTTACCAAAACTCAGATTGATAATTACACACAACAATCAATGAGGGCTTTATTCGGTAAGCATTATTATAAGAAATTTTAGTTTCCACGAAAGAATAATCATTATTTCTTTACCCATAGAAAAATAATCTAGTCTACTAGTGAAATCATTTTCTCGGAATAATCTAAATATATTGTGAGGTAAAGGAAGAAATCAATACCAAGGAAATTAACAATCCAGTAAATTTTATTCCTTAATTCCAAAAAGAGAGATATGAGTGAAAGGGAACCATGATAATTTGATTGAATAAAAGATTTTATATCGAAGATTTCGTTATGCGATAAATATTCAAAGGATCTTTGATATAAATACTCGAAAACGGCTTAAGCGTAGTTAAACGCTTAAGTAACAACTTATTGAGATCATCCAAAAAACTATTGGGCTATAAAGTATGCTGCTTAGCAGCAATATTACTCTCGAGAATTCGCTCTTGTGTGATTGAGATGTCCTTTCGGCTCCTCGTTAATGAAAAAAGATGCAATGCTTGCGGAAATTGTTGGGTTGCATGCCCAACGATGGCTCTCGTAGAATTCGATCCAGAAAGCGATGCCACGTTTACGATCATAAGAACTACTAATGGAGAATGCAAAGTGCTTGATGTGAATGGTTGTAATGGTTGCGGTGTTTGTATAGAAGCTTGCTACAACAACGCTATCCAACTCAAACTTTTAGAAGAAGATTAATCAGCAATAGGAGGATTCTAATGCCGATCGTCGAGTTTGAACCAAAAATTCTTGTTTTTTGTTGTAGCTGGTGTAGTTATGCAGCGGCCGACCTCGCGGGGACAAGCCGTATGCAATATCCTGCAAATATCCGTATTCTACGAGTGCCTTGCTCTGGCCGCGTAGACTTGCTTCATGTTGTAAAAGCGTTTGAGAGAGGCTGGGATGGGGTTTTAATCACAGGTTGCTTAAAAGGTCAATGTCACTATTTAGAAGGAAACCTAAAAGCAGAAACCCGTGTCAGTTTTCTTTCCGACCTTTTAGAGGAAATTGGATTTGATTCGAGGAGATTACGAATTCGTTTTATGAGTGCAGCTATGGCTCCTGAATTTGTTAAGGAAATTACAGTATTTAAATATCTTATTCAAGAAATAGGACCCTCTCCTTTTAGAAAACACTTGATAGAATCAACAGGCATCACTTCATGAAAAAATGAGATGTATTTGTTAAGGGCAAAAATGGTTTGGTGGTTTTGTAGGCAATGCCCCCCAAAAGCATATTAGTGATAGGTGGTGGCCTTTCGGGCGTATTCCTAGCGCAAGAATTAGCGGATTTTGGTTATAAACTCAACCTAGTAGAGAAGCTTCCATCAATCGGTGGAATCCTACTAGATTTAGGAAAAGTCTTTCCGACGGATGATTGTGCCCTTTGCTACCCTTCAGCGGCTCGGTTTACAGACGGAGGATTTCGGAAATGCCAATTTCGGACACAGGTACAATTTCACCCTAAAATCAACCTATTTACTAATTCCGAGCTTGAGACTTATGAACGAAATGGAGGCAAGTTTCATGCAGTGATCCGTAAACGGCGCTTTGGTATTTATGAATCCAAATGTGTCGGCTGTGGTGAGTGTATAACAGCATGCCAAGCCACACATGAAGAAGATACACAAATACCAATTCGATTCTATCATTCACAAGCTGTTCCACGAGTCCCCTACATCTCGAAGGAGGATTGCGACCGATGTGGTAAGTGTATTGATGTATGTGAGCCAGGAGCCATCAATTTCGATTGGGAAGATGAAACAATAGAGCTCGATGCGGATGTAGTTGTCTTTGCCACAGGTTTCCAAGAAATGACACCATACACAATTCTTCGTGAATTTGGCTATGGAGAACTTCCAAGAGTTATTACACAAGTGGAATTAGCACATTTTCTAGATCCCCTCCGAGTAAAGGGTAAAAAAGATCTAGATATCGACCAGAAAACGCTCTTTAATCACGTCGTGATGATTACCTGTATTGGCTCGCGGGATCAACGCTACTATGCGTATTGTTCCCGAATTTGCTGTACTTACACCTTAAAACATGCTCTTATGCTACGGGAGAAGGATATTGAAGTGACTGTTTGCTTTATGGATATACGAACTCCTGGCTTTATAGAAGACTATTACTTACGGTGTAGAGCCAAAGGGGTTAATTTTATTCGAGGACGACCCAATTTAGTGGAGTGGGATGCCGAAACGGAATCCTTGGTTGTGGAATTTGAGGATACACTCGCCCAACAATCCAAACACCTTCAGGCAGATCTTGTTGTTTTAGCTACAGCGCTTTTTCCAAGGCACACAGATCGATATACGGGAAATGAATTGGAAACTACTGTTGAAGGAGAATTCAAGGCAGGTAGTATGATTGAACCGCGAAATATACCTGAAACAATAAGAGATGTCGACGCATTATGCCTTAGAATTGTCAAGTATCTTGGGAGCCCATAAAGATGTGGAAGAGCTAGAGGTGAGTTCATTGAGAACAGGGGTAATCTTTTGTTCATGCAATAATACGATCAAGCTGAATTTCGAGCGTTTAAAGCAAATCATCCAAGAACGCTATCATCCGGATACGATCATCCTCAATAATACATTATGTATTGGAAAAGAGAAAGAAAAATTGCTTAAAATATTGAAAGAGCAGTACTACACGGGAATCCTGATTGCAGCTTGTAGTGAAAACATTTTCCAGGGAATTTTTCCACGCAAAAGTACTATACCATCAGATACCTGTCTTGAAGTGGTTGATCTTCAGGAAGAATGTAAACCCCATTCCTCGGAGCTTGGGCTTATTAAAGCGGTTTCAATGATTGGGGCAAGCCTATTCAAGTTGGAAAAGCTGAAACCCCTTAACAAAATCCAGCAGGAAATTAAGGCTCCAGTTGCAGTCATTGGAAATGGGCTATCACTCCTGAAAGTGGTAGAAAATCTGTCTGACTTGGGAATCCACGTTACGGCAATCTCCCCAGGTACCGTCGAAGAAACTACTCATCCAGAGGCAGGTACTATTAAATACACTGGAACTCGAGCGAAGCTGAAACAAAAGTTTCAAAAAGCCAAGAAAGTTGAAATTCTGGAACAAGTCGATGATATCAATGTTTCTGGCCGGATTGGGGATTTCCAAGTTCAGGCCCGTAGAGGGGGGGAGATCACCACACACACCGCAGGACTCCTTGTATTTGCTTCAGACGGAGACGAATATAAACCCTTTGATCTCTCACAACATGGATACGGGCGTTTTAAGCAAGTAAAAACCCTGGGGGAAATTATCGGAGAATTTCAAGAGAATACAGCCTTACAGGGTCAAAATATAATCATTGCCAATTGTATTGGTTCCCGAGACGAAACGTTGGGGCGCCCTTATTGTTCTGCTTATTGCTGTGACCAAGGTATTCGTCTTGCTCGCGAATTGACCCAGAAAGGAGCAAATGTCACCATTTGTTATATGGCAGATGTCCGATCCCTATTTTTCAATGAAGAAGAATACCGTAAAGCACGCATGGAAGGCGTAGAGTTTCTGAGAGCTGGTCTAGGAGATGTCGATGCAGATACGGGTTCAGGTCGACTGAAAGTTACAATAGAAGATACACTCAGTGGTCAGATCCTTGAGAAATGTGCCGACCAAGTCGTTCTTTCTTGCGCCCTTCTTGCATCTCCTTTCTTGAGGGATGTTGGCCAAAGGCTCAAATTGGAGATAAAAGAAGGAGGATTTCTGAAAGAACTCTATTCCAAACTAAAAGCAACTGAGACAAAGCTTCCAGGCGTTTTTGTATGTGAATCGGTAGTTCAACCGTTACCATTGACCGAAACTCTCAAGAGTGCTGATGCAGTTGCCTTTAAAGTGCTGAAATCCCTCCAAACCGAGTACCTTCGAACAAACACAACAGCCCAAGTGGACAAAGACCTCTGTGTAGGTTGCGAATTGTGTGTCAAGCATTGTCCAAGGCAAGCTATCACTACTATCGTTATAGATGATCAACTTAAAGTGGAAGTAGATCCAACTATCTGTCAAGGCTGTGCGCTTTGTCAAACCTTATGTCTAACTGGAGCAATCCAACTTGCCAATTACGAAGATGAGGCACTGATAGGCCAGATAAAAGTAGCAATTGATGCATGGAAAAGCCTTACGAGTTCTCCTTTAATCATGAACATTGCATGTCGTGAATGTGGTTATTGTGCGATTGAACATGGGCACTTGAGTGGGATCGAGATGCCTGAACACACCATAACTATTCAAGTTCCTTGTGCAGCACGAGTTTCCCCTTTAGATCTTCTCACAATTTTGGACTTAGGAGCTGATGCAGTTCTTGTGATAAGCTGTCCCGAGGAAAATTGTCACATGCAGGAGGGTAGCCACACGGCACGTTTACATGTGCATTTTGTCAAGAATATTCTTCAACAAATTGGGCAGAATCCTAACCGAGTGGACATCGTTCAATTGTGCGCTGCTGAAGCTAATAAGTACGCTTCAAAGCTTAAAGCCCTTGAAGCAACTTTGGAGGGATCATAATGAGCGCAGAAGGTAAGAAACGAAGAGATCTTCTTAAAACTTTAATGAAAATTGCGATTAAACCACCAGAGAAACCGATTCCTGTTCCGGAGGATGTACAAGGCTTTGGTATGATTGTGAAAAAAGAAGAGCGTACCGGATCATGCCTATCTTGCCAAAAATGTGTGGAAATTTGTGAAGATGACGCTATTCATCTTAAGAATGTTTTTGACCTAGCAGCATTTCTCCAATTATCCAAAGAGCAAATTAAGACTGCGCCTCCAAAAAAACAAGCCTTCTATCATGTTCTAAAAAAGTTGGCGTTAAGGGATCCAGAAGGAATTGTGGAAATTCCTGAAGACATGACCTCTTTTGGTGAAATCGAAGTATTTGCCCCAAACTGCATAGCATGTATAAAGTGTGTCGAGATTTGTCCAGAACAGTTATTAGAGAAACTTAATCTTTTTGATCTCCCCACGATCTTTTCAGCTCTTGAAAAAGCCGCCTAGTCAGTTATAAATATCATTAATAGCATATTTATGTAATGGTGTCTTCCATGAACAAAAAGGACTTATTGAAACGCAAAGGAGGCATCTTCCCTAAAGGACAAATCACATTAGAGGATATTATCACTACAATGAAACAAGACCCAAATTTAAGCGATGCTGGGACTTTTACCTGTTTCATAGGGCTAACACGGCGAACATCAAGGAATGGAAAAGCTACAGAGAAGTTGGAAATCGAGACTTTCGAAGAAAAAGCCAATGAAACACTGGACATCATTGCACGGGAAATTATCCAAAAGAAGGGGATCATTGATACAAGAATATACCATGCAACGGGGACGTTTGATATCGGGGAAGAGCTTGTTTTTGTAGTTGTCGCTGGAAGCCACCGTGATGAAGCCTTTCCCGCCCTTCGAGAAGCTGTGGAACGCTATAAAAAAGAAGCTGCGATCTGGAAAAAGGAATATTTAGCAACTGGGGAGGCGTATTGGACAACTGAATGACTCTATCCTACATTTAAAGTTCAGTAAACAGTTGGTGCGGGGAGAGGGATTTCCTGAAGGTGCGAATTTACCCTCTTTCGAACCCTCGAAGACCTACGTCATCAGATCTTGAGTCTGACGCCTTTGACCTGGCTCGGCTATCCCCGCATAAAAGGATACTTGGTATTCCTACTAGATAGATGATATTAGTTCATTCCCTCTTTAAAGTTTGTTTCTTTAAATATCATCAAGTAATAACTATGATTTTGCATAAAATTTCCTTTGACTGGGCATAGTTTTTTTAGAACCACCGACGAAAAGGGAGAAACATCGAATCGAGAGGTTGTTCACTCACGATTTCGATTCGATGCCTCCCTAGGAATGAAGCCTTCTTTCTAAAAAGATTTTCTGGTGTGCACATCTTTCACAAGCTCGGCTTCCCTCTCCCGGATCAGCCCATCGCCGCGTTCCAGGCCGATAAGTACAAGAAACACAACACAGTCCGCTCTGCGCTCTTGGCTGTTCTCAGCATGCCCCTAGAAAACGCGGAATCTCTCCGGGACATGATAGCTGGGCTGAATGCTGATCCCCTCCTCCGCCAGGTCTTCGAATACGGCCAGCCGGTTCACCAGCCCCAGCTCTCCTGCGACCTCCAGACGTGGGACCTCGGCTTAGTTCACCAGATCCTGCAGGGCCTGGTGGCCCAAGCCAAGCGGCGGAAGGTGGTTCAAGGCTTGAACCACCTGACCCTGATCCGAGAGCTCGCGGGCCAAGATTTCGCTTTCGTTTTAGCCAAACAGGTGGTGGCTCTCGACTTCATCTTCAAAATCCTCAACCCGACTACCTACCTCCCGGTCGCGTACGGCTACTGCCCCCTGACGGAGCAGATAGAGCCCGGAATCAAAACCGATCTCGCCTATAACGTCACCGTGGACGCGCCCCTTGGTCTGGAGGTGATATCAGGCAATGTCCATGACTCGACCCAATTCGACCCGCTGCTGAGCGGGGTAACCCGAGTCCTCAAGCCTCAAGAGGTCATTCTGACCTATGACAAAGCGTATTACAAGATCGCCCGGTTCGACGAGCAGGGTGAAGCGGGGTACTTTACGGCTTCATGACCCCCTTGAAGACGAACAGTCTGCAGCGAGCCGAGGTCTTAGGATTCGAAGAGTACCCCCCGGGTAGATGGGCCGTGAGAGACTGGGTGGTGCGGCTGCACACCGGGAGGCACGAGCTCCGGGCAGTGGAACCCCGAGATGAGGTCAGGGGGAAGGAGTACTACCTCCTGCCCAACCTCTGAGAAGTCAAGACAGCCACGTTGAAACAGCTGTACGAGACCCGTTGGCAGATCGAGATCCTATCCCGCGTGGTGAAACAAGCGTTCGGGTTAAAAACCAAGCGGCCGATTGGGAGGACGCTGAATGCGGTCCTTGTACAGATCTACTGTGCGGTCATCACCTATCAGACGCTCAGTATCTATCGCCAGCTGGTGTGCGGGGGGATGACAGTGTTCGACCTGCTGAGACAGATTAAATATATGCGGAAGCGGCTGAGTGCGGCTTGTCCCCCTTGGGAGCTGAGAAAAAGGTGTCCAACTCCGGCTTTAGCCCCCCAGGAGGTGACTTGAGTTTTATGTAAAATTAAAGCAAGTAGTAAATCAATTTTTTATAAAATTTTTAATTCTTGTCATCACTACTCCCAGATTTTTCTGATATCATCGTTAAACCATCAATTTCGATATATCACGCAGAAACGGTGTCCTCCAAGTCGGGGTAAATTCGTTTTTTAATTACCCTGCAAGGTATTCTTGGAGGCGCTAGCAAAAGTGATGATTATTCATCGAAGAGCATTCGAAGATCTTCAAAAAGCTGAAAGAAAATAATGAGTTTTTAATTCCTTCAGTTATTCTTTAGGAGTGTGTAGTTTCAAACCCGCATTAGTTGCGAATACCCACATTGATTGTTTTAAGTTTGTATTTTACAACAATTCTAGATATTATATTAGATGTAAATTATGAATGAACAGAAAAAGAGGGGTTTTGCAGCTCTGTAATCAACCCAAGACTACTTTAGATCCTATTTTTTCTCCTTTTATAGCTTTAAAAATGTTTGTTGGATCTTTACCATTAAGAAATATTACCTCAATCTGTCCTCGTTGCACAATCTGAAGCGCGACCTGATCAAATAGCGGATAGTCACCTGCCCGACTGACAGAACGTCCAATTATTTCCGAAAATTCGTCTATATTTAAGCGAGGAATCACTTTGGCGGAGGGATCTTCACGCGGATCTGTTGGGTAAATCCCATCTACATCTGTTGCATTAAGGAGGAGTTGGGCACCTACGGCCTCCGCCATTAGGGCAGCAACCGCGTTGGTACTCTGCCCAGGGCTCAATCCACCTAGAACCACAATTTTTCCAGTTGCCACCGCTGTTAACGCTGCTGTGAAAGAAAGAGGAACCTCTGGGTAGGCTTCCTCACCCAACGCTGTAATGATAATCCGGGCATTATTGCGAGAAATCTCAATGCCTACTACATCAGCGCTTGCTTCTGATCCCCCACATGCCCTTACAGCTCCGATATATTTCCGGGCCATGCGACCTCCGCCAACAATCACCAAAAGTTCATGTTCCTGCTCTTGGATATTTCGTATAATCCGCGCTAATTGTTCTATTCGTTCAAGCGCGAATTCTTCCTTCTCAAAGAGGAGGGATCCTCCCAATTTAATGACAAATCGACTCATGTTTATAACTCCTTGTTTCAAATATATTTTTTGAGTGGTGATTCACTGGAAGTGTCATTGAGTTTCCCTCTATTCGACATATGTGAATTCTATTGGATTACCTACAGAGCAAAGTAATCAATAAGACAATAATATCTATGCATTGTTCACAATCCATCAAAATATAGGAATTATTTAAAAAGATGGACTCAAATTACTTATGGATCAAAAAGACTTAAATAAAGTATACCGTTTGTTAGAACGTGTTTCCAAAAAAAGAAGGTTTAAATCTCTTTTTTATATTGAGTTAATTGCTATTTGTGGTGAGATTGGATGCAGGTGCCTGAGAAAAAAGCACGAGATGTGATGTACACTCCAGTTGTTTCTGTTTCTCCACAAAAGACAATTGCTCAAATTATTGACATGATGAACATGTATTCATTCTCACAACTTCCTGTGATAACTGATGATGGGAAGATTGTTGGTTCTATAACAGAAAGAACACTTCTTGAGGTGTTAGGGAGCCAAGGCAGCGTAGATACCAATAAAACTATTGACACCATCATGGAGGCCTCCTTCCCCCAAGTGCCGCCTGAAACTTCCTTTTTGGAATTAGTTACAATCTTCTCCAGAGAAAATCCCCATGCGATTTTAGTTGTAGATAAAGAGGGTGTGAAGGGCATCATCTGCAAAACTGATCTTATCAAGACGATTGTATATAAAAATAAGCCTTCCTAACAATCAAATGATTCTACTCCAAACATGTGATGGTAAGGAAAGGCTTCTAAACTTTCACGAAAGAAAAAAAGTAAATAGAGCAGCTTTTTTGAATGGCTTAATTTTTATGATTGAATACATCCTTTGTTTTGATCGAGTAAGATAAATTATTCTTGAAGGTCTCAATCTTCTAGCTTGTTTGATCACTAGGGGCACTAGAATTGGAGGAAGGTATTAAAACCGCTGCTTACCTGATTGTAGAGGCAAAAAAAGTTGTAGCCCTCACAGGAGCTGGGATTTCTACGGAATCAGGGATCTCAGACTTTCGTACTCCGGGGAAGGGGCTTTGGGCAAAGTATGACCCTGCAATCTACGCTAATTACAGCGTTTTTCGGAGGGATCCCTCTCTCTATTGGCAAATGGCTAAGGACACACGAAGAAAAGTACTAAACGCAAAGCCAAATCTAGCCCATTTGTCTCTTGCAGAACTCGAAAAAATGGGTAAGCTCGAATCGGTGATAACACAGAACATCGATTACCTTCATCAACGAGCTGGAAGTTCCAATGTGATTGAGCTCCATGGAACCGCGAGAACTGCATCGTGTATGTTATGCGCCAAAAAATATGATTTCCCAGATGTTATGAAAAAGCTGGATGCGGACGAGATACCTCCCCAATGCGATTGTGGAGGCATTTTAAAAAGTGATACAATCCTCTTTGGAGAACCCATGCCTGTTAAGGCAATTAACCGCGCAAAACAGCTCGCTGAAGAAACTGACTTGATGCTTGTAGTTGGATCTTCTTTAGAAGTCTTTCCCGCCAATAGCCTGCCCCAAATCACGTGGGAACGTGATGGAACACATCTTATTTTGGTTAATTTAAGCAATACACCGTTTGATTATATGTGGGACATAGCTCTCTATGGTCGCGCTGGCGAGATTTTACCAAAGATCGTCTCTCATGTTAAAACTAGGCTTGAAAGTGAAATACAGTGATAATTTTAAGTCCTAAATACCGGAAATCCTACATCCTTATTAGATAAAGCCTAATTAAGTCCCAGAAACTTATCTCTCTCATGAAGATCTTTAGTAACTAGTTTCGGAGACCCTGTATAAATATACGAAAATATTAGTAAGAATGTTTAAATTAATTATAGTTGGAGGTATAATTGCGCAAATTATCAATCCTCCCAATTGCTTTAATATTCACATTAGCCATAATGGTTACCATACTCGTTGTCATACCTATTCTCAAATGCCATTACATTCACAACGATAACTTTTCAATAAATCATATGCGAGTTGCCTACTTTAAAACCAGAACTTGGACTACCGAGTGGGTAGACTATACTTGGTGGGATGGCCTTGATGACACCCAACCCATCTCAACTGACTGGACATTTCAACAAATAATAGATTTATACTGTAGACGGGTCACCGAGAACCAAGAACAGATCCCTTCCTTCGCTAACATCATCCAAGACTCTCATCACGGCATCATTTACATCCTGCTAGCTGATCTAAACGAGAAAGAAAAAGTCCTCGACATCATGGATCCGTCGTCGCGCATCATTGTCAAATTTATCCATGTTAACTACTCCTTTACTCAACTCCGAGAATGGCAACTCCTCATAAGACAATTATTCGCTAATTCTAGTAGCCCCCTTTATCAAGGAGAAACACTGGAACAAGAGCTCGGGGTTGATGTGGTCGGGTGGGGAATTACTATGAACGCCACCATTTTATTTGATTTAAACATTTGGACGAGGTGTGAAGGGGCAAGGTTAACGCAGGACCAAAAGGATAACCTATTATTACATCATGTCTACCTCTTTACAGATCATATTCTCACGAAATACGCCATCCCTTGGGATGCGGTGTGGTTCCAAGAAGTACATCCAATTTTATTATTGGACAATAGCATCATAAACTAACCCATCTCTCTCAAAACATCACTTGTTGGAATCTAAAGAGGCAAAAAACGTATAATACAAACTTCCAAATTCTACAACTAATGATGGTTTGGAATCATCGACACGCACTTATGCGGAAATCGAAGACTCTTTTTTCGGGTCAAGTTGACTGCGATGAACACAATTCTGTTTTTTATAGTTATTTTGATCATTGGATTAACTATTACACTCATCTTGTTTTTTCTTTCAACCGGATTTTCAACGGTCGATACAAGTGAAAATGAAGGTGTCTCCACACGAATTCAAGCTTTTATTGATGAAGTAGTGCAACAGATCAGAGATAGCCGAGTGACGGACAAAGTAAGAGAGTTCTGGAAGAATGCCGAAAGAACGTTCAATGATTGGCTTAGTGAAATAGGACTTCGAGAGCCGAAGGAACCTCAAGAGACCCAACATTCAAGTTTTCCCCTTACTATTGAAAAAGACATCCCTAAAACGAGGCAAACAACGATTCCTCACAAGATGAAATGCTTTACCTGTGGAGCATCCTTTTCAGGTGGAAATTTTTGCCCGAACTGCGGAAAAGAACATCGAACCTGTCCAATCTGCAGAAAACCTATTTTGTACGGTGAAAACGTAGTAGAATGTCCAATGTGTGGGATTTTAGCACATACTCCTCACCTCCTTGAGTGGCTCAGGGTCAAAGGAATCTGTCCAAATTGTAAAAGTAAACTAACATTGAATTAACTGGTGTCAGAAGGATAAATCTTCTCGAGGGTTTCGTGTGTTCTGGGAATCCATGAAAGACTACAATCTCGAACTGGTTTCAAACCCGATAATACGAAAGCAGTCATAGGTGACAGAAAAGCAAAACAATAATATTATTACAGCTTTTGATCTCAAAATTAACTTGACTGGATAAGAGCTCGGGGGTGCGTACGCTGAATTACTTGACCACTACCTGGCTGAACTTTGATTTTTCTTCCCTCATAAATCACTTCGCCACGTCGGATAGTAATCTGGGGCCAACCAGTAATCTTCATGCCTTCATAAATTGAAAACCCTGCTTTTGAAAATAATTCAGCTTTTTTCACTTCACGTTCTTCTGTAGGATCCCAGAGAGCTAGATCTGCATCGGAACCAACTTGAATTGTACCTTTTCGTGGGTAAAGTCCAAAAAGCTTTGCTACGTTGGTCGAAGTTAGTGCGACAAACCGTTCCAGTGAGATTTTGCCTTTTAATACCCCATTTGAGTGTAACATAGGTAACATAACTTGTAGTTCATTAATTCCAGGTAGTAAATCAGTTATGTTCAGTGATGGATCAAGTTTTTGCTCATGGGTATGGGGAGCGTGATCTGTCGCGATTGTATGAATAGCTCCTTGACGTATTCCTTCCCAGAGAGCTGCAACGTCACTTGCTTCACGTAGGGGGGGCTGCACTATATACAATGCCCCCTCAGGTTTCAGGTATTGCTCTCGAGTAAGATACAAGAAGATTGGTCGTCCTTCAACATAAACCGGGAGAGAACATTTCTGTGCTTTCTCACACACTTTCAGAGCACGTTCAGAAGATAGATGGACAACATAGATCAGAGCACCAGTCGCTTCACACATTGCCACTGCACGTTGAGTTGCAACCACTTCGGAGATTATTGGTCTACTTTCCGCATAATTGGAAAGGGATCCCCGACTTTCAGCCATCAGGGCTTGGCAGGTGGCATTTATGATAGCATTATCTTCACAATGGATCATCGTAAGGATACCAGCATTTTTTGCTGCCTGTAACGCCTTTAGATATCCCAGAGAGTATTCATCGAAATTATCTGTACACATGAATACTTTTACACTGGTACACCCTTTCTCAACGAGTTGGGGGAACTCTTTCAACACTTCTTCTGTAGGAGTTTGTAGAACTGGGTGAATCATGATATCAGCAATTGCCAGTTTCTGGGCAGCCTTTGTCTCGCGTTTCAGGGTTTCTACGGGAGTTTCATTTGGCTCAGGAACAGATATACACCCAAGTGTCGTAATACCGCCAGCAAGAGCTGCTTTGGAACCACTCTCGAAATCGTCTGCCCAGTGATATTTTTCAGGAACATTATCAGGTAGTGAGAGATGCACATGAGGATCTATCCCCCCTGGTAAAATCAATAATCTATTTGCATCAATCTCATGTCCGTTATTTTCAGATTTCGGGAGATTAGAGCCTATTTCCGCAATTTTTTCACCTACTATTCGGATATCAGCCTTGTATTGCTTCGTATCTGTCACAATCAAACCCTTTCGGATGACAATTTCGCTCAGGTTGGGTCACTCCTGTTTTTGATAATATATTGACAAAAAAGTAAAGAAATAAGTAACCGTTTTATTTATCACCTATTTTGAAATATTAAACTTTCGGCAGTAATTTGTTTATAGGTTTTTATCAGGTATATAACTAGGACACTCCCCATGTTCGGACCGAGGAGGGGAGATGGGTATTCACTTAGGGTCGGTTCTGTAAAGTTTTTGTGGAATCTCTTTTCCAGCCTCCTTTTCAGTTGACCCTTTGGGTTAGGGACGGTATCGCAAAATATACGCCCAATCTTTGAGGTGTCCTCCCCACCAGGCTCCTGCCG
>JBHIFL010000029.1:0-47461 GCA_046761065.1 Candidatus Heimdallarchaeota archaeon
AACCGTTCTTGTTCGAGGCGTTCTTTTTCCAACCGTTCTTGTTCGAGGCGTTCTTCCTCTAGTTTTTTTATTCGCTCGGCCCATTCTTTGTATAGTTGTGCAACCTGATCTTCCGTAAGCGTTTTATGATCAGTTAATAACCAACGGACTTTAATGGGGTTGATGGCTGTTTCCAAGTCGGGTGAAATGAACATGAAGTTGCCGGCCTTCATTCTCGGGAGTTTTTTAACAACCTGAGCTGATATAGTCTCCCCTGCAGTTCCGTCAAGAACTCGTGCCACAACTTTTCGAGATTGCGGAGAGGTAATTCGTCCCAAGGATAAGGTGTTAAACTGTTCAAACGCCTTATAATCTACATCTTTGGGACTTTGGGTTGCTACCAAGCATTCTACTCCATATTTGCGCGCTTGACGGAAAAGAAGCATGAAAGCCTCCTTTGGTCCTGGTTTTGCCATGCCAGCGGGAATGAAGGGAGCGACTTCATCACAGAAGACAATACAACGGGGTTTCTTTTGAGATGGA
The DNA here is from genome assembly GCA_046761065.1 of Candidatus Heimdallarchaeota archaeon. Lineage (GTDB taxonomy): Archaea > Asgardarchaeota > Wukongarchaeia > Wukongarchaeales > JBHIFL01 > JBHIFL01. The sequence continues at coordinate 523 of JBHIFL010000029.1, forward strand.
GCTCCTTGGCGAAGCATCCACGAGTAGAGTTGACTTAAAACGAGAGAAAGGAAAAATAATTTTTCTTCTTCGGTGATCAATGTTGGCATGAATAGGACATTTATGGGTGTTTTACCATTAATTGGTTTAAGAAGTTGAGAGAAATCCATAATATCTTTTGTTTGCCCTTCAAATAAGAGCTTCGAAGTTCCGATTGTTAGGGATCTTAAAGTTTGGGCCAATTTTTCTCGCTGCGTAGTTTTCATATATTCCTCCAAATTCAAGCCCATAGATTCTTCGGCGTCTAACACCAGTTTTGCGAGTTGTGAAAAATCATCTATCGTTTGCTTCTCCCTCCACGCCTTTTCCATGATTTGATAAAGGACTGAGCGAGCTGCACTTTCATACGATCTTGAAAGTCCAGCTTTTTTAATCAGAACTCTTGTGAGGGTTTGACAAGCACTATCTAAAAGCCTTATTGCGTCAACTTCATCCGCTCGAAAGTCGGGAGCTACTAGAGGGTTAATCGATATAGGTAAACCTTTCTTAGAAGCTGGAGTAAAGATTTGGACTTCAACTTTATTCAAATATTCCTGCAAGTAAGATGGATCAATTCCTTTTTTCTGAAGGGTCTTCGGGTCTCCTGGAATTTTGAGGGAAGCAATATCTCCTTGGACATCAAAAGCAATTACTGGAATGCCATTCATAGCTGCTTCTTCAATAATCACCTTGGAAAGAACTGTTTTTCCACTTCCTGTGCTTCCAAATGTACCTAAATGGCGGCGAAAAAGATTGGGATCGATTTCGAATTTCTCAGGTGTTGATTTTCCTTTCTCATCTAAACGTGATCCAAGCCAAAGTTTCAATTAGATCACCAGGACCCTTTTAATTTTAGAAAAACAGCATTAAATATTTTAGGATATGTTTGTCAAACGATTAGACATTGATAAAACGTATTTTTCAGGAGTTATCTCCTGACACTCCGTTTCATGAAAAAGACCACAACCAATGCAAGTATTGATAGGGTTTCAACTGGGCTAATAAGATGGAGGAATTCAGTTACATGTTGAGTGCCTTTTATTTGTTCAGATAACTCTTCTATCAGATGCAATGCGAGATCCGCCTCTTGTACAGCCCCAACATAATCTAATTGATTATATAAAGTTTCTATACGAATAAGTGAGATATTAAGGGCTTCAAATTCCTGGAAGAGTTCATTAGATTGTCTAATTTGAGGATATACGTTGTTAATCTCTCCAAGGGTAGCGACGAGAGTTGATAGTTCGATATCAGCAATAACTCGGCGAAAGAAATCTTTTCGGAACCCACAAAAGTAGGGGGTCGTCTGAAAATAGCCCATGGTATCCAAGCTGAAATCTCCAGCATAATCACCGGTATCATGATCGAATGTGTGCGTCAAGCCGATGGCATGACCAATCTCATGGATAAGGACGCTGGTCAAACCCCGTTTTTTGATTCTGTCAGGACGATATAGACGTTCTCGATCCATTAAGATTAAAGACGTGGCATAACCTCCTAATCCAGTATAGTCGCGCTCCTCAAAAAAAAGGGAGGCATTATTCAAGACGAAGTTCACACATGTTATTGTGAAAGGATAAGTAATTATATCAAAATAGTTTGAACGGCGTTCATTGAAAAAATTGAAGAAATATGCCCCGTCTATATGTTCACCATCCTCATCAACGAAAAGCGTCCGATTCTGAAGCTCCAATACCAAGTCGGGATGATCTGCTAATTTTTCAAACCTGATATTTACGTCCCACTTGAAAAACGGTAAGAGATCTTCGTAAACTTCTTGAATTACATCTTTATGGATGATCCAATGGAATTCTTCGAGGGATGTTGACTCAACAAACGTTAAGATCTGAATCGATACCATTCTGTACTTGGGTAGTAAAAACACTAATTCAGATTCCATCAGATTAGGAAGGATCAGATTATTAATGAGATCAGTTAGCCATTCAGCTAGATAATCCACCAAGGCTCGTACTCCTGAAGGTGTAGTAAGATCAGTCGCTTGTTGGAACTCATCGAGATCACTTAGTACATAAGTATGCTCATCATCGATGTTTCTTTCCCACCAGATATAAGCCCACTTTAAATACCATTGACTCGCAGTAGGATCCAAAAAATACACTCGAGAGTCACTCTGAAAACCGGGAAGGGTGTAGATCATAGGCGTATTAAGGGGGGTATCCCAAGGTAAGCGCCAATAATCTTCGAGACTTCCCGAGTCAGGATCTCTTAAAGGATTAGAATACCAATGTTCAAAGGTGTGATTAACAGAATCAAATTCGGAGAAATTAAAAATATAAAATGTATAGCGTGGTGTAGGACGTTTTATTAAGGGATGTTCGATCAACCATGATTCGACAGCTCGTGCATTAAAGCTTCTTCCTGACTGCGGTACAAAGATGTCTCGTTCAATCCCATCGTGTAATTGGAGGCTTAAAGCGGTTTCGTTCACAGTATTTCCAATATCGAGACCGATTTTTGAATTCGCTAAAAGGAAAGATCTAAGATTGTTGTAATAGGTCTTGTTTGCTATAGCAAAGTTGAACTGTACCGAATAGGAGATGTTTACATATCGATCTCCGATGTATAAGGGGATTGGGAAATTAAATTGATCAAGTTCATTTTGAAGAGCGTTTAAATCGAGATAGGCGTAATAAAAGCCTATAAAGAAAACATCAATTTCCAAGGTCTTGATTCGTTCATAATCCAGTAATCTCGGTACCCAAATTTGTCTCGCATTAGATGAAAAGACAGAAGAGGTGGAAAGAAGAAGAAAACAGGTAATTAGACTTATTGATACATGTTTATTGGAGCGCATATTCTTAATCACATTATAATTAGATCTATTTACCAACAAAACATCACCAATATTATAAGTGTGTTCTTTTTAAACATGTTAGTGACTTTTGACCATTTTTTAAGAAGTTAGGCAACCTTCTTCGCTTCTATCTGTAATTCTATATTCGGTCAAGTGAATATTGTATTAAGTAAGATGGAAATGATCTATTATTCCTAGAATTTTTAAAGTATGTCATTAAAATGAATAAGAGGAATAGTGAAGTATGGCTGAAAGGACAATTCTTGAAGAAAGAGACTATCAAACGAAGATTTTAGAGCTTTTACATAAGAAACTTGCTGAACGAAAAAACGTGATTGTTGAATTGGATTGCGGGCTTGGAAAGCGAGTTTTAACCTACTTTCTCGTTCAACGCGAATTTCCTCAGTTCAGGTTTCTCATCCTACTCCATTCTTCAAGCTCGTTGTTTGAGACCCTACAATATCTTCAAGAAAGTTATGGAGGAGTGACGGGGATGGAGTGTTTGTCATCCCGAACTCCATCAGGGCTTCGCTTAAAAATCATGCAAAAGGCTAGGGTAGTATTAGCGACCCCTCAAGTGACACTTAATGTACTCAAAAAACAGAAATCCACTGAAAACTTATTTGATGCTGTGTTAATTAATGAAGTGGATAAGTTTGCCTTAAGACAAGCCCATTCCGTTTCGCTGACGTTCCCATGGAATAAACTCCTTCCTTTACTTCTTCGGATGAAGCCTTGGATTGTGGGAATGTCTGGTACTTTACGAGATCTCCATATTGCTAGGATGGGAGATGGTTATGGAGTGATTCCTGAACTGCAGACCATCATGTCTGCAATTCCAAACCCTTCTTTAATTTTAATGGACGATTTAATGGACACAGACGTCGAACAATATGTTAAAACGCTTGTGATCAAAGCGCAGGGTGTAATGGATGAATTAACACAGGCTCTTATGACTGAACTTGATATGTTAATTGAGGCGACAAAGAAGCAAATCCGTAATGAACTACTTGACACGGAACCCGATACTGTTAAGGGAAAATCTTGGGGGGAGATATTTCCATTCCTTCCTTACCTTCCAGTTTCAACCGATTTATGTGAAAGATATAACTCACTCACAATGGTCAGAAAATACATCACTGCTATGACTCCCTGGCACTATAGAAGATATCTCTCTGAAAAACTTGGTATTAAAAAAGAGATCTCAAAATCTCTTCCTAAACAATCTCCGAAAATAAAGAAGATACCTGCAATAATAAAGGAATATAACGCGAACAAATCAGTAGTGCTAACTTCGTATGTTGGAACAGCAAAAGCGATAGTCAAGCACCTTAAGGCATTACAATATGAAACATATCTTGTAACTGGTCAAGTACCTAACAAACAAATGCCCATTGAAGGGTTTAGGAATACAGAGAACCGCGCAGTACTCGTGATGTCCCCTATCGGGGAAAGGGATCTCGATCTACCTGAAGCCGGGCTGCTAATAATGCATGATCTTATAAGGACCCCGAAAACGGTGTATCAACGCCTTAAAAGGATAAGAGGAGGACAGGTTGTTATTCTTTTTTATGAAAATACTTCTGAAGCAAAGAAAGTAGAAGATGTCACAAAAACCATTACCAAAAGATATCCTTGGCCATTAAGATAAGATAATAATCTGGCCGGTGTTAGGAAAATTGAATGCAATCCATGCATCCTAAAACATATGCGATAAAAAATATGATCATACTAAATAAAATAACAGTCACCCAAATCTTTCGATTTTGAAAATAACTTTCAGATAAATAGATGATTAAGAAATAACACACTGCGAAGAAGAAGTCCAATGGGACCCAAGGCGAAAGAACCAGCTTAAACATGTCAGACCCGTCATACCACAGACCTGTTTCAATCCCACTAAAAGAAGCAAGCATATACAAAATACTTAGAATGAAAAATTTCTCTCCCTCTTTCTTTTTCTCAATGGTAAGAGAATGATACAGCAAAATAGCTGAAAAGATTGCTGAGACAATTGCAAACGTATAACTCGCATCGGCTATGGTCATTATCTATAAGTCTCCTGACTTTTGTATGAGACAGACTGATTGAATCTTTTTTGCTTATCCAAGTACTTTCTATACTTAACTAATTTTGCAAAACATCGTGCTGCACTTTCAGGATTAGAAAAAGGGAGGTGACCTCGTTCTGCTAAGACTTTTGTAGCTTTTGAGAGAAATGGAAGAATTGAAACTACAAAGACTGGTTTCTGAAAAAATTCTTCCGCTTTTAAAATAGCCTTTCCCACATGGGTTTCCATGTCTGCGAACACCGTGACGCGCTGGATATCCTCTTCCGAAACATATGGTGATTGTGTCAAATATTTAGGGTAAAAACTATAACCACCTAGTCCGAGCAGAAGCACGCCATCTATATAGGTTTGTTCAAGTAATAATCTCAAAAGTTTCTCAAATGCTGAAGGATCAAATAGCGCGACCGTGTCAATGGGATTGTTCTTGGGCCAATAGGGTGGTAAAATTTCATTAATTTTCTTAATTAAATTTTCATGGAGGGGTGGCACGTTCAACCCTTCAAGTTGACAAGCATCTGAAGCAAGTACCGCCCATCCACCGCCAACTGAGATGATCCCAACATTTTTGCCTTGAGGGAGGGGTTTAAAGGCAACATTAACCCCCAATTCGAATAATTCGTCAATTGAGGCGGCTTGAGTGAGTCCTATCTGATTAAATACCGCTTCATAGATGGAACGTTCTCCCGCAAGGGAGCCAGTATGACTCTGCGCGGCTCTTGCCCCAGCTGGAGTCTTTCCCCCCTTGAGAACAATCACAGGTTTCACTTTCGAGACATTTTGTGCGACTTTGATGAATTGTTCCCCATTTCTAACACTTTCAAGATAGACTACAATGGATTTCGTGCCATTATCTTCAGCAAAATATTGAAGAAAGTCTTCAACACGGAGATCGGCCTCATTCCCACTGCTCACATAAAATCGAAAACCTACGCCTGTAACTATGCCTTGACGTAAAAGGATTGTTCCAATATTTCCCGATTGGGAGATGCACGAAATAGGACCAGGGATTGGAACAATCCAAGACATCAGGGCATTTAGGTTTGCCGGGGCACTGAAGATGCCCATTCCGTTTGGCCCGACAATCCGTATATTACCCTTACGAGCAATTCGAACAAGTTCATGTTCTTCTTTCTTATATCCCGCTTCGGAAAATCCCGATGAGATGACGACAACTCCTCGGACCCCTTTATCTGCTAAGTCTTCCATCACTAGAGGGACTATCGAAGCCCTTACAGCTATGATTCCTAAATCGATTTCTTCAGGAATGTCCGTGACCCTTGAAAACGTCTTTCTGCCAAGGATTTGTTGTGTATTTGGATTGACTGCGTAAAGGTTTCTTTTTTCTGTAAACCCTCCAAGTAAAATATTGTGAAAGATGGAAAAACCCCATGAAGTAAGTTTTTTGGAGGCACCGATGACAGCTACTGATTTTGGCTGGAATATTGCGTCGAGAGCTTCCTTCGAATAATTTATCATGTGAAGAGCCTCTTTAATTCGCATAGGATATTAAATTAACGCTCATAATTAATAATATAAAGAGATAGATATCAGAAAATCATGGTTATTTCTTCTAGTAGTGTTTCACTTATGAAAGTTCTTTATTTTTTTTAGGAAACCTTTCAGACAAAGGTGCCTCTCCTCTTGGTTAGGATTCTATGACATGGAAGCTAAGGAGCATGAATGAAAAGTATTAAGAAATGTTTATTATCTTGCAAGTAAAAAACAGTAAGTTACTACATATAACGAATAATGTCACGAAATTGCCAAAACCTCATACAAAATAGGGGTCTACAAATGTTTTTCAGATGTACAAATAATTACTGTGGTTCAAAGTATCAAGCCAACGCACCTTTAGATACATGTCCAAAATGTCGCAGTCCCGTTGCTGCTGGAATAGATTTTCTCGATATGCTCAACCACACTTATGAAACTATCGAATAATAAACAACTACCAAATATATTACAGCAGCTGATTTCTCCTGATAAGGCAATTTCGAAATAAAGCTATGAAACTAATATCTTTTCAGGATCTTCCTCAGTATTAGATTTTAATTTTATTAATTACAATCATTGAACTATTTCAACCTTTATCTTACATGTGATTAATACTTGTAAAGTTCTCACTAATCTTTATTCTCGGGGGAATGGAAAAATATGGCCCTTTCTTGGACTAAATAGAAGAGTGACTTGGTCGCCCTCTTTGAGGAGTTGTTTTCGTGTTGGTAATGCTTTGGAGACGATTTTTGTGCCACCAACATCTATTCTGTATTTGATGAATCTTCCTAGTATTTGTGAAGCTTCCAAGGTGCCAACCAAGGAATTGGTGCCACTTTTCATCCCCTTTCGTGTTCGAAGTGCTTCAGTTTTAACAACAAGGATCACTTTATCGCCTTTTTTAAATTGACATGGTTCTTTCCCCTTAGTATCCATTCGAATAGTTAAGATGGTGTCTTGAAACTCTAACTTCATTAACTCGGGTTCAACCGCTTGCACCTGACATTCTAGATTATTGGCCTCCCCCAAAAAGTTGGCAACAAAAATGGAATTGGGATGATCATAAACCTCCCGGGGTTTCCCTTCTTGGACAATATTCCCCTTCTGAAAGATTGCAATCCGGTCTGCAATTAACATAGCCTCTTCAAAGTTGTGGGTAGCATGAAGTGCAGTTAACTCCAGATCTTTGATGAGTTGGCGGAGATCATAGCGTAATTGTTGCCCTATCTTGGCATCAAGCGCACCCAATGGTTCATCGAGACACAAGGCCTTCGAACCTGCAACCAGAGTGCGAGCGATCGCCAAGCGCTGTTTCATTCCGCCACTCAATTCATTCGGGAATGCGTCCTCGCGGCCTGTTAAGAGTACCATGTCGATAGCTTCTTTTGCGAGTTCTGCAGCTTCAGTAAGTGTGTGACCTCGCACCCAAGGGCCATATGATGCATTTCTTAGGAGTGATAAGTGCGGGAACAATGCAAATTGTTCAAATACAAAGCCAACGTTGCGATCTTCTGGAGGCAATTCTGTAACATCTTCATTATCAAAGTAGATAGAACCGGTATCAGGTTTTACGAGTCCTGCAATCATTTTTAGTACAGTAGATTTCCCAGAGCCTGTTGGACCGAGAAAAACAACGTATTCACCATGGTCAACATGTAAAGACACGTTATCAACTGCTAAGATTGAATGGAATTTTTTTGAAATGTTTCGCAGTTGGATTTGTGTCATTTCTATCACTATATTGGGGCTATTGCATCCAAAAGGCCTTCAGGCGGATAATCATAAAGAATAGTATCTTCAGGATTAAAGAGAATAGAAACCGCATCGCCGGGATTACTTTTCCGTGCTAACTTATGATTGGGAGATAATCGTAGTTCCAGCTGTTCCAAGTTATCTAGGGTCACCCTGACACGGTACGAGTCGCCTATATATCGGGCAGAAGTTACCGAACCAGGTAATATGTCAATTCGCTCTCTTTCACGCTTTTTCATCTGTAAAAATTCTCTTCGAACAGCAACAACAACCCGTTGACCGATATCTAGATTCGTTGGTCTAGTCCTTACTTGATACCCCCACCGTAACTCTACTAAGGCGAAGTTGGGTGTCTTGTTTATTATCACTCCCTCAAAAAAGTCCGATTCTCCAATAAAGTTGGAGACGAAGATCTCTTTGGGGTTAAAAATCAAATTTTGTGGCGTATCAATTTGGATCAATCGACCCCGCCGCATCACCGCAACTCGATCCGAAATCGCCATCCCTTCCTCCTGATCATGCGTCACATGGATTGCCGTCACTCCTAAATTCTTAACAAGGCGTCTAAGCTCCTCTCTGAACTCAACTCGGGTTTTTTCATCTAAATGGCCCAATGGCTCATCGAAGAGGAAAAGTTCTGCTCCAACGGCAAGAGCTCGGGCGATAGCAACCTTCTGCATATCAGGAGCAGACAATTCCTGGGGTCTTGCATCATGCCGATCCGTCAGATAAACTTTCTTGAGAGCATCCCACGTTCTATCTTCAATCTTACGCCACTCAATCCCACGGATCCGTAATCCATAACTGACGTTTTCCCAAACGTCCATATGAGGAAATACCGTGAATTGCTGAAATACGTAGCCTATGTTTCGTTTATCGGGAGGAAGGTTACTTACATCTCTTTGATCAAAATAAATTGTTCCGGATGTGGGTTGAATTAACCCTGAGATCATTCTGAGTAAAGTGGTTTTACCACATCCGGATGGACCGAGAATCGATATGTATTCACCACTTTGGATATGAAGCGTGACATCATCAACTGCCAAGGTGTCACCAAACCATTTTGTCACATTTTCGCAGAAAATCTCCATCTAAAACTATCCCTTCTGCGTTTCTTCTACATCTTGAGTGAGTATGCGTAAAATGATAAGGAATGAGAAACTCAATAGTATAAGAACCACACTAGCAAAGGCGGCCGCCGAAATTGCTTGGGATTCGACCCAAACCACAATAAGAACTGGAATTGTTTGAGATACACCTTGTACAATGATAGTTGCCCCCGTCTCTGCCAAACTCCTCGTACCGGCCATAATACACGCTGCAATAATCCCACGAGAGAGTAAGGGAATTGTTATGGTTCGAAATGTTGTAAAGACTGGTGCACCCAACGTTCGAGCAGCCTCCTCATATTCTGGCTTTACACTTTCCAAAATTGCGATTAATGGTCGAACCATATAAGGATACGTCATGCAGATATGAGCTGCTATAATCATCGCGATACCTGGCTTTAAAAGTCCTAGACCTGTTGACCCCCAGAGATTGAACACAGCAAATCCTAGTGCTGATGAGGGGATAGCTAATGGAAGATCAATCAACGCATCAATGACCCCTTTAATAAGTCCCCACTGACGTCGAACCATTATAAGGGCTAATGGGATACCAAATACTAGGGAAATCCCAACAACAATGACCATCACTGTTAAACTAGTAAGAAGGCTATAGAAAAGTGCTCCAAACTTCTTATCTGGGGATTCAAAAATTTGGAAAATAACCCCTGCTTGGCGCCGATAAGGGGGATATGGGCTCCCATCCCAGTATTGTGCCACACGGAAAAAAGTGAAAAGTGACGGTGCAAAGACAATCAATATAAAACAGACAAAAACAATGAGATTTCTAGCATATCTTGAAGCAGAGGAGCTTAACAACCGTTCATAACTGGGATAAACCGTGTTAATAGGTAAACCGACCCGACGAGCAAGAACCCTTATGATCACAAGTAGGAAAATTGCCACAACAGCTAGAATCATGGATAAAAAGGCAGCAGCTGGAATACGAAGAGTCCTCACCCAAGCGACAACCGCAATCGGTGCAGTTTCAAAAGTACCGCTCACCAGTAATGTAGCTCCTGTTTCACCAAGTGAGCGGCTAAATGCTAAAATTGCTCCCGCAATAAGCCCCTCTTTAAACAGAGGGGCAGTGATTGTGCGAAAAACAGTAAACTGTGGGGCACCCAAGGTACGAGCGGCTAGTTCTATTTCTAGATCGACATCTTGAATAACAGCCTTCAAACTTCGGACGATATAGGGGTAAGTAAAGACCACATGCGCCATAATGATAAGGATTGGGCCATAAGAGAGTAACCCCTTATCCAATCCAAGCAAATTGGCTAATCCATCCGGGGATCCCCAGAAAAGATAGACTGAGAACCCGAGCGCAGATGTTGGAACCGCCATGGGGATATCTACAAAACTATCAAGAATCTCTTTCCCTCGGAAATCATATCTGGCCAAGATCAAGGCCATGGGTAAGCCGATTATGATATCAATTATCATAACTACAAAAGCTATCTGAAAAGAGTGTTTTAGCGCAGTCAATGTTATTTGCCATGCTTGATTTCCTAATATTTTATCATTGAATACAAACTTTGTGACAGTCTCCCAGTTCAAAAAGACAGTCGCAAATAACCCAAAGATTGGAGCTAGAATAAATCCAAAAAAGAATAGGATTGTAACGGTGTCCGCCGCCTTTGAAAAGGGTTTTGTAGAGATTCTTTGTTCCAGCTTGTAGAGGATCTGACTCATTAGCTACACCTAAATTTTCAGTCACTTCGTCTTGTAATAAGCCAAACATCCGGAATCCTCCACAGAACCACAGCATCAACGTTTCTGAAATCATGAATAGGGACACCAATATTCATCTGAACGCCATTGTCGGGATTGAATATACTCGGATCCGGTGGGATTTCTGGATTGGCGGGCCTGAATCCTGAAGCCATTGCTTTTTGTTGAATTTCTGGGGAAAGAAGAAATGCTAAAAATTCCTCGGCAGCGTCTTTTTGCTCTTGACTAACCCATTCACCTTGTAAAATTGCATACGGATGGTCATTCATAATGGAACCTTCTACGGGATAGACTGCCTCGAGTTGCTCCCCCCACCGGTCTTTATCTACACTGTAAAGGTTACTATCGATAATAAGGTTTTCATAAATAACAAAGGCATTAAGAGCTTGCGGGCCTTCACTCACAGCTTTTTCTGCCAGGAAACCCGTAGATGTTCCGTAGAATACCGCATGACTCTCTAATTCAGTCAACCATTTTATCATTGCCTTGTTTGTCAAATCGGATTCAGTGAGTTGGTCCGGAGTCTTACCAAGCGCGGAAGAAACCTCAAGAACTACTGAAAGAAATCCTGAATTGGAGAGTTGTGGATCTGTATGGGCATACTTCAATTCACTATCCGGTTGCGTTGCAAGTTCATGTAAGCTAACAAATCCGGTAATATTATTTTCATGTTTAAAGTTGGACCACGTCCCGATCACAATCGGAGAAAGGACTAGTGGAGAGGCATTTTCTACTAAAATAAAGCCTTTTTCGGCGTCTTTTGGGTGCTGTTCATTCCACAGGAAATTCATGAGCGGGATCCAGAGCGAGGACGCAGGGGACCACACCGTTGGGGTAACTGTTTCGCGAACTATTTGAAGCATAGACTCTCGTGAGCCAAGGGGTGTGAAATCTAATCGTAAACTTGTTTCAGGATGGTTTTGAGTCCACCTTTCTTCAAAGAGGGGAGTCACCTCTTCTATCCACGCTCGCTTTTCAGAGCCATAAACCATGAGCAATTCAATATCCTTCTTTGGTGACCGTAAGAACAGGTGATAAGAAGTTACAAGGCTCAGTATAAGAACAAATCCTACGATAAGTCGGATAGTATTTCGAGGTTTTTTCCTAGGTGGGAAAGGACACAAATCTTTAGCGCTCCTCTTTATGGAAAGTTGCTTCATCCCAGATATTGATGATCTCAAAGATTTCCCTCCGTTCGTTGGATTTTGACTTCTATTATACTTTTTCCTTCATTTGTATATGGGTCTAAAATTCTGGGAATTACCTTTATAAACGTTTTCTTGCTTGTTCTGGGTTTTAACAGGTGAATAAAGAATATTCTTGAAGTTTTCTGACGGGTCTATCAAAACAGTTAAAAAAGAAAAAATATATAAATTACATATATTATGTAGATTTCAACACATCAGATAGCTTCTTCCGTTAAATTTTGCGCTTATTAATTAACTTATCCTGGTATTCTAGGGTTGTCAATACCTTATTGCGTATAGTTGAGAGTTACCAGTCCGAAGAGAACAATGAATCTCACATAACTAAGTGTAACAGATTTTTCCACTTGAAATATACCTCCCCAAAAAATTTGATAAAGTGCAAAAAATGAGTACGCGATTGCAACGATGGTTTGAAAAGCGGCGAACACACAAAGCCATTGAATTACTTCAGGAACATGCTCGAATCACGTTACAAGCGGCAGAAGAATTTCAACAATCCTTGTACCTTGCTCGTGAAGAAATCAACAAAGAAGAGATAAATCAAAGCTATCGCAGAGTTACTCAGATTGAAAAGGAGGGTGATACTCTTCGGCGAAGAATATTAAGAGAACTCACACAAGGAGTGTTGCCACCTCTCGATCGAGAAGAATTAGCGCGGCTAGCAAGGCGAATGGATGACATTACGGATTTAATTCATGGTTCCAGTCGCATTCTCCGCACAATTCTCGCCTGGTTTCTTGACATTCCCCAAGATATTCGGGAAATCGCCTATGCAATGAGTCGAACCGTGGTCAAATGCATGTTTAATGTCAAACGGTGTCTTGATGCCTTATCAGATGGTAATATTCATACTGCAATCGCACGCGCAGAAGACGTGGAACGAATTGAAGAACATTTAGATGATCAATATAATGAGGCTCGATCATTACTATTGACGATCCCTAATAATACGCTTAATGCAAGTCTGATCTTACTTCTAAGCCAATTTCTCGAGAACCTTGAAAATACGGCAGATAGATGTGAAGATGCAACGGACCAGATCCGGGTTCTTGCAGTCTCCGCATTCTAGAAGGTTTTTAGTTATTTTACCTTTTCTAGGGTTATTTTGGCAAAATTAGGGAATAGTCCCTTAACTCTCGCCCTGCTAATTTATTGATTTACTAAGTTAATGGAAGAGCCCTCGAGGAGAAAGAAATATATGCCCTTAGTTGTCCTTATAGTTGAAAACAGTGGATATTTCATATGGACGTGAAAGTATGGCAGATCGACCTCTTGGGATTGCTATCTTGGCTATTTTGGGTTTAATTGGTGGAATCATACTCTTGCTGGCTGGTTTAGCAGTTATAGGCATCACAGGTATTGCATCCGTTGCATTTCTTTCCGATCCTAGTAGTATTCCAGTCCCCGCAGCGTTAATAACAGTACTTGGTACAATGATTGGTGTAGCGTTCTTAATAATTGCAATCATCCTTTTGCTCATATTCCGAGGACTTTGGATAGGTAGTAACTGGGCTCGTGTTCTTATGCTGATCTTTCTTGTTCTAGGAGTAATCAGTAGTCTCTGGACTATCGTGGAACTTGTTCAGGTTGCTATAGTACTTGATGAACTCACAAGTCCAATTATAACCCTTCTTATTGAACTTATCTTCATCTACTATCTGACCAGACCCCATGTCGTCGATTTTTACACCTGAAAGTGATTCCCAATCCCCCTTCCTTTTTTTATGAACCGCTTTTAAAAAGGCATTTTAATATAAATTGAGGAACTAAGACTACATAAATAACTTCATTCGTGAATATATGCACTGAACGAGCTGATGAAGCTCTTATAACCCTTTTAAATAAACTGCATCACGATTGTAGCCGAAAAAAGATTTAAAATCTTTTTTATGTCGAATATTCATGAATAGGCCATTGAAACGCCCAACGGACATGTATATTATTCAAGTGTCAAGGAAATTCCTACAGAGATGTTTTTGAACATTCTTGGACGTTTCACGAATTCAACCAAGAGGTGTAAGTTGTCAACACTTTCTCGAACCATGTTCACATACTCTTCTGGGCAGATTCCAACTAAGATCCCTGTTTCTTCTGGCTCATTTCGTGTAATAAGCCAACCCAGTGTCAATTCCTCCTTGCTGGCACACAGGATCGCAATGAAGGTCCCTACATTTTCATTTTCATCGGGGTTCACTACCTTCTCGATTGAAAAGGTCTCTTCTAGTTCTATTTGTTTAGCTCGCAATTTTTGATAGAAGGTTTCAAACCATTCTTCAGTGACCTCATAGTAGTCTCCAGAAATCGCTTGTACATCAGAAAATTCTAGAATATATTTTGGGGCTTCAGGTTCCGTCGGGGTTGAAGCAGTAACTTTCCATTTCCTTGACATTGACAAAAGTATCAAGCCTTGTGCTTTTTTGGCGTTTGTACATTATCTCATTCTTCATAAAAGTTCGTGTTTGCGACTTTTTATTTATATAATACACTCTCTCTGGCACTTTGAAGGAACATCTCTACGTGAATAGAGGTACCAGTTCGAACTTATTAACATCCACTAATCCCTTGTCCGTGATCTTGAGTTCTGGAGCCACCGGAAGGGAAAGAAATCCTAGGGTCAAGAAGGGATGCTCCAATTCGGTTCCCATTGCTTTCACGAGCTTGTGCAGTTGATCCAACTTATCGTTTAATTTATGGACGGGCTGTTCGGTCATCAATCCAGCAATTTGCAAGGGTAAATAGACTTCTATTTGATTTTTCCGAGCTATGGCAATTCCTCCTTGCATTTTAACCACTTGTTGAGCCGCTAGTACCATCTCTTTTCGTGTTGTACCGACTACTACGAGATTATGAGCATCATGTGCAATAGTACTAGCAATCGCACCTTCATTCAATCCAAATCCCCTCACGAATCCCGTTCCTATATTGCCAGTGGCTTTATGCCGCTCTAGAACACTTATTTGCAAAATATCTTCTGTTAAGTCCGGTTGTATAAGCCCATTAGAGACCTGAAGTTTCGTCGTAAACGCTTCCGTAAGAATGCTCCCGTCATTTGCTTTAATCACACGTACTTGTACTTTATTTTCTTCCCATTCTGCAGGTGCATGAATCTCGAAGTCGGCAAGTGTAGGTGGATGCGCTAAATGGACTGTTTTGGTCACAGAAGCAGGGAAGTTGTAATGCTTTGGTTTGAAAAGTGTTTTCCCCGCAACCGCTACCAAATTTCCATCTGCAATAACCGTATCAATTGTTAAGTCCTCTAACTTGCTGAGTAGCACGATATCGGCTATTTTACCGGGAGTAATTGAGCCCAGATCGTCTTGTAGCCTATAGTGGGTGGCTGGATTAATTGTGACGAGTTCAATGGTTGAAACCGGATCAAGCCCCTCCTGTATTGCAATCCGCATTGCATGATCAAGGTGGCCCTCCTTTAACAAATTACCAGGGAGCCGATCATCACAAACAATCATACAGTTTCTTAAGTTAAGTCCGGCTTCAAGGATCGGTTTCAACAACTCCCGTAGATTCTTTGTGAGGCTCCCTTCTCGTAACATCAACTTCATCCCTTTGCGGAGTTTTTCCAGTCCTTCTACCCCCTCTACTGATTCGTGATCCGACGAAATACCACTTACAAGGTATGCATCCAATTTTTCTATCTGTAATCCGGGTGCATGGCCTTCTATCGGCTTTCTGGCATCATGGGTAGCTTGAATTTTCTTCAAAACCTCTTCTGATCGTGACAGAACTCCTGGAAAGTTCATCATTTCTCCTAGGGCTATTACTTCTGGAATAGATTGGATCATTTTTTCAATTTCCTTTGCACCGAGTTCTGCTCCACTTGTTTCAAGACCTGGGGCAGCCGGGACACACGAAGGTATCGCGACCAGCAGCTTTAATGGAAGTTGGGCAGCTGCTAAAAGAAGGGTCTCAATTCCTAATAGGCCAAGGACATTTGCTATCTCATGGGGATCAATAATTGCAGTGGTTGTTCCATGGGGGAGAACAGCTTGCGCAAATTGTGAAGGCGTAACCATGCTACTTTCCAAGTGAATGTGACTTTCGATAAATCCAGGTGCTGCAAATAGGTTTTTACCGTCCAATACACGCGTTTTTTCTGCTATAATATCTGATGCATCCCCAATCCGCACAATTCGACTTTGTTTAATTGCAATATCCTCTGGTTCAAAGATTATTTCATGCGTACAAACATTGATTTGCGCCACATCTTTAATTACAAGGTCTGCAGGAAGTTCCCCGAGCGCGCACGCAATTATCGTAGTATAATCTCGTTCAAACATTACCTCACATCCTTCATCAGCTCAATGCTCCGGTAGCTACCTGAAGTTCTTATCTGTTTTTTAAGTGTCGATCGAAATCCTTTTTGCTTCTCAAATATTCATAGCAAAATAGTTGAGGCAAAAACTATGATTTTAACGTCGTGGTTACGGAAGCTCGGTGGTTTGATTCTTGTTATAGCCTCCATAGTGTTTTATCTACTCTTTGAAAAGACTCGGGTTGTTCTCCTTCCGCCTCTTGGTGTTGTCCTTTTTGTTGGGGGCTACTATCTCCTTTTGCAAGAATTTGAGCTTCTTGAACGCTATAAACATGTGATTACCCCACTTGCTGTTGGTCTTATTCTATTTGCTGCTTTATTGTCTGCAGGCCTTGACAAAATCATCCTTGAAACCTCCCTCGCTCGGTATATGATCTACCCTGCAACTTATATCCCCATCTGGATTCTGAACCTTTTTGGGGCGGGCTTTCACGCAGATATCCTTCCAACCGATGAGGGTACAATCGTTGGGGTTGTCATTTTTCCTGCATCTTCTAAAACCCCCGGCGCCAGTGTGAACGAAGCCTGCAGTGGGATCCATTCCTTCCTCATCTTTATGTGCACCTTCACCCTTGTAATGCTCTATCTGGGTTGGGACGCTCCCAAACGGAAATTAGCCATTAGTTTTTTCATCGGTCTAGCTGGAACCCTGACCAGCAATTGGGTCCGTCTTATCTTGGTTTATGTGGCAGGCTATTTCCTTGGAACGACCAGGATGCTTCAGGTGCATACCTATGCTGGTCTAGTAATCTTTCTTCTTTGGATGGCTGCTTTCTGGAATTATGCCATTAACTATTTACTCCCTCCACGTGACACCTCGTCTTCTGACGAAGGACAAGAACAACCCCCTAAACCGCCTTACGAACGAGATGTTCCAACCTCTTGATGCCTGACGTCTGAATAAGAGTCTTCAACTATCAGTTTACGACTAAAGCCACTTCACTTTGGGTTGGTTTCGGGGTATCATCTTCAAGTATTGGTGTTTCGGATACCCGATCATTAAACACCCCATTATTTTGCGAGATGTTGGAATTTCGAGGATTTTATTAATACGTAATGTTTGATGTGCTGCTTCTATCACGAATCCCCCCCAACATACGCCTAGTCCCATTGCTTGCGCCAACCCTGTCATATTTGCGATTGCCAAAGCACAATTTGCCGCATCCAATATATGTTTTCCAAGGGTGTGCAGAATAATTACTGCGGGGGCTCCTCGTAGAATGATATCGGATAAATGCTCTTTTATTTCCATCCTACGCTTAAAAACATTGTAATATCGATCGTATGCTTGAATATTGCTATCACCATACTTAATCCTCGCTAATCTTCTGAAAAAGGGATTTCCCAAACGTTTTAATCGGTTCCATAGCGTTAACAGTACCTCAGTTTCCAATTTTACCAGAATTTTCTTATCTTGAACTACCGTAAATGCGATATCCTGGCGATTTGAAGCAGTACCAGCGTGAATGGCTACTTCTAGCAGTTGTTCTAATACAATTCGAGGGACTGGCTTCGGTTTATAAGCGCGAATCGATCTCCTGCTCAGCATCAGTTTTCGTAACGCTTCAGCGGTAATTTTCACCGATTCAAGAGGCGTGAACAATTGTATTGGCAATCGATCGTGAAGTACGGCATTTTCAGGACAAATTGCTACACAATGCCCACAGAGAATACATAATTCCTGATATTCAATCTCAACTTGTTTGGCTTCTCCTTTAAGGGATTTCCATACGAAAATCTTTGAGGGACAGACATCCACACACTTTCGGCAAAGAATGCACTTCTTCTGGTCAATTCTTATCATAGATTGAGGCGGATTGAAAAAAAACCTGGAACCCGAACCTAGACCAATCAAACTTTGTTCAACTCCCTTTCTCGAAATGGATCCAGCAGATCCAATATAAAGTTGAAGAATGTGGTATCCATGTGATTTTATAAGGCAAACGTCATACATCCAAGTGCTACTTCTTGAATCTGTAATCGTTACTGCATCTCCATTTATAGACTATAAAGGAATTAGGCACAAGATTCTTATAGTCCTGAATTTTTGGGATTCTGGCAGCTCTTATAATCTGATAAAACACGTGCTCAATTCCAACTTCTTTGTTGATGGAGGACTTAAAATCATGCTTATTATTGGTGGATCTAGCTCTCAGGTATTGTCCCATGAACTTTCAAAGGAAATAAGGGCTCGAGAGATACTTTTAGACTATAAAAAGTTCCCTGATGGAGAAACGTATGTGCGGATTCCCGCTGACATGAATAGTGAGATTGTAGCTGTTGTTCAGTCGATGGCCCATCGACCTGATGAGTACTTGATGGAGTACTTTCTTCTAGTTAGGACGCTTAGGGATCTTGGAGCCAAAAAGATAATTGGAATAATACCGTACTTTGCTTATGCCCGGCAAGATGCTCGATTCAGAGCAGGAGAAGCAATAAGTCTCTATATCATACGAGATTTACTGGAATATGTTGGGACGGATATATTGATCACGCTAGATCTTCATTTGCATAGAGAGGGTAATCTCAATGAACTTTTCAACATCCCAGTAGTGAATCTCACGGCAATGGAAGCTTTGGCAGAATATGTGGCCACGCATTTTCAATTTAAGACCCCTGTTGTAATTGCACCAGACGAAGAAGCCGAAAAATGGGCGCAAGTCGCTGCGAACGTATTCGGGGGTGTTTCTTTTGATGTGCTCACAAAAAAACGGGACGTGAGAACCGGAGAGATAGAAATCGCTCCAAAAAAATTAACTGTAAAGGGGAAAGATGTGTTAATTGTAGATGATATTATCAGCACAGGGGGAACAATGGAAACCGCAGTGAAGATGATTCAAGCTCAAGGAGCTAAGAGGATAGTGGCAGCATGTACACATCCTCTTCTCATTGGGGGTGCGTACACCAACATCCTTCGCGCAGGCGCCGAAGCGCTTATTAGTACAAATTCCATTGAAAGTCCTGTAAGTGTGGTTTCAATCGCTCCAATCCTTGCTAAAGCGATTTCTGATTTATCGGAATAATCAGATCATCATATTGGTTCTTGAGACCCCAGTGATTAGATTATGAGAGCTGCTATGAGTTTAACCCGTTCTTCGGTTATAAGAACCTTTGAAAAATCGTAGAATTTTTTTCTGGGTATTACCCTATTCCATTCTCATCAAACGAGATAAAGAGGGGCTATTAATTTTTTAGAGTAATTGGTTTTATGCATTGGAAATAGGGCGTAAAGTTAGTCGAAAAATGCCTACATCATAATGTCATTTGTATTTAAAAGATACTCGTAACTTTGCAGCATGACGGAAGCTAGATTCTAAAAAGTACTATGCTAAAATCTTCTACTTTTTTTCTACTAAATTGATAAGAAGTTAATTCTTGACGATAATGAAAGGTAAAATTTTGGGACAAAATCTGATAACTAAAGGAGATTGAAAGAGATGGTCATTCTCGCTGTGATCACACATGACGAAATAGAAGAAGTTGTCGACGTGGGTCAATATGGAATAAATGCAGGAACTCACACAGCAGAGGTGGCTTTAGTTGTCAGAGATGATTGTCAGGAACATGGCATAGGTACCGAATTACTAACCTATCTGACCCAACTAGCCATGAGACAAGGGCATCTAGGCTTTACAGCCGAGATTTTATTCGAAAATCAACCAATACTTCATCTTTTTGAAAAAATGGGCTTTGATATCGAAAGAAGAAGCAGCGCCGGTATGTATGAACTGAAACTAGCCTTTCGTGGGATCAGTCGGAAGGAATAATTATCAAAAGCAATAATCATCACAGAGTGCGAGTTAATAAACCACAGTTAGTAAAGATCAAAGTACACAGATAGACTACATTATTACATAGAGGGTAGGATTGATGCTTAGAGTGATGATTTTCATCGATGGCGCGAATATATTTCATACTGGTCAGATTTTCCGTACTAATTTTAGAATCGACTATCGAAAACTAGCTAATGTTTTAGCAGGATCACGCCAACTAATACGGGTCTATTATTTCACTGCTATAGAAACTCCCCCGAGCACCAAACAAATAAAATACCATGATAGGCTTCAAAATCTGGGGGTAACGATTGTAACACGTCCCCTTCGGAAAAAAGGCAATTCATTCATTGAAAAAGGTGTTGATGTCGCACTTGTCACAGAGATGTTATATTTGGGGTTTCGGGATGCATATGATGTCGCCATTCTGGTCAGTGGGGACAATGATTATGTTGGTGCGGTCCAAAAATTAAAGAGTGAAGGGAAAATCGTGGAAGTAGCCGCGTTCAATTGTGGGATTGGTCGTGAATTGCGATTATCTGCAGACAAGTTCGTCGCACTTGATGATCTCGCACCAGCAATCGAACAGGTTAGGAGTAATGACTTAACTCTAGGCAATTCCCTTTGAAAAGTAAAGGAGATTTTTCTGGCTGTAATTCTATTTTTTCTATTCCATCCACGTTTAATGCTTTTGGCACAGGTTTGCTGAGGATATTAATGCAGCGTTGTCATCGGTATTAAGCACCTTCCCGTTAACTGAACGAAGCAATCCTTGGCTAACTCGCTTTCCGCATAATTGATATAATGCTTGATAAGCTCTAAATCCAAGTAACTACACCTTTTAACTCGCACTTGGCTTCTTATTCGTTGAGGTAGGCCGACCTTACCCCTTAAACTCAATTACAATGCATTTAATACAGATGAACGTATTATTTTCAAATCCAGCTTCTTAAACGGGAAAAATTATGAGGATTAGAAAAACCTATACTAAAGAAATAGAAATTAAGTTCGATTCAATGTATGATTTTCTTTAACTTATTTAATATGAGAATTCTCCTAATCGTGTAGCTGCCTCCCACTTCATTGGATATCCAAGATACTGTTCAACTTGACTTAGAATTCGTATGGTATCAATTAAATACCCATAGAAAAGCTTGTAGAGAATTATATACATAGCTAACTTGGGTTTCTCTTTAACATCTACCGATACCGCGTAAACAATAACACAGATCTCTAAAATAAGAAAGAATACAAACCAAAAAATGTAGATCAACGGAATGGCCTGAAAAAAGTCAATCTGAATTACTAACTTTGGTTGTGGCTGAGCCAACATCTGATTAAACGACTCTTCGCTAAACCCAAAAAACATGCTTTCACCAGGACCCCTACCCGGCGGTTCAATTGGTGGCCCCCGTGGCGGTTCAATTGGTGGCCCCCGTGGATTAGGGCGATAAACCACAAAACCCGAGACGGGATTAAACATCAAAATAAATAACCATAATAGTGTAAAGAACGTAAATCCTGAAAAAATCAATCCATTGAATATCATCCAAGGGAACATGAAAAAACCCGATACACCATATCTAGGGTTAAATAGCAGGTTCTTGTGTTTGGTCATAGATTGTAAAATGCCTCGATACCATCGGTACCGTTGTTTTCCCAAGTCTAATAAGGTGCTTGGGGCCTCCGTATAACCTATAGCCCGTTTCTCGTACGTTATCTTATACCCTGCTTTCAAGATTTTTAACGTGAGATCAGCATCTTCCGCAAATGTATCACCTGAATAAAGACCCACTCTTTCAAGAACCGAAGCTCTGAACGCCCCTAAAGGCCCTGGAACCACAGTAATCTTACTGAAATACGCCTCACTACGTCTCTGAATATTCAAACCCGAGACATATTCCAAAGCCTGCAATTTCGTTAGAAGTTTCTTACGGTTTCCAACCTTAATATTCCCCGCTACTGCAGCAACTTTAGGATCATCGAAATGGGATACCATCGGTTCGATTGCATTCTGGTCTAGAATAGTATCTGCATCGATACAGATGATTATTGTCCCTTTTGCAGCCTTTATACCATGGTTCAAAGCGGTCCATTTACCACCGTTTGGTTTAGACAGTACTTTGATTGGTTTATTGGCTGCTGTCTCTTGAGCAATTTTTAAAGTATTATCTGTGGAACCATCATTAACACATATAATCTCTTTTGGTTTGTATGTGAGGCAAGTTAAGGCATCTAAGGTCTTTTTAATCACTTTTTCTTCGTTATAGGCAGGTAGAACGATGGAGACAAGAGGGTGACTTTTCAACTCTTTAGCTTTTGTGCGGTAGGCTAAGGATGTTGAGATGTGGACGGTTGTACGAATCCCTAAGAATACGACTGAGATTAGAAATAAAACATATGAAATCCGATATAAGAGTTCTCGTTGATAAATTGATAGAACCAGTTGGCTTATTATTGTTGCAATTATTACAATTAAAATAAGGTTAACTGCTGATATTTTTGAGTTCTTGACTGGTGAGGAGAACTTTTTTCTGGCTTTAAAATACCACAGCAGTGTTCCAATAATCGTTGACACACCTAATATTGCTGAAAAATATGTAATCAAATAAAAAATCGGGTATATAATGGGATGAGTAATCAAGTTAACAAGGAATATTCCAATCAATAAAATGCCGTTAGCAATGTAATAACCGATTATCCAGAGGATTTCACTGTAACCTAATAGAACAATAGCAATGGTTGATACTAAAATACCTATTATAATATAAGTAGCTCTACTGTGTGGCATATTAGGAAATAACTGTTGTTTTGTAATTAATATCTTTTTATAACTAAAGCTGCCTGAATCGAATATATTGAACATATATAAAAAATCAGAAAAGCAAAGTGGGAAATCTCAGTTAAAAGCAATTGTAAATAGTTCGAGGATCCGCAAAAAGAATACCCACACTAGTTAGAACGTTTTAGAATATATTCAGAAACGTAAAATCAGCAATACTTTATTGACGATGAGGGATACGATGAGAGTGAAAGATCCGGACATCAAATACTTATTTGAGCCCCAAGCAATTGCTGTGATTGGTGCTTCACACAATCCAAATAAAATTGGGTATCGGATTGTAGCCAACATTTTAAACGGAGAGTATCCTGGTCAGGTGTACCCCATCAATCCTAAAGGGGGCGAGATCCTTGGCCTCCGGGTTTATCAGAGTATCGAAGAAATTACTGAAGAAATTGACGTGGCGGTTATTGCAATTCCCGCCAAAATAGTATTTGAAGCAGTTAAGAAGTGTGCCAAAAATGGGGTCAAGTTTGCTGTGATTATCACTTCCGGGTTCTCGGAAATTGGGAATACAGAGGAAGAGAACAAACTTGTCGCTTATGCACGAGAACACAATATGCGTATCTTGGGACCAAATATCTTTGGCATTTATTCAAATAAAGCGTCATTGAATGCTACATTTGGCCCTAGCGACATACCCCCTGGAAATATCGCGATAATCAGCCAGAGCGGCGCGTTAGGTATTGCGCTCATAGGAAAAACAAAAGCGGCAAATATGGGACTCTCAGCTATCATATCAGTTGGTAACAAATCCGATCTGGCGGAGGAGGAACTTTTAGAATATCTGGTTTCTGATGAAAGGACAAAAGCCATCATGATGTACATTGAAGGAATAAAAGACGGAGAAACACTGGACACTACACTTCAAATGGCTACAAAAAAGAAGCCAATCGTAGTAGTAAAATCTGGAAGATCTAAAAGGGGAGCAATCGCCGCGGCATCGCACACTGGATCTCTTGCAGGTGCTGATGAAATCTTTTCAGATATTATGACCCAATGTGGTGTGCTTCGAGCCGAAAGCATCCAAGAGGCGCTTAATTGGTGTCAAGTCCTATCAACATCGCCCCTTCCAGCGGGAGACAATTGTGTAATCATAACTAATGGAGGCGGAATTGGTGTTCTGGCAACTGATGCTTGTGAAAAATATGGAGTGCCCCTTTACAATGACATTGAAACTATGCAAAACATATTCACAGAAGTCGTTCCAGATTTCGGGTCGGTAAAGAATCCAATAGATATTACTGGGCAGGCAACATTTCAAGATTATGGACGGACTCTCAAAGCTGCATTAAGTAGTGAAGCCATCCATTCAATCATTTGTTTAGGATGTGAAGTCGCGGGATTTGATCCTGAATTATTTTCTACAACAATAGAAACGTTATTTTCTGCGCATAAATTAGACAAACCGATGGTCTTTTCTTTTGTTGGCGGGCCAAAAATAGAAGAATCAATATATTGTCTCAAAGCACGTGGTATACCTATTTTTATTAATGTTTACGAGGCAGTCTCCACCTTTGGAGCTTTATATGCGCATCACCGAAACTTAAGAGAGTATGCAGAGACGGGGGCGAGAACTTCGATTATTGAGCAGGAGATTGAATCCGGTACAATTAATGACATTTTAAATCAAGTAAAACAGAAAAATAGGCAGTTCCTTCTCGCTTATGAAGCAAAGGAATTAATGCAAGCTGCCAAGATCCCAATGCCTGTGAGTTCTATTGCTCAAAACCTCGATGAAGTGGTTAAGGCGGCTCGCAAAATTGGGTATCCAGTTGTTATGAAGGTAGTATCAAAAGATATCATTCATAAGAGCGATGTGGGCGGTGTCGCTTTAGATCTGGAAAACACAGATGAGGTGATTGATGCATATCAAGCCATCATCCAGAATTGCAGATCACACATGCCAAATGCGATCATTGAGGGAGTGGAGGTGGCTGAGATGGTCCAAGTAGGTATAGAAACGATTATTGGCGCCCGAAGAGATCAAACCTTTGGTCCTATTGTCGCATTTGGGCTCGGAGGGATTTACGTCGAAGTCATGAAAGATGTTTCTTTCCGAGCCCTTCCTATAGACCGGAAAGAAGCAATAGCTATGGTAAAGCAAATAAAGTCCTATCCTCTTCTCTTAGGTGTGAGAGGTGAGCCGCAAAAAGATATTGGTAGTGTAGTAGACACGATCCTTAAATTAGGCGCCATACTCGAAAGATGCGAAAGCATTTCCGATATTGAAATTAATCCCCTCATGGTTTACGCGCAAGGGAAGGGGGTAAAAGCCGTGGATGTGAGAATCCTCCTATCGACTTGAGCGAGGAGATCTAAATGGATGTGGAAACGAAGAAGATAACAATCGCCTCAACCCGGAAAAGTGCAGGTAAGACATCTCTAATTTGTGGTATCACAAAAACCTTGCAAACAAAAATTGGGTACTTAAAACCCTTCGGAGATAGACTATTCTATCGTAAAAAACGCTTATGGGACTACGATTTTGCGTTCCTAAAAACTCTTTTTCGGTTAACTGATGAGCCTGAAGATGTCACAATCGGATTTGATCACTCTAAACTCAAATACATGTATGATGCAGAAAGTATAAAGGAGAAACTTCTTGAACTAGCTGCGAAAACGGGGCAAGATAAGGATATCCTGTTTGTTGAAGGGGGAAAAGATCTAACCTACGGAATCTCGGTGCATCTTGATGCAATCTCGGTGGCAAAGTCTCTTGATTGTAAACTAGTACTTGTTCTTAGCGGAACAGCAGATACCATTGTGGATGATGCGACGTTTGTCACCAGATTTTGTGTAATGCCCGACATCGACTTCGGAGGGATCATTGTAAACCAAGTTCACGATGTTAGAGATTTCAAAGATTCCTATTTGGATATGATAACAGAATTGGGCATTCAAGTGCTTGGCATTCTCCCCTATCAACCTGAATTGACCCAATATACCGTAAGGTATTTGGCGGAAAGCATGTTCGCCAAAGTCATTGCTGGTGAAGGCGGATTAGATCGGATTGTTACAAGTGTTGTAACTGGGGCGATGAGTGCCAATGTCGCTCTCAGGTTACCCGTCTTCCAAAAGGAAAACAAAATCGTTATCACTGGCGGCGATCGTAGCGATATGATTCTTGCAGCAATGGAAACCAATTCTGCCGGAATTATTCTTACAGGTAATCTTACACCACCAGCAAATCTCATTTCAAAAGCATCGGATCTAAATATTCCACTATTGCTGGTGTCAGAGGACACATTCCGAGCTGCGCAACACATTGATAACATGGAAGTGTTAATTTCAAAAGATGATACCGAAAAAATAGACTTATTGAGTCAATTAGTGAAGAAAAACATAAATGTAAACGAGATAACAGGTAATTGATTGTCTTAAAGCGATCTTCTCTATAATAGGATTTTCTTCGCGAAAATTCCAAAAAAAACGCACTTAGCAGTCAAAAGCATTTCACTATAGCTTTTTTAATACATTATAACGCCTGTTAGACCGGTTAAAAGTTATCTTGCATAATCTTTTTAATAATATAAGTAACAATGTACTAAAAAGGCAACAAAAAGATCGCATATAAGCTCACGAGTTAAAGAAGATTCAGAGATTATGGCTTAAACGTTTACCATCTCCTTGATTTCCTTACATTTCCTAAATAAACGAAACGGGGAGCGTTTTATGAATAGTAAGCAATATTTTGATGACGTTGCGAATAATTGGGATAAAATGCGAGAAGGTTTCTTTTCGAAGACAGTTCGAGATAAAGCCTTTTCAATAGCTGGTGTGCAAAAAGACAAGTTAGCTGCTGATATCGGTGCAGGTACTGGTTTCATTACCGAAGGACTGATTCGTAAAGGAGTGCAAGTGATTGTTGTAGACCAGTCTGAAAAGATGTTAGCGGAAATGAAAAAGAAGTTCGCACAAATTAGTGGAATTGATTACCGCGTTGGAGAGGCAGAAAAATTACCCATTCCAAATGAAACCGTTGATTATAGTTTTGCGAACATGTATCTACATCATGTTGAGTCCCCACCAAAAGCGATAGAGGAAATGGTGCGAATTCTAAAGTCAGGTGGTAAGCTTGTTATTACGGATTTGGATGAACACCACTTTGAATTTTTAAAAGAGGAGCATCATGATCGCTGGATGGGATTCAAGAGGGAGGATATTAAACGGTGGTTTGAAGCAACAGGACTCAAAAATGTGATCGTGGATTGTGTCGGTGAGAGTTGCTGTGCGCAATCAAATGATAGAAGCGAGCGTGCTGACATCAGCATATTTGTCGCTTCAGGTGAAAGATGAATTACTCACAATGTATAACTCAGTATTAATACTACTTCTATGAATTTCATTGATTTTTATACAGCCATCTTTCTTTTTGTTGGTACCTTAATTCTCAGAACGAACTTTGTTACTTCAATTGAGAGGAAGACAATCAGTCCAAAAGCAATTATTATGGATAAATCGAAGAATGAAGGTTTCATGATGTCAAATGCGTGAAGAACAGTTGGAATCTGTATTAGCATAGCAATTAATCCGAGCTCCCATGCAAGAGCTAGGAGGAGCCACTTGTGTGGTGGTGCTTGAAAAATGCTGTACGTGAGGGATCGGCAGTTAAGAGCGATAATAAACTCTATAATAATGAACAAAAAGAATATCTCCGTCCTTGCATGTGTTAGATCCGCGAGATCATGGAAAAATATGAAGTAGAAGAAAGGAGACTCAATTAAGACCGCTAGTAAAATAAACGACTTTACATCCCAGCCAAAGACACTCTCTTCCGGATCCCGAGGAGGTCTCTGCATAATATCAGGGTCAGGAGGTGCAATTCCAAGAGCTAGGGCAGGGAGTCCATCTGTCGCTAGATTTATATACAAAATAGCTGCTGGGAGAAGGGGTAGAAATTCTGGACCCATTAATAACACTATTCCGCCAATTACTATCACCTCTGTAATATTGCACCGAAGGAGGTAGACAAGATACTTCTTAATGTTATCGTAGATCCACCTACCTCGCTCAATAGCCCCCACGATGGTCGCAAAATTGTCATCACTCAGGATCATATCCGCTGCCTCTTTGGCCACATCAGTGCCTGTTATACCCATGGCCACACCTATATCCGCATGTTTTAAGGCTGGTGCATCATTCACTCCATCGCCGGTCATCGCTACTACGTTTCCCCTAGCTTTCAAGGCCCGAACGATCTTTAATTTGACTAAGGGGGAGACTCGGGCATATACGGTAACCTGGTCCACGATCGCCTCGAATTGTACATCTGTCATCTGTTCTAATTCTTCACCAGTCAAAACGAGATCTCCCTTGTTGTAAATGGCAAGTTCTTTGGCTATGGCCAAAGCTGTAAGCTTATGATCTCCAGTAATCATAATGGGCTTAATTTGGACCTCTTTACACTTTTTAACGGCCATTATCGCCGCTTCTCTTGGAGGGTCTATCATCCCAATAAGACCAATAAAGACCATATTTGTCTCTATCTGCTCTTCTTCCAGTATATTGTCATTCTTCAGTTCTTTATATGCCACAGCAAGAACACGCAAGGCATCCCGTGCCATTTCCTCATTTATCTTAAGAATTTGAGCTCGTTTTTCAACAGAAAATTCTCTTATGTCATCCTCCTCCAAAATATATGAGCATTTTTCTAAGACCACTTCTGGAGCACCTTTCATGAAAGCTATCTGTTTGGAATCATCCATTTTATGGATAGTGGTCATTCGTTTTCGTTCAGAACTAAAAGGAACTTCTTCTATCCTCGGGTGAGTTAATCTCACTTCTTGTGTTTGAAGTCCTGCCTTAACCGCGGCTACTACAAGGGCTCCTTCTGTTGGATCCCCCTTAATAGCCCATTTTTCTTCTCTTTGATAGAGATCCGCATCATTACATAAGAGGCCACTTTGAAGTAAGAACCGCAAAGATGCATTCGTAGAGTCATATGTCTTCTCAGATTCTCTGAATTCACCCTCTGGCTTATACCCCACACCGGTGACCTCAATTATCTTGTTAATCGACGAGATAAAGAGTTTTCGAACAGTCATTTCACCTTTAGTCAAAGTTCCTGTTTTATCGGCACATATAATAGTTGTACATCCCAAGGCTTCTACTGCTGGCATCTTTCGGACAAGGGCATTTTTCTTAGCCATTGCATGCATCCCGAGGGCCAGTGCTCCAGTGACAATAGCGGCTAACGCTTCAGGGACGGCGGCTACAGCAAGAGCGACAGTAAACATAACCATCGTAACAATGAATATCAAGTTGACCGAACCGACTATCAATTCCCTTATTAGACTGATCCCTGCAACAAGTCCGCATATTCCAAAGCATATGACCCCTAACCATTGGCCGATCTCATCTGTTCTTTTTTCTAGTGGTGTCTTTCCTACTTTAATAGCTGCAACTTGCTCAGCAATTTTACCGAACTCTGTTTTCATGCCTGTACTGGTAACGACTGCCTTAGCCCTCCCGTAAGTTACCGTAGTTCCCGTTAAGACCATATTCTTTCTGTCTGATATTGGTGTATTTCTAGGTAATACATCCAAATCCTTGCCTACCGGGGTCGATTCGCCTGTAAGAGGGGCCTCATCACACCTTAAGGAATGGACTTCTATTAATCTGGCATCGGCAGGAATTCTATCCCCTCCCTCTAATAGCAGTATATCTCCTGGGACAAGGTTCTTTGTAGGCACTTCCTCCTCTTTATTTTCCCGGATAACGGTAATTGTTGGAGAAAGCATTCCCTTTAACGCTTCTAGGGCTCGTTCCGCACGATACTCTTGGACAAATCCCAGCACCGCACAGAAGATGACAATAATGAGGATAATGGCGGCGTCAACAAACTCCCCTACAAAAGTTGAAAGGATGACTGCGATAATAAGGATAATGATGAGGAGATTCTTAAACTGGTTCAACAATAGCGTGAATGGAGATATTTTTTCTTCCTGTTTTATTTCATTGTATCCATATTGTTCGAGGCGTTTTTTTACTTCAGTATAATCCAAACCCTTCTGAGGGTCTATCCGAAGTTCTTTTAAAACAGCATTTGTTTTGATCGAATGCCAGAAGATTTCTTGCATTAAACATGCCTCAGACGTTGATCCTTCTATAAATCGAGGACAATTCAAAAACCCCTCACAGAGGTCAATGAGCTAGAGGTGAGTAATTTTCTAGATTTATCTAATTAAAGGTAATGATAAGATCCTTTTTGAAGAACACTCCTTGGTTAATAGCTATTTAGGAGACCAACCAGATCATTATACGAGTTAGGTCACAATCGGATTCTCCCAGTAATCGCCATCGATTACAAATAATGAGTTAAGGAATATCCTGAATTATCAATGCATCTTAGGTATGAAATCCAAGTAACTTATCTCTATTGCCAAAATGACACTTACTATGATTTGCTAATACTCGAATTCAATTACCTTGCAATTCTGTGAAGTTTTTACCTTCTCATATAATTTCTTATTGGCGAATTACACGGTTTGTCGTATTGCCTTCTTAATGATCTCATCGATTTCCATTCGTATATCTTTTGGCACAATTTCGGTGTCATGCTCTTGAATTAACTTTAAACTTTTCTCCCTTGCTTTTTCTTGTAATGTTTTTGCGCCTTCCCTCTCCCACCGATCCAATACACTTTTGTCGAATAGATCTGAGATCCAAAGAATACCGGTTCGGAGGAGTCGTAGTGTTTGTTTATTTGCGAGGTAGTTCCCTCCATGTCCTGCCTCAAAGATAGCCTCAAGCGAAAGAGTTTCGTCATTTACGGTGACTTTTTTGAGCAAATGTCGAATTTGCGAGATTAATTGATCAGCAATTGTGATTAGCTCGAAACTACCGATTGTGCCCGCAGCGAGATAGCCGAGGTCGTGAATAAGATTCTGACCTGCTAATGTAGCAGTCGTTAGGTTCATTGTGGCTTCACTAAGTGCTTGGCCATCAAGGATCTTTGCGTCACACACACAACCTGTTCCCCAACTTGGCAATTGATAATATTGGGCAAGCTGAGCGAGACCAATGCCAAGCAAAGCAGGATCAGGTCCTCCATAGTTGGCAACCCCAGTTCGAATGTCAATTACGATGGGAACCAACCCAAAAATAAAAGGAGCACCTGGGTTTATCAATTGCATGACGACATTCCCTGAAAGGGATTCCGCGGCGCCCTGAACCAATGAACCGACCATTGTGATTGGCGCAGTTGCTGCCTGTTGAATACACGGTGCATAAACCACAGGTTGTCCAGCTTCAGCCCAAACCATTGTTGCTTCGATGTACTCCGTCCCGACGAAAAGTGGGGATGAAGGCTCTGCATAAAGGGTTGCAAGGGGCTTGTTTCGGAGCTCATCTTCCCCTCCAGCAATCAGTTCAGCGATTTTTAATTGGTCTCGTGTTAAGGCTTCTCCGTGATGGCAATAGAGAACTGAATGCTTCTCTGTGTTACACATCATGGCTGCTTGACCCTCCAACCCTACCACTGATTGGTGCCTATCTTGAGCGCTTCCTAATCCCATCACAAAATCTATATTGGGCAAGGAGTCCACTAGTTTTGCAGCGTCCTCCATATCTTTTAGTCGGGAAAAACGGCGTTTCCCAATAGTTAAATCATACACATAAATATTACCTTCCCCTGGTCCAAAGACCGCTCGGGTTCCTTCTAAATAGAAATCATTTTCGCGGGTTAATCCTGCACACCGAACACTTCTTGGCGCCTTTCGAATGGACTCCTCCACTAAGTATTCCGGGATTCTTGCCACCTGTTTCGTGTAGTCAACATTGGCACCAGCATCTTCTAATAGTTTTAGTGCACTTTCATGCTGTATAAGGATACCTAGGTCCTCCAAGACTCTTAGAACTGCTAAATGAATCTTATAGAGGTCCTCCTTTTCGAAGATCTTTAATTGCCCTCCCTGAATTCCCTCTCGCATTTTCATCACCCTACCTCTTTATCAGCTGTTTCGCTTCTTCTACTGCACCTAGTGCATCTGCAGCGTAGCCATCTGCTCCAATTTCCTGCTGCCATTCACGAGATGTTGGGGCGCCTCCGATCATAATTATAACATGTTCCTTTAACCCCTCTTGTTCCAAACGTTTGATTAGCTCGCCCTGTTTTAAGGCAGTCGTTGATAAGAGCGCAGAGACTCCTACAATATCCGGGGCGAGTTCTCTCACCTTCTTTACAAAAACCTCAACTGGGACATCTTTCCCTAAGTCGATTATCTCAAATCCTGCCGCTTGAAGTACTGAGGCAACGATGTTTTTTCCAATATCATGAATATCTCCTTCAATCGTCCCAATAAGGACCCGACCTATTCTTGGTATTTCTTGGTTTCGGGCTTCGAGCATGGGACGAAGAAGTTTCATAGCTTCTTTCATGGCCTCAGCTGCCACGATGAGCTCAGGTAGATATATTTCTCTTTTTTCAAATAGCTCGCCGAGTTTCAGTAAACCCTTAGATAACCCCTCATTTATAATTTCCAGAGGTTCTACGCCAGCTTGAAGTGCTTTCTTAACGTATTCGACCGTCTTTTCTATGTTGAATGACTCAAGCGCGGTCCTTGCTTCGTCAATTAACTCCTTTTTGCTCAAGAATCTACACCCCTCAAAAAAAAGAACACTATTTTCGAAATTTAAAGATTATGTGCTATTTTAGTCTTACTTGTTTCAACTAAGTGATATTTGGTTTATGATAGCAAAAATATTGCATTCGCGCTTTGGAATCCATCGCTAAAATCAATGGATCATTTGTCGTGTTACCAACTCTGTAATATCCAAAACCTCCATATTGGAGCCCAAACTGACTGCTGCGTCTCTTAGATTTCTATTACAAAAAGGACATGAAGTAATTAAGAGTTTAGCGCCCGTATCGGCAGCTTCTAAGATTCGCTTCTTCCCGATCTCTAGAGCTAAGTCGCTAAACCCTGATTTAACGCCGCCTCCCGCGCCA
The DNA here is from genome assembly GCA_046761065.1 of Candidatus Heimdallarchaeota archaeon. Taxonomy (GTDB): domain Archaea; phylum Asgardarchaeota; class Wukongarchaeia; order Wukongarchaeales; family JBHIFL01; genus JBHIFL01. Next base: position 33,618 of record JBHIFL010000029.1, read on the forward strand.
CAACAATGAGCATGTTCTTGATTCCATTCCATCTCAACAAGTTCGATTCCTGGAATATTTTTGAGAATGGTCCGTGGAATTGCGAAATCCAAATTAGTGTGGCGATTCAGATGGCACGGATCGTGATAGGTAACCTTTGTAGTGCTTGGTTCTTTATGAAATGCGAGACGCTCTTCAGTGACCAATTCATTGAGAAGTTGTACAACATGAATAACCTCGATTCCTATCTTTTTTCCAAGGAGTTCCGGATAATCAAGGAGGAGGGTCCGATAGCAACCCGCACAGGCGGTGATAAGCCGTTTAACCTTGTGTTCCTTCAGAATTTGAAAATTATAGTGGGCAAGCTCTTTTGCAAGTTCTACCTGTCCTGTTCGTAGAAGAGGGCTGCCACAACAGTGTTCATCTCCTAAAAGAGTGAAGGGGATCTTTGCGGCATTGAGGATATCTATAGTCCTTTTAGCTATCTCATGTTCCCTGTATGCTGACGTACAGCCCACAAAAAAGCCAAGTTCAGCCGTTGGTTCAAAAGTATGTTGTGCTCCAAGACATGTAAAGCGTTGGTCATGAGGTTCGAAATAGGGATTATGATTCATCACAACGCTCTCTGCGAACTTCTGATGTTTTTCTACTTGTAATCCTAATTGGGTAAAATCTACGCGTGCTGCTTCAAAAATCGACACAAGGGGTACAGCACAACGAATTTCACAATACCCACAAACCGCACATTGAAAGAAGAGTTCTGCGACCTCCTCTGTAGGTTCAATAAGCTCTTCCAGTAATAAGCGCAAAATGACGTTTCTCCCCCGTGCCGTGCAGGTTTCCAACTCGTATTCTCGATAAGTAGGACATTCAATCACGCAGAAGCCGCACCGTGTACGAGCACAATTATAGATGTCTTCTCGATAACGCTCAAAAGAATACTTCACTTGGCAGCCTCCTTTTCCAGATCAGTTGGTGGAAATACTTTACCGCGTTGCATGATGTTATTCGGATCTAATAGCTTCTTAATCCGGAGTAAGAGCTTATAGTCGTTTGAAACAGTTATGTGTTCTTTCTTGAAATGTTCCATGCCTCTCGCTCCAACTCCGAGTCCAGCCGTAATGGTTCCTCCTAATTCGATACTAGCTTCGAACATTTCCTGTTCAAATTGTCTCCATCGCTCGTACTCGTCTTTATCTAGATCATTGATGTTCACAATGAAGCTGTATTGCGGTGCAAAAACGGTACCATCTTGATAGATTGCTAAACCAAAATATTCTAAGCCAAATTTAGTAGCAAGCTCATGAAATCGCTTCCACATCGTCTCAATTTTGCTTATAGGAATACCCACATCTGGCACTCCTATTTTATGAGATCGCCACATACGTGTGTGGGGATTTTCTCTAGACGGGTAGTTTGCTGTTTTGGTGACCCACCAACTTTGGGAGATCTCTAGGGGTAGTTCTTTTCCCTTAGCCTCTTGAATAAGATTGCGAATTATTTCTGCTTGGAATTCTACTACACGTTCTGACCCAGCTAACATGATTCCCAGAAACCAAAGATCTGGGCTAAATCCTGCCTTTTGGGAATAATAATACGAACGTGTAGGATCATTTATCATCACACATTCAGGCCAAATACCCTCTCGCATGAATTCGTGGATGGTCTTCATAATTGTTTTTAAATTATTAAAGCCAAATAAGAGTGATTTGTAGGTTTTTGGAAGTGGAAATACCTTCATAATGGCCTTTGTTATTATTCCGAGGGTCCCTTCTGCTGCAACAAAAAGTTGAAGGAGTTTGGGACCACTCGAAGATTTCCAAACTCGACTTCCCGTACGGAGCACCTCTCCCGTTGGAAGTACAATTTCGAGGCCGAGGACCAACTTATTGGGGCAGCCATATTTTGCGCCCCAAGTACTCTGCCCATCGAGACTAATACGAGCTCCTAATGTGCATTCATATTTCGATTCAGGATCATCAGCAAAAAGCAGCCCTTTTTTTTCACATTCAAGCCGAATATTCTCGATGGTTGCCCCCGCTTCAGCAATAACGACCATATCCTCCGGATAAATTTCAATCTTATTCATTCTTCGCGTATCAACCAATATCCCTCCCGACACAGGCCAAAGACCAGCCGAAAGATTAGTCCCCCCACCGAATGGGATAATAGGGACGGAATACTGATTAGCAATTTTGACAACAGTTGAGATCTCTTCAGTGCTCCTTGGGAGAACTATAATGTCCGGTTTAAAAGCAGAACGAGGTGGAAGAGGATAAAAATCGCGACCATATACTAATCGGTCGAGTTCTTTTACAGAAATACGATCATCTGGTAGGTTCTTTTCCAGTTCACCCAAGACTCGTCTAATGATATCTTGGTCATGGCGCATTGAACAACCCTCTCAATTTATGCTGATGTATGCTCGATGTTTCCCCAAATTGTAATAAGTTTGTGTTTGGACGCAACTTCTTCCTTGTTAGCTTTGACTTCGAGATAAAATCAGATAAACAGCTTCTGGTACAGTATAGTCATTGGAATTATCTTTATTCTTCAATGTGTAAATGGTCATATAGTCTTCGTATCGTAAAATGGGGGCATCAAATGACGAATAAATTGGCATTAACAATCGCTAAAATTGAAGAACACCAAGAAGACTTAGTCTCGTTCTGTCAAGACTTAGTAAAAATACCTAGCCTAAGTGGAGAGGAAAAAAAAGTTGCTCAAGTAATAACTCAGTATATGGAAGCCTTTGGCTATACAGAAGTATCAACGGACGAATTTGGATCCGTTTTGGGCACTTTAAAAGGAGAAGGAGGGATGTCTATCATGTTCAACGGGCATATGGACCATGTACCAGAAGGCAATCTTGAAAACTGGAATATTGATCCCTATGGTGCCATAATTAAAAATAGGTGTATTTATGGGAGAGGGACAGTCGATATGAAGGGGGCTCTTGCGGCTCAAATCTTTGCGGTTGGCATGATCAACCAACTCGAGATCAAACCCCCAAGAGATGCGCATGTGGCGGCGGTGGTGCACGAAGAAGACCATGAAGGGGGTGCGATGGAGTATATCATAGAGCAAAGGGGGGTTAGACCAGAACTTGTTGTCCTAGGAGAGCCAACGGGTTTGCATTTGGTAATTGGTCAAAGGGGACGATGTGAGTTGGAAGTCATCACGAAAGGTCAAACAAGCCATGGAAGCAGGCCCGACTTAGGAATAAATGCAGTATATCATATGGCGCAAATCATTAATGCTGTCGAACAATTGAATAAGCATCATATGCCAAAGCATGAGTTTCTTGGGGGAGCATCTGTTGCACTCATTCGGATTTCGAGCTCTCCTAAGAAGGGGAACATCATTCCAGATGAATGCCGGGTTGTTTTAGATCGCCGAACAATCCCAAGTGAACAAGAGGAAGGTTTAGTTGAAGAGATTAACCAACTTCTCGTGGAGGTAAAGGCGCAAGTTCCTGAACTTGACGCACAGGTCCGTGTTATTGATGAAACCTTACCCTGTTACACAGGGAAGAAGATTATCGGACACAAGTACTACCCAGCTTGGGTGCTGGATCCTTCCCATCCCCTTATTCAGAAGGCAAAAGGAATTCTCGAAATGGTGACTTATTCTCAGGTGAAACTCAACAAATGGAACTTCTCAACAGATGGGGTATACACCGCAGGAAAGGCTGGGATTCTCACGATTGGTTTTGGCCCAGGAGATGAAACACAAGTGCATAGACCCAACGAACATTTACCCGTCGACCAGCTAATCACTGCAGCAAAAGGATATGCTGCATTGGCGCTTAATATGAATGTTTAAAATGATCTGTAAATTTTTATGGTTTCGAGTTACTCTTACTTTTTCGCTACAATCACCATTATTTCAGGATCGAGTGATGTCTCAAATCTCTCTTGGAGATTGAAATTTGCATATTTATTTTTGATCTCAAAGCCAGCCGCCTCTACAAAAGCTACAATTTCGAGTGGGCTATAAAGACGCATTTGATGTACATTATGATGCATTTCAAATTTACCTTCTTTATCTATAAGAAGAACTTCCCCTAGTTGATATGTTTGGTCTGTCAGGCCAATTTCACTGTTCGTAATCCGTAAGACCTTGAAATCGTCCGTTTCTGCCATTTCTTCCCCTCTATTTCGATAGTGGAAGAGTTTGTACCATGCATTCCAGATATCTAAAATAAACACACCCTTCTCTTTTAAAGCTCGGTAAATCGATTTTAAAGCTTGTTTTGCATCATTATTTGTTATCATGTATTGAAAACTGGAAAAGAGTAGAAGAACAGCATCAAATTCAGCTGCGTATGACATTTTGCGTATATCTGCTTGAATTGTTGTCAAATTTTTTCTTTTTGCGACTTTGAGCATTGCAGTTGATCTATCTAAACACAGTACCTCATAACCAGCGTGTTGTAAGATTTTGGCGTGACGCCCCGTTCCGCAAGCCGCATCCAATATCCTCTTAATGGGCCGGTCCCAACTCTTGAACACTTCTAAAACAAAATTCGTCTCACGTTCAGTATGCCATCCGAACAGGGCATCATAATAAGATGCCAGAGTAGTGTAAGGGTCTTTATCCAAATATATCACCTTTATACATTGCCAGCAGAGATTACAATACATGGTTGCTAAATTTTTATCAATAATTGCTATTATTTGAAGTCATATTAGCCGCCTTTGGAAAAACTTGTTAGCATGCATATCGGAAGAGGATTAATACCATCTAACACAACGTATTTACATCCTATTCATGCAAATTACAATAACTATGGATTGTCTTGAGAGCATAGTCAACTCACGAATTAAAAGGGAGAATCCAATAAGATCAGTAATTCTTGTTTGCTCATTCCAATCAAAATTATTGGCATTCCTCTGAGAAGCTTAATAACATCTATTTTTTTTCCATTTTCTATTAATTAGGAATAAAGAAAAAATTATTACAACAGGAATCCAGTATGATGTATTAAAAGCTCTGGAAATCTCGAAGAGGGTAGTTGTTCCACTTCCATACTCAACTTCATAAGGCCAAGCGTTAAAACCTCCTTCCATGTTCCTAACATCTGCGTAACCCAAAGAATCTAAGATATCAGCAGCAATAGCACTTCTTCTTCCACTGGCACAATAGACGATAATAGGCTGTGATAAATTCTCCGGTAACTCGTTCTTTCTATCCTCTAACTCGGTATGGGGGATTAAATAAGCACCAGGAATATGGCCCTCCAAATATTCGCTCTCACTTCGGACATCAAGTAAAAAAACATCTTCAGTTTCTAAAGCGGTCTTTACCTCAATAGGAGTTATGTTAGTATAACTTATTGCAATTTCAACATTAAAAAATAATATAAAACAAGAAGTCAGAATACAGAAAGGAACTGTTAACCACTTTCCCCTTTCCTTATGATGTCTGAACATTGTTACTCACTAGAAACAACGAGTCTAGGAAGAACTATAAATACCTTTTTCTCTTTATTACCATAGAGCATAGAAAAATTCATCATTTTAGGATTGAATAAATCAATGAATCATCATAAGTTCACAGCTAAGCTATCTAGTTAAATATGATTAGATTTTAAGGCAAAGTGAAGTTTAAAATAAAAAATCAAAATGTGGGTTTAACATGATTTCTTTCATGTACTTACATGGATTGCTTTCATCTAGTATGTCCCAGAAAGGAATATTACTAAAAGATAAACTAGAAAGATATGGAAAATACTATACTCCTGACTTTTACCCCACCCAGCAAGAATTTGAGCAAATGAAAGTTGGTTTGTTACTTGACAAGGTGTCCAACTGGGTTGATCAAGTTAATAATTCAGTAGTTCTCGTTGGGAGTTCTTTCGGTGGACTCATTGCTACGAGGTATGTTCAGCTTCAACGAATGTCTGATAAAGTTGTAGGATTAATACTCCTCGCACCAGCTTTGGACTATTACCATATGTTAGAAGACCATTTGCTACCCTCTAAGCAATGGAGGGAATGGCGAAAGCAAGGATATCTATTAGTTGAACATCCGACTTGGGAACAAAAAACAAAATGGTCTTGGAGTTTTATCCAAGACTTGCAAGAAAATCATGACCCTATGGACGAACCTGTCACGGTTCCAACATTATTAATTCATGGTGAAGAAGATGAGGTTATTCCTGTTGCCAACTCACGTCAATATGTCGCTAAACAAGCCAGATTAGGTTATCAATGGACAGCGTACTATTTACCTGGTGGAACTCATAAATTATTAAATGTTTTATCAGATGTGATAAAGCTAATCCTGAATTGGCTAAAAACAAACTCGCTAATAATCATGTAATAATAAAGCAATGTTCAAATATCCTTCGCAAAGTCGTAATGTCTCTTTTTTACTAAAACAATTGCGATTTTTAAGTCTTTCTCAGAGAATAATAGTGTTTTCAGAGCCATGATGAAAAGGTTAGCTTTCTCCTTCGATGGTATTCGCTCATCTTGTTGGATAGAATCGGCAATTCGTAATGCATGATTAAATACAGTGACATAGGTCAGTGAGTTCTCAATTTCAAGGATCTTGACAATCTCAACTATTTCCTCAGCCGTAAGATCTGCAATTTCATCTGTAAATAACTTCTGATTAATTTGAAGAAAGGTTTTCAGTATTTTTAAAAAGAGTTCATCATCTTTTACTGGTTCTGTTTTGGTTAAGTGAAGATCATATATTAATTCATCATTTAAACAGTTTGCAGTATCTATCAATAAGTTGATTCCTTGAGTCAAAGCTTCAGATTTATTATTCTCTAACGAGCGTAAAGTAAAAGAGAGGGGTAAAAGTAAATAATAATCTCCCGCCTCATAATCTCGGTCTTCCATAATTTCGACCATTTCTTCGGGTTTAATGATCCCTTTAACAATTTCCCGTACCTTTTCTTCCTGAACTGCCCCAACTTGCAAGGCATAAATAAACCATGATGTAGCGAGGGCGCGTTGAATTTTTGGATCTACCTTTGCGTCTTCTAGGAGGTGATAGGCCTGTTCTAATTTTCGAATGCATAAATCAAGATCTAGTGGCATAACTAGCACCCGGGCACAGTATTGTTGATGAAGTGTGATAATTATTGATCAATACAAAACCTCTTTAATTTTTTACATAAATTTTGTATTGATATTTAATCAAATTGCATAGAATATTCTCCTGATTGTAGTAGTAATGAATGATGTTATACTTCAACCCAAAGAAAGTATGAACAGGTGTAAATTTTGGTCTATTGTGAGCATTGTGGTGAGTCAGTTGCCTTTCCATTCCGGTGTCGATACTGTCTAGGTATTTTCTGTGACAAATGTCGGCTTCCAGAGACACATCAATGTATCAACTTAAATCAAGTGAGATCCCAACGAAAAGAAATTATCCCTGAGCCTGAAAAAAAACTAGATCAAGCTAAAGCGGATCGGGGCTGGATCCGAAGCCCAGAATACCAATCATTAAAAGGGGGGATTGGGCGTATACTGACAATTCCGGTGTCTGATATAAGGAGTCGAGAACCATGGCGCGTAATGGGCGGGACAACTACCGGAAACGAGGCTCTAGACATTTTGGTTGCTGCATCCCTTATTTTTGGAGTTCTCAGTTTTAGAAATATTGTCTTTCCCGGTTTAAGCGGAGGTAGAAGCTACTTAGCTGGAATCTTGTTGACAATCCTGACTGGTTTCATTGGACATGAACTTGCGCACCGATCTATTGCGAAAAGAAAAGGACTTCATGCGCGGTTTGTACTTTGGACGCAGGGAATCATTTTTACATTAATTGGTCTGATCCTTCCAATTGTTTTCATTGTTCCAGGCTTTGTTTTCATGACCGGATATGCGGGTAGAATCGCACAAGGAAAAATTTCGTTAAGTGGCCCACTCATTAATATTCTGAATGGGTTGATATTATTATTCCTGGGGCTAATAACTGATGTGTCAGTATGGGGATTAAATTTTACCAATGTTTTTCTCTTAGCAGCGCAATATAATTTTTTTCTAGCCCTTTTCAATCTAATCCCCATTGGTCCATTGGATGGGCGAAAAGTGCGGGAATGGAATCCAACAATTTGGATAGCGGCTCTTGGAAGTGCGCTACTACTTTGGGTCCTAATTTTTGTTCTATAAGAAAAATGTGGAAGGAACATAAAGAACAAAGACTCGCTCATATACGCATGCAAATGTAGCAGAGTCCTATTTGATACAGAATGTTGTCCTCCATAAAGGGAAAGAAAATATAAACTATCTTCAAGGAGATCTCATTTCAGTGTATTCAGTTGTATCATTGTCGTCTTTTTTTGGTGCATCTCCAGCGGTTTCTTCCAATTTTGATTCTAACGCGGTTAAAATTGACTGAACTTGAGCATCAGTCCCTTCGCCCTTTAAGGTTACTAATTCCATTTTCTCAAATTCCATTGCATATCGTTGTGCCAGAGGGCTAGGAACACCTATTGCTGTTGCAATCTCCTTAATTGACATCGTTCCTTTAATGTCTTGGAGCATGAAAAGCATATCGTACTTAGGATCGCCTTTAATACCCTCTCGTAGTTGTTGTAGTAATCTTCGCTGGATTTTGAGTTGTTCTGCAAACTGATCAATTTTCGTCATAAGCTGGGCATATTCTGGAGAAGTTGTCCAATCTCTTGCCTTAGCAAATTCTTCTTCCTTCAAAGCGATTTCTTCTTGTAAATCAGCAATACGCTGTCTAAGTTTTGCCATTTCTTTGCGATCCGCCTCTGTTTTGGTCAGTTGTTGCTGTAATTTCTCTATCTCCGAATTGGCTGTTTCTAACCGAGCTGTTGAAGTTCCTAGCTCACTTTCAAGATTTCCAATGGTCATTTGGAGTTGATCGATTTCCTGTTGTCGTTTCTCAAACTCTTCCTGTTGTTCCGCTGCCAAGGAGAGTTCTCCTTCATAATCTTTAACCTTTTTTGTGAGTTCAGCTATTCTTCCACGTAATTTTGAGATTATGGTTTCTGTATCCTTTAAACGGTTCAATCGTCGTTTCATGCTCTCTATTTCAGCTGTGGCAGTACCAAGTTTAGCCTCAAGGGTTGCATTGGTATCTCTCAATTCTTCTATAGTTTTTCGCTCAACAGCGATAGTCTCTTCAGTCTCCCTCAAAGATTCGACCTTGGTCTCTGCGATACGAAGTTTCTTCTGTACAACATTCAACTGCTCTATGAGAGCTCCAATAGTCCGTTCCTGTTCATCAGCTTTTTGTTGTATGCCTTGAAGAAGTTCAATTTCTGAGTGAGCTGTACTTAATTCAGCTGTTAATTTCGAGATCTGCTTTCGAAGTTCATCAATTGTTTCCGTTTGCTCATGGATTTTTTGGGCCCGTTTGTCACCAGTAGCCAACGCAGCTTGCATTGCATCAAGTTGCTCGGTAAGTTCCAAAATTTTTGCGCGTCGGTCTGTAAGTTTTTCTTCCAGTGTGGCAATTATTTGCTCTTTTTCCGATAGAGTCTCAAGGTCATGGCGTTGAGCTTCTAATTTCCCTTCAAGCTCGGATAGGCGATTTCTCAAATTAGTAATTGTACTTTTATGAGTTTCAAGTTGTTTATCTCTTCTTTGTAAACCAGTTCTTAGAGCTGAAAGATCTGTTAATTTGCTGGCAAGTTCAATACGCTCCTTCTCTCGCTCTTCTACCTGTTTCTTCAATAAAGTGATTTCATCTTTTCGAACTTTTAATTCACGTTCTAATTCACCAACCGAACCAGTTCCTCGAGTTTGTGCTTGCAGACGTTCAATTTGGGCATCTTTCACTTCGAGATCCGCTTTCAACTCAGTTCTAATTTCACGTAGGTCTTCAATCTCGCGCTCAAGGGTAGAAAGATATGATCGAACGACATTTTCTTGTTCTTCAACAGATCGAGACAGAGATGTTTCAGCTTTCGCTACATTTGCTCGTGTTTTGAAGAAATTCTCAGATAGGTGTTGTGTGAGTTCCTTGAGGGAGTTGCTTTCAATTTTTTCAAACTCTTTCAGAAGGATATCCTCATAAGTCTTCTCGACAAATTTCTTAAACATCTTCATTTTCAGTTTTTCAGCAAAATGCTGCCCAATACTAGTTCGGACCTCAACAAGATCCTCACGGAGTTGTTGAACCCACGAAACCAAGGTAGAAGCGACTTCTGATTCGAGTGAGTCAATCCCTACTTTGAGATCACCAATGCGTTGAAAAATCGTCTTAAATCCAAGCACGGGCTCTTCTGGGGTGACAGCAAATTGTTCAAAGATTTCATCACTCAATTCGATGCTTGGAAGCACAATTTTCTGAATAGATTCCTCTCCTTCCTCTTTTGGCCCAGATATAACTCGAATGGCTTCTTCTTTTGCCATTCCCATCGCAGTAAGCAGAGCAATAACTTCATCATCTGGTGCAATTTCCTTAGGAGATGTATCTGTCTCTTCCAGCTCTTCTATACTCTCTTCGCTCTCGTTAGGAATAATTGCAATTTCTTTGAGTTCCTTATCCTGTGATTCCTCTTTGGATTTCTCTTCCTGAACCACTTCCTCCGTCTTTTCATTAGGTTCAGAGTGTGAATCTTCATCACAAGGCTTTTTTGTTACCGAATCTTCCTCTTCGCTTTCCATGAGACCAACCCCCCAACGTATCTCTTTTAAACTCACAAGAATTGCTTTTGTAAGATTTTTAAATGTTCTATGGCTAAATCCTTCTCGATTCGCCCCGTATTCCACCTTGATACAATTTTATTAATAAGATATTCAGGTGTAAAGCTCTTGACTCTGAAATCGCTTACCAACATTATGTAACATTCAGTATTGTGAACGATCTCCTTAGCCATTTCGAGCTCTACCAACTTTCCAATAATATCATCTAGCTGATCTGCTGGCATTTGAAGTAGATCAACCAGATGCTCTTTCAAAAACCATCTTTCCCGTAACACATTAATTACACGATAGATTTGATGGTCTAGAAGCGCAAACCCACAGAGGGCATTATCTTCTGCTGATTGCTGATAATTCTCGAAGAAAATTTTACTTGCATTCAGGTATTCAGTTTTTACAGAATCAGGTAGACTGTTCATGGTCTGTAACACTTGTCTGGGCGGAGAACGAACTAGAACCGCATCCTTTACTAAGAATAGAATAGGTTCGATCCTTCCCGCAATTCGTCGTTCTTTAATCATCTGTGCCTTTTGGAGCGCAGTGACATAATATTCCAAGTTTAATGAGCTAACAGAAGCTCCATATTCGGTTCTCAAATATTCTAGTAATTCTTCGCGAGATACTGGTCCATCTGTTAACTTTTCGAAGATTCGAAGCCCAATAGGCTCTACGAAGACCAATGCGACTCTTTGTTCATCTGTATACTCTGTGATTGCAAGTATTTCTCGATATGCTACTTCAAGTAGATCGTCGAGTGCCATAGTTCCTTCTTCAATCTCATCAAAGACTCGCTCTGCGTAATCCGACATCACTTCTCGAAATTCTTCTGCTTTTTCTGTTGCACGAAGAATCAAAATCATAACAAATGGGGTCTCATGCTTCTCTACATAGTAGCTTGCAGTATTTAGCCCTCCTAATTGAAGGGAGAGAAAACCTTCGCCGCGTGCCCCAACAGCATGGCTAGTGAATATTCGCATGACATCTTCTTCATCCATCTGCGTATCGGGAGGATTCTTTCCAAGAACGATGGGGCCTTCTAACTCGTCAAATCGTGCCACTACTAGTCCTCTTGGCATAAGTCTCACCTGTGATTTATATCACACACTTCATACTCCAATTTTCAAAATGCAGTATGATAGGCTTTATTCGTATTTCTCTGGAGCCATTCTCTTCCTCAGTGCGACTTTGTTTTTAATGTTTCTCAGTGACATGCATTGGGGCTTTTCATTATCTTATTGCAATGTATTAAGTACATACGTGTTTAGTTAAACGTGTTATATAAGCATCACTATTTCCTAGAAATTCGAAAAAATTATCATTACAATTTCATAAAATAATTGAAACTATTTAGATATCATTGAAAATAAATTAGAAAATTATCTAATAGAAAATTACATAGAAAGTGGGAACAGATTCGCTTCTCCAATCACACAACTCTAATGAAAGGGGTAATCGTTTGATTAAAAAAGTAATATAGCCTTTTCTCTTGCCCTCACTTTCAAATTCCCAAAATTTAACAATATTATTCATAAAAAATCTTGAATAACTAATAACTAGTTATAACTGAAAATGTTATAACTAAAATCATCAGAATAGAATGATTTCAGCCTTAATGCTTATTATTGATAAAAACACTACTTCAAACAGAATCAAATGTTTAAAAATAAAATAAGTTACCAAAAGTTAAATTCAAAACATCTGCTTATAAGCTCTTCAGTAACTTGCAATTAGTCTCACAAGTCTAGGATGTGCTTCTTTGGGTAAGATTTTAGAATCTATCCTCAGAAAAATTGAGGAAGATGGAATACTACATTTTACTCTGATTGATCCCGACCCACAGAAACAATCTTATGAAGAAGCTGGAGATATCGCGAGGAAAGCCGAAATTGCAGGAACAGATGCAATAATGGTAGGAGGGAGTACAATTGGAGGGCTTATTGATAAGACGGTTCAGTCTATAAAAGAAAATGTTAGTATTCCAGTTATTTTATTCCCTGGAAATATCTCAGGGCTCTCAAAATTTGCCGATGCAATGTTTTTCATGAGTGTACTCAACTCACGTAATCCATATTGGATTACTGGGATTCAAGTTCTTGGAGCTCCGATAATCAAAAGATGGGGCCTTGAGACTATTTCAATGGCATACCTCATTCTCCAACCAGGGGGGACGGTAGGATTTGTCAGTGATGCAAATCTTCTACCTAGAAATAAACCGGAACTTGTTGCGAGTTATGCACTGGCAGGCCAGTACATGGGTTTTGATTTAGTGTATCTAGAGGCAGGCTCAGGGGCCAATGAAAATGTCCCTGTGGAAACTGTTGCTTTTACTTCCCGTATCTTAGAGATTCCATTAGTTGTTGGGGGAGGGATCAACACCCCCGAAGTCGCAATGGAACTCGCAAAGGCAGGAGCGGCTATTGTAGTTCAAGGAACTTTCGTCGAACAAGGTATTCGCTCTAATGGTGGAAGAAAACTGAAAGAAATTATAGAGAAGCTCAAGAGTGTTAGTATGTCAAAAGAGCCTTGGTAACAATATGTCTTTGATTATATTAAAAAATCCACCTGATATCTATCACCATGCAACTTCTCGGTATGTGATTTCATTTTCCATTATTAAAAATTATATTAGAAAGCACCAAAGTTGTAAGGCAACCCTGTTCGGGGAAAACTCGACTACAGGTCAATTGCTCCAGCAAGAAAAGCAATTGTACCTAAGATACAGGATAAAAGGCTACGTTCCCTTGCTTTTTTCGCATTGATATAAGATTGGTCTCTCAAGATGGAAATACACACGGTTAATAAAGCAAGATCTGTGATTGAGACTAAAAGGAGATAACTTAAGCTTCTGTTAAAAGCATAAAAAAAGGGGATTGGTGTCAAAATGACACCTATAAGTATGAGTGAGACAGCAAGAGAAGCGGCGGTCTTAGACCCGTATTTCCGAGCTATCGATCGAACATCCCGCAATGCATCACCTTCGGTATCCATAATCCCTTTCAGGATTTCTCGGCCCAAACCGGCTACAAAAGTGATCAATGACAGAGTTCCAAAAGCGATCCAAGCGGTTGAACTTTTGGGAGAAAATAACAAGCCCCCAAAGAACCAAGGTGCAGCATAAGTTGAAGCGATATAGATATTCCCAAGCAATCCGAATTCCTTCAATCGGAGGTTGTAAATAGTAGCAAGAAAGGTAACTATCGTGGCTAACCCAAAAACCAAGAA